>NZ_JBITEU010000002.1:0-993624 GCF_044455475.1 Streptomyces sp. NPDC051218 | reverse complement strand
AGCCCATCGCCGAGTACCAGCCCTTCACCCCCGCCATCGAAACCCTGCGCGGCCTCCTCCTCGGCAGCGAGATCGGCAACAACGGCTGGATCGCCCTCGCCTGGTGCCTGGGACTGACCGTGCTCGGCTACTACTGGTCCAAGTCGAAGTTCAACGAGGACCCGACGTAGCCATTACGTTCCTGCCCCCGGCCGAAGTACTCCACCAGAGAGGCGCCTCGGCCCGCACCTTGAACCCGACGGAGACGGCAGGTGAATCCCCGTACAACCAGCTCCCCCTTTCGACGGTCACACCAGACAGAACCGCACCCCAGAACCGCACTCCGTCGACCGAGTGGGAGCCACCGTGCCTCGCAGCCGCCGCATTTTGACGTACTCCATCGCGGCCGCCGCTGCCGCCGCCGCCGGGTTCCTGCTCCCGCCGGGTGCCGCCGCTGCCGCGCCCCGCAGCGCCACCAGCGACTTCAACGGTGACGGTTACGCGGACCTCGCGGTCGGTGTCCCGGGCGGGACCGTGGACGGGCGGGCCAAGGCCGGGTACGTCAACGTCGTCCGGGGTGGGCCCAAGGGCGTCGGCGCCCATGGAAGCCTCCGTGTCACCCAGGCCACCCCCGAAGTTCCCGGATCTCCGGAGGCAGGCGACCGCTTCGGGGCTTCCGTGACCCTGACCGACCTCAACGGCGACGGCATCGCGGAACTGCTCGCCGGTGCCCCAGGTGAGGACGTCACCGACCGCGGCAGCGACGCGGGCATGGTCACCGTCGTAGGCGGCTCGAAGACCGGACCAGGGCCGGGGTCGACAGTCCTGACCGGGCCCTCGCCCTCGGCCGCGTACGGCATGTCGATCGCGGCGGCCGACCTCACCGGTGGCGGCAACAAAACGATCGTGGTCGGTGGCACGGACAAGGTCGTCGCACGGGTCATCCAGGGCGAGGACAGCCTGGTCACCACCGTGGTCGCCGCCCCCATGGGCGGCCGCGCCCCCGTTCTGGCCACCGGCGACTTCGACAGCGACGGCACGGCGGACCTGGCCGTGGCGTACTGGACCTCGGGCGTCCCCAGCGCGCAGTCCCACGTACGACTGTGGAAGTGGGACGCCGACCGGTCCGAGATGGCCAACTTCTGGAACACGGACAACGCCGGCGTGACCGCCTTGGCCGCCGGCGACTTCGACGGTGACGGTCACGACGACCTGGCGCTGGGCGAATGCCGTGAGATAGCCGACGAGAACATCGACGACCCGTGCGGTCCCGAGAGTCTCGCCAAGGGCGGCGGCATCCACGTCCACTACGGAAGCACTGCGAGCGGCTCGTTCGGCACCCGTGCGCAGACGCTCAACCAGGACACCGCGGGCGTGCCGGGGGTGGCCGAGGACGGCGACCGCTTCGGCGCCGCCCTCGCCGTCGCCGACGTCAACCGCGACGGCCGCGACGACCTGATCGCGGGCGCTCCGGGTGAGGCCATCGGAAGCCGGACGGGGGCCGGAGCCGCTTGGCTGGTGCGCGGTGGCGCTCAGGGCTTGGTCGACGCCAAGGGCGCCGCCAGTTCCCTCTCCTGGAACCAGGACACGTCCGGTGTCCCGGGCGTGGCCGAGGCGCGTGACGCCTTCGGCGGGGCGGTCGCCGCGGGTGATCACAACGCCGACGGCGTACCGGACGTGACGGTCGGATCGCCGGGCGAGAACTCCTCCCTGGGCGCCGCGTGGCTCTTCCCCAAGGGGTCGGCCGGCGCCTCGGCGGCCTTCTCGCCCCGCACGCTCGGACTCCCGTACCTCTCCACGGCTCACGCCTACGGAAATCCGCTGAGCAGCCGCTGAACAGCCACTGAGTAGCCGCTGAGTAGCTACTGAACAGCCGCTGGGTGCGCCACAGCCGTAGCGGACCCAGTGGCTGCTGATCAGCTATACGTCGTCAGGAGCCTGCTGGATCGGGTGCAGTGCCACCTGCTGGTGCTCCGGCAGCCATGCGGCTCCGCCGCCGAGTTCGATCGCGGCGGCAACGAACTTCTCCGTGTCGAGGCGGTACGACCCGTCTTCGGCCCGCTCGTCCTGCATGACGGCATCGCTGACCGGAACGGAGACGTAGGCCTCCTCCACCGTCGTGCGCTGCAAGCGAACCGAGATCGAGTAGCTCGTCATGAACCCCCCAAAGTTGACCACTGCCGATACCGGCAGTCGAGCGTAGCGGCCGCGCCCCCGACATCGTTGTCGTCAGCGCGGCCTGCGAGGGACTCAGTCCTGACGGATGTGGCAAACCCCGCCGCATGGCCATGCGTTGAGGTGTGCGTGCGCCCTACGGCGTGTAAACGGCGTCACTGCCGTACAACTCCCTTGTGAACGCGGAGACATCGGCGCTGCGATCGGTGCCGTCGAGGTTGTACGTCAGATAGACGCCGTATCCCTCACTGACGGTGCGGCGGGCGAGGTCGGCGGCCGTGCTCTGCGAGGTCCGGCCGATCTCGACGGCCGCCGGTGACAGCTTCGACTTGGGGAGTGCGATGCCGGGGACCTGCCAGGTGCCGTAGTACGGGTTCCAGGCGTAGTCGAACTTGGTGGAGATGTCGACGCCGCCGTAGGACAGGCGCGATGCGGCCGGACCGATGTTGTAGAGGCTGATGATCTTGTCCGGCATGTTCGCGCGCAGTGCCGACACCAGGTGCACGAACGAGCTGGCGTTGGGCTGGCCGGTGCCGTTGTTGCCGTACTCGGCGTATTCGTCGTCGAAGTCGATGCCGTCGAGTCCGTACTTGGTCACGGTGTCCGACATTTCCTTCGCGAACGCCGAAGCCGCCTGCTGCGAGGGGAAGTTGGCGAACCCGGCGCCCTGATGGTTGCCGAGGACCGAGAGGACGACCTTGATGCCCTTCTGCTGCAACGGCCGTATCTCGGTGTCGGCGTTGTCGAGGACACGCTGCACGTTCTCGTTGAAGTGCAGATACGCCGACTTCTTGGTCGTGTCGTAGTTGATGTTCGCGGCGAAGATCACGGCTACGTCGAAGACGTTGTCGCCGCCGTCTGCAAGCGTGTACTTGCCGACGTTGCGCATGCTGTTGTTGTTCACCTCGACGTACGCCACCGAGGTTGGCCCTTGCTTCGCGAGAGCGGATGCGGGGGCGGGCTTGGGGCTGGGGGCGGGGGCCGCTGACGCGCCCGTCGTGGCGGTCGCGCCGAAAGCGAGGGCCGCGACGGCCGAGAGAGCGAGCGCGGCGGTCCGCACTCTGCTCCGTACCAGAGTGAACATCGTTGATCGGTCTCCCATCGCACGGTCGGCGCCCGACTCGTTCGGAAGCGCCGGTGAGCTCCCCGATCTTTTCGCTCCCCCGACCGAATCCCCAGAACCGTGCGTGAACTCTTCACGACTCCCACCCATGACTCACCGCGGTCGCGAACCTGCCGTCCGGACACGCGAGAGGCACCGCTTGGGCGGTGCCTCCGATCCGCCGATCTGGCCGATGCCTTCGCCTAGTTGAAGACGTTCCAGTTGACGGTGATGGCCGCGGTCTTTCCCGCGCCGTCCTTGACGGTGATCCGGCTGGTGTGGATGCCCCAGGCCGTGGGGGACCCGGAGATCGTGCCCGTGCCGGCGTTGATGGCCAGGCCCGCGGGCAGGCCGGTGGCGGTGAAGGTGCGGGCTCCGGTGCCGCCGCTCGCGGTCAGGGGCAGGGAGTAGGGGCGGCCGGTGTAGACGGTCTGGTTGCCGGGGTGCGTCAGGGCGAGGGTGCCGCCGCCGGGTGCGGTGACGGTCCAGTTGAACGTGGTGCTGCCGGTCTTGCCGGCGGCGTCGGTGGCCGTGAGGGTCACCGTGCTGGTGCTGGCAGTGGTGGGTGTTCCGGTGACGGTTCCGGTGCTCGCGTCGATCCGCAGTCCCGCGGGCAGGCCCGATGCGCTCCACCGGTAGGGGGCCGTGCCACCCTGAGCGGTGTTGTTCAGCGTGGCGCTCTGCCCCACCGTGCCGCTCCGGTCGCTCACGGCACCGACGGTGACGTCGCCGGGCTGCGGGTTGCTGGTGGCCAGAGCCAGGTTCCACTTCTGCAGGGCTTCATTGACCGGCTGGAAGATGGTGTTGGTCGTGCCGGAGCTGCCGCAGGTGGCGCTGCCGCCCCCGGAGTGCAGCCCCACGGCTTTGCCACCGGTGGCGGTGACGTAGGACCCCCCGGAGTCTCCCCCGGAGGAGCAGGCGTCCGTCCAGGAGAGGCCGTCGATGACGACATTGCCGTAGTCGACGCTCTGGTTGACCTTGGTGATCACTCCGCAGCGCCAGCCGCTGGTCTGGCCGGAGCGGCAGACGCTCTGGCCGACGACACCCTCGGCTGAACCGGTGACCGTGACGTCACCCTGCCCGTAGCCGGAGACCTTCGGGGAGAGGTCCCATCCGGCCTGATCGACCGCCACGAGTCCGAAGTCGCCTTCGCGTGCGTTGATGCTGTGGCTTCCGCCCTGGTTGGAGGTGCCGACGCGACTGCCGTCCTTGCCGTAAGCGGGCTGGTTGGCGTCGTTGGTGCAGTGCCCGGCGGTGAGGAATCCCTTCGCGCCGCCGGAGGCGGTGACCGAGAAGCCGACGGAGCAGGGGCTCTCGCTGCCGGGTATCCATTTCTCGCCGCCGACGACGCTGCCCTGCTGCTGGCGCGGTGCGTCGGCGACCGTGGAGTGGCTGACGATGTCTCCCAGGCTGCGCAGGCGCTCCAGGAGGCGCTCGGTCTCCGGGGTGTGGCGGTCAGCGGCGGTGACGACGTCGATCCGGCCGGCACGCTGGTCGACGCCCCAGGAGACGACGCCGGGAACGTCGCGGACCTGGCCGCGGATCACGGCGAGGGCCTCGGTCAACTCGCGCGGTGTGTAGGCGGTGCGGTGGGCGATGGCTCCGAGCCGTCCGGCGGTGGCCGCGTCCGCGGAGCCGTTGAGATTGGCGTGCAGCTTTCCCGACGCACCGTCGAACCACATGCCGACGACCCGGTCACCGATGGTGGAGCGGAGTCGGGTGGCCACGTCCCTGGCCGCTCTCTCGTCGGCGAGGCGGGTACGGGCCTGGTCCGGCGTCAGGTTCAGGTCGCGCTGGAGTGCGGACAGGAGGCCAGGGGCCGGTGGGGGTGGGGTCGACGTGGCCTGCGCCGAGGCGAGTTGGGGAAACGCGGCGAGGGTGAGGCACGCGACGGTGCCTGCGAGGGCAGCACGTAGCGTGGTGCTGCGGGGGGTGATGGGCACGGTGGGGCCTGCCTTTCTGTGGTGACCGGTCTGTTGTGACTGACGCTCCGCGGTGGTGACTGCAGGGGTGCGATGCTGCTGTGACTGCCGCGGAGCGGCGCTGGCGTGACTTCCGCGGTGCGGCGTTGGCGTGACTGCCGCGGTGCGGCGTTGCAGTGACTGCCGCGTTGCGGCGTGGTCCGATAGCCGTGCAGCCTCGTGGCACTGGCCGGCCGTGGCCATCAGAGATGTCCCTGGCGTCTCGTCGTCACCAAGGGCAGGCCGCCGATAGCGGTCGCCGACGCGGATCAGCCGGTCCCGCGCGAGCCGCACCTGCCATGTGGCGGGTCGTTCGTACGGTGACCATGGGATGGCGGGGTGTCGTCTCCCGGTGGCGGGGGCTCACGACTCCGGCGGGGGCCTGAGGGTTTTCCCTTGCACGCAGGGTCCGTGCTGGATGGGGCGAGCCCCAGAACCTAGGCTCACGGGCGTGACCGAGGTGCGTGAGGGGTGCGGCGGGAGCGACGCATGGTGGCCGGAGCAGGGGCGGGCGCTGCGGGAAGCAGAGGCTGACCTGTGTGCGCTGGGCCGAGTCGTGGTGAGCGGGCCCTGGGGCACGGGAAAGTCGTACGTACTACGGGAGTTGGCCCGTCGGGTCGGCGCCGCCGAGGACACGCGGCGTCTGTCGCTGGCGGGGAGCAGGCAGCTTGAGTGTGAACCGTACGGGCTTCTTGCGCAGTTGGTCGGGATGTTGCCGCCGTCGCTGGAAGCCGCGTCGCACCTTGGCCTACGTCCGCCTCCAGAGCCTATTGATCCGGACCCGCCGTCTATCGCCTCCGCGGCAAGGGCCGTACGGCAGTTGTGCCTCGACGATGGCGCCGGGGGCTGGACAGTACTGATCGACGACGCACATCTGGCTGATCAACTGAGCCTGGATGTCCTGGACTTCTGCTGCCGTACGCTGCCCCCTTCCCGGCTGCGGCTGGCCTTCTCGCTTCCGTCCGCCCACTGCGCTTCGGGTGAGCTGAGCGCCGTGCTCGGCGGGGGCCACGTCCCCTGGACCGAGCTACGGATGCTGACCGAGGCCGAGGTCGCCGCGGCCCTCGTGTCCCAAGGCTTCGCCGCCGGGCGTGCTGCCTCGGTGCACAGCGACAGCGGCGGCCATCCGCTGTTGGCGCGCGCCGCGGCGAGCGAACTCGGCACGGACCACGGGCAGCCCGCAGCCGAGTCGGCCCGCCTGGCACAGGCTTGGTGGCAGTCGGTGCCCTCCCCTTGGCGGGGCGCCCTCACCGCGCTGGCACTGACCCGGTCGGCCGATACCGCGCTGCTCTGTGCCTGCGGGTACGACGACGCCGAACGCGACGTGGATCGTGCGGGCAGAGCGGGCCTCATTGTCCGCGACCCGGCGGGAAGAGTCTCCTTCACCTCCGAACTCCTGCGAAGGCAGGCTGAGTTCGCGATCGATCCGACCGAGCGTGCAGCCCTCCACCACGCTCTGGCAGCCGCCTCCCCTGACCCACTCGCCGCAGCCCGGCATCGTCTGCTGGCCACGCCCGGCCCCGATGAGCGAGCCGCCAAGGAGGGAGTCACCGCGGCCCGCACAGCCCGTTCCTGCGCCGAGCCGGGCCTCGCCGCGGAGCTCATGCAACTGGCGGCGAACCGCACCGCCACCGACGACCGGCCCCTCCTCCTGGAGCGCTGGCTCCAGGCGTGCCGAGACGCAGCCGACGCCGGAGACGCCGTCCTCGCCTCACGCGCAGTCGCCGCCCTCACCCTCCTGCGCGCGCCCGACGCCGAGGCGGAGGCACTGCTGGCGCTCCTTGACGCGCACGGCCAGGGACTCGAGAACCAGAGCGCGACCCTGGCGCGTCTGGCGGCCCTGACCCGTTCCGATGCCTCGCTCCGCGCCCGGCTCGGGCTCTACACGGCCATTCGGCACAACATCGCGGGCCGGCCCCAGGAGTCCCTGGCCGCCGCCGAGCAGGCGGCGCTCGACGCCCGCTCCTGCGCACGGCCGGACATCGAGGCGGCCGCCCTGACCATGCAAGCCCGCATCGAACGCCTCACCCAGCGCGGGGACGCCAAGGCCACCCTCGACCGGGCGCTCGCGGTCAGCCCAGACCCACCTTCCGGTCAACTTCGCTACAGTCCTCACTATCTGAGGCTTCGTCACGCCCTCTATGACGACGACCACCCGACCACGCAGAGCGGTCTGCACCATCTGCTCGGGCACGCGGAGGCCACGGGCAGCACCGAGGACCTACAGGAGATCTGGCGCAGTCTCGCCGAGAGCGACCTGCGCCGGGGCCACGTCGCCGCCGCCGAAGCCTGGAGCCGACGCGCCCTGCATCTCGCCCGTACGATGCGCCTCTCCCCCGGTCCCGCCTGCGCCACGCACGCCCTCGTACAGGTCGAAAGGGAAGGCCCCGGCCAGGCCGCCGTCACCGCCCAGTGGGGTCTGCAGCAGTCCAAGGAGGACGAGGACAGCATCTTCACAGCGCGCAATCTGCACGCCCTGGCCCAATCGCTGCTGTGTCTCCACCAGTTCGAGGCGGCAGCGGCGGCCCTCAGTGAGGTGGCCCGCCTAGAGCAGCATCAACTCACCGCCGACCTCGCAGCCTTCAAGTGGCACCACCTGTATGCCGACGCACTCACCCTGGCCGGCAGGCCGGACCAGGCCGAGCACTTTCTCACCCGCCTCGCCGAGGAGCATCCCCGGCCGGCCCCGGCCGTCGCCGCGGCCCTCCTCCGCAGCCGGGCGCGGCTCGACCTCCACCATCACCGGAGCGACCAGGCCGTCGGCCGGCTGTCCGAAGCCGCCCACAGCTTCGACGACTCGCACCTGCCCCTCGAGCACGCACACACCTTGGTTCTGCTGGGGCAGGCAGAGCAGAAACGGCGCCGGGCGGCAGCCGCACGCAGCCACCGGGAACACGCCCACGACCTCTATACGCGGGCCCAGGCGACCTACCGCGCCGAGCGGACCCAGCACCTCCTCCACCGACTCGACCGCACCGCGCCGACCGGCCCCGGGCAGGAACTGACGCAGGTCGAGGCGGACGTCGCCCGCCATGTTGCCTCCGGGGCATCCAACCGGGAGGTGGCCAGCACGCTGTTCATCTCCGTCAAGACGGTCGAGGCCCACCTGAGCCGCATCTACCGCAAGCTGTCCCTGACGTCACGCACTCAACTCGCCCTGCGGATGCGGCAGCAGTGACTGCTGCCGCATCCGCAGGCCTGCCCGACCGACTGGAGAACGGATTGTCAGCCCTTGCCCAGGGTCCCGTCCAGGAGATCCAGCAGGCGCTCCCAGTGCCGCTTCAGCCCGGAAGCGCTGAAGGCGTCGGTGTCGGCCATGGTGTAGCCGTGGACGGTGCCGGGGTAGATCTCGGAGGTGTAGGCGACACCTGCGGTGTCCAGAGCCCGGTTGAGTTCGCCGAGGGCCTCGGGCGTCAGGTCCGATTCGGCGTGGCCGAGGTGCACCTGGGCGGTGATCTTGGAGAGAAGGCGGTGCAGACCGTCGGGCCCGTCCGCGATCACGGGGGAGTGGAATCCGGCGACGGCGGCCACCTGGCCGGGGTGGGCCGAGGCGGTGCGCATCGCCAGGAGGCCTCCGATGCAGTAGCCGGTCACGGCCACCGGCCCGGCAGCGACCTCGGGTTGTGCGGTGAGGAACGTGAGGTAGGCGTCCGCGTCGCTCTCGACACGTCCGTCGGCGATGTGTTCGTTGATCAAGGGCATCAGCCGGGCGAGGATGGAGGGCCGGGCCTCTTCTCCGATGTGCTCGGGAAGTTCGAGCAGCGGCGCCGGGCCGTGACGGTAGAAGTAGTTGGGGATGAGCACGTAGTAGCCGTGCACGGCCAGTTCGCGGGCCATCTCTTCCAGAACGGGCCGTATGCCGAAGGCGTCCGCGTACAGCAGCACCCCCGGGTGCCGCTCGCCGTCGTCGGGAAATGCGGCGAATGCGTCGGACCGACCGTCCGGGGTGGGAATCTGCAACGTCTTGGTGGGCATGACTTCTCCTGTCGTGGTTGATGTGCGGAGCTCGAGATCAACACGACGGAGGAGGAGCCCGCGCGGCAGCGCGAGATCCTCGCTCGAACAGCGGGCCCGATCCGGCCCCTACGGCGCTCAGGAGAGCACCGGGTAACCGCTCTGTGTGTGGCGCGAAGCCGTCCCGGTAGTCATCGCCGCGCAGCATAGTCCAGCGTCGGCGATTGGTCCTGCAGGGCCGCTACCAGCGTCATGACCTGCGGATGGCGACGGCGGAGGATCGTGGCGACGCCGATGTGCCGGGTCGGCGCAGGCGGTGCGATGGGGATGGTGCGTACTCCTGCTATCCGCGGGGTCAGTGCGATGGAGGGGATCAAGGAGATTCCCACGCCCGCGGCAACGAGCGAGCGGGCGAAGAAGTAGTCGGTCGTCGTGCTGCGTACCTCGGGGTCGAAGCCGGCACTTTCGGCGTGGCGGCGCAGGTAGGCCTCGGTCTTGAGGCAGCCGAGTACCCAGGGTTCGGCGGCCAGTTCAGCGATGTCGAGCGAGGTGCGGCCGGCCAGCCGATGAGTGTCAGGCAGGACGACATGCAGCGGATCCTCCATGAGCGTCGTCCACGCCAGGCCGGTGCTCGGGCCGAGCCGGCCGGGCAGCGGGCCGTCGAAGTGGTAGGCGATGGCGACGTCCACGGCGCCTTGGCGGACCAGCGGCAGGCTGTCCTCGGGCTCGGCTTCCCGGACGTGGACTAGGGTGCCGGGGTGGACGGCTGCCAGGCGGGCGAGGGCGTCGGGCAGCAGGAGCCTGCCGCCACTGGTGAAGGTGGCGATGGTGATCTGGCTGCGACCACTGCCGAGTTGGTCGACTTGCTGCTTGGCGTGCACGAGCTCCGCGGCGACCGACTCGGCGGCCCCCACCATGATCACCCCGGCCGGGGTGAGGGTGACTCCGCGGGTGCTGCGTGCGACAACCTGGGCACCGAGACTGCGCTCGAGTGCGGCGACGTGCTGGGAGACGGCCGAGGGCGTGAGGTGGAGGGCTGCCGCCGCCCGGTTGAAGCTGCCGTGTTCGGCCACTGTCCGCAGGACCCGGAGCCGCTGCACATCGATCAACAGTTTTCCTTAATACGGATCCACTAAGCGGTCACTTCTACTGGCAACCATAGGTGGCCAGGATGAGGGGCATGCAAAGAATCTGCGTGATCGGCGGAAGCCGCTACTTCGGCAAGCTCCTGGTGCAGCGCCTGCAAGCGGCAGGCCACCAGGTCACTGTGATCAACCGCGGCTCCGTCCCGCCGCCGGCAGGGGTCGAGCACCTCGTCGCCGACCGCGATGACGAGGCTGCCCTGGTCGCCGCGTTGGCCGCCCGAAGCTTCGACGTGGTCGTGGACCAGGTCTGCTACACGCCCGTGCAGGCCGCTATCGCCGCACGTGTCTTCAGCGGGCGTACCCGGCGCTACGTCATGACCTCCACGATCGAGGTCTACGACCCGGCGACCGCCGCACTGCCCGAGGTCCCGAGCGGCACTCCGATACCTGAACTGACGGTGGATCCTGCCACGTGGCGGGTGCAGACGGACCTGCCCTGGCACGACGCGGCGTATCTGGAGGGGCATTACGCCGAGGGCAAGCGCCAGGCGGAGGCAGTCCTCGCGCGGCATCACGGGTTCGACTTCGCCACCGTGCGCAGCGCGCACGTGTTGGGCGGCGGCCCTCAGGAGTTCACCGGCCGGCTGGCCCACTACATCGAGCGCATCAGCCGGGGCACCCAGATCACCGTGCACGCCGATGCGCTGCCCACGGTCTTCATCCATTACCAGGAGCTGGCCGACCTGCTGCTGTGGGCGGCCACGGCCACCGACTTCACCGGGCCGCTCAACGCATGCTCCGACGGCCCGCTCGACGTCCGCGCCTTGAGTGCCCTGATCGCCGCCCAGGTAGGCACCGAGGCCCTCTACCGCACCGTGGGCGCGGGTGTAGATGTGGCTGCGGGAGCGGGTGCGGGTGTAGGCGTGGGCGTGGGCGAGCAGGCCTCGCCGTTCTCCTTCGACCGCCACTACGCCATGAGCAACGCCCGCGCGAAAGAACTGGGCTTCCGCTTCTCCGACACCGCCCAGTGGCTCCCCGCCGCCGTCGCCGAAGCCCTCAACGCGCCGTCCACCGCGACCACTTCCCACGCCACCACTGCCTGAGGAGCAACTGACCATGCACTATCGCACCATCGGGGGCACCTCCGTAAGCGCGGTCGGCCTGGGCGCCATGCCGCTGTCCATCGAGCACCGCCCGGACGAACAGCGGGCGACTGCCACCATCCACGCGGCCCTGGACGCCGGGGTCACGCTCATCGACACCGCCGACAGCTACCACTGGCACGCCGGAGAGGCCGGGCACAACGAACTCCTCATCGCCCGCGCCCTGGCCCGCTACGGCGGCGACACCTCCGACCTGCTCATCGCCACCAAGGGCGGCAGGGGCCGCCCCGGCGACGGCAGTTGGACCGTCAACGCCACCCCCTCCCACCTCAAGCGCGCCGCCGAAGCATCCCTCAAGCGCCTGGGCGTGGAGGCCATCGGCCTCTACCAGCTGCACAAACCGGACCCGGCCGTGCCCTGGGCGGATTCCGTGGGTGCGCTGCGCGAACTGCTCGACGCCGGCACCATCCGGTCCGCAGGGATCTCCAACGTCACCACCGGTCAGATCCGCGAGGCGCACGCCATCCTGGGTGAGGGCCTGGTCTCCGTACAGAACCAGTACTCACCCGCCGTCCACGACAGCGAGCCCGAGCTGCGCCTGAGCACTCAACTGGGGCTCGCCTTCCTGCCCTGGAGCCCGCTGGGCGGGATTTCGCGCAGCTCCCTCGACGGTCCCTCCGGGCCGGTCACCGCCCACACCGCCTTCCACCGCGTCGCAGCCGAGCGCGGCGTCAGCCCGCAACAGATCACGCTGGCCTGGCTGCTGCACCGCTCCCCGGTGATGATCCCCGTACCGGGCGCCAGCCGCCCGGCATCCATCCAGGCCTCCGCCGAGGCAGCCGACCTCGAACTGAGCACAGCAGAACAGCGCGAGTTGGACGAAGCACGCCCCAGATGAACTGGCGCGGGCACACCCCGAGCGCAGGGCCCCTTCACCACACCCCTGCAGTCGGTGTGCGTCGGCCGACCGGCGCCTATGCTTTCCTCCGTGCCGATCCGTCTGTCGCCGCGACTCGCCGCGATCGTGACCGCCCTCCCCCTCCAGCCCCACCTTCGGGTGCTCGAGATCGGGTGCGGGCCGGGGGCGACCGCGCGCGAGGTCGCGAGCCGACTCACCACAGGCCACATCTTGGCCATCGACAGGTCCGCCACCGCGATCGCCCAGGCGCGAGCCGCCGCGGCCGAGGAGATCGGATCAGGCCGCATGAGTGTCCGCCATGTCTCGGCCGAAGACTTCGTCCTGCAACCGCACGAAGAGCCCTACGACCTCGTGTTCGCCATCCGCGTCGGCGCCCTCGACGGACGCCACCCCGAGGCCGGGCGCCAGGCGATGCAACGTATCGCCGTGGCCACCACGGCGAACGCGCGACTCTTCATCGACGGCGGCGACCCACTACGTGAACTAGTCATCCCTGTGCGATGAACCGAAGAACCGCACGCCGAGTCAGAGATCGCTGTCGATGCCCGTGACAGCCGGAGGGCCGAGCGGGGCGTCCGGCACGTTGATGCCCGCTTCCTCCAGAGCCGTGGTGACTAGCCGGGAGGCTTCCAGCTCCGCCTCGTAGCGGTCGGCGGCCCGCACTTCGAGGCGTACCGAGAAACGGCCGCCATCGTCCAGCGTGAGCAGATCCAGGCCCTCGTCCTCACTTACCTCCGTGTGCCGAGAAGCCAGTCCTCGCTCCAATGCCGCGCGCGTTGCCTCATCGATGTCGGTGAGGAAGGTGCCGGGGACAGTGATCACAAAGGTGGACATGACGGCTCCTCGCATGGGTGGTGCTCGTGTGCCACACCTATTTCCCTTTCGCCTGGTGACTAACCCAGCCCGAACTCTCCTGCGCCGCGCCGACCCTGGGCCACCATGTCCCGCATGTCCGGAACCGGGCTTCTCGCCCCCGGTGTCACAAGCGGTTCGATACGCGGCGTGACAAGAGTCGCACCAATGTGTGCGATCAGTGATGGTCCTCTGTGCGTGCAGGCCCGTGAACTCGGGCTTTACTGTTCGGTAACCCTCACATGAAGCGGATTTCGTGCCTCCGGGCCAGAGATCCACTGCGTGCTAGCGTCCCGGATCGCCGGGGGGCCGACACAGCGAAGTGAGAGGAATCCCGTGGGTCACATGCACCACATGGCAGGAGGCTGGGCCACTCCGGTCCTGTCGTACGCCATGGCCGTCGTCGGCGCCGCGCTGGGACTGCGCTGCACCGTGCGCGCCCTGGCAGCCGGGGGGCGTTCCAAGCGGAACTGGCTGATCAGTGCCTCCGTCGCCATCGGCGCCGGCATCTGGACCATGCACTTCATCGCGATGCTCGGCTACACCGTCGAGGGCACCGCCATCCGCTACGACATTCCGCTGACGCTGCTCAGCCTCGTCGTCGCCATCGCCGTCGTCGGCGCGGGCGTCTTCACCGCCGGTTACGGAAAGTCCCGGCCGCGGTCCGTCGCGCTGGGCGGTATCGGTACCGGTCTCGGCGTCGCCGCGATGCACTACATCGGCATGGCGGCCGCTCAGCTCAACGGCTCGTTCTCGTACGATCCCGCTCTCGTCGCCGCCTCCGTGCTGATCGCGATCGCCGCCGCCTCCGCCGCCCTGTGGGCCGCGCTGTCCGTACGGGGGCCCGCCGTCGCGGCCGTCGCCTCGCTCGTGATGGGCCTGGCGGTGAGCAGCATGCACTACACGGGCATGGCCGCCGTCTCGGTGCACGTGCACGCCGGCACCGCGCCACTGCAGGGCGCGAGCGCCACCGCCTTCATCCTGCCGCTCGCCGTGGTGCTCGGCTCCTTCCTCTTCTTGACCTGCGCGTTCGTCGCGCTGTCCCCCACGGCGCGTGAGCGCGCCGAGAGCGAGGCCGCGGCCCGCCCGCTGCACGAGGTCGAACTCCCCGTCGCCTGACGGCAGCCGGCCCGCCCCGGCCCGCGCCCGCCCTCTCCCCCGCCGCGGCACGCCCTTGCGTCACGCACGCCGGCGCCGCGCATTCCCCCGGGCCGACGCACTGCGCGCGCCCCGCACACTCCTGCACCGCCAAGGAGCCCCTTCGTCATGCCCGCACGCCCTCTGGTGCCCGAACGCTGGCGCCCCAAATCGATCCGCGCGAAGGTCGTCACGCTGCTGACCGTGCCGGTCCTCTCGCTGATGGCCCTGTGGGGACACGCGGCCGTCACCACCGCCTCCCAGGTCTCATCCACCGAGCAGCTGCGCCAGATCAACGCGACCCTGGTGCGGCCCGTCGCACACTTCACCTCCGCGGTGCAGGACGAGCGAGCCGCGGCCCTGAAGTACCAGGCCACGCCCGGCGGCGCCGCCCGCGACGACTTCGACGCCGCCCAGGCCCGTACGGACAAGACCGTCACGGCGCTGCGCGCGGGTGTCCGCTCCAGCAGCACCGACCTCGCCGCCCTCGACGCGGCGCTGCCCGGCCGGGTGCGCTCACTGCTCGCGAGCGCCGGGGCGCTCGGTGAACGGCGCGACAGCACGCGCGGCGCCTCGGCCGTGCTCTCCGACTACGGCCAGGCCGTCGACCGGGCCTTCGCGGTCCGCTCCAAACTCGCGGGCGCCGATCAGCCCGACCGCGCGTCCGCCACCCGTACCGTGCTCGAACTGGCCCGCTCCCGCGAGGCGTTGAGCCGCCAGGATGCCGTGCTCGGCGCCGCGCGGGCGAGCGGGACCATGTCCGCGGCCCAGTACCGTACGTTCGTCGGCGATGTCGCACAGGAGCGTGGTTTCGCCGACGCGGCGGTGTCCGACCTGCGGGCCGAGGACGCCACCGCCTACCGCAAGGTGCTCGACTCCCCCACCGCCGCCGACCTGGCCGACGCCCAGGACGACATCCTCGCCGCCGGCCCGTCCGGCGCCGCGACCGCCGTGACCGACGCGCGCTGGCACTCGGCCGCCGGGCCCACCCTGTCCGGGCTCGCCGCCGCGGAGGGGGACGCGATCGGCACGGGCGCCGACGCCAAGCCGTACTCCCTGTCGAACCTCGGCAGTTCCGGCCTCGCCGTACTGCTCGGCCTGCTCGGTGTGATCCTCGCGCTGCTGCTCTCCGTACGCATCGGACGCGGGCTCGTCGCCGACCTGACCGGACTGCGCAACTCCGCGCTGGAGCTCGCAGCCCATCGGCTGCCGGCCGCCATCCGCCGCATCCACGGCGGTGACACCCTCGACCTGGAGAAGGAGGCACCGCTCTCCCGCGACCCGGTCCGGGACGAGATCGGCCAGGTCGGTGCGGCGCTGACCACGGTGCAGCGCGCCGCCTTGCGCGCCGTCGCGGGGCGCGCCGCCGTCTTGACAGGCGTCTCCGGCGTGTACGTCAGCCTGGCCCGCCGCAGCCAACTGCTGCTGCACCGGCAACTGGAACTCCTCGACACCATGGAGCGCCGCACCGAGAACCCCACGGACCTGGAGGACCTCTTCCGCCTCGACCACCTGACGACGCGGATGCGCCGCCACGCCGAGTCCCTCCTGATCCTCTCCGGCTCCGCGCCCGGACGCGCCTGGCGCACACCGGTCCCGCTGATCGACGCCGTGCGCGCGGGCATCGCGGAGACCGAGGACATCGAGCGGGTCCACCTGGACAACATTCCCGACCTGCGGCTCGCCGGTTCGGCGGTCGCCGACCTCATCCACCTGGTCGCCGAACTCACCGAGAACGCCGCCTCGTACTCCCCGCCGCACACCCCCGTGATGGTGCGCGCCGAGGAGGTCGGGGCGGGCGCCGTCCTGGAGATCGAGGACCGCGGTCTCGGCATGGGCGACGAGGCGCTCGCCGCGGCCAACGAGAAGATCCAGGCCGCGGACGTGGACCTGCTCGACTCGCGCCAGCTCGGCCTGTTCGTGGTCAACCGCCTCGCCCAGCGCCAGCACATCGAGGTGACGCTGCGCCGCTCGGTCTACGGCGGCATCACCGCCCTCATCTTCCTCCCGCAGCACCTCCTGGAGGCCCCGCACCCGGGCCTGCGGTCACTGCCGCAGCGGTCGGGGGTGGAGGGGTCCGGTCCCGCGACCGCTCCTGAGCCGCATCTGACGCGCATCCCCGCCCAGCGGGAGCGCAGCCAACGGCCGACGGTGGCACCGGCACAAGCACCGGCACCGGCACCCGCACCCGCACCCGCACCCGCCAGGGAGCCTCGCCCGGTGGACAGCGGCGACCCTGCGCCCCGCCAACTCCCCGGCCACGCCCGGCACGCCGCACCCCAGCGACCGGACAGCCCGGCCGCCCCCACCGCGCGACCCACCCCGGCCCTGGCACCGGCCCCGGCCCCGGACGACGAGAGCCAACTGCCGCGCCGGGTACGCCAGGCCAGCCTCGCGCCCGAACTCCGCACGGACCAGGACGCGGCCCAAGGCCCCGAACCCGGCCCGCGCGTGCGCTCCCCCGAAGCCGCCCGCGCCACGATGGCGTCGCTGCGCTCCGGTCGGCGCCGCGCCTCCGCCACCCGCGACGAACCGGCCGGTCCACACGCACCCGGCCCCGAGTCCTACCACCACACTGCGAACGACGAAGGGTCCCAAGACCGATGACGCCGACCTACTCCGTCACCACCGTGGGCGATCCGAGCGACGGCCACGGCGCGGGCGGCATCGACTGGCTCCTGGACGACCTCGTCGACCGCGTCGCGGAGGTGCGGCACGCGATCATGCTCTCCACCGACGGACTGTGCGTCGGGGCCTCGCAGGCGATGGGCCGCGACGAGTCCGAGCGCTTCGCCGCCATCGCCTCCGGCTTCCACTCCCTCGCCAAGGGGGCCGGCCGGCACTTCGACGCGGGCGGCGTCGTCCAGACCATGGTCGAGCTGCAGGACGGCTTCCTCTTCGTGGTCGCCGCCGGCGACGGCTCCTGCATCGCGGTCTTCACCGACGGACACGCCGACATCGGCCTGGTGGCCTACGAGATGGCCCTGCTGGTCGACCGGGTGCGCGAACATCTCACCGTGCCCATGCGGTCGGACGACGCTCCGACACCGGACGGCGAGGCCTCATGACGGGCCGGCCCTCCAACCGCCACCCGGGCAGCCAGGGCGGACCGGGCGAGCGCTCCGCCGAGGCCTGGACCGACCGGTACGACGCGGAGGCCGGCCCCCTGGTCCGGCTCTACGCCATGACCGCCGGGCGTGCCCGCACGGACAACGGCGCCGAGCGCGTCGACCTGATGGCGATCGTGCGGCCCACCGCCGGCACCCCGCGCAGCCCGCTGCCGCCCGAGCAGCGCGCGCTGTTGGCGCTGAGCGCCCAGGGCCCGAGCCCCGTGGCTGACCTCGCTTCGGACTCGGGGCTGCCCCTCGGTGTGGTGCGGGTCCTGCTCGGCGACCTCACGGCCCAGGGCCTGATCCACATCACCCCGCCCGAGTCCACCGCCACCGCCGCCGGGAGCGAACATCCTCCCGCCCATCTCCTGCGAGAAGTGATCAATGGCCTCCGCGCACTCTGACCGCACGCGGCATTCGGCGACCGCCGACTTCACCGCGCTCAAGCTCCTGATCGCCGGCGGCTTCGGCGTCGGGAAGACCACGCTGGTGGAGTCGGTCAGCGAGATCCGCCCCCTGCGTACCGAGGAACCCCTCACCGAGGCCTCCCGTCCGGTGGACAGCCTCAAGGGGGTGGCCACCAAGTCCACGACCACGGTCGCCATGGACTTCGGCCGCATCACCCTGCGCGACAACCTCGCCCTGTACCTGTTCGGCACGCCCGGTCAGGACCGGTTCTGGTTCGTCTGGGACGAGTTGGCCACGGGCAGCCTCGGCGCGGTCGTCCTCGCCGACACCCGAAGGCTCGCGGACTGCTTTCCCGCCGTGGACTACTTCGAGAGCCGCGGCATCCCGTTCATCGTCGCCGTGAACTGCTTCGACGGGATCCGCAGCCACTCCCCCGAGACTGTGGCCCGCGCCCTTGACCTGAACCCCGACACTCCCGTCCTGCTCTGCGACGTACGCGAGAGGGAGTCCGGCAAGGAGGTCCTGATCTCCCTGGTCGAGCATGTCCTGAGCCGGGAGCTGATCGCCCACTGACGCCGTCCCGGAGCGTCGGCCGTCAGTAGCGGTGGCCCGGCCAGTGCGGATCGCTCCAGCGGTCCTCATCGGTGAGCCCGAGCAACCGTATGCGGTGCTGCAGATCCTGCGACGCGCCCGCCTCCCGGAGCCGTGTCGCGCCGTGGCCGAGGAGCCAGGTGACCAGGTCGGCGCGCATCGTCTCCTCGTCGTGGTCGTACCAGTGGACGTACCACGGAAGGCTGTCTCCCAGGAGCTCGTACTCCCACTTGGCGGCAGCCTCGGCGAGCCGTCGGTCGCTGAGGCTGCCGGTCTGCTGCTCCCAGTCGGCGAGCCAGGGCCGGAGCGTTCCGGACGCCTCGGCACACACCGCGAACACCTGGTGTGCCGGGACGGCCGCGTCCGGATCGGTGAGGCTCGTGACCCACCAGGCATGCAGGAACTCGCGTACGGGACCGGCGTGGTCGGCGGGCCACTGCTGCCATCTGCCGCGGGCGAAGGAGTCCCCGGCCTCCTCGAGGCCGAACAGGGGTTCCGCGCGACCTTCGACCAGGGCGGTGGCGAACTGCGGCAGGATGCGGCGCAGTACGGCCGCGTGATCGCTCCAGTCGGTGGCCTGCCAGGCTCTGCGCAGGAGGTCCGGGTCCAGTTCGGCATCCGGCGTCTTCAGAAGAGCGAGGTCCTCCGGACTGCCCCAGTGACATTCGCAGTTGTGCTCGTCCGGGCGTGCGGTCATGCCGCGGAAGGTGACGGAGAGGTTCTCCAGGGCGGCGCTGAGGCGGTCGTGCGCGGGAGGGACGGTGAGATGCAAGGTGTACTCGGCCTTCGAGGACTCCGTACGGCTCGCGCCGGCCGAAGATGTGCACGTTACTCCAGCCGTGCGGGATCCGGTATCGAGATCACGCAGCGGATGCCATCGAGGTCCACTGCTGGGTCGCAGCGGAGACGTACCGACTGATATACGAAGCCCCTGGGCGGTAGGCATCAGGCAGCATGGCGCCGCCGGTGCGCGAAGGGCGGTCCGGCGACACCCAGTTGGGGTCAGGAGCAGGGCTTGTAGAAGTGCTTCCACCCATCGGTTGGCATGGCCGGCGGCTCGGCCGGGGTCCCGGTCTCGCCGTACTTCTGCTGCAGTTCGTAGTCGTACGAGCCGGGGCCGCCGACCGGCTTCGTCAGGCGGATGGACCGCTCCCACACGCCGTCGCCCGCGTTGTTGAGGACCGCGAGGTCCGGGTACGCGTCGTCCCCGTAGTGGGCGATGCGCAGTTGCTTGGCCTCGCCCTGGGTGCCGATGTCGGAGCGCTTGGCGGCGGCGGAGCCCAGGTTCGACCGCTTGAGCGGGCCGGGGCGGAACTCGGCGACGCGTGCGGTGTTGGGGTCGTCCGCGCCGGAGGGCGTGACGAGGTTGACGACCATGTCCAGGGTGCCGTCGTTCTGGAAGTCGGCGACCGCGGCGGTGGCGACCTCGCCCGTCTTCGCACCGAGGAGCTCGGCGACGTTCTGCTCGCTGCCGAAGGAGCCGTCCGCGGCTCCCCACTGGACGGTCATCTTGGTGCCGGTGTGCCCCGGGTTGATGATCTTGTCGGGGCGCTTGTCGCCGTCGAGGTCGCCGATCAGTGTCGTGGCGCCGGACAGGCACGGGACCGTTCCTGCGGAACATCTGCGAACTCCTCAGTGGGTGTTGTTCTCTCCTTGGAACAACACCCACTCTGGCCGGGGCCACTGACGCAGTACTCCCGCCCCGCTACCTTCCGACTAGCGCACGTCAAAGGGCGCGATACGGGTCACCCCTTGGCGAGTGCCTTGGTGGCTCCTGGTGAAAACCGGCCGGCCAGGGCCGTGGCGGTGCGCGCGACCGGGGTGGTCATGATTCCCGCCACGCTGGTGTGGCCGGATACGTACGCGTCGAGTCGTCGCCACGCCGGGGGCAGCCGGGTCAGTGCTGTGTGGACGAGGCCGGGGCTACGGCTGAAGAGGCCCATCAGCACGCTGCTGGCGCGCATTTCGACCCCGAGCACGTCGTTGATCTGCCGTCCGTACTCGGCGGCGACGGTGCCCGCCTCCTGGCCCGCGGCGGCGACCAGGCGGGTGGCCGCGTGACCAGCGAGATCGCCTGAGCGCAGGGCATAGGAGATGCCCTCCCGCGACCAGTGGTCGACGAGCGCCGCCGCGTCACCGGCGACCAGTACACGCCCCCGGGCCAGCGGGGAGTCGGAGCGGCGGCATCTGGTCAGGTGGCCGGTGTCGTGAAGGGGGCGTGGGCCCAGAAGGCCGTGGCGGCGGAGGAAGTCCTCCTTGTAGGCGCGCAGGGCGGCCGGGTTGCCGCGGGCAGCCACCACGCCGCCGGTGCAGACGTCCCCCTTGGGGAACACCCAGCCGAAGGAGCCGGGCAGTGGGCCCCACTCCATCAGCGCCCGGCCTCGCCACCGTTCGGCCGTCCTGGCGTCGACCGGGACCTCCGCTTCCAGGGCGAGGTCGACCTGGGCGCACTCCACGCCCACGTAGCGGGCGACTCTGCTGGCGCTGCCGTCGGCGCCGACGATCGCTCGGGCGCGGAGGGTCTCGCCGCGGTTGGTCTTCACCGTGACGGTGCCGTCGTCCTGTTGGTCCAGGGTGGTCAGCGCGGTGCTGTCCTGGACCTTGGCGCCTGCCGCCGCGGCCAACTCGGTCAGCGCGGCGTCGAGTTCACTGCGGTAGACCATGGCACAAGTCGGCGTTGCGCAGTCGAGGGTGCGTTCTTTGGTGCCGTTGAGGGAGAAGGTGAACCGGCCGGCCGTGTCGTAGACGTTCAGGGGCAGGCCGGGGGGCAGAGCGGCGAGGGAGGCTCCGATGAGCCCCCCGCCGCAGGTCTTGTACCGGGGGATGGCGGCGCGCTCCAGGAGCAGCGTCCGGCAGCCGGTCTCGGCGGCGACGCGGGCCGCGGTGGCGCCGGCGGGGCCCGCACCGATGACGATCACATCCCATGTGCCGGGCGCGGGCGTCGAGTTGGAAGGAGGGAGCATTCGGGTCACCTAAGCGGTCGGGTGTGTGGGTGGGCAGGTGAGGTCAGTTGGGGGTGACCGACGTGGTGACCGCGGGCTCCGGCTCATCCTGGGCCTCGTCATGAATCTGCTCGGGATGCAGTCGGGCCAGGAGGTAGCGGGTGAGGGCGAAGGCGGTCGGGTGGGTCCACATCACTGTGGTGGGGATGTCCAGGGCCAGTTCGCGCTGGAGGCGGTTGCGCAGCGCGATGGCCATGAGTGAGTCGAGGCCGAGCGATACGAGGGAGGTGTTGGCGTCCAGCCGGTCGGCGCCCAGGCGCAGCACTGCGGCGATGTGGCCGACGACCTCGGGTTGCAGCATCTGCTGACGCTGCTGCGGACTGTCGGTTTCCCGCAGGGCGTCCAGCAGGGCGCTCCGTCCGCCGAGGGGTTCCGCACCCGCTTCAGGAGCGGCCATCTCCGCGAAGAAGGCGGTGCGTCCGGTGTCCGGGTAGGACTCGAGCCACCGGGACAGGTCGATGGGCGTGTAGGCGGTGCGGTCGCGGTCGTGAGCGAGGATGCGCTCCAGAGCCGCGATCCCCTCCTCGGGCGTGATCATGGCGTAGCCACGGTCCTCCATCACCGCGCCGCGCCCCACCTGCGCCCAGGGACCCCAGTTGATGCAGGTCGTCGGCAGACCCAGGCCCCGGCGCCAGGAAGTGAACTCGTCCAGCCAGCCGTTGGCGGCCGCGTAGGCGCCCTGGCCGGGGTTGCCGAGGAGGGAAGCCGCGGAGGAGAAGTTCACCCACCAGTCCAGGTCCAGGCCGTCGACGGCCTGGTGGAGCAGCCAGGCGCCCGTCGCCTTGGGCCGCCAGACCTTCTCCAGGAGGTCCGCGGAGAGGTTGGTGACGGTGGCGTCCTCGACCACGGCCGCGGCGTGCACGACACCGCGCAGGGGGTGGCCCGAGTCCAGGGCGGACCGTACGAGGGTGTCGGCGACGCCCGGCTCGGCGAGGTCTCCGCGTACGACCTCGACTCGGGTGCCGAACTCCTCGGTGAGGGCGTCGAGAGCGGCGTCGGCGTCCGCGGTGGGGGCGCTGCGGGAGGTGAGGACGACGGCGGCAGCGCCGCGTTCGGCGAGCCACCGGGCGACGAGCAGGCCGAGGCCGCCGAGTCCACCCGTGACGAGATAACTCGCGTCGGACCTGACGACGGGGACGTCCTCGGGGCGCATGGGCAGGGTGTCGGTGCCCGTGGCCGGCCAGGTGAGGACGAGTTTGCCGGTGTGCCGGGCGCCGGCCATGGTGTGGAAGGCCGACGGCGCTTCGGCGACGGGGTGCTCGGTGACGGGCAGCGGCGGCAGGGTGCCCTCGGCGAGCATGCCGCCGAGTTCGCGGTAGCCCTCGGCGAGCAGCTCCGGGTCCTGCTGCATCATCATCAGTACGTCGACGCCGGTGAAGGTGACGTTGTTGCGGAAGGGCAGCAGGCCCAGGCGGGTGTTGGCGTAGATGTCCCGCTTGCCGAGTTCGATGAACCGGCCCCGGTGTGCCAGCAGGTCGAGACCGGCGGTCTGCGCCGGACCCGTGAGGGAGTTCAGTACGACGTCGACGCCGCGGCCGGCGGTGAGTTCGCGCACCTGGTCGGCGAAGTCCAGGGTGCGGGAGTCCATGACGTGCTCGATGCCAAGACCCCGCAGGTAGGCCCTCTTGGCCTCGCTTCCGGCAGTGGCCAGGACCTCCGCGCCGGACGCTCGGGCGAGGTTCAGCGCTGCCAGACCGGTGCCGCCGCTCGCCGAGTGGATGAGTACCTTCTCCCCCGACCGCAGCCGGGCCAGGTGCCGCAGGGCATACCAGGCCGTCAGGTAGGCGCAGGGCAGGGCGGCGGCGTCCGGTGTGCTCATTGCGTCCGGCACCGGCAGGAGGCAGTCGGCGTGGACGGTGGCGAAGGAGGACATGACCGCTGACTGGGACCCGTCGACGAACATGGCGGCCACGCGGTCGCCTTCGCGCACGTGGTGGACGCCTGCCCCGAGTGCGGTGACGACGCCCGCGCCGTCGAACGCGCTGACGTCCATGGGCTCTTCACCGGCGCTGAACTTCTGGTAGACGCCCATCGCCTGGAGCACGTTGATGAAGTTGACGCTGGTCGCCTCGACCCGGATCTCGACCTCGCCCGGGGCGGGACGGCGGCGCGGCTGGGCCACGAACTCGAAGGAGTCCAGGTCGCCGGGGCGCGCGAGGTGCAGGGCCACACGGTCGCGTCCGCGGTCGACGGAGGTGTGCCGGCGCTCCCGCTCGTCCAGCGGGGCGGTGCGCAGGCGCGCCAGGTGACGGGTGCCGTGCCGGTAGGCGATCTCGTCCTGCTCCTGGGGGCAGGCCAGGAGTTCCGCGGCCACTTCCGCGACGGGTGTTCCGGTGTCGGTGTCCAGGACGCTGGGGCGCAGTTCGGGGTGCTCGTAGCTCAGCACCCTGGCGAGGCCGCGCAGACCGGCCTGCCCCAGGTCCGGCAGGTCATCGGGCATGACCTGCTGAGCCGTGGTCGTGAGGGTCCACAGCCGGGGCTTCTGCGTCGCCTGCGCCAGGGAGCGGGCCGTTTCCACCAGGCGGGCGACCTGTCGCCGCGCACGGGCATCCGGCGTCGTGTCGTCGGGTCCGCTGCCGGTCGCCGGCAGGTACACCACGGACCGCGCTGCCTCTCCGTCGGGTCCGCGGGGCGCAGTCGGCGTGGCTCCGTCCGGCGATGTGCTGTCGGCGTCGAGCGTCCGGATGCCTACGACGGCGCCTTGCTGCTCCAGAGCCTCGCCCAGAGCGGTCGCGTACGACAGGCGTCCGGTTTCCGCCAGGAGCGTCCACGTTCCGGGCTCCGTGCTCGGCGCGGGCCGCTCGCTCGGCTCCCAGCTGGTGCGCAGCAGGCGGTGGGCGAAGCGTTCTTCGGCGCTCTCGGCGGGTACGTGCCGGAATTCCACTCCGGTGGCGTCCGCGACCAAGCTTCCGTCGTCGGCCCACAGCCGGAAGTCCGCCGTGTACCGCTCGCCTTCGAGCACGTGGAGGGTGACCAGGCAGTACCCGCTGAGCGGCACCGTCCCGTAGAGCCGAAGCGTGTCGATGCCGCGGGGCAGGATGCCTCCGGCGGGCACGAGGCCGGTGCGCAGGACGACGGCCGCGACGGCCTGGAGGCAGGTGTCCAGGGCGACGGGGTGCCAGTGCAGGGCCTGCGCTCCGGCCCGGCCCTCGTCCGGGACGCCGATGCGGGCAAGGAGGCGGGCGCCCGGATGGTCGGCGCGCGTCCCGTCCGCGTACAGGGCCTGCAGGCCGAGGAACGGCGAGCCGTGCTGCACTCCGCGCTCTTCGCGCATCTGCCGGTAGACGTCCGCGGGGGCCAGCACCTGCGGGAATTCAGCGAGCAGCTGCTGCGGGTCGCAGCCGTGCGGGGCGGGCTCGTCGTCGGCCGTGCGGTGCAGGGCTGCCTGGGCGTGCTGTACGTGCGTGCCGTCGGCGGCCGTGCTGACGATCCGCCAGCGGGCCGTGTCCGCGTCGGTCCGCTCGGCGGTGGCGGTGATGGAGGTGCCTTCGGACGCCGGCAGCAGCAGCCGCTGCAGATCGATGCCGGTGACGCGCAGGCGCCCGGGAGCGACGGCGTACAGGTCGGTGGCGGCGGCGATGGCCATCTCGCACAGGGCCGCGCCGGGCACCACGGCCACGTCGTTGACCCGGTGGGCGTCGAGCCAGGGGAAGGTGGCCGGGGTGATGCGGGTCTGCCACAGGTGGCGGCCCTCGCCGTCGGGGTCCGCGGTGTGCGGTCCGGTCAGCGGATGCGAGGCCGGGGCGCACTGGGCTCCGCCCGACTGCCGCAGCGGGGACGGATCGACGATGTACCGGGTCCTTTCCCAGGTGGTCGGCGGTACGTCGGCCAGCGCGCCCTCGCCGTAGCGGCCTGCCCAGTCCAGCGGATGTCCCGCGCAGTGCAGGGCCGCCACGTTGGTGTGGAACGCCAGCATGTCGTCGCTGTCGCGCAGCAGGGAGGGTACGACCGCGGTGTCGGTGTGGCCGTGTGCGCTGAGTGTGGACTGCACGGGGTTGGAGAGGACGGGGTGGGGGCCGATCTCCACGAAGAGCCGGTGTCCGTCCTCGGCGGCGGCCTTGACCGCGTCGGTGAAGCGCACCACTTCGCGGAGGTTGTCCGACCAGTAGGAGGCGTCGAAGGCGGCGCGCTCGCGCGGGTCCTCGGAGACGGTGCTGTAGAAGGCGGCCTGCGGTGTGGTGCCGGTGACCTCGGCGAGCGCTTCGGCGAGGTCGGGCAGGATGGGGTCCATGTGGGCGGTGTGCGAGGCGACGTCCACCTCGACCACGCGGATGCCGATCCCGCGGGCGTCCCACTCCTCGGCGAGCCGGCGGATGCGGTCGGCGTCACCGCCGACCACGGTGTTCTCCGGCGACGCGACGACCGCGACGCTCACACCCCGCACATCGCCTTCCGTCAGGAGCCGTTCGACCTCCGCGCGGCTCAGGGCCACAGAGGCCATCAGCCCCTGCCCGGCGGCCCGCAGGATCAGGCGGGAGCGGCGGCAGATGACGCGTACCCCGTCGCGGACGCTCAGCGCTCCCGAGGCGACGGCGGCGGCTACCTCTCCCATGGAGTGGCCGATGACGGCGGCTGGTTCGACGCCGTGGGATCGCCACATCGCCGCGAGGCCCAACTGGATGGCGAAGATAACCGGCTGCACCCGGTCGAACCCGGTCACCACCTCGGGGCGGCCCAGCGTCTCGCGCAGGGAGAAGCCGGACTCCTCGGCCACCAGCGGTTCGAGCTCGTCGATGACCCGGGTGAACTCCGGGTCACGGCCCAGGAGTTGCTGACACATGCCCGCCCACTGCGAGCCGTGTCCCGAGAAGACCCACACCACACCCTGGCCGGCGTCGGGGACCGCCCTGCCGGTGGCCACCCCGGCGGCGGGCGTCGCTCCGACTGCCAGTTCGGCCAGCCGTGCGACCAGCTCCGGCCGGTCGGCGGCGACCACGGCTGCGCGTTCGCGGGAGGGTGACCGGCGCGTGGCCAAGGTGTGGGCCACGTCGGCGAGCGGTGCCTGTGACCCCTCGCCTCTCAGCCACTTCGCCAGGCGATCGGCCGCGGACCGCAGGGCGGCGGGCGTACCGGCGGAGAGCGGGAACACACAGGGCGCTTCGCCGTGGCGGTCCGGTCCGCAGTCGCCAGCCGGCTTCGGGCGGGCGGCTCGCCGGGCGCCGGGGAGCGCGGGGGGCTGTTCCAGTACGACGTGGACGTTGGTTCCGCTGATGCCGAAGGAGGACACCGCGGCCAGCCGGGCGCTGTCCCGTACGGGCCATTCGGTCGTGTCGGTGGGCACGAACAGGCGGGTGCCGCTGGGGTCGATCTGCGGGTTCCAGCCGTTGAAGTGCAGGCTGGCCGGCACCATGCCGTGGCGCAGGGAGGCGATGGCCTTCAGCAGACCCGCCACGCCCGATACCGGTTCGGTGTGACCGATGTTGGTCTTCACCGACCCCAGCGCGCACTGGTCGCGGCCCTTGCCGTAGACCGCGGCAACGGCGGCGAACTCGATGGGGTCGCCCACCGCCGTGCCCGGACCGTGCGCTTCCACCATGCCCACGTCGCCGGCCTCGACGCCCGCACGCTCCAACGCCATGCGGTAGAGGTCGATCTGCGCGGGTTCCGACGGCGCGCTGAGCCGGGTGCCGCGGCCGTTCTGGTTGACGGCCGTGCCGCGCACCACGGACAGGACCCGGTCCCCCGCCCGGACCGCGTCCGAGAGGCGCTTGAGAACGACCACGCCGCACCCTTCGCCGCGGACGTAGCCGTCGGCGCCCTCGCCGAAGGCGTGGCAGCGGCCGGTGGGAGAGAACACACCCCACAGGGCCGGGGCGATGACGCCCTCGGGGCCCAGGGTCAGCATGGCGGCCCCGGCCAGGGCGACGTCCGACTCGCCTGCCCGCAGGCTCTGGCACGCGGTGTGCACGGCGACGAGGCCGGAGGCGCAGGCGCTCTCCATGACGACCTGCGGGCCCTTCAGATCCAGCATGAAACCGACCCGGCCGGGACCGATGCTGTCGAAGCCGGTGTACATGGCGTAGGCGTTGGCCTCTTCCAACGGCCGCTGCACACGCAGCATGTAGTCCTTCTGGTAGATCCCGAAGAACATGCCCGTGGGTGTACCCGCAAGACGCTGCGCGGGGATCCCCGCGTGCTCGATGGCCTCCCAGGCGACCTCGGACAACAACCGGTGCTCCGGGTCCACCCAGGGCGCCTCCTGCGCGTTGATGCCGAAGAACTCCGGCTCGTACGCGTAGACGTCGTCGTCCAGGAAGCAGCCGTACCGCAGCCGGGCCGCCACCTGGGCGGGCAGGCCTGCCAGTTCGGCCTGCTCCCAGCGTTCGGCCGGCACCTCCCGCGCCGTCTCCCGGCGCGCCATCAGCAACCGCCACAGCGAGGAGAGGGACCGGGCCTCGCCCGGGAACCGACAGGCGGCTCCGACGATGGCAATCGGCTCGTCCTGGCCCGCTCCGGTCTCTTCGAGGCCGGGGTGTGCATGCATGGGAGGTCCGTCCTTCATCACGAGTACGTAAGGAAGCGGCCGGCCGCCCGGCGCGCTCTCCACGCCGTCAGATCGATCATGCGTGGAGGCCCCATTTCGTCATGCCTGCGGACAAATCGGTAGGGCGTACGGACGTAACCAGTAGCGCACTTGTGCGTGCGAACGCCTCGATGCAACAGGTTCAGTCGCTTGGGCGGGTTCTTAAACGATCATTGCGTGAAGGGGCGGTACTCCGTGCCAGGGCCCGCACACCACGTGGGTGTGCGGGCACCGGTTGTACGTGTCCGTCCCTCACCTCACGAAGAGGGGACGGTGTCCTCGAAGGCCGTTCCCGCGCTGCGGTACGCGGCCACCTTGGCGGCCACCTGTGCGGGGGTCAGCACGTGGTCCTTGACGTGCAGGACGTAGTCGACCTGCTGGTCGTACGCGCGCGGGGTCGTGCTGGTCTGTCCGGCGAGGTCGATCAGCCACTGGTTGAAGTTGATCGACATGGGCCGCTCCGGCAGATACGCGGCGTCGTGCGTGCCGAACGGCTGCCCGTCGACGTAGTACTTGATGGAGTTGTCGTCGATCGTGACGACCAGGTCGTGCCAGCCCGCGTAGCTCTGCCGGCTCTCGGTGTGCTGGTTGACGGCCTGCCAGGGGTCCGGGTTGTAGGTCTCCCAGGACGTCGCGTACAGGATGTTCGACGGCTCGCCCCAGCCTCCGTTGGGCAGATACTCGAAGTCGTACTCGGCGTAGTCGTCCGCCATCGGCGCCTTGAGGTCGTTGATGGTGAAGAACGTCTGCACCAGGTGGTCGCTGTCCGGACCACTCCTGGGGGCGTCGCTGAACTTCACGCGCGCCGCGTACGTCCCGTTCTTGAACTTCATTGCCTTGGTGAGTACTTCGGTCTGCTTGGTGCTCTCGCCCGTGCCCGCCGTCGATGTCTCCAGGTTCATCACGGAGTTGCCACCGGAGGCGGAGAACGTCACGTTCTGCGGCGCCCAGGTCGCACCCGGCACCCCTGGACCACCGGAGTTGGAGCGCACGTTCCAGCCGTGGGCCGAGATGGCGGGGTCGTCGTGCTTCGTGTAGTTGAAGTCGTCGAAGAGGCTCGCTCCGTCGCCGGGCGGATCGGTCGGGTCGGTCGGATCCGTGGGGTCGTTGCCTTCGGGGGCGGTCCCCCAGACCGTCGCGCCGTCCAGTTGGGCGGTCACCTTCGTCCAGTTCGCGTACGAGGACTGGGCGGCGCCGAAGGAGTAGTCGTCGTGCTGGTTCAGTGACTGCCAGTCGGAGCGGTGGAAGCGGAGCTGGAGGTCGCCACTGTCGGCTCCGGCGGCGAGGGAACCAGCGCCCGAGGTGAATCCGATCTCCAGATAGCGGTCGGCGGTGGCGGTCGGGTGGGCGAGCGTGCCGAAGGTGCCGGTGATGTTGCCGCAGCCCTTCACGGCCCACGAGCAGGCGAAGCGGTAGGTGGCGCTCGCGGACTCGGCCTTGAAGTAGTAGCGCAGCTTCACGCCGCTGAGCGCCACGGCGGATGTACCGGTGTTCTTCACCCTCAGCCAGGGTTCGGCCTGGTCGCTGCCGGTGGAGCCGGTGTGGTACTGCACCGACACATCGCCCGCGGCGGCGCCGGTGGCGGTTGCGGGCAGCGCGGCGAGACCGGTGCAGCCCATCAGGGCGACGAGGGCGCAGCGTGCGGATCTCGTGAGTACGGGGCGGAAGGGCTTTCGGGGCGTTCGTGCAGGACTCATCTCGATTCCTCTCCGGAACGGTGGGGGACGGGGATGTACGGGTCGAACGGTCCGTGCCGCACGCCGAGCGCGGCGAGCCTGGCACCGTGTGCGGTCAGACGTGCGCGTGCCAAGGGCCAGGGGGACGCCCCGTGCCATGCCCGGTCGGCGAGCGCCGCGAGCCGGGGGAAGGCCAGGTAGTCGACGTGTGCGGCGGTGGGGGCGAACTCGGTCCACAACTGGGCCTGTACGCCGAGGAGTTCCCCACCCGTGGTGGGGTCGTCGGGTGGGTCGTGGTCATGCACGGCCCGCAGATCGACCACGGCGCCGGGCTGGGCGGGTGGTTCGGCCGGGGACGCGGACTGGGCGTAGTCGAGGTAGGTGGCCTTGTAGTGGCCGCTGACCACGGCGTGGCCGCGTTTGAGGGCGACCTGGGTGTGCTCGGGGTCGCGCCAGGTCATGACGGTGAACTCGGGCGGCAGGCTTTCGCCCGTCTCCGCCCACGCGGTCGGGATGCGGCCGCGCTCCATGAGGTGGGCGCCGATCCGGCCGAGGAACCATCCTCGTAACTCACCTGGCCCGGACAGACCTTCGGCCTCGATGCGCTCGCGGGCGGCGGCGCTCGCGGCCCATTCGGTCGTGGGGCATTCGTCGCCCCCGATGTGCACATGTGGGGAGGGGAAGATGTCCAGGACGGTGTCGAGGACGGTGCGGCAGAAGTCGAGGGCGGGGTCGTGGACGCCGAGGACCGTGTCGCACACGCCCCAGTGGGTCCACACATCGAGCCGGCGCCCGGGGACGGCGCCGAGTTCGGGGTAGGCGGCGAGGGCTGCGCGGGTGTGGCCGGGCATCTCCACTTCCGGCACGATCGTGACGCCGCGGGCGGTGGCGTAGGTGACGAGGTCGCGCAGTTCCCCGTCGGTGTAGGTGCCTTCGTGCGGCATGCCGTCGAAGACGTCGGACCCGGCGGGGCCCACCATCGACTGTGCACGCCGCCCGCCCACCTCGGTCAGCAGCGGATAGTCGGCGACCGGCAGACGCCAGCCCTGGTCGTCGGTGAGGTGCAGTTGCAGCACGTTCACTTTGTGCAGGGCGAGCAGATCGACGTAGCGGCGCAGGAACGCCACGGGCTGGAAGTGGCGTGCCACATCCAGCATGAAGCCACGCCAGGCGCGCCGCGGCACGTCGGTGATCTCGACGCAGGGAAGGTGCCAGGGCACGCCTGGCCGGGCACGGTGCGACAGGGCCTCGGCGGGGAGCAGTTGTCGTATCGTCTGGATCCCGCGCAGCAGGCCGGTGAGGTGGGCGGCTCGCAGCAGCACGGCGTCGTGCGAGATCGTCAGGCCATAGCCTTCCGTGCCGAGACCGCCGAGCCCCGGGTCGAGGGCGAGGACGAACGGCCCGTCGGGGGCCGGGTGGAGCGGGAGCCCGGTGGCGGGCGCGATGAGGGTACGCAGGAGGGTGGCGGCGGGTTCGGCGCCCGGCGTGATGCGGACAGTGGTGTGCGGGCCGAGCGTGAAGTGGCCCGGACGGTGCGTCAGTTGGGTGGGGGCGGGCACGAGGGCGGGGCGGGACGCGGGCACGGCGGACCTCCGGTGCGGGCGTGGGGATGCGGGACGGGCGCGGTCGCGGGTCAGCCCTTGACGGCGCCGGCGGCGAACCCGGATGTCACGTGTCGCTGCAGCAGCAGGAAGATCGCAAGCGCGGGCAGCGCGAAGAGGGTCGAGGCGGCCATGGTGGCGCCCCAGTCGGTGCCGAACGTGTTGTGGAACGAGGACAGCCACACCGGCAGCGTCCGGTGGTCCTGCTGCTTGATGATCAGGAAGTTGGCGTAGGCGAACTCGTTCCACGCCGTGATGTAGCCGAACAGCGATGTCGCCATCAGACCGGGCGCGAGCAGCGGGAACGCCACGTGCCGGAACGCGCCGAACCGGGTGCAGCCGTCGACCTGGGCCGACTCCTCGAGCTCGGCAGGGATCGTGGCGATGAAGCCGCGCAGCACGACGACGGTGAAGGGCAGCGTCATCATGAAGTAGACGAGGGTCAGGGTCGGCAGCCGGTCGAGCATGCCGGTGTCCCGGGAGATGATGTAGACGGGGATGATCAGGGATTCCCACGGTGCCATCTGCGCGATGAACACCATGAGCATGAACTGACGGCGTCCTCGCCAGCGCATCCGGGCCACCGCGAACGAGGCGCCGAGCGCGACGACCAGGGCGAGAGCCACGGCGGCCAGGGTGACGAGCACGCTGTTGCGCCAGAACAGCGCGAACCCGTCCGCGTCGACGGCCCGCCGGAAATGGTCGAACGTCCAGCTCTGCGGGAGCAGTTGGGGGCTTTCCGACTGGATGTCGCGTGACGGTTTGAAGGCGGTGGTGACCATCCAGTAGACGGGGAAGAGGCAGACGACGACCGTCACGGTGGCCGCGATGTTGAGCGGCAGGCGGCGCAGTGCGCGCGAGGTCGTCACAGCTCGTTCTCCTGTCGGAACATCTGGCGGAAGTAGGCGACAAGGACGCCGGACATGAGCAGCACGGTCAGCATCGACGCGGCCGATCCGAGGTCGTAGCGCTGTTGGGCCAGTGCGGTCTGTACGGCGTAGACGGGCAGGATCGTCGTGGCGTCGCCGGGGCCGCCGCGGGTCATCACCCAGATCTGCACGAACGCCTTGAACGTCCAAATGACTTCGAGGGAGAGCACGAGCATGAAGATCGGCCGGACGATCGGCAGCGTGACGGAGTGGAAGATCCGGAAGCCGGATGCGCCGTCGATGCGCGCGGCCTCGTAGAGCTCGGTGGGCACGGTGGTCAGCGCCGAGTACAGCGTGATCGCGGCGAAGGGCACCGACTGCCACACGACCAGGGTGACGAGGATGGCGAAGGCCGCGGGGCCGTGTGCCAGCCACGGATAGCCTTCGAACCTGCTGAATCCGAGGCCGGTGAGGGCGTGGTTGACGATCCCGAACTCGGAGTGGAAGAGCCACTGGAACACGGTGGTCGCCGCGACCACGGGCATCGCCCAGGTGAGCACGAGCGCGCTGAGCACGGCGGTGCGGCCGAACCGCCCCAGGCGTTCCACCATCAGCGCCACGAGTGTCGAGATGACCATGATCAGTGCGACGTTGACGGCCATGAAGAGGAAGGTGCGGCGCACCACGGCCCAGAACCGCGGGTCGGACAGCAGTTCCGTGTAGTTGTCGAAGCCGGTGAAGTGCGCCTCACCGAGGATGAGCTGGCGCAGGCCGAAGTCCTGGAAGGAGATCAGGACGGCCCGCGCCAGCGGGTAGACGAGCAGGTACAGCATTCCCAGTACCGCGGGTGCCACGAGCAGGTACGGCCAGATGCCGGACATGGTGGCGCGTGGCGCGGTGGTCGGCGTACGCCGAGGCGGTCGGGACACCACCGGCTCACGGGTGATCGTCACGGCGCACTCCTCTCGCTGCGGATTCTGCGGGCGGGGTCAACGCGCTGCTCAGGAGCCGGACTTCATGGCGTCGGTGATGGCGTCGGACGCCTCGGCGGCCTCGCGCTTCGGATCTCCTCCGGTGAGGACGGCGGTGAGGTAGTCCTTGATGGGGTTCTTGGCCTCGACCGCGGCCCAGCCCGGCGTGTTCGGCGTGGCGTGGCCGACGGCCGCTCCGGCCGCCATGGCGGAGGCGCCCGGATCGTCGGCGACCGCGTCGGCGAGCGTGGTCTTGTTGGGGACGTAGCTCATGGCGACGGCGAGCTTCTTCTGCCACTTGTCGCCGGTCAGTTCCTTGACGAAGGTGAACGCGGCGTCGTGGTGCTGCGACACCGTCGGGATCACCAGGTCGGAGCCGCCGGTGAAGACCGCGCCCGGGGTGTCCGCCGTCTTGCCGGGGATGGGGAAGAAGCCCAGCTCGTCCTTGAGTTCAGGGTTGTTCTGGGTGACGACGTTGGCTCCGCCCGGCACGCTGATGAGCTGTGCGACCTGGCCCTTGGCCATGACCTCGGCCTGCGGTGGCTGCGCCTCGTCGGAGTCCTTCGGGCCCTTGCCGAGGGCCTGCAGTTTCTTGTAGAAGGCCATGGCGCGCAATGCCTCGGGGCTGTCCAGCGTGCCCTCCCAGGTGCCGCCCGACTCGGTGGCTAGGTCACCGCCCTCGTCCCAGACGAAGCCCGCGTAGGTGTACCAGTTCTGCCCCGGCAGGTAAATGCCTTGTTGAGAGCCCTTGTTGAGCTTCTTGGTCGCGGCCACCCACTGGTCGCGGGTCTTGATCGCGGCGGCGTCGACGCCGGCCTTCTCGAAGAGGTCCTTGCGGTAGATGACGACGCGGTTCGCCGCGTAGTACGGGATGCCGTACTGCTTGCCCTCCCAGGCTCCCGGCTCGGCGAGCCCCTTGAGCCAGGCGTCACCGCCCAGTCCGTCGACCTTGTCACTCAGGTCGAGGAGGCCGCCGCTCTGCGCGAACTGGGCGACCTGGGTGTTGCCCGTCTCGATGACGTCGGGGGCGTCGTTGCTGGCCAGCGCGGCGGTGACCTTCTCGCCGATGCCGTCCCACTCCTGGATCTGGATGCGTACGTCGATGTCGGGGTGCGCGGCTTCGAAGCGCTTCTCGAAGTCCTTCTGGAAGGCGGACGAGACGCTGTCGCGCATCAGCCACACATCGATCGCGGTCTTCCCACCTCCGGCGGACTCCCCGTCACCGGAGCCGGACGAACAGGCACTGAGCCCGGCGACCGCGACGAGCGCGGAGACACCGGCGAGTAGACGGAACTTCACGGTTCACCTCTGGGGTGCCGGACCTGACCAGCGTCGAACTGGTCAAGTGACCTCTGGTGAGGGAGAAAACTGGCATAGACCATTGGCCGCGTCAACCCCCGCCGCACTCAGGGGAGTTGATGATTCGGTGGTCGATCTCCGTGCTTTCGTGGTCAACTGGTCAGACAGCTGGTTGTACGGCACGAGGGGGCGGACAGTGACCACCGACGCGAACGACGCGGGCGGGACAGCGAAGGCAGGGGTCGGGCGGCGCTCCTCGGGAGCGGTGCTCAAACGGGAGCGGGTCCGTGACCATCTCCTGCAGCTCATCGAGTCACAGCGTCCCGGCGACCCCATCCCCTCGGAGCGTGCGCTCTGCGCGGATCTGGGGGTCTCGCGCCCCACCCTGCGCGCGGCCGTCGACGAACTGGTCGCGGCGGGCGTTCTGGTACGCGAACACGGGCGTGGCATGTTCGTCGCGCCGGAGAAGATCACCCAGGAACTGATCTCACCCGCGCACGGCCTCGAAGTGCCCCGCGCGGGCGGCGCCTGGTCCAGCCGGCTCCTGGAGTTCACGACCATCCAGGCCGGCGCCCGCGTCGGCCGCAAGCTGCGACTCTCCCCCGCCGCCCGGATCGTCTACGTGGCCCGGTTGCGGCTCGTCGACGGCGCCCCGATGGCCATCGAGCACCTGCACATCCGCGCCGATCTGGTGCCCGGACTCTCCGCGCAGGAACTGGAGAGCGGTGATCTGTACGAGCACTTGAGCGAACACCATGACGTTCATGTCCGCGAAGCGACCCAGACGATCGAGCCGACGGTGGTGACCCGGGCCGAGGCGGAGGTGCTCGAAGTGCCCGAGCTCTCCCCCGCTCTGCTGGTCGAGCGGCTCACCTCGGACCACTCCGGCATCCCGGTCGAGTACGTCCACTCGCTGTACCGCGGCGACCGCTACCGCATCGTCTCCCGCCTCACCCTCGGCCCGGCCGCCGCGTCGAGCGCGACACAGCAGCCGGCCGGCCACCACCCCGGCATCCCGCCCGGTGACTTCGCCCACCGGGACACGGTCGCCTCCTCGACCCGCGGCGACGTGCAGGCCATCTGAACGGGAACGCCCCTGCCCCCCTCCCCCCCCCGGGTGCCAACTGCCTACCGCTTGCGCAACAGCGCGCAGACGAAGTTCTCCTCCACGGCCCGCAGCCGCTTCAGCAGATCCGGCTTGTTCGTTTTGTTGATCTGCGTGGTGAGCGAGACGGTCAGCGACCGCTTGCCGTCCGGGGTGGCTGCGATCAGCTGCGTGTAACCGGGGAAGTTGCCCGTGTGGCCGTACACCACACCGCAGCGGGTGGTGTACCGGAAGATGGCCAGACCCGCCTTGTTCTTGCCGGGGCCCGCGGGCTCGGATGCGCCCTTCACCCAGTTCAGCTGCTGATGGCGGGTCCGGTCGGAGATCAGCTTTCCGCCCGCGTAGCCGCGGATGAAGGACGTCATGTCCTTCGGCGTCGAGATGATCCCGCCGGACGCCCACACGCCCGACGCGCTCAGCACCTCGCTGAGGTCCTCGGGCGGGTTCGGCGGGGTGACGTCGTAGCCGTGCATGTAAGGCCTGGGCATCCGGTAGCCCTGCGGCAGGCTGGTGCTGCGCAGGCCCAGCGGGTGGTACACGAGCTCGGCGAGCAGATGCTCGTAGGGGCGGTCCGTCACCGCCTCCGCCATCAGCGCCACGGCGATGTTGTCGGAGTTGGAGTAGGTGTAGCGGGACCCCGGCCGGAACAGCAACGGCTCGTCGGCGACGAAGTCCAGGAGCCGGTGGGAGTCGAAGTGGCGGCGCGGGTTCTCGGTCACCAGGGCCAGGAACTCCGGGTTCGCGCTGAAGTCCGGCAGCCCGCTGGTGTGGTTCAGGAGCTGGCGCAGCGTGACCCGGTGCCATGCGCGCGGCAGCCGGGGAAGCACCTTGCCGATGGTGTCGTTCAGCCGCAGCTTCCCGCGGTCGACGAGCTGGAGGGCGACCGCGCCGCTGTACGCCTTGGCCGTACTGGCGATGCGCATGTGGTCGGTGGCCTTGACCGGACGGTCGGTGCCGGTCTTGGCGAGCCCGGCCCGGTAGATCTCGGTGCGAGATCCGCGCTTGAGGACGGCGATCGCCCCGGGCGGGCCGCCGGGAGCGGTGGTCAGCTCCTGCAACTGCCGTCGCAGTGAACGGTGGTCGTCGGCGGGGACGTCCGCGGACTGGGCCGGGGCCTGCACGAGGCCGGTCATGCAGGCAGCGGCCAGCACAGCGACCAGGGGCAGGCGGACCTGCGGAAGGCTGGGAGTTGGCACGGAAGGACTCCTGAGACGTGAGCGCGGTGGGACGTCAGCACGACCAGCTGCCGGCAGGGCACCTGGTCTTCCGGGCCCACAGGTCTGCCGGCACCAAAGTGCTTCTCACCAGAGGCCTTCCGATTCATCCCATAACAGGATGTACAGAAACAAACCACCGATCAAAGACCTACGTGACGTGGCCGTGCTGCACCTCAATGAGTGACGACGTCCGTCCGTCCCGCTCCCGAGATCGGGCCGCGTCCGCTACGGGATCACCGTGCCGGGGCCGTTGTCGCCGCTCAGGTTCGCGCCGAACAGTGCCTGCCCCGCCGGTGCCCCGATGTCCACCGGGTTGAACGCGACCGACTGCGAGCCCGTCGCGCCCGAGGCGGTGCCGCGCAGCATCCACGCCGCGCCGCCGTTCACGACGGCGCCGAGGTTCTCCCCGGGCGCACCCGCGACCAAGTCCGCCTTGCCGTCCCCCGTCACGTCGAGCACGCGCAGCGACCCGCCGAACACGTCACCGGACTCCGCGACTCCCGGTACACCGGCCGTGTCCTGGTGGAACGCCTGCGCGCCCTTGCCGGTGAGCCCGTCCTTGCCGCCCTTGAGCAGCACGACAGCGCCCGCCTTCGCCTTCGAGCCGATCGCCTCGCCCGGTACACCGGCGGCCAGGTCGGGGTATCCGTCGCCGTTCACGTCGCCCGTGCTCAGCCGTCCGCCGAACTGATCGCCCTTCTCGCTCGCCCCGGGCACGCCCGCCGTGTTCTGCGTGATCGTCTGCGTGCGGGTCTGGCTGGGGCCGGCCGGCGAACCGTAGTAGATCTTGACGGTGCCCGGGTCCTCCTCGGTGCCCTCGGTGTCGCCGCCCGGGAAGATCCGGGTGGCGATGTCGGCGCTGCCGTCCTGGTCGAAGTCGGCGACGGCGGTGCTGGACGCGGAGGACAGGGGCCGCGGGGCGGTGGACAGGCCGGCCTCGGTGCCGAGCCACAGTTTGCCGCCCTCGGCGTGGTTCTCGTAGACGTAGAAGGTCGCGAGGTCTTCGATGCCGTCGCCGTTGAAGTCGCCGGTGGCCGTCGAGTTGATGGAGTTGTCGGTGCTGTACACCTTCACCTGTTGCTCGCGGGCGGGGGTGCCGCCTCGGGCGAAGGGGCCGTAGAGCACGGCGTGGTAGTCGTAGTCCTCGCCGTTGCCCATGAACAGGTCCGCGTTTCCGTCCCCGTCGAAGTCGCCCGCGGTGATGTCGTCCCCGACCTGGGCGTTGGCCGGAGCGCCGACACGGACGGCGCCCTGGCCCGAGACACCGGTCTTCCGGCCCCACAGGACGATCACCGATCCGTTGACGTTGTTCTCCGGCCGGTAGTCGCGGGCGACCACCGCCAGATCGGTCAGGCCGTCGCCGTCCAGGTCGCGGGAGATCATCGTGTAGCCGAAGACCTGGTTGTCGCCGGAGGTGCCGGGGACGCCGGGGGTGTCCTGGGTGATGACCGTCGTGCGCGCGGGGTCGAGGCCGCTCGCCGAGCCGTAGCTGATCGTGATGTGGCCGGCTTGAGCGTGCCCACCGACCTTCGCGCCGGGGGCGGCGACGGCGACGTCCTGGTGGCCGTCGCCGTCGAAGTCCTCGCGCACGGTCGCGCCGTCCTTGGCGGATGCGGTGCCCGCGACGATCGGTACGCCGAGCGTCCCGATCAGAGCGGCGGCCACGGCGGTCGATATGGCGGGTCGGCGGATGCCCACGGTTCCTCCTTGAGCGCGAGCGACGTCGAGACACGTGCGCGCGGATGCGATTCACCTGCGAGACACGCGGAAACGCCCGATGGTTGTGCGGCGAACGGCAACTGAACGGGAGCGGACCCGGCCGTGGCCCCGCGCCGGCAGAGCGAGGCCGCGAGCCGATGCGGCAGTCCTGTCCTCAACGCACCACGCGGTGGCGGAGATAGACGACTTGCGACTCGAAGGTGCGGGTCTCGACGAGTTCGAGGTCCACGCGTCGCTCACGCTGAGGGAAGAACGGGATGCCACCGCCGACCAGCACCGGATAGACCTTGGCCCGGTACTCGTCGATCAGCCCCAGGGCGGCCACCTCAGCGGCGAGCGCCGCGCCGCCGATCGCGATGTTCCCCTTCCCCGGCGCGGCCTTCAACCGCTCGATCTCCTCGGCCAGGCCACCGGAGGCGAGGCGTGCGTTGCCCCGGACCGCTGACAGTGTGGTGGAGAAGACCACCTTCGGGAGTCGGTTCCAGATCGCGGCGAACTCCAGCCTGGAGTCCGGCAGCGAGGGATCCCGCTCGGCGTTCTCCCAGTACAGCATCGTCTCGTAGAGCCGCCGACCCAGCAGATGGACTCCGAGCTCCCGCACCTGGTCGGTGGCGAAGCGGAAGAGATCCTCGTTGGGCCCCGTCCAATCGAAGCCGCCGTCCGGCCCGACGATGTAACCGTCGAGCGAGACGCCCATCGAGTAGGTCACCTTGCGCATCGCAGTCCTCCTCTGTTGAGGGTTTCGACACTAGGACCGCCTGACGCCGTTGGGCTCATCGCGGCTCGCGCGCCGTCCACGTACCGGTCATCACTCTGTCCGCCGCTGTTCATGAGCCGCCGGGCAACTCCGTTCCTGGACCTCTTGTCTAACTCGATGACCAGCGGCACCACTGCACACGCACACCCCGAAGGGGCACTTCCGCATGCGCATCAACCGGACCATCGCAGCCACCGCCACCCTCGCCCTGACGCTCGGCACGGCCGTCTTAACGACCTCGGCCGTCCAGGCCGCCCCGTCCGCCGCCGCGACCACGGCCTCCGTCGTCGTCGCGGACGGCGAGCTCTGGTACAAGGCGGCTCCCGGCCAGCAGAACAAGGTGACGGTCGACGAGGAGATCGACCACCGCGGCGAGCACGACTCCTACTACGTCATCACCTTCCACGACCAGTACGACATCTCGATCTCCGCCGACGCTGCGGAGTGGGACGAGTGCGCGTACCCCGAGGAGGGCGACCGCACAGCCGTGCGGTGCGCCGTCAAGATCCCGGAGAACTCTGACGACTCCGACAGCTACGACATCGAACTCGGCGACGGGAACGACACCGCGACCCTCGCGCCCGACAGCCAGGCCTGGGCCGGGGTCCACGGCGGCGAGGGCAACGATGTCATCAAGGCGTCGGCGTCCGCGCTCCTGCACGGCGGTGACGGCGACGACCGCCTCGAGGGCGGCGGCGGCCCGTTCGGCTTCGGCCCGTGGGGCGACGCCGGGAACGACACCCTCACCCGCTGCAGCACGGACTGCTTCGGCGGCCCCGGCAACGACTCCCTGACCGGCACCGACGAGGAGAACAACCTGCACGGCGAGGACGGCAGCGACGTCCTGCACGGCAAGGGTGGCGCGGACGTCCTCTACGGCGGCAAGGGCAACGACAAGCTGTACGGCGAGGCGGGCAACGACACGCTGTGGGGCAACAGCGGCGACGACGTCCTGTGGGGCGGCACAGGCACCGACACGCTCTCCGGCGGCCCGGGCCACAACGAAGTCCACCAGGACTGAACAACCCTCCGAGGGCCGAGGCCCCGACCCACCCGAGCCGCGAGTTACTACGGCGGGGGCCAAGCCCCTGCCGTACACCCGAGTTCAGGCATCGGCCGTTGCTGCCGCCCCGCGATCTATCCGGGCTGCTGAGAGATGTTGACCATCCAGGTGACCCCGAACCGGTCGACGAGCGAGCCGGCCTCGTCTCCCCATGACTGCTTCTCCAGAGGCAGCGTGACGGTGCCGCCGACGGACAGCTTCTCGAAGTAGCCACGGAGTTTGGTGTCGCCACCGTCAAGAAGGACCGCGACGTTGTTGCCCGGGGTGTGGGGCATCCCTTCCCGGACGTCCCACACCATCAGCGTGTAGCCGTCCGGGGTGCGGAGAGTGGCGACTCGATCGCCTGCCGTGCGTTCTCGATGAAGGCGAGGCACGGGTTGAGTTGCGATCCCATCTGACACTCCTTGGCGTAAGTGGTTTCGGACGGCCTGGATGTAGCGGCGGCCCGTCTTCCGGGCCCCGCGGACCATCAAGCGCGTTCCACCCGATGCACGCTGACGGCATAGCCGCCGCCCCCGTAGGGATCGGCGTCCCATGTGGCGAAGCGGTCCATGAGGGTGAGGTGGGCCGCGGTGCAGTAAGCGTCGTACTCGGACAGGGTGATGGAGGGTGCTACGGGCAGGTGGGCCTCGTCCAGGCCGAAGCCGGCGACCATGAGGCCGCCCGGGCGCAGAGTCGCCGCCAGACGGCCGACGGCGGCGGCCTCGGTGCCCGCGGCGAGGAGCGGGAAGATGTTGCCGGCGGCGACCACGAGGTCGAATCCCTCCCCCACCTGGAGTTCGGCCGGGTCGAGCGTGGTCAGGTCGGCCTGGATCCAGGGCAGTTCCGGCGCCTGCCTGCGCGCCACGGCCAGCATCGACGCGTCGCGGTCGACCCCGACACAGTCATACCCGAGCTCCGCCAGACGGATCATGACCCGGCCGGTACCGCACCCGGCATCCAGCACCCGCGCCCCGGCGGGCACCAGCGCGGCGCACAGCCGTGCCTCACCGTGCATGTCCTTGCCACTGCCGGCCAGGGCGGCGAACCGGGCAGCGTAGTCCTCCCCGGATGTCCCACCGGTCAACTCTTCCCATCGGCTCATGACAGACACCGTAGACGCACCGGGCGCCTGACCAGCACGCCCAGCCATTTCCTGATCGTCTGTGAACTGCCCCGGATCGCGGCAGTGCCGGATTACGGCGTCGAGGCCTGGGCACCGGGCACTGGTACGCGGGAACCTCCTTCCGGCGTGCGACCGGACGGCAATCGGGGGCGGAGCATGGGTACGGCGACGACGGTTCCTCAGACGCGGGACATGGAGGGCGATGAGCTCTCCGGCGACGAGGCCTTCGTGGCGCTGCGTCACTACGGGGGCTGGCGGCTGCTGCGCGATGCGTTCGTGCGCTTCCGCTACGCCGACGGGTTCAGCCACTCCCGGGCACTGGCGCTGCAGACGGTCCTCGCGGTCGTCCCGCTCGCCATCGTCTTCGTCGGTCTGTCGAGCGTGCTGCACACGCAGGACATAGGCCGGTTCGCAGAGGTGGTCATTCACCGTATGGCAGAAGGGCCGAGCGCCGACGTCGTCGACGAGGCGCTGGCCCGCAGCCGCCGTACCGCGGGTGGTGGAACGCAGGTCGCGCTCTGGTTCGGGCTCGTGTTCTCGCTGTCCAACGTCACCACGGCGATGTGCCAGATCGAACGCGGCGCCAACCGCATCTACGGCAACGAACGCGACCGGCCCTTCCACCGCAAGTACCTGCGCGGCCTGGCGATGGCCGTGACCGCGGGCCTGCCCCTGGGCCTGGGATTCGTCGTCATGGTGGCGGGCTCCGACCTGGCGGCCGCGGCGGTGACCGTCTTCGATGCCGGGGACGGGGTGAGCACCGTGTTCGGAGTGCTGCGCTGGCCGTTGGGCTTCGTGCTGGCGCTCGTCGCGGCGAGTGTCGTGTTCCGGCGCGCACCTCGGCGGCGTCAACCCGGTTACACCTGGCTGGCGTTCGGAGCGGCGGTCTACCTCCTGCTGTGGACGGGCCTGACCGGTCTGCTGAGCCTGTACCTCTCGCTCAGCGGTTCCTTCGACACCGTCTACGGTCCGCTCAGCGCCTTCATGTCCCTGCTCCTGTGGGCCTACTTGACGTCGATAGCTCTCTTCCTGGGTCTGGCCTTCGCGGCCCAACTCGAAGCGGCCCGTGCCCTGAATCCCGGCCCCGTCCAGGCGGACCCGGGAGTATGAGGAAGCTCAGAGCAGTCTCAGTAGGAGGGCACACCTCGGCATGGCCGCCAAATACGACGTCAAGCGCGAGCTCAAGACGTGCTACGCGCCCAAGAACACCGACTGGGAGATCGTCGAGATCCCCGAGCTCCGCTACCTCGCCGTCGACGGACACGGCGACCCGAACTCCAGCGCCGCGTACCGCCACGCGGTCGAGGCGCTCTACGCGGTTGCCTACACCGTCAAATTCGCGAGCAAAGGCGACCTCGGCAAGGACTTCGTCGTAGGACCGCTCGAAGGACTCTGGTGGGCGGAGAACATGGACGACTTCCTGGCCAGGCTCAAGGACAACTGGCAATGGCGACTCCTCATCCACGCCCCCGCCTGGGTCACCGACGAAATGATCGATGACGCCAAACACACGGCCCTGTCCAAGAAGGGCTTCCCGGCCATCGCGCACGTCCACTCGGAGACCTTGCGCGAGGGCACGAGCGCTCAGGTGCTCCACATCGGCTCCTACGACGACGAGACACCGATCCTGACCGAGCTGCACCAGGAGTACCTGCCTGCCAACGACCTCCGGGAAGCGGGGCTGCACCACGAGATCTACCTCAGCGACCCGCGCAGGACCGACCCCGCCAAACTCAGGACGGTCCTGCGGCAGCCCGTGAAGGCTCGGTCGCTCAGCCCCAGGTCTGCCCGGCCGGCTCCTTGACGGTGCGGTTGAGCCGGTTGAAGAAGTTGGTCAGCGCGATCTCCAGGTTGATCGCGCCGACCTCCTCCTCGGTGAAGTGGGCGTTGACCTCTTCCCAGATCTCGTCGGTGACGCCATCCGCGCCATCCTGCAACCGGGTGGCGCCCTCGGTCAGGGCCAGTGCCGCGCGCTCCGCATCGGTGTAGAACGGCGCCTCACGCCAGGCCGCTACATTGTGCAGCCGCTCGTCGGTCTCACCGGCCTTCTTGCCCCCGGCGACACTGGCGTAGACGCACGCCGAGCAGCCGTTGATCTGGCTGGCGCGCAGGTGCACCAGCGTGAGCAGCTTCGGGTCGACGCCTCCGGCGGCAATCGCCTTGTGGAGATGCGAGATCGCGGTCCACAGGTCGGGGTTGCTCGTGTTCTTGTTCTTGAGACGGTTCTCCATGTGGCAGTGCACTCCTTCAAAGGGGTTACGTCGACGGGCTGTTGACCGTCACCCCTATGACGGAGCAGCTTCGAGGAAGGTAACAACATGCCCGACACCCAGCCCACGGATCCGATCGTCGATGCCTTCGAGTCCCACCGCGAACGGCTCCGAGGCGTCGCCTACCGGGTCCTTGGATCACACGCCGACGCGGAGGACGTGGTCCAGGAGGCGTGGCTGCGTCTGTCCCGTCAGGGCACCGGCACCATCGACAACCTCGGCGGCTGGCTGACCACCGTGGTCGGCCGCATCAGCCTCGACGTCCTGCGGTCGGGCCGCAGGCGCCCGGAAGTCTCCTACGACGACCAGCCGTCCGAGTTCGACGTGACGATCGACGACGCCCCGGCTCCGGAAGAGCTGGTGGCGCTCGGGGACTCCGTGGGCCTCGCGCTCCTCACGGTCCTCGACTCGCTGCGACCGGACGAACGACTGGCGTTCGTGCTGCACGACGTGTTTGCCGTGCCCCACGGGGAGATAGCCACGATTCTCGGCAAGTCCGCCGACGCGACCAAGATGCTCACGAGCCGCGCCCGCAGGAAAGTACAGGCCGCCCGCCAGCCGACGAGCGCCGGACGGGAGCAACGCGAAGTGGTCCAAGCCTTCCTGGCCGCGGCCGGCGCCGGTCAGTTCGAGCGGCTGCTGCAGGTTCTGCACCCGGAGGTGAAGTTCACCGTCGACACCCCGGACGGTCGGTTCGTCACGCTCGGAGCGACCGAGGTCGCCACCCGCGCACGACTGGCCGGCAGCGCGGCACGAGGCCAGGAAGTCACCGTCAACGGCCGCCCCGGTGTCATCTCCTGGAGCCAGGACGGGACCCCGGCCGCCCTGCTCTCCTTCACCGTCACCGACGGCCGCATCACCGAGATCACCGCCGTGGTCGACCCGGCCAGACTCGCGCTCATGGACCTGCCGAACCCGGTGCGAGCTCGGCAGGACGTCCAGGGGGCTTGAAGTAGATCGGCTGGGCCGCTTGCCGGGGGCCATAACGGTCATGCTCTTGCTGAAGGGTTCTGATCACGCACGGAGAGGGAGGCCACGAGTGAACTGGACACTTGGCGAGGAGTTCGAGACGCCTGAAGGGGTGGTGCGGTGGCGGGCGCTGGGCAGCGGCGACCCGGTCGTGCTGGTGCACGGCACCCCGTACTCCTCCCTTCTCTGGCGGGACATCGCACCGGCCCTCGCCCGTACCCGCCGGGTCTTCGTGTTCGACCACCTCGGCTTCGGCCAGTCGGACCAGCGCGAGGGCCAAGACCTCAGCCTGGCGGCTCACGCGAGGAACTTCGCCGGGCTCCTCGACCACTGGGAGCTGTCCTGCCCCAGCGTCGTCGCCCATGACATCGGCGGGGCCGTGGCTCTTCGGACACTGCTGCTCGAGGAGCGGAGCTACCGGGACCTGACGCTTTTCGACGCGGTGAGCGGCGGTGAGTGGGAGCGCGGGCTCTTCCAGCTCATCCTGGAGCACGCCGATGCCCTCGCGCAGCTTCCGGACTACGCTCACGAAGCGCTGGTCGCCAGCCATATGCGCCATGCGACGCACATCGGTCTGCGACCGGAGGTACTCGACGCGTTCCTCGCACCGTGGCGAGGCCCCGAGGGACAGGCCGCTTTCTACCGCCAGTACCGCCAGATCAGGCAGTCGGACACAGCCGCGTACGAGCATCTGCTGAGCGGCATGTCGCTTCCGGTGCGCCTCATCTGGGGCCGGGAGGACCGCATCCTGCCCCCGGAGTACGCCAGTTGGCTACACGCGCGCATCCCGCACGCCGAGCTGCACTGGGTCGAGGGAGCGGGCCACCTTCTCCAGGAGGACGCACCAGGCCAGCTGTCGGCCTTCCTGACCGCCGGATTCCCCTCGGCCAAGTGAGGAGCGCCATGCGCATTCCCGGCCCGGAGCCCCGCGCGGACGGCGGAGTCGGCGCCGTCACGGCAGCTGGGGGGCTGCATCCTCATGACGGTTCACCCGCGCACCCAGGGCTAGCCGCGGAGCGAGCGCGAAGGCGGGGTCATCCCTTGTCGTCCCGCTCGTTGTAGGCGTCTGCGGCCTCTTCGTTCAGCGCGCTGCCCCACGCCTGGAACCTGCTGCTCAGGGCGCCCTGGGGCGGGGCGATGTCCTTGCCGGGACGCAAGGGACGGCGGCCCCCGGATGTCCCGGGCAGCACTCGGGCCAGCGCGCCGTTGAGGCGGGTGACGGCGGCCGGGGCGAGGCCGTGGGCCAGGTCGGCGGCGCGTGCGGCGGGGGTCAGGACCAGGCGGGCGCGGCGCCGGACGGTGGCCTTGACGATGCGTTCCGCGGCTCGCTGTGCGTTCATCGAGATGACCGGCGCACCGGCCAGTGCCGAGAACCAGCCGTACTCGCTGCTGTGAGCACCACCGAACTGGGCCTGAAGATGCGAGCCGGTCCGCATCAGCCCGGGATAGACAGCCGTCACACTCACTCCGGCGGACGCGGCCTCCGCGTGCAGGCCCTCGGCCAGTACACCGGTCGCGGCCTTCGCGCCGGCGTAGGGCAGGAGGTGAGGCACGCCCAGCAGGCCGCCCACCGACGAGATCAGAGCCAGCCGGCCGCCGTGCTCGCTCTCCCTGAGGTAGGGAAGTGCCTCGAGGCTGGTGTGCACGGCCCCCATGTACATGGTCTCCATGGCATCCCTGAACTCCGCGGCCCCGATGGCCTCAACAGGAGCCACCTGGATGATCCCGGCGTTGGCGATGACGATGTCGGGGCCGCCGCACGTGTCGTGAACGGCTCGGAAGGCTAGGTGGACGGCTTCCTGGTCCCGGACGTCACAGACCGCCGTATGGATGACGGCGCCGCGTCGGCGGGCGCACAGCTTCTTGCGGGCGGACGCCAGCTCTTCCGGGTCGCGCGCCGCGATGACCACCGTGCAGCCCCGCGCGGCGAGCCGGTCGGCCATGAGCAGACCGAGGCCCCGTGATCCACCCGTGACGAGCGCGGTCAGTCCGGACAAGGATTGCGTGGAATGCGACGTGGGCATGGTGACGATCCCTTCTCTCGGCCGCCCGCGGCCCGGCCACGAGGCACCGGTGCCTCGTGGCCGACGCCTGGATTCAGGGCCCGAACAGCACTTTGATCATCCCATTTTCCTCGTCCGGGAACATAGTGGTGGTCGCGGTGATAGTGGTGGTCTCGGTGTCCGCTCCGCGCGTCAGATGCCGTCCCCGTCCGGGCCGGGGGTCGGCTGCCCCAGGCCCCGCCGGATCGCGATCTCCACGGGTGAGTACGCGCCGTCGGCCCGCTCCAGCTCGTACGGCGCGGCCGGCATCAGCGGCGGCTGGGCCATGAAGCGTGGCGCCGTCCCGTGATGCGGTTGCGCCGAGTGCACCAGGAACGGATGGCACAGGAACACGTCACCCGGCGACCCGGTGGCGAGGGCGACCGGCCGGTGGTCGGACGCCGCCACCAGATCAGGCGCAAGGTCGAGCCCGCTCGCCCCGTCCTCCCCGTGCTTCTCCAGAACCTTCGGCACGTCGAGGTGGGAGCCGACCCGGATCCGGGTCGGGGCGTCCTTCTCACCGACCTCGCTGAACAGGAACAGCATCAGCAGGGCTCGCCCCTGGGAGCGCAGATTGGTGAAGTACCAGCTCTCGCCCTCCGGCAGGTAGCTCCCCTCGATGTGCCAGCCGGCGTCGTCCGGCTCCTCCTCGTGCGGGAAACGCAGCGGGAACGTGCCCAGCGAGTAGCGCGGCTCCCAGCGTTCCGCGCCGACGAGCAGGTCGTACGCGTGGTGCAGGGCCGGGGAGTTGGGTGCGGCGGCGAAGGGCCCCTGTCCCATGCCGGGCACCCAGTGCACGGGCTGCGTCCAGGTCGCCGGGTCGTCCGGGTCGCAGCCCGTCTCTCGCCACAGCAGCCGGGCGCAATGTGCAGCCACGCGCGGGGCGACTGCGCCCTCCAGCTTCACGAAGCCGTCGCGCAGAAATCGGGATACCAAGGTCGTGTCATCCATGGCCCCATCGTGCGGCGGCACCGCTCCCGATCACCCCACAAAATCCGCACCTCCCTTGTCGGGTGCCGCTGATGCCCCGGAGAGCAGGGGTCTCGACACGCTCTCACTCTCGGCTTCCGTGCAAATTAATAGAATTGAAAGATAATGCGGGAGTGCTCAGAAATACGCTGCCGCGACTGATCGCCCCCTTGCTCCTCTGCATGGTTTCCCTCAGTGGATGCGGCGACGGCAAGGCTCCAGCCGACAGCCGGTCGGGAAACAACGCACCGCCGCACAATGCTGAGGGCAAAATCCCGCCCCCGAAGCGGGTCACCTCCATTCCGCAACTCGGGCCGCGGATGCATAAGGCCGTGGACCGCCGCGACGCGAGGCAAGTCGTCCTGGTCACAGGGGACGCACCGGACTCCAGCTACTCCACGGTCCACTTGTACGAACGTGACGCCACTACCGGATGGCGCAGGGCCTTCGAGCCTTGGCCGGCCCGCAACGGTCAACGCGGCTGGACCGAGCACCACACCGCGAGCGACCGGTCCACTCCGGTAGGGGTGTTCGACCTCACCGACGCCGGGGGGCTCCTGCCCGACCCGGGGTCCAAGCTGCCCTACGACGAGTCCCCCGTCTACGACGAGGACGGCGTCGGCTTCTTGGGGCAGTCCCTCGAAGGGGCCTTCGACCACGTGGTGGCCATCAACTACAACCGCCAGCCCGGTACCCCGCCCAGAGACCTCGTACGGCCACTTGGAGAAGAAGCCGGCGGGGGAATCTTCGTCCACATGGATCACGGTGGGCCGACGCAGGCATGTGTGGCACTGCCGCGCAAAAAGATGACTGAACTCCTGAAATGGCTCGACCCCCAGATGAACCCCGTCATCGCCATGGGTGACATCGAATCGGTCACGCGCTGATCCTGCCTTCCGCTGGTCGTGCGTAACGTGATCGTGCGAGGGTGGCCCGCATGACGACAGAGACCGCAGAGACCACGGGCCCGGCAGAACCGACCGAGCGCTTTGAAGTGCAGCGTCGGATAGCCGCTTCCCCGGACAAGATCTTCGCCCTGCTGTGTGAACCCGCCGGGCACGTGGCGATCGACAGTTCAGGCATGCTGCAGTCCGCCGAGGGCAAGTCCGTGTCCGGGGCCGGTGACGAGTTCGTCGTCCACATGGACCGTGAGGCGTTGAACGACTACCCGTTGGGCAAGTACGACGTCACGGTGATCATCACGCGGTTCGAGCAGGACGCCCTGATCGAGTGGACCATCTCCGGCCAGATCCAGCCCCCCATCCGGCACCTCTACGGTTACCGGCTCCAGGCCACCGAGGGCGGCACGCTGGTCACTTCGTACTACGACTGGAGCGAGATCGAGGAACGGTACCGGGACGCGGGCATCTTCCCGGTCATCCCCGAGGCAGGCCTTCGCGCGACCCTCGGAATCCTGGCGCGGAACGTGGAGCAGTGACCCCGCTCAGTCGTGCGGGAGCAGGGAGCCGAGCGGGCCAAGGTCGAGGTTGAGGTCTTCGCGACGCAGGCCGTGACGCTCGCAGAGGTCATTCATGCGCTCGTCGAGGAGCATGAGCGCGGTCCCGACCTTCTCCTCTTGTTCGTCGGTGAGGTCGCCCGCGTCGAACCTGCGCACGGCTTGACGCTCCATCAGCTGGCGCAGCAGTTCGACGACGGTGAGGACGAGGGAGGCCAGGTCACGGCCGACCGCGTCGGGGTCCAGGTCCAATCGGGAGGTCCCGCTCACAGCGGCCCTCCGTCCGCCCACGGCGCGGGAACACGCTCGCTCACGGACGCCAGCAGCGCGTGCAGCGAGATGCGTACCAGAGGCACCTCCGCGATGGCGATGACGAGGTCGCCGCTGACCACGACTCCGGTGGCCAGCACCCGGTCGAGGAGGTCGACGAGCGGCACACCGATAGGGGCGCCGCTGTCCGGGCCTTGCCAGGCGACAGGTTGCGCGGCCGTGTGACGGTTCATGCGTGGCTCCCAACGGCATCGGGTTCCGCGTAGGAGGGCGCGTCCACGAACGAGTACGGCACCCACGGGCCGGTGGCTTCCACCTCGCACCCCTCGAATTCGGGTGCGTCCCGCAGCCGGTCGAGGAGCGCGAGGAGTTCCGCCCCGCTCTGCTGAGGGACCAGATAGGCGGAGTTCATGATCTGGGTACGTCCACGGCCGACGACCTCGGCGCTGTGTGGTCTGCGGCGCACTGTCTCATCCGCGACCGACAGGACGGCACGGTCGAGCAACTCAGCTGCATCCAGGGCGCGTTGCCGCCGGTCGTCCCGTTCCTGGCCGCGCTCGCGCAATCGGGCCAGGTAGGCCCGGCCGCTGGGTGCGGGTGCCTCGTCGTTCCGCGCCGGGGATGCCGACTGCGTGGGCTGTGACGTCTGCGGGGGCTGCGGGGGCTGCGTGGGCTGTTCCCGGGGGGTGAGCAGGTTGACCTTCACCGCCCATTCGTCCCGGCCCGTGATCCGTTCCAGAGTGCGCTCGAAGCACGGCCCGTTGTCCACCAGGGCGGCCCGGCCCCGTTCCTCGGAGTGATAGAGCGTGGCCAGCGGCAACGGAACCGCCCCGCTCCGCGCGGCGAAGGCGGTCACCACTGCGTGGTGGTCCCGTACGCACCGCTCCAGCGTCGCAGGGTCGGACAGCCGCTCACGCAGCGCCTCTTCGGAGTACTCGTGGGCCGGAACGTCCTGGACCACGGCCCACAGGGCACCGGCCGGAACAAGACGCAGCGGGCCGCCTCCCTCGTGGCCCGACAGACCCGCGGGCAGCTCCGGGCCTCGGCCTCGACGGACGGCGAACACGCACACGGCGTGCGCGGGGGTGGACGCTGTAGCCATCAGCGGGGCTTCTCCTTCGTCCGTTCCGGTCGACGCGGTCCTTCGTCGGCGGGCGAGAGCTCTTCCAGCTGCGCGCGCAGCCGACGGTTCTCCTCACGGAGGTCGTCGCGTGCGGCGCTCGACGACAGGGCCGGATCCGTCTCCCACCAGTCGATGCCGGCCTTGCGAGCGGTGTCCACGGATGCGATGAACAGCCGGAGCCGGATGGTGAGCAACTCGATGTCGAGCAGGTCGATCTTGATGTCTCCGGCGATGACGACGCCCTTGTCCAGCACCCGTTCGAGGATGTCGGCGAGGCTTCCGTCAGCGGGACGGGAGAGGTCCGATGCCTGAGGTGCGGAGCGCCAGGTGTCGAGGCCGTCCATGGAGCCGGTCACCGCCTTCGGGCGGATCGGGCGCGGGGCCGCCGTTCGTCCTCGTCCTCGTCGTCCTCGGCGTCCTCATCCTCCTCGTCGTCCTGGTCCTCTTCGTCGACCTCATCGTCCTGGTCCTCCGGGTCGCCTTCCTCGGCGTCCTCGGCGTCCTGGTCGTACTCCTCGTCCTCGGCGTCATCCTCGTACTCGGACTCGCCGCCGTTGCCCTCACCCTCGTCGTCGTAGTCGTCGTCCTCCAGGCCCTCCTCGTGGGAGCGGACGACCTCGCCGTCCCGGATCTCACCGCGCCAGCCCTCCACCTCTTCGTCCGCGTTGAGCGTCACGTAGCGGGCGAAGTGCTTGAGGTCGAGCCGCAGACGACGGCCCTGGGCACGCCAGAGGTTGCCGGTCTTCTCGAAGAAGCCTGCGGGGTAGTACTCGACGACCATGACGACACGGGTCAGCGCCGGGGCGAGCTTGTGGAAGCTGACGGCCCCGCGGGTGCTGCCCTTGCTGCCTTCCGACGTCCAGACGATCCGGTCGTCGGGCACCTGCTCCTGAACCGTCGCCTTCCAACTCCGGCTGGACGGACCGACCTTCACCTTCCAGTCCGAACTCACGTCGTCGTCGGACATCGAGACGCTGCGGACACCTTTGGTGAAACTGCTGAACTCCTCGTACTGGGTCCACTGGTCGTAGACCGTGCGCAGCGGGAGACCCACGTCGATGGCCTCGACGATGTTGGTGACCTTCGTGTCGCCCGCCCCTCCCCCGCCTCCGCCGCCGGAGGAGAACAGGTCCTTCGCCTTACCGACGACACTGTCCTTGATGCCCTTGGCCTTCTCCGCCACGACGGCTTTCACGGGCGAATCGCCCTGAAGCATCCGGGCGCCCATCTTGGGGAGGGACCCGCCGTTGTCCGCCACGCCCTGCAGTTTGTCGGTGAGACCACCGAGCGCGTCACCCAACTTGTCCGTCAGGTTCTGTGCCTGCGCATCGACAAAGTCGGTGAGCCCGTCACGGAGCCGGTCCATGCCCGACTCCTCGCCGCTGCCGGCGCTCTTCTTCCGTTCGGCCATGGCCGGTCAGCTCCTCTGCCTCGAACGCGACGTCGTCGCTCTGCCGCTCGACCTCTTGGCGGCGCCGGTCTTCTTCGCTGTCGTCTTCTTCGCTGGCGTCTTCTTTGCAGCTGTCGTCTTCTTCGCCGCTGACTTCTTAGCTGTTGTCTTCTTCGCTGCTGTCTTCTTCGTCGCTGTCTTCTTCGTCGCTGTCTTCTTCGCGGGAGTGGACTTCGCAGTTTTCTTCGCTGCCGTCTTCTTCGCGGAGGTCGACTTCTTCGCCGCGGTCTTCTTCGCCGGGGCGGACTTCTTCGCGGGAGACTTCTTCGCGGCGGACTTCTTGGCGGGGGAAGCCTTCTTGGCGGGGGAAGCCTTCTTCGCTGGAGCGGCCTTCTTCGCCGGCGCTTTCCTTGCCGCGGACTTCTTGGCGGGGGACGCCTTCTTCGCCGAGGCAGTCTTCTTGCCCGCGGACGTCTTCTTGGCGGCGGGAGGTTCCGACCCGTCGTTCCTGCCCCTGGACCCGTCGCGTTCAGAACGCGCTATCGCGGGCTTCTTGCCCTGCGACTTCTTCGCTCCCGACCTGGGGGCGGAGCGCTCCCGACCTGACCTCCGGCGCGGAGTCGACCGGCGTTCAGCGTCGCGGCTCGAGCGCCGTCGGTCGTGGTCGTGATCGTCACGGCTGGTGGCGCCGCGATGCCGACGTGAGGTGCGGCCGCGAGAAGGCGCCGACGGCTCGTCCTCGCCATCGCCGTCCTCGTACTCGTCCTCTTCGTCCTCTTCGTCTTCGGCCTCTACGTCGTCGGCCTCGTCCTGTGGTTCATCGTCCGGGGCCTCGTCTTCCTCGGCCTCGTCGTCGTACCGCTCGTCACGGTCGTCGTACTCCGCGTCGCCCTGGTCCTCGTCCTCGTCCTCGTAGTCGTCGCGGTCCCGCGAAGAGCGCAGGGACTGGGTGCGCTCGGCGAGTTTGTCCGTGAAGGAGGACAACTGACGGCCGGCCGCGGCGGACATCGCGGCCCGCCCCGCGTCCATCAGCTCGCCTCTCACCTGTTCACTCAGGTCGGCGAACTGTGGTGTCTCACGCAGGCGTTGGGCACCCTGTCTGAGCAGTTCCTGCGGTGAGAGGCCGAACTTGCGGCCCGCGAGATACGAGCCCACGGCGAAGGCGAACTTTGCCTTCTTCGTACGCCCTAGGAGGTACCCCCCGGCTACTGCCGCGCCGAGAGCGATCCGGTTGCATTCATTCATCAGGAACTTCCCGTGGGTCGAGGCCGACGCCGCCGCGCACAGCGTCAGGAGGCCGTTCGGTAAGGACGACGTTCCAACAAATCGAGCAGGTGCTCCTCTTCGCGTTCGAACTGGTCGAGGTCGATGTCGCCCTGGTCCAAGGCTTCGTTGAGGGCGGCGAGCCGAGCCCTGACGGCATCCGGCGAGTACAGCTCGTCTTCCGCCGCTTCGATCAGCCGGTCCGCGATCCAGCCGACGCCGCGGATCGGCGCCAGCGGGAGCAGCAGGATGCCGCTGACCAGCCCCATGTCACGCGCCTACGGGTACGGCGTCGGCGCTCACGAAGCTGTAACAGGGCAAGGGACCGGTGAGCGTCAGCGTGATCCGTCCACGGCATCGGGTGGCGAGCAGGTCGACGGCCCGCCGGAAGGCGGTCTCGGCGCTCTGCGGCACGAGGAAGGAGACGTTCATGGCCCCCGCGGCACCGTCGCGCCCTTCGCGCATCTCAGCGGCCAGGGGGCGCAGCTCGGCCACCACGTCGGCGGCGGCCTGCTCCGCTCGGCGCTGCAGTGCGCCGGCCACGGCTTCGCCGAGGCGCACGTTCGCCTCGTAACCCGGGCGTCGCCGTGTCGTCTCGCGCAGGGCGCGCAGGGCGGCGTCCTCGCGCAGCAGGTCGGGCAGGGCCTCGGGCACGGACTCACCCTTGAGGTTCCACTCGGCCTTACCCTCCAGGCGCGTCAGTGCGGCGAGGTGTGCCTCCCGGGCGGAGTCCAGTCCGGTCAGGACGGCCTCCTCGTCGGGCGCGATCACGCCGAAGCGCATGGGCAGGACGGGGCCGTGCTCGGCGAGCACGCCGAGCACGGCCTGGTGGGCGCTCAAGTCCCGCCGTCGCGCCCGCGGACGTCCGGCCACCCGGCTCACGACTGCGGCCAGACCGTCCTGGCCCAGCACTGACACAGTGGCGTTCCCGTCGCCGACAGCCCGGCAGTGGCGGGCGTGTGCGGCGGTCTCGGGGCCGGTGATGGCGTACACGTACAGGCCGGGAGGGCCGGGAGGGCCGGGAGGGCCGGGAGGGCCGGGAGGGCCGGGAGGTGTCGGCACGGTCAGTCCTCTTCGTCTTCGTCACGGCGCCGGGCGCGCGGGCGCTGACCGGCACGAGATGTGGAGCGGGAGCGGGATGACGAGCGCGAGGAGGCGCTGCGGCGTGGACGGCTCGTCTCGCGCTCTTCTTCTTCCTCGTCGTCGTCCTCGTCCGAGCCTGTTTCCAGACCCAGGGTGTCCTTGACCTTGTCGCCGACGGAACGGACGGCCTTCTTGGCGCCGGCCTTGCCCACCGTGGCCGCGCCGCCACCGAAGAGTTCCGGGACGGTCTTGCTACGTGAATCGTGTTCGAGGTCGAGGCGATTGCATGCCTCTGCGAAGCGGAGATAGGTGTCGACGGACGCGATGACGATTCTCGCGTCGATCTTCAGGATCTCGATGCCGACCAGTGAGACCCGGACGAAGACGTCGATGACCATGCCGCGGTCGAGTATGAGTTCCAGGACGTCGTAGAGCGTGCCCGCACGGGGCGCGCAGGGGACGACGTCCTCACTGTAGGTAGTGGTCATGAAGGGGCCTGTTCCTCTCGACGGCGCAGAAGGTGCGCCTCAGCTGTCCGCCCAGCCGCGTCGGTAGCGGCGGACTCTGCGGTACTGCGTCAGGCGTCCGTGCGCGTCCAGATCCACCTCGTAGGTGGCCAGAAGGCTGGTGGTGTCCGGGATCCGAGCCACCTCCAGCACATCCACGCTGACCCGCCAGCCGTCGCTCTCGGTCGGGCAGACGGCCGACACACCTTCAGCGCTGTGACCGATGAGTTCGGTCAGCGTCCGGCATGCCTCGCCGACCAGTTCCCGCAGGTCCGGGGCGCCGTGCTCGTCGGCCCGTTTCGCCGGCCGGCGGGGGGCGGTGGCCTGGGTGCGTCGTGAGCGCTCGGTCATGCGACCACTCTTGAACGCCTGGTCGCCGACGGCACGGGCTGATAGACCGAACAGGTGCAGGGGGCTGTGCCGCCTCCAGGCCGATCACCCCGGGGCGCGACCCCAGCGAATACCCCATGCCCGAATTCAAAAGGGCGAGCGGGGAATAGGCGAGGGGGTTCCGGGAATACTCGGCCTTCAGTTTGTGAGCCCGCCCATAGGGGCCACATCACACGCTAAGCGCGGTAGTAGACGCCATAGGCGCTCACCGGCCGCCGAATCGACGCAATGGCCTTCACCGGCAGATCTTCTGCGTAGCCGGGTAGTACGTCACATCCTTGCGTCGCTTTCCCGTCACCGCTAACCATGGTCGACATCGCAGGGCCGGAGCAGCGCGGCCGGCGCGAATACATCGCCATTACGGCCGCCCAGGCTCCTGCGCCACGTCCCCCATGGAAAAGGTTCACTCCCGTATGACCACGCGCACCAGCACCACCCGCATCGCCCGTATCCGCTCGTTCTCCGTCGCGGGTCTTGCCACGGCCGGAGCCGCGGCCGCTCTGCTCACGGTGGCCCCTTCCCCCGCCCAGGCCGCCGAGCCGCACTCCGCCGCGGCCAAGGCGCCTGCCGCCGCCGCGAAGGCCGAGAAGAACTACCCCAACAACCTCGACGGCTGGATCAAGGAGTCCCTGGACATCATGAAGTCCAAGGGCATCCCCGGTTCCTACGAGGGCCTGCACCGCAACATCATCCGTGAGTCCGCCGGTGACCCCAACGCCCAGAACGGCTGGGACGTGAACGCGCAGAACGGCACGCCGTCCAAGGGTCTGCTCCAGGTGATCCAGCCGACCTTCGACGCGTACCACGTGTCCGGCACGCCGAATAACCTGACCGACCCGGTCGCCAACATCACCGCGGCCGCCAACTACGCCGCCGACAAGTACGGCTCGATCGACAACGTCGACTCCGCGTACTGAGCCGTCTCACTCCCGGCAGAGCCACCACTGATGTGACAGCCGATGTGACCTTTGGGCCCCAGAGAAGTGGCCCAGGTCCCTGTCACCGGTGCCGAAGGTCCCGTATACGGCTTGCCCCGCGTGCGCCCGCCGTCGAGCCGCGCCCCGTCAGGCCACGAGCAGGCGGAGGCCCAGCTCCGCCGCGTCGAGGGCGACGAGGTCGCGGTTGCGCTCGGTCCACTTGCCTGAGGAAAGGTCGTCGCGGAGGCTCTTCACCGCCCTCTGCTCGGCCTGCGGCCCGACTCTGGTCCACACCGACACCGCCCGGCGCACCTGCTCGTCCAGATACGCCTCGGGCCGGCGCCAGTACGCCTCGAAGAAGCCGTCGGCGCAGTCCCACGGGACGAGCACCGGCTCCGCGCGGCCGCCGATCGCGCGGGTCAGGTCGGCCATGGAAGGCCACTCGGCGAGAAGGCCGGCGAATTCGGGCAGGTAGTCGCGGGTGAGCCAGAACCGATCACGCCAGCCGGTCGCGTCGGCGTCGTACGTGAACACGACCACGCGGCGGGCCACGCGCCGCATCTCGCGCAGCCCGGCGATCGGGTCGTCCCAGTGGTGGACGGTGCTGAAGGCCATCGCGGCGTCGAAGGACTGGTCCTCGAACGGCAGGCTCTCCGCACTGGCGGACACGCACGGCGCCGCCCCCGCGGGGCGCTGTGCCCGCATGACCGCCGACGGTTCCACAGCGGTCACCTCGCGGTCCGGCGGCTCGTAGGAGCCGGTGCCTGCCCCGACGTTCAGTACCGTTCGTGCGTCCCCGAGCGCGTCCCAGACCCGCGCGGCGATACGCGGCTCGGTGCGCCGCGTGGCCGGATACGCCGACCCGATGGCTTCGTACAACTGCGCTCCGAGCACCTGCAGTTGCTCCTCCGGCGTCGCCCTGATCCCCATCGCCCGTGCCTCCAGTTCCCTGTCTATGGCCGTCACCATGGCAGCGGCGCGGTCCCGCTGCTCCAGCAGAAGGCCACGCAACCGGCGCAGACGCGCGATGGCGTCAGCGGCCGGGTCGTCGACGAGGTCCGCGATCTCGCGCAATCCGAAACCCAACCGCCGGTAGGCCAACACCTCCCGCAGCCGCTCGACGTCGTCCGCCGAGTAGGCGCGGTAACCGGCCGCGGTCCGCGCCGACGGCTGTACGAGGCCGATCTCGTCGTAGTGATGCAGCGTGCGAACGCTCACGCCGGCCAGCTCGGCCACGCGTCCCACGGTCAGGTGTTCCTCCATGCCGATGACTATGCGGCCTGACGCCACGTGAGGGTCAACACTCATGGCCCGGCTGCCACCTGGTGCCCTCGGCGCGAATGTGCTGAGGTGCACACAGCCCTCGAATCCCCGCCCTTTGTCTTCGGAGAGCGACATTGCGCAGCCTGACCTTCGTGATCGGTACGGGCCGCAGCGGCTCCACCGCGCTGTCCCGCATCCTCAACACGCACCCCGACGTACTCAGCCTCAACGAGTACATGGCCTCCGTCGGTGACGCGGCCTTTCCCGAGGGCCAGGTCTCGGGCGCGGAGTTCTGGGAAGCCCTCTTCCGGCCCACCCCGTACTTCGCGAGCATGATCCGCAGTGGGCTCCTGATGCCCGAGTTCCTCTACACACGCCGTCCGGGGAAGTACACGGGGCAGAGCCCCGGTATCCCCGCGCTCTCCCTCATGGTGCTGCCCCACCTCACCGAAGACCCCGACGGCCTGCTCGACGAAATCCGCGCGGCGGTCGTCGACTGGCCCGACCGCCCCGCCGCCGAACACCACGAAGCCCTCTTCGAGTTGCTCGGCGCACGGCTCGGGGGCACCGCCGTCGTGGAACGCTCCGGTTACTCGACGGGCTGGGCTCCCAGGCTGCGTGCCGCCTTCCCCTACGCGAAATTCGTGCATCTCCATCGCGACGGGCCGGACTGCGCCCTGTCCATGAGCCGCCATCCCGGGTACCGCGTGATCACCTTGATGCGCGAGATCAGGGAACGGACGGGCGTCGATAGCTTCGGCGATCTGACGGCCGAGCAGGTGCGCTCCCTGCCTCCGGATCTGGCGCCGCTGCTCGAAGAGTCCTTCGACCCCACCCTCGTACGAGACCGCCCCTTCCCTCTGAACCGGTTCGGCGTCCTGTGGTCCGAACTCGTCACCCAGGGCGCACAATTCCTCGACGCCCTGCCCTCCGACCAACGTATGACGCTCGCCTACGAGGACCTCATCGACTCCCCCCGCGACGAACTCGCCCGCCTGGCCGCATTCGTCGGCATCGACCCTGCCCGCCCATGGCTGGACAGCGCCTGCGCCCAACTCGACGGCAGCCGCCGCGGTTCCGCCGAGAAGCAGCTGTCGGCGGCCGGACTGGACGAGCTGAGGATCAGCTGCGCGCCGGGTATCCGTGCGCTGGAAGAGCAGCCGAGGTGACGACAGGCCGCCCGGATCTGAGACACAGATCCGGGCGGCCTGGTGGAGAGTGGACCGGTCAATTCAGGCTGCTGAAACTGCCGTTACAGTCCCTGCCTCTTCCCCGGTACGTCAGGGTCGAGGCCCGCGCCTCCTGCGTTGATCACGAACTGCGAGCCCGGTTCGATCAGGATGTCCCCGTCGCGCGAGTCGCTGATCTGCACGTTGCTGAGTGTCGCGCTGCCGCGTGCTCCGCCCATGGCGAGGATGCCGGAGCCGTTGTTGGACTTGGAGATCGTCACGTCGCTGATCTTCACGTCCGGCATGGCGCCGCCTCCCGTCTTGAACTGGATGCCGTCGTACGTCGAGTCGTGGATGTCGGTGTCACGGATCGTGACACCGGGGATGCTCGGCCCCTGCGCGAACAGGGTGATCGCGCCGAACTCCTGGTCCTCGTTCCAGAACGCCCCGCCGGTGCGGTAGAGCCCGTTGTTCGCGATGAGCGTCTGCCCGGTGAAGGGGATCGGGTCGTGGTCGGTCGCGAGCATGATGCCGGGGTAGTTCATGGTGTCGTAGATCAGGTTGTTCTCGATCTTGTTTCCGTAACCTCCGTACACCGCTATGCCGTTGGCACGCCACGGCAGTTGCACCGTGTTGTTGCGGAACACGTTGTCGTGGCCGACGTCGACCGACGTGTCCTTGACGTACTTGCTGGCCCACACGGCGAGCGCGTCGTCACCGGTGTTGCGGAAGGAGGAGTTGAAGACGGTCGAATTGCGGGTGCCGTTGGTGAAGTTGATGCCGTCCGCGTAGGTGTTGCGGATGCGCATCCCGCTGAACTCGAGGCCGTCTCCAGGTCCCCACAGCTCGGGGATGTTGCTGTAGTCACGGCCGACCCAGGTGCCGACGTTGGCGTGCTCTATCCACACGTTCGAGATCTTGGTGTTCTTGCCGAAGCGGCCGTTGAGACCGACACCGCCCTCGGCATTGCCGTCGCCGCCCCGGATGGTGCCCGAGCCGAAGATGGCGATGTCGGAGATCTTGGTGTTGTCGTCGATGTCGAAGCCGAAGTTGCCCTCGTGCGGGTGGTTGATGCCGCCCGCGTCCTGCGGCGGTATCAGCGAGTACAGCTGCGCGTGCCACATGCCGGCGCCGCGGATCGTCACGTCCTTGATGCCCACCTGGTTGTACTGGCCCCGGTTCAGCGGGTCGTCGGTGAGGATCTTCTTCTCCTGACGCCACTGGCCTGCCGGGATCCATACGCAGTCGATCTCGCCGTTCTGGTCGGCGGTCACCGCCTTCTGGATCGCGTCCGCGTCATCGATGCCGTCGTTGGGGACAGCCCCGTACTCGGTGATCGACTTGCACGCGGCGGGCTTGCTCGCCGCAGGTGCCACCTGTTCCAGGTCGATCAAGTCGATCGTGTAGTACGCGGCGTCGTCACCGGCATCGCGCTGCAACCGGAACTTGGTGCCCTGCGGGTAGGTCTGCGCGAGCAGGGCGTGCGACTCGTCGAAGAGCCTGCGCGCGTCGCCACCAGGCCTGTTGGTCAGACCCTCGGGCTGGTCCGTGTTGCCGTACAGCCAGCTGTGCTTGGACGACAAGGTCAGCTTCTGGACGAACTTTCCGTCGGCGTAGAGGCTGATCGTCTTCTCCTGGCCGCCGCCGCCTGGTGCGTCGGGGATGGAGTTGCGTACGACGATGGAGTTGGTGGCGCTGGTCGACGTGAACTCCACGTACTGACCGGTCGAGTTGAGGCGTACCGCCTTGCGGCCCGATGACTCGGTGGCGAAGTTGGTGTGCCCGAAGGTGCGCTCGGCGTCCGCCTCGAGGAGCGTGCCCTCGTACCTGCCGTCCTCCGCCTCGTACTCGACGTAGGGCGTCGCCGCGCCGCGGCCGACCACGATGGAGCGCGCGAAGACGTTGTTGTCCTCGTTCGTCTCGTCCACGACATCGGTGGCGTCCGCGCTCGCGGTGAGGGTGGCGCCGCCGCTGGTGGCGGTCCACTTGCCCGACAGGTCGACGGTGGCGCTCTCGCCCGCGGCGATGGCGGGTGTCGTGCCGTTCAGTGTCTTGTCGGCCACGGTCAGACGGGTCACCGATCCGGCGCTCACCGGGCTCGTCCCACGGTTGTGCACCTTGGCCGCGAAGGCGACGTCGGCGCCGACCGCGGGGTTGGCCGGGTTCGACGTGATGCCGGTGACCTCCAGGTCGGGGCCTGGGCTCTGGCCGACCGTCAGCTTCGCGGCGGCGGTGCGGCTGTTGTTGTCGTTGTCCTGTTCGGGGACCGTGTCACGGGGGTCCACCACCGCGGACACGGTGTAACTGCCTTGCGCCCGCTTGCCGATGTCGACCGGTACGGTGGCCGACTCACCGGCGCCGAGCGCGCCCACCTCGGCGTTGCCTGCGACCGTCCCGCCCAGGCTCACGTCGACCGTGGTGGCGGCGGAGGCCGCCGAGCCCGTGTTGCGCACGGTGGCGTCGACCTTGATGGCGTCGCTCTCGCTGGGCTGCGCGGGCCGCCAGCTCAGGTCGGCCACGGTCAGGTCGGGGTTGGGTGCCGGGGTTCCGTTGACTTCGAACTCCGCGACCTGGGCCCCGTATCCGGAGCTGTTGGAGTAGATCTTCAGCCGGACCTCGGCGTAGCGCCCGGAGACCGGAATCGTCACGCGGTTCTGGTTGCCCGCTGGGTCGAAGGTGTAGTCGGCCCGAGCCTTCACCGTGCTGAAGTCGCCGGTGGACTGCGCGCGTCCGAGCACCTCGATGCTCTGCTTACGGGCCGCCCAGGCCGCGTCCGGGTTGAGCTTGAGCCCGATGGAGTCGAGCTCCGCGTCAGCGCCGAGCTTCACGGTCAGCGTCGACGGATGGCCGCTCGATTCCCAATAGGTGCTCGTGCTGCCGTCGTTGGCGTTGGGTGCGTAGTAGTTCTGGGTGGACGTGGACGCCTCGATCGGCTTCTTCAGCGCCAGGTTCGCGGCCGACTTGGGCGCCGCGGGCGCTGCGTGGGCGGCGGCGGGCAGGAGCCCGGCGGCTAACAGGGCGCCGACGAGCCAGGCGCCTATGGTGCGCCGGCTCCGCTGTCTCCATCTCACGGTGGTCCTCTCTGACGCGTTCATGACATATGCCAACCCGTATCTGCGGTACGCGTCAGCACTCAATCGCGAGCGACACAAGAACGCAAGATGTGTGGCAGAGATTGCAAATAATCAACAGACTTACGAGATTCTCGGCTTCTGGAGGGGCTGACTCCTAGTGACGCCTGCTGAAGCAACACGGATTCGGTACTTAATGCGCACATTACGGGCAGGAGCTGGTGTCGCCCTTGCAGATTAAGCCGCATAGGCGCCATGTAATGGTCAGTTTTTTGCTGATAACCGTCGCCTAATTGCGTGCGTCCTTCTCTTCGAGGTGCCCGATGAGCCCGTCAAGCTGGGCGGCGAGAGCGGGGTGGGTGCGCGCCACGTACGGGCAAGCCGCATTCAGCGGGTCGATCAGGGCCGCCGGGTCGTCGTCGGCGAGAGCCGCGTCGAGATGGCCGACCGGAACCTGGGCTTGCGGCGGGAGACCGGTGAGTGACGTGACCTGACCGGCGATGCGGCGCAGGGCGGCGGCATTCTCCCGGGCCCAGGCGGTACGGCTGCGGTCGGCGGCGCGGCGCTGCCGGGTGGCCTGTACGCGCTGCTCGCCGGTGCTTCCGGTCGGCCCGGGGCGCTGGCGCAGGTAGCGCCGCTCGGCGGCCTGGCGGCTTGCGACCCCCAGGGGGCGCGCGAGGTCGGCCCAGCTGGCTCCCGCGTGCCGTGCGGTTTCGATCAACCCCGCTTCCCACGCGGCGAGTTGCTCACGGACCTCGCGCAGCAGCAGCAGGGAGGCCAAGGCCTGCTCCAGGTCGGTGCCCCCGGCGGGAGCCGCACCCGCGCCGCGTCGTCGGGCGACGTCCATGGCGTCGCTGATGGCCTCCAGAGCGGAGGCCGCGGCCGGGAAAGAGGCCGGATTCCGGGCTTCTGCCTGGGGTGATTCCGGTGCGCCGGTCGCTGCCATGTGGCCTCCTTCATCTCGGCGTCATCCGATGGACGACATCTACCTTGTCATCGATTGGATGACATGCTACAACCTAGAGCAGGTGAAGCGCATTGGCAGGTACTGCCCTGACCTATGGAGGTGTTTCGCGATGTTGATGCGCACCGATCCCTTCCGCGAGCTCGACCGCATCGCCCAGCAGCTGGTGGGCCCCGGAACGTGGTCGCGACCGTCCGCGATGGCCATGGACGCCTACCGCGAAGGCGACGAGTACGTGGTGGCCTTCGATCTGCCCGGCGTGACCGCCGAGGCGATCGACATCGACGTGGAACGGAACATGCTGACCGTCAAGGCCGAGCGCCGACCGGTCACCAAGTCCGAGAACGTCCAGATGGAACTGTCCGAGCGGCCACTGGGCGTGTTCTCCCGCCAGATCGTGCTGGCCGACACGCTGGACACCGAGCGCATCAAGGCCGACTACGACGCGGGTGTGCTGACCCTGCGCATCCCGATCGCCGAGCGTGCCAAGCCCCGCAAGGTCTCCATCGGGAACGAAGCGTCCCGGAGGGAGATCCGCGGCTGAGCCCCAGCCACGGACGACTGGCGCGGAGGACTGGCGGCCTTCCCCCGGCTCCTCCTCCGCGCCCGGGCCGAGTCGGCTCCCGCCCGGCCTCCCTCGCAAACTTCCCTCGGCTCACCCCACGACCCCACGCCCCGCCCGCGGGTGCTCTCCAGCTGCCCGCATCCGCGACACAACCTCTGCGACGAGAAAGGCGCGCACTCCGCGATGTCAGTGATCTCCGAACGCCCTGAACTCTCCCGGCCCCTCCCCGCGATGACCTTCCAGCAGATGCTGGAGAAGGTCCGCTTCGAGGGCGCGTACCCCACCCGGGAGCGCGCCGAGGAAGCCGTCCGGCTGGTCATCGGCGGCCTTGGCAGGCAGCTGACCGGGGAGGAACGCGTCGATCTCGCCGCCCGCATGCCCGTCGAGGCCGCACTCATCCTCACCGCCCAGATCCCCGCCACCGAACCCCTCACCGGCTGGGGATTCGTCAAGGATCTCGCCACCCGCGCAGGGGCGAGTCCCGCCACCACGCGCTGGGACACCGGCGCCGTCCTGGCCGCCGTCGCCGACCTCGCCGGCCCCGGCCTCCTGACCCGCATGCTGGCCCAACTCCCCTCCGGCTACGCGCTCCTGTTCGGCCGAGCCGAACTGATCCAGGCCGCGTAGGGCCCGGGGCGGGGTTCAGGCGCGGCGCCGCACAGCGGTGACGGCGCCCAGGACCGCGCCCACCAGCAGGACGATCCCGCCCCGCAGCCACACCTCGCCCTCGATCTGCGTCGCGAGCACCACGCAGGACACCGCTCCGAGCACCGGCACCACGGTCGGGGCCCGGAAGTGGTCCCGCGTGGTGGCGTCGCGACGCAGCACCAGAGCCGCCGTGTTGACCAGGAAGAAGACCACCAGCAGCAGGAGGACCAGGGTCGAGGCGAGCGTCGACACGTCGCCGGTCAGCGCGAGGAGAAGCGAGAACGCGGTGGTCACGGCGATCGCCGCCCATGGCGTACGCCTGCCCGGCAGCACCTTCGTGAGGAAACTCGGCAGCAGCCGGTCGCGCGCCATGCCATAGGCCAGGCGCGACGACATGATGCCGGTGAGCAGGGCGCCGTTGGCGACGGCGACCAGGGCGATGGCGCTGAACAGCTCCGTGGGAACGCCGCCGGCTGCCCGGACGACTTCGAGGAGCGGCCCGCTGGACTCGACGAGCGTCTTGGTCGGCACGGCCGCCGCGGCGGCGGCACCGACCAGGGCGTAGACCGCCCCCGCGGTGATCAGCGCGCCGAAGAGGGCCCGCGGATAGGAGCGGCGCGGGTCACGGGTCTCCTCCGCCACGTTGACGGAGGTCTCGAATCCGACGAACGAGTAGTAGGCGAGGACCGCGCCGCTCAGCACCGCTGCCGCGGGCCCGTGTTCCGGTGTGCCCAGTTCCGTGAGCCGCCCGACGTCACCGTCGCCGCGCAGCACGATCCAGACGCCGAGGCCGATCACGAGCAGGAGCCCGCTCACCTCGATGACGGTGGCGACGACGTTGGCCCGCGTCGACTCACTGATCCCCCGCGCGTTCAGCAGGGCAAGGGCGGCAAGAAACACGACCGCGACGAGGGCCACGGGAAGCGTGACGAACTCCGCCAGATAGTCGCCGCCGAACCCGCGGGCCAGGGCGCCCACCGACACGATGCCGGCGGCCAGCATGCAGAAACCGGCGAGGAACCCCGCGAAAGGCCCGTAGGCCAGGGTCGCGTAGTGGGAGGCGCCGCCGGCCCGGGGGTACTTCGTGGCCAGTTCGGCGTACGAGGCCGCCGTCAGGAGTGCCAGGCACAGCGCCACGACGAGGGGTACCCAGACGGCACCACCCGTGTCGGCCGCGACCTGACCCACCAGGACGTACACGCCAGCGCCGAGGACGTCTCCAAGGATGAAGAAGTAGAGCAGCGGGGTGGTCAGCGCCTTCTTGAGCGCGGTCGGCTCGGAGGCTTCGGAATTGGTGCGGGGAGATTTCACGCGCACACACGTACCCGATTCGGCGTCCGGCAGGCGGCGGACCCACCGAACGCCTGCGAGGGTGAACAGGAGTGAGAACGGACGGGCCGGGTACCGGGGAGCCGCAGCATCCGACGCGGGCTTCCGTTTCCGACGAGGGCTGGAGAGCCGAATGGCCGTACGACACCGATTGATCAAGCGGTCCGTGGCAGACGTCTGGGCGGTACTCGCGGACGGCTCGCGTTACGGCGACTGGGTGGTCGGCACATCCGATTCGGAGCCCAGGGAAGGCGACTGGCCCGAGGTCGGCTCCAGCATCACGTACACGGTGCGGGTGGGGTGGCGGACGCTGTCGGGCCGCACGACCGTCCGACGGTGCGAAGAGCCCGGCATTCTGGAGCTCGAGGCCGACAGCGGATGGCTCGGTGCGGCGCGCATCGCTCTCGACGTACGGCCCTGGGGTGAGTACGCCCTGGTCATCGTCGACGAGCACCCGCTGACCGGGCCCGGCGGAATGCTCCACAACGCGGCCGTGGACGCCCTGATCCAACTGCGGCACCGCGCCATGCTCGCCCGGCTGGCGGACGTCGTGGAGAAGTCACCGAAGCGCACGTACGAATCTGCCTGAAGACAGGCCGATCAGGTCGAGCACGTCGGCGAAGCGAACGTCAGGAGTCAGGGATGCCGGACGCGGTGGTCATCGGTGCGGGGCCCAATGGTCTCGTCGCGGCGAATCTGCTGGCCGACGCCGGATGGAGTGTGGAAGTTCTCGAGGAGCAGGACGAGCCGGGCGGTGCCGTCCGCAGCGATCGCGGTGTGCACCCCGATTACGTGAACGATCTCTTCAGCGCCTTCTATCCCCTCGCCGCGGCCTCCCCTATCCTCGCGGACCTGCAGCTCCAGCAGGAAGGGCTCAGCTGGAGCCACGCTCCCCGCGTCCTCGCGCACCCCCTGCCGGACGGCCGGTGCGCGGTCCTCGCTCGCGGGGCGGCGGAGACGGCAGCAGGTCTCGACACGTTCGCGGCGGGCGACGGAGCCGCCTGGCTCAACCTCTGCTCCACCTGGAACCGCATCGGCCCCGACATCCTGGGGGCGCTCTTCACCCCATTCCCCCCTGTACGGTCCGGGATCCGCCTCGCCGCCAAGCTCCGGGGCGCGGGCGGGCTGCGGATGGCCCGCACGATGGCGCTGCCGGTCCGGCGCCTGGGCGAGGAGGAGTTCCGCGGCGAGGGCGGCCGGCTGCTGCTCGCCGGCAACGCGCTGCACGCGGACCTCGGCCCCGAAGCGGCGGGCAGCGGAGGTTTCGGTTGGCTGATGTCCATGCTCGGCCAGACGTACGGCTTCCCTGTTCCGGTCGGCGGTGCGGGCGCGCTGACGGCGGCCCTGGTGCGGCGGCTCGAACGGTACGGGGGCGTGGTCCGGTGCGGGGAGCGCGTGAGTGAGGTCGTCGTACGGTCCGGACGCGCGGTCGGCGTGCGCACGGCCGGAGGTGAGGATGTCCCCGCGTCCCGCGCGGTTCTCGCCGACGTGTCCGCACCGGCGCTGTTCGGTGATCTCGTCGACGCCCGGCATCTGCCGGGGCGCCTCCTTGGGGATCTGCGCCGGTTCCAGTGGGACTTCGCGACCTTCAAGGTCGACTGGGCGCTGAGCGGGCCGGTGCCCTGGACGGCGCGGGAGGCGGCCACGGCGGGGACGGTCCATCTGGCCGACGGCGTCGACGGTCTGACCCAGTTCGCGGCACAGATCGCCATGGGGAAGGTGCCCGACCGCCCGTTCCTCCTCTTCGGTCAGATGACCACCGCCGACGCCTCGCGCTCGCCGTCCGGCACCGAATCAGCCTGGGCCTACACGCACGTCCCGCAGCGGATCAAGGGCGACGCGGGTGACGACGGCCTGACCGGTGCCTGGGACCAGCGGGAACAGGAAGCCATGGCGGACCGCATGGAGAACGAAGTGGAACGCTGGGCGCCGGGATTCCGCTCCCGCATCCGATCCCGGCGTCTTCTCGCCCCGTCCACCCTCCAGGCCATGGACGCCAACCTGCACGGCGGTGCGATCAACGGCGGCACGGCCTCCGCCCACCAGCAGCTGGTGTTCCGCCCCACTCCGGGCACGGGCCGACCCGAGACCCCGGTCAAGGGCCTCTACCTCGCGTCGGCCGCCGCCCACCCGGGGGGCGGCGTCCACGGCGCTCCCGGAGCCAACGCGGCCCGTGCCGCGCTGCGGGGCCGGCTCGACCGGCGCTTTCGGCCGGGCTGACTTCGGAGCTGCCTCAGCGCGGCCCGGTGGGGGTCTCAGCCGCGCGCCCGCCGGGCCCGAGCAGGCCCGTGGACGAGAACTCCGAGCGCGTCAACTCCTGGCGTGCGTACCTGCTGACGAGGGGCGGCAGGCCGGCCCGCACCAACTGCACGGCCCGCAGCCACCCCGGCACGTACACGGTGGCCGCCCGCCGCTCGACGGCGTCCACCAGACGCCCGGCCACGTGCTCCGGGGGATAGACCTTCCGGGCCGGCGCAGGCATGTGCGCACGCAGTTCGCGCAGGACGGCATGCTGGTCGGCGTCACGGATCATGTCCGTGTCGGTCCAGCTCAGATAGGCGGCGCCCACTCTGACACCCCGGGGGGCGACCTCCGCACGCAGGGACTGGCTGAGGGACTCCACGCCCGCCTTGGACGCGCAGTAGGCGCTCATCAGCGGAGCGGCGCCGATGGAGGCGAGTGAGGCGATCTGCAGGAAGTAGCCGTGGGTGTGGAGGAGTTGGGGCAGAAAGACCCGCGCGGTGTTCGCGCTGCCCACGAGGTTGACGTTGATGACGCGCTGCCAGCTCGCGGGGTCCGAGTCGACGAGCGGTCCGCCCTCGGCGACCCCCGCGTTGGCGACGACGACCGATGCGGGGCCCTGCTGTTCGCGTACCTCTCCGGCCACGCGCGCCATCGCCTCGGCGTCCGTGACGTCCACGTGCCAGTGCCGCGACGGGGTGGGCAGCTCCTGGGCAACGCGGGCCAGTGACTTCTCCTCCAGGCCGAGCAGGGCCACTTCGGCTCCTCGATCGGCGAGTTCTCTGGCGATGGCTTCGCCCACACCGCGCGCGGCGCCGGTCACGACAGCTGTGCGACCGCGCAGTACATGCTTCCGGTCGGTCACGAGAACTCCTCCGGGCGGGACGGCAACGACGGGTGCTCCACCCGCCGGACGCACACGGTCATGGTGGCAGGCGGCGCCGGGACCCGCATACCAGGCAGCGGAGGGCCCAAACCCCGGGCTCGTGCGGCTCACGTCACACCGCCGGGTGGCGTCCGGAGCTCTCTCGTGGGCACACTGAACTTTGAGGTCAGGAAGCGGCCGCGCCCAAAAGCCCTGCTTCCACGGAGCGAGTGTTGTTCTTCCTCAACCGCCATCCACACGAAACCCGCCTCGGCGGCCATCTCGTCGACCTCGGCGATGAACTCGAGATGGGGCAGGAAATCCGGCGTCCGTCGGCCTGTCCCGGCTCGCGCACCGCGGTTGTGGACAGGTACGCGCCGGTAGCCACCTCGCCCACTCTCCACCTGCCGTGGTGCGCGCCCGGGCGTGCCGGATGGTGCCGGTCCCCCCTGCACCACCGCATGTTGAGGACGTTCACCCCTGCCCGTCGAGAGCGAAGGAGACCTGCCGTGCTGATGGCCGACCCGAGGATACTGCGCAACCTGGTGGAACAGTACGAGGCCCTGAGTGCGCTGCATATGCGCAACCGCGCCCCCGAGAACCGCCAGAGGCTCGAGGACATCGCGTACACCCTCTGCGTCTCCACCGGAACCCGTGAGGTGGAGAGGGCGCTCGCCGCCGCGCGGGCGCACGTGGCCATGGCCGAGGGCGAACCGGGCGCCCCGCAGCCGGTGTGAGGACTTAGGGCTGCGGGACGCCTCTATTTGGCTCAGGGTGCTGCGAGAAGGGCTGTGACCAGCTCGTCCAGGCCCAGTGCCGCGCTCTCCTCGGGAGCGGGCAGCAGAGCGTACGCCTCTCGGACGAACGCCTCGACCGGTGCCCGCTCCAGTTCACCCTGGACTCGTCCGCTCGGGGACGTGAGAGTCACCAGCACCCGGTGCCGCCCGCTCGGCCGGATCACGACATCGCCCTCACCTGTCCGTGCTCGCAGCCCCGAGGCCAGCAGATCCCTGGAGAACACCCAGACCGTCGGTGCCCGTCCGGCCGCGGGCGGCGGAAAAGTGAGGGTGACGGCCAGGGGGTCCTTGGTGGCGTAGGTGAGGGTCAATTCGGCTTCGAGTACCAGGTCAAGGGCGTCGACGCGCAGGTGAGACCTGATGGGGCAGGTGAGGCTGGAGTCCATGGAACACGGGGTTCCCGCACGACGCGCATACATGCCCAGCATTAGCCACCTGGGTGAAGGGAGACCGAAGACTGACGCATGGCGTCAGGATCCGGCCGGACCGGCGGAAAGACGACCGCCCGCGGCGGTGCACACCGCCGCGGGCGTCTGGTGTCTCAGCGTCCGAGGGCCTTCTTGAGCTGCTGCTTGTTCATCGACGAACGGCCGTCGATGTTCTTCTTCTTGGCCTCTTCGTAAAGCTGGTCCCGGGTGGGGCCCTGGGCCCCGCTGTGGGAACGCTCCCCGCCGCGCTGCGGCGCGGACTTCGGGTCCTTCGTCGATGTCTTGCTCGCACTCTTCGACTCACCGGAGCGGGCGCGCTCCTTGTTGACCGTGCGTGCCGCCATCTCCTTGGCCCTGCCCTTGGAGGCACCGCGTTCCTCGGCGCTCTCCTTGATGTGTTCGTACTGACGCTCGCGCTTGTTGCTGGATCCAGCCGGCATGCTGACCTCGCTGTTCTTCTTGGCTCCGGTCACGGCGTGTGCTCGCAGTGGCCGCAGGGGCCGCCTTTCGGGCATTTCCAAGTTTCACACCAGTACCCACGCGGCGCCCGGCCAGTCATTCAGGCGGACAGTCGGGCGTCATCCTGTGAGTGCACTCCGGCCAGTTGAGCGCGGGCCCACGCCAGAGCCGACTCCGGCGTCCGCTTACCGGTGGAGACGCACAAGGTGTACAGGACGTCGTCCATCCGCCGCCGGACCTCGGCCGAATCCTCTCGGGCCTGCATGTGTCGCAGCGAGGCATAGGTTTCGAGCAGGGTGTGCAGGAAGGTGGGGTGGGGCCTGAGCACGGGGTGCTCCTCTCATGGGTTTCGGTGAAGGAGTGCGGTGAAGGAGTGCGGTGCAGAAGACGTGCAAGGAGTGCGGTGAAGCGCTGTCGGCCGCCATCTTGTGCCCGCGCAATCGCTCGCTATTCATGGAGGGCTACGCCGCCGCTCGCCTCCGGGCAGGCACAGAGCCCCGTACAGCACGCGCTTCACGCGCCTGATCGTTCGCATGAATTGTCTCCCTCCTCCGGTCCCTCGGACCTCGCTGGTCGAGCTCTGCTCCCGTGCCCCGGCGCGCGCTCCCCTACCGGGACGAAAGTCCCGCCTCGGACGGCTCATGACTGCTCGTGCCTGCTCATGACACCGACGAATGATCGCGACCCGGCGGGGCACCCGACACCGTGATCACGAAGGGTTCGGCGCCGCTCCAGTGGTGTCCGCGTCGGGCCCGGCAGAGGCTGGACAGAGAGCGGCCCCCACGGGCGAGCGGAAAGACATCCAGGAGGAAACCGATGCTGGACAGCACCCTGCCTCTCCTCTCGCAGGGGTATGCGTGGCTTCCCGACCTGAGCCGCCGCAAGGGCCCCGGGCCCGTCCGCACACGCCTGTTGGGCAAACCCGCCATCGCCCTGCGGGGGCCGGCCGCCGTGGCCTTCTTCTACGACGAGCACCACGTACGGCGGTGTTCCGCCCTGCCCGAACCGGTGCTGAGCACGCTGTTCGGCGAAGGTGCGGTGCACACCCTTGACGGAACGGAGCACCGCGGACGTAAGGCTCTCTTCGTCTCGCTCCTCAAGGACCCGTCCGACATCGCCCGTCTGGCCCAGCAGGTGGCCGCGGAGTGGGAGCGGTCGAGCAAGGAGTGGACCGCTCATCCGCGGGTGACGCTGTTCAACGAGGTGAGCCTCCTGATCACACGTGCCGTGTGCCGGTGGGCAGGAGTGCCGCTCACTGAGGGCCCGGACGGCGAGGCACGGCGCACCGCGCGGGACCTGGTGGCCATGGTCGATGGATTCGCGACCGCCGGGCCCCGGCACTGGCGGGCCCGGCGCGCCCGGCGGCGCCAGGAGAAGCGGCTGGCGGATCTGGTCGAGGAGATGCGGGCGGCCGGTGGCACTTCGACGGATGGTGGCACTTCGGCGGACGCCGCGGGGCCGGACTCGGTGGTGCGGGCCGTGGCCGCGCATCGCGACGCCGGCGGCGAGCTGCTCGATCCGCGGACTGCCGCCGTGGAGATCCTCAACGTCATCCGCCCCACCGTCGCCGTCACTTGGTACACCGTGTTCGGCGCCCATGCGCTGCACCGGAACCCGGCGCTACGGCAGCGGCTGGCCCAGGACCGGGACGGCTATGGCCGGGCGTTCGCCCACGAACTCCGGCGCTTCTACCCGTTCGCGCCGTTCGTCGCGGGCCTTGCTCCGGGCGACGTGGAGTGGCACGGCGAAACGATCCCGGAAGGCTCTCTCGTCCTCCTCGACCTCTACGGCCAGAATCACGATCCGGAGCTGTGGCCCAACCCCTACATGTTCGACCCGGAGCGTTTCGTGGGCCGCGAACCCGGTCGCAACGAGTTGGTTCCGCAGGGCGGCGGAGACGCGTCCCAGGGCCACCGTTGCCCCGGCGAGGACATCACCTTGGCGGTGTTGAGCACCCTGCTTCCACGGCTCGCTCAGCTGGAGTACGACGTCCCGGAGCAGGACCTGCGCATCCCGTTGAACCGGATGCCGACGAGACCCCGCAGTGGCTTCGTCATCGCCGCGGGGCATTGACGACGCGTGACGAGCTGCGACGCAAACCAGAACCAGATGGATGGAGACCCGGCATGAGCAACCACGAGCACCGCGACGCACACCAGAATGAACACCAGAAGGGGCAGAAGCCGAAGCACGCGGAAACCGCCGCCGAGGAGATCTTCGACGAAGCGGAAGACGCGGAGACCCGTGTCCTCGGCGACGAACGAAACAAGGAGAGGGACAGCGAAGGCGCGGACGCACTCACGCCCAGCCCTTCCGCACAGGCGGACGTCCAGCAGTAGCAGTAGCGGCCTCACGCTCTACGAAAACCCCGCACCCTTGCGCCGGATGGTCCCCGTGTAGTCCGCTGATCCGCATGGGGAACAGAAGCGTTGCCGCAATGACAGCCGCCCTGGTCGCGGGGTCCCTTCTGACGGGCGTACCGAACGCTGGTGCGCAAGCAGCTGAGCACGGCACGGGTAGCTCGTCTCCGCCGAACGGGTCGGCTCTCGCACCCGGGATGGATCTGGACACCGTGACCATTCCGGAGTTATAGGCGCGTATGGCGGGCGGTTCGCTGACCTCGTCGGCCCTGACCCGAACACCCGTGACATGCCGACGACGGCGGGTTCGCTCGCGCTCGCCGGGAGTCCGCCCGGCACCGATGCCGCGCTGGTGACCCGGCTACGCAAGGCGGGGGCGGTGATCCTCGGCAAGACCAATCTCTCCGAGTGGGCCAACTTCCGTGGCGCGAAGCCGACTTCGGGGTGGTCGGCGGTGGGCGGCCAGACCAACAACCCGTACGTCCTCGATCGGAATCCATGCGGATCGTCGTCCGGCTCGGCCGCCGCGCTCGCCGCGTCGTTGTCGCAGGTCGCGATCGGTACCGAGACCGATGGCCGGGCGTGGTGCCGATCTCCGCCGAGCAGGACACGGCGGGGCCGATGGCACGCAACGTGATCGACACCGCGCTCACGCTTTCTGTTCTGAGCGAGGGCCAGGGCCAGGGCGGGGGCGGCTCGCTCACAACCAAGGACGCGGCGGCGACAGCCCACGGCGCCGACCTCCGCGGCAAGCGGATCGGGCTGTGGCGTCTGCCCTCGCTCGGGTCCGACGTGGACGCGGTGATGACCCGTACGGCGAAGAAGCTGCGCAAGGCGGGTGCCGTGGTCGTCGAGGTGACTCCCCCGTACCAGGCTCGGCTCACCGAGCTCGAATTCCCGGCGCTGCTCAGCGAGTTCCACCGGGACATCGACGCCTACCTCGGCACGCGCGAAGGCCCCCGGAACCTCGCCGAGCTGATCGAGTTCAACCGCGACCACCCCGAGGAACAGACCTGTTTCGCCGGCCAGGAGCTGTTCGAGCAGGCACTCGCCGCGCCACCCACCACCGACCCCGAATACCGGGCGATGCGCGCCGAGTTGAAGGACCTCTCCCGGCGTTCCATCGACGAGACCATGGCAGCTCACCGTCTGGACGCCATCGCCGCGCCCACTAACCCGCCCGCCTGGACGACCGACTGCGCGCGCGGCGACAACGACGTCATCCCGTCCTCCACACCGGCGGCCGTCGCCGGATATCCGTCCCTCTCGGTGCCCGCCGGGTCCGTGAACGAACTTCCCGTCGGCGTGCTCCTGATGGCCGGTAACCATCAAGACGGCAAGCTTCTGACGCTGGGGGCCGCGGTGGAGCACCGGCTGAAGGCCTGGCGAGCACCGCGCTACCTGCCGACGGTCGGGTCCGGCACGCCACGGTGAGCAGGACCTAGCGGTGGAGGGCGGCGGTCGACTCGACCGGAGCCCGCTTGCCTCTCAAGCTCAACAGCCCCAGCGGGCAGCTGTCGACGCCGTACGCGGTCATCGCCAGGAGCAGCGTCTGCATATAGGCGCCGACATCCGCGGCCAGCCGCGCCTCTCCGTCACCGTGGACGAAGAGGAACGCCGCGTGTGGCGCGCCGTAGAAGCGCAGGCTCTCCAAGTCGCGGTTCCCCGACCCGGAGAGCACAGGGCACTCCTACGCCCGGGAGCAGAAACTGCGCATGGTGGAACTGATCGCCGCCTTGGTGACGGAGCTGGGTTGCCGCGAACCCCGCTCACTCGCCGAGCAGTTGGCCACCCTCGCGGACGGGGCGGCCAGCCGCGCCATGGTGCTGGACGAAGCCGACTACGGCCGGCACGCCTGGGCGGCAGCGGAAATCCTCCTCGATCATTCCCGGCCGGGAACGAGCTGACGAGAAGCTGACGAGAAGGAGCCGGCCCCAGAGGTTCACCTGCTGTCGGCGGAGACACCCACGGAAACACCGGGCGGGAATTTCTTGCGCCAGGCAAGCGAGACGTACACCAGGGCCACGAGTACCGGGACCTCGATGAGCGGGCCGACCACCCCGGAGAGGGCCTGCCCGCTGGTGACGCCGAACGTGGCGATCGCCACGGCGATGGCCAGCTCGAAGTTGTTGCCCGCCGCGGTGAAAGCCAGGGTGGCGGTGCGGTCGTAGGCGAGCCCGATCGCCTTGCCCAACGCGAACGTACCGAACCACATGACCGCGAAGTACACGAGCAGCGGCAGCGCGATCCGTACGACGTCGAGCGGCCGGGAGGTGATCGTCCCGCCCTGAAGGGCGAAGAGGACGACGATCGTGAAGAGCAGGCCGTAGAGAGCCCAAGGACCGACCCGGGGAAGGAAGTTGGACTCGTACTTCTCTCGGCCCAGCTTCCTCTCGCCGATGCGGCGGGTGAGGAATCCGGCGAGGAGGGGGACGCCCAGGAAGATGACGACGTTCAGTGCGATCTTCCACATGGAGATGTCGAGGTGCTCGCCCTTGCCGAGGCCGAGCCAACCCGGCAGCAGGTCCAGGTAGAGCCAGCCGAGCAGGCCGAAGGCGATGACCTGGAAGACGGAGTTGAGCGCCACCAGGACTGCGGCGGCTTCGCGGTCGCCGCACGCGAGGTCGTTCCAGATGATGACCATCGCGATGCAGCGGGCCAGGCCGACGATGATGAGGCCGGTGCGGTACTCGGGCAGGTCGGGAAGGAAGATCCAGGCCAGTGCGAACATGACGGCGGGGCCGACGAGCCAGTTGATGACCAGCGATGACGCCAGCAACTTCCTGTCGCCGGTGACCGCATCGAGCTTGTCGTAGCGCACCTTCGCGAGCACCGGGTACATCATGACGAGCAGACCGAGCGCGATCGGCAGCGAAATCCCGCCGACCTCCACCTTCGCCAGCGTGTCGTTCATGCCCGGGACCAGTCTGCCAAGGCCCAGGCCGATGGCCATGGCCAGGAGGATCCACACGGCCAGGTAGCGGTCGAGCGTGGAGAGCTTGGCGACGACGCCCTCGCCGGACGCCACTCCCCGGGCCGTCTGCGGAGTGGTGTCGGTACGGCTCATCAGCAGGCCCGCTTGTTGTCCGCGGCAGCGCGAGCGGAGGCGGCGAGCTCGGCGAAGTGCGCGGAGACCGAAGCCAGCATCTCGGGGCGCAGCTTGTAGTAGGTGAAGCGCCCGCACGGCTCGGTCTCCACCAGGCCCGCCTCGCGCAGCACCTTCATGTGGTTGGAGAGGTTGGTCTGCTTGGCGCCGGTCTCCTCCACCAGGTGCGTGGTGCAGAGCGTCTCCTGGGCGAGCAGGGTCACGATTTTCAGACGCAGCGGGTCACCCAGCACCCGCATCACATCAGCGTCGACTGAAGTCAGCATGGACTGATACTGTCACATCGCTCGACGCTCGCGACGGAAGGCCTCCCATGACCACCCCTCCCCTCGCCTCCGTGCTCTTTGTCTGCGTCCACAACGCCGGGCGCTCGCAGATGGCCGCCGGCTTCCTCACCCACCTCGCGGGCGACCGGATCGAGGTCCGCTCCGCCGGTTCGGCCCCCGGCGAGCAGGTCAATCCGGCCGCCGTCGAGGCGATGAAGGAGGTCGGCGTCGACATCGCCGCCCAGAAGCCGAAGGTCCTGACCACCGAGGCCGTTCAGGCGTCCGACTACGTCATCACCATGGGCTGCGGCGACGCCTGCCCCGTCTTCCCCGGCAAGCAGTACCTCGACTGGGCGCTGGAAGACCCCGCGGGCAAGGGTGTGGAGTCAGTGCGCCCGATCCGGGATGCGATCAGGACCCGCGTCGAGGCCTTGATCGCGGAGATCGACGCCGTCCCGGGCAGGTGAGAGAACCGGCGGCGCGGCCTGACCGCGGTCACGTCACGCGACGGCGGTTCCTTCGAGCTCGACCATCTGCCCGGGGATCGCCAGCCGCGTCACCCCGAGCATCGCGGTGGTCGGAGCCACCCCCGCGGTGCCCAACTGCCCGGCAAGTACGCCGTAGTGACGGAAGAGCAGATCGACGTCGGTCGTGTAGACGTTGAGCCGGACGAGGTTCGCGAGAGACATGCCGGCCTCGCCGAGCACGGACTTCAGGTTGTCGACGCTCCGTGCCAACTGCGCCGCCATGTCGCCGTCATGCTCGGGCTTGCCCTCCTCGCTCATCGCGGTCTGTCCCGAGATGTACAACGTCCGGGTGTGCCCGGAGACGACCTCACCCTGGTTGAAGCCCATGTCCACCGACCACGTCACCGGGTTGATCGCCGTTCTTTCCACTGTCACGTCAGCTCCATTCAGTTCAAGGGGAGTACGCACCGGCCACCGGATTTCGGCTCGGCAGCCGCCGCGCCTCATGTCGTGTCCGTTGATGAGCCTCGCAACAATTCACGACACCCTTGGTCATGTATTTCGATAAAGTTCCCGGATGCGCGCCGACCGGTTGGTCTCGCTGGTGCTGCTGCTGCGTCAGCGCGGTCGACTGACCGCGGACACGCTCGCCCGTGAGCTGGAGGTATCCACCCGCACTGTGCTGCGCGACATCGAAGCACTGTCCGCGGCCGGCGTCCCGGTCTACGCCGAACGCGGACGGCACGGCGGTTTCGCGTTGTCGCCCGGTTTCCGTACCGAACTCACCGGCCTCAACCACGAGGAAGCCCTTGCTCTGCTAACCGCAGGATCGGGGCGCGGCGAGCAGGCGTTCGGCCTCGGCTCGGCGCTGGTCTCGGCCATGCGGAAGGTGGTCGACGCGCTGCCCGAAAGCCACCGGGCCACCGCGAGCGACGCGGCCCAGCGGTTCCTCGTCGAGCCGGAGACCGACCTGCTCTCACGCCGCCTGGTCGCTGAGGACGTACCAGGCGCCACCATGATCGAGGTGCGGCGCGCGGTGCTCGCCGGACACAAGCTGCGCATCCACTACGCGGCCACGGGCCAGGCGCCCCAGTGGCGCACGGTGGATCCGATCGGCCTGGTGACCGCACGCGACCGGAGCTACCTGCTGGCGACGAGATCCGGCGCCGATCGCACCTACCGGCTGTCGCGGGTACTGGCCGCCGAGGAGCTCCCCGAAACGGCACAGCGCCCCGACCGGGTCGACCTGGACCGGATCTGGCGTGAACGCTCGGCCCAGTTCCTGTCCGGCGGCGACCACATCACCGTGCTGCTAAGGGTGAGTTCGGCGCGGCGGGAGGAGTTGCTGGACACCGCGCTGGCCGTCCGCGCGGAAGACCCCGACGCGGACGGCTGGTTGCGGTTGGAGGTGACCTTCCAAGACGCACGGCATGCCGAATGGGCGCTGTGGGAACTCGGCATCGACGCGGAGGCCCTGGCCCCGCAGTCGCTGCGCACTTCGCTGCGCGACCGCGCGTCCGCACTGGCCGACCGCTACGGAAACCCGGCCTGGCCGGTGCTGCCCGCCCGAGGACCGTAGGACGAGTTGGGCGTAACTGCGTGCCGGCTTCATTCGGGCAGGCGCGCCGTGCGGTCAGTCAGTCGGCGGGTGAGTCGAGCAGGTCGGTGACGAACTTGCGCAGGCGGCCGGCGCGTACGGGCAACACGCCATGAATGACCTGGGCGCCATAGGCGACGGCTACGCCGGGCCCGGCGTCGGTGATCCAGCGGCTGCGTGCCGCGCCTCGAAGCCATTCCGGTTCGCTGTCGTGCTGGTGGGTGTCCGGGCCCGGTGAGTGCGGCAGCTTGTGGGTGAGTGCCGTGCCCGGCTGGAACCCGTCCGCCTCACCGGCCACGGCTCCGGTCCAGACGCCGTCGTGGGAGGTGGTCTCGACGTAGAACTCTCCCCCGGCGTCCGCTTCTTCGAGCACGACACCGATGCGGCCGATCCGGTGCGGGAGGGTGCCGAGGGCGGGGATGCCGTCCAGGTGCGTAGGGACCCGGCCGCCGGAGGTCAGTTCGGTGTATCCCCAGTCGGCACAGGCCTTGATGGACGGCATGGCGCGTTGGATGGCGGGCAGGGCGCGGTTGGTGGCGTGCCGCAGGAGTTCCTGGGCAGATGCGGGGGCGCGGACGACTTCGGCCTGGAAACGGGGCGTCCAGCCGGTGGTGTGTTGCTCGTCGTCCATGATCTTGCGGAGCTGAGACAACTCCTCGGGCGTCAGGAAGTCCTCTACGGTCTGCAGGACGAGCGTTTCGCTGATGTGGATCACGGGCTCTCCTTCGCAGGGGAAGCTACGAGCTTCTCCCCCCCACCCTCCCGACGCACACCGGCCGGGTCCAGCGATTGCGTCGGGGCGCAGCCAGGCGCACCGGAGCACGCCGTGCCGCATTGCGCGCCGGTCCGTTCCGGCTAAGGCGCGAGGCGGGTCATGCGGCAGGCAGTCGCTCACACGACCTCTCACAACTCACACGACGGGGTCGACCGCGCCCCGGTCGTACTCCACCCGTGCGTCGGCGATGGCGGATCGGTGGCGCTCGGCCCACTGGGCGAGGCCCACCAGTGACTCGTACAGCTCCAGGGCCATCGGTGTCGCCGTGTATTCCACCTTGGGCGGCACCACCGGGTAGACCGTCCTGATCAGCAGGCCGTCACGCTCCAGATTGCGCAGCGTGAGCGTCAGCATGCGGCGGCTGATGCCCTTGACCGCGCGCTCCAGCTCGGTGAACCGGCGAGGCCCGTGCGCGCACTCCAGCAGGATGCCGATCGCCCACTTACCGCTGACCCGCTCAAGGACCCGGAGCACCGTGCACGCAGTCCGCTCGTGATCGGCGGAGGCGGAGTCCTTGTTTTCCACGGCGCGGTCGACGGCCTTCGCCCGCACCTTCGCGGTCACAGCGCTGTTCCTCTGGGACATAAAAGTGCCTCCTTCCACGGCACTTGAGAGTCACACATGATGAGCCCAGTAACAAGTCGTTCCCTTTGAGAGAGAAGGTCACTCATGGCTGCCGACACGGCCGCCCCGACCGAGCGGAAACGCCGGCTGGCGCTGTACACGCTCTGCGCGGGGACTCTGATCATCATTCTGGACGGCAGCGTCGTCACCGTGGCGTTACCCACGATCGGCAGGGAACTGGACTTCACCCGGTCGAACCTCGCCTGGCTCGTCAATGCCTACATGATCGCGTTCGGTGGGCTCCTGCTGCTCTCGGGCCGGCTCGGCGATCTGCTCGGCCGCAAGCGGATGTTCCTGGCCGGCATCACCTTGTTCACGGCGGCGTCACTGCTCTGCGGGCTTGCGGGCAGTCAGGAACTGCTGATCTGCGGCCGGTTCGTCCAGGGCGTCGGAGGTGCCATGGCGAGCGCCGTGACCCTGGGCATGATCGTGACGATGTTCCAAGAACCCCGCGAACAGGCCACATCCATCGGCATTTTCAGCTTCGTCGCCGCCGCAGGGGGTTCCGTCGGCGTCATCGCCGGCGGTGTCCTCACCGAGGCGGTCGGCTGGAACTCCATCTTCTTCATCAACGTGCCGATCGGAGTCGTCATTCTCGTCGCCGCCGTCCGTCTCATCGAGCCCGACCAGGGCCTCGGGTTCGGCACCGGTGCCGACCTGGTGGGTGCGTTCCTGGTGACCTCGGGCCTGATGCTGGTCGTGTACGCAATCAACAAGATCGAGAGCGACGGTCTCGGGTCCGCCGGAACCCTCGGATACGGCGCCCTCGCGCTCGTACTGCTCACCGGATTCGTGCTGCGCCAGGCCAAGGCGGGCACTCCGCTGCTGCCGTTACGGATGTTCCGCTCCCGCTATCTGTCGGGTTCCAACGGAGTCATGTTCCTGTTCGTGGCCGGCCTGTTCGGTTTCCAGTTCCTGCTCGCCCTGTATCTGCAGTCGGTGGCGGGCTACAGCTCGGTCAAGACCGGCATGGCCTACCTGCCGGGCCCCGTCGTCATCGCCGTGATCTCGCTCGGTTGCTCCGCGAAGCTGATCAGCCGCTTCGGTCCGCGAGCCGTGCTGCTCTCCGGCATGGTCTTCACCGCTGTCGCGCTGGCCCTCCTGGGCCGCGTGCCCGTGGATGCTTCCTACGCCGTGGACATCCTGCCGTCGGTGCTCCTGCTGGGTGCCGGCGCAGGCCTCGCGCTCCCGGCCCTCATCGGGCTCGCCATGTCCGGTGCAACCCCGGCCGACTCGGGTCTCGCCTCGGGACTCGTCAACACCACGCAGCAGATCGGCGGGGCCCTCGGTGTGGCGATCCTCGCCGCGCTGGCCGCGTATCGCGCCGACACATTGCTCGGCGAGGGCAAGACCCCCGCCGAAGCCACCACGGGCGGCTACCACGTGTCCTTCGCCGTGGCCGCCGGACTGGAGGTGCTCGGTATCCTCCTTGCCGCCGTGGTCCTGCGCTCCCCGAAGGCCTCGGACGCCGGGGTTTCCGCCGTCGCGGCACCGGCCGGCGCGCCCGTGATGAACGCAGAAGAGCTCACCGTTCCCTCGCCGAACGAGAACTGAACGGCTGGCTCGATACGAACGGCCACCTGCCCTCAAGCCCCTTGCTGGGCAGGGTCCTTGAGGGACGGGCCCTTCGGGTATCGGACGAAGAGGATGCCCTGGACCTCGCCCTGCGGTGCGCTATAGAAGTGCGGAACGTCGGCAGGCCAGTGGGCATGGCCGCCGGGCCCTGCCATCTGTGGTGCGTCCGGCAGGCCGACGACCGCGGTACCGGCGAGCACCATCAGGCTTTCCGAGGTGTGCGGGACGTGCGCGGCCGACTCCTGGGTCGTGCCATCGGCGATGGTGACGCGGAAGACGTCCGTGGCCGCGCCCTCGTCCTCGTACCGCTCCAGGAGTACCGCGGTGACGGCGCTGCCGGAGACTCCGCCCGTGCCCGCCGCGACGCCGGGTGCCGGGTCGTCGAGGACGGCGCTGAGCGGGCGGCCGAGGGCGGTGGTCAGGGCGTAGAGCGTTTCCAGGGTGGGGTTGCGCCGACCCGTCTCGAGTTCCGAGAGCGTGCCCTTGCCGACGCCCGAGCGGCGTGCGAGCTCCGAAAGGGACAGGCCGTCGTCCTGGCGCAGTCGTTTCAGCCTGCGCCCCACCTCGTCGTTCAGACCCATCCGCCGGTTCCGTCCGTTCCTGCGCCCACCGGCGCTTTGACTTGCCGCCACCCGCGTCCTTAGTGTTCCACAAACAGAACGATCTGTTTACGGAACGCTCGCGCCCGTCCCCCACCCCTCTGCACCTCACCCCCTCCGGAAGTGATGCCCCCATGTCCCCGCTCGCCCGCATCCGCGCCGTCGCACCGCCCTCGGCCCTGGCGGCTGGGCTCATCGCGGTCACCGTCGGAGTGACCAGCGCCGCTGCCCTCGTGTTCACCGCTGCGCGGGCAGCAGGTGCGGACGCCCGGGAGGTCTCCTCCTGGATGCTGGCACTCGGCGTCGGGATCGCCGTGACCAGCGTGGGTCTGTCGCTGCGGCACAAGGCCCCGATCCTCACCTCCTGGTCGACGCCCGGCGCCGCGCTCCTCGCCACGAGCCTGAGCGGGGTGTCCATGGGGAAGGCCGTGGGCGCGTTCGTGTTCTGCGGGGTACTGATCATGGTGAGCGGTCTGACGGGATGGTTCGCGCGGATCATGGACCGGATCCCGGTGCCCCTGGCCTCGGCGCTGCTCGGCGGAGTGCTGCTGGAGTTCGGGACGGGGCTCTTCTCCCAGATGGGCGGCAGTTTCGCGATCGCGTTTCCGGTGTTCGTGCTGTATCTCCTCGCGCGTCGGCTCCTGCCCCGTTACGCGGTGCTCATCGCGCTCGGCGGCGGTGTCGTCGCCTCCGTCCTCATCGGCGGCTGGCACCTGGAACGCATCCAACTGTCGCTCGCTCAGCCCGTGTTCACCGCTCCCGAGTTCGACTGGAAAGTACTGATCAGCGTCGGTGTGCCGCTGTTCGTCGTCACCATGGCCTCGCAGAATCTGCCGGGAGTCGCCGTGCTGCGCGGCTCCGGTTACGAGGCACCGATCTCGCCCGTCCTGACGTGGACGGGCGCCGTACAGACGGTGCTCGCGCCGTTCGGAGCGTTCGGCATCAACCTTGCGGCGATGACCGCCGCGATATGCACCGGCGACGGGGCCCACCCCGACCGGCGGCGGCGCTACCTCGCGGCCGCATGGGCAGGGGTCTTCTACCTCTGCGTCGGCCTGCTCGGCGCGACCGTCGCCTCGCTGCTCACCGCGATGCCGCACGCTCTCGTCCTGGCCGTCGCCGGGGTCGGCCTGCTCGCCACCATCGAGGCCTCCCTGGCCACCGCCCTGTCGGACCCCGCGTCCAGGGAGGCGGCCGTCGTCACCTTCCTCGCCACGGCCTCCGGCGTGACGCTGCTCGGCATCGGGTCCGCGTTCTGGGGGCTGCTCGCGGGAGTACTCACCAGCGTCATCGCGTCGGCGGGGCGTCGGCGCCGAGCCACTACATCCGCGCCCGAACCCGACCCCTCGCCCGACCCCTCGCCCGAGTCCGCGCTCGAGCCCGAGCAGACCCCACAGGCGGTCACGGCAACCTCGCGCACGCCCGAGCGAACCTCAGCGTGAACACCGACCACACCGAGGCCGCCTAGCGTCCGTCGGCCACCGCCTCGATGTGCAACCGGCCCTGTCGAAGCCCTGCCTGGCCGGTCGCTCCGAGCCCAACCGTGGGGCCAGGCCGCGCGGGACGCCAACCATGCTGCGCCGGGCGGGAGTTCGGTAGCCGCGTCGACGTGCCACTGGATCGCGGGAAGCGTCACTCCGAGCCCGTACAGCAACGGGACGTGGGCGGCTTCGGGACGCAACTCGATCCGCGTGCTGCCGAACTCAGGCTCCCCGTAACGCGAATAGGCCCGCAGCACTGAGGTCGTCATCGCCTCAGCTCCCCTGCTCGGAATGGCATTGAGCGAGGGCGCTCAGGGCTTCGGAGGAACCTGCATCACACGCCTGATCATGACCGCCCCAGGCCCACCTCAACCTCACAGATAGGGTCGAGCGCATGACATCCGAACGGCCCCATACGCCGGCCATGGCATTCCTGGACTCCCAGGAGATCACCACGACGGACTGCCGCCGGTGCGGAACCCAGGTGTCGGGCGTCAACGGCCGCTACGCGTGCGGGGTGTGCGGGTGGGTCAACAACTGGACCGAGGGCCACAACGAACTACCCAGCGGAGACAGCGACATCTAGCACCGCGCCCGCTTCCGGCCCCAGGTTTCGTTTACGCCCTCGGACGCAAACCCACAACCGGCCTATTTATTGGACCCGTTGACCGCTCTTGGAGACCACATCGCCTGGCTCAGCGACAACGCCGATAGCGAACTCCTCGAAAGCGGACCACCTCGAACTCCTCGCGCGCGTGCCGCAATCGCCCTCCCTGCAAGTGCCAGATACCGAAAGGGTTTTGTTCTGCCGCGCCATCTCTCGGGCTGACGAGGAAGTCATCCTGGCCCGGGACACCACCTTCATCGACCCCACCGATGAACAAAATGCCCCTTTTGCACAGAACATCACCCACACTCCGTGTCCATCTTGCCCGCATAAATTACCTCTACACACCGTTAATGACGCAAATAAAGCCTGTCCCGTATTGCGCAGCCCTAGCACGAAATGGCGCGATCCAAACCGCGCGCGACTCCCCTCCCACCCCTCTCCCATTCAGTGGAATAGGTCACATCGACCGCCCAGGGTCCGAGGGAGACAGATCGGCGCGCTTTCGTTCTCCGCAAAGAAAGTTGGGGCTATTCGATCATTGGAGGAGCGCGGTCCCTCTCGGCGAGGGCGGGACTCTCGCATTCCCTAATTGAATTCCGCCCTTGTTCCGTCCGGCCTTTCTCGCTTAACGTCACCTCAATCCGGATGGAACGCCGAATCCTGCCGCTGTCCGGAAACCCTTCCCATCAATCACTGACGCTCGGCAGGAGCGGGGGACCCAGGTAAGCCGCCGATCCGCATTGCGGAACGGCTAGGGGTGAAGTCGCACGTGCTGTGCGACCGGACATCTCCCGTCCGAACCCGACAGCTCACCTCGTAGGCGACGGAGAGGAATTTCGTCATGCCTGCAAAGGGTAAGCACCGCCGTCCCAAGTCCAGCTCGCTCAGCCGGGGCTTCGCCGCCGCGGGCACGGGTGGGGCCGTGCTCGTACTCCCGGTTCTCGGCGCGACCGCCGCCACCGCCGCGCCGGCTGACGCGGCCGCGAAGCCCGCCGCCGCCCCGAAGACCTACGTCGTCTCCGCGGGCGACACCCTCTCCAAGATCGTCCGCGAGCACTCGCTGAGCGGCGGCTGGAAGAAGCTGTACCAGGACAACCGTGACGCCCTCGGTGGCAACCCGGCCCTGATCCACCCCGGCCTCAAGCTCACCCTCGGCGAGAAGGCCCCCGCCGAGCGAGCGGACCGCTCCGAGCGCAAGGACGCGTCCGCCGCCGAGCCCGCCTCCGCCCCGGCGAAGAAGGCGTACACGAACGACCTCGACGGGTGGATCAAGGAATCGCTCGACATCATGGCCCAGCGCGGCATCCCCGGCTCGTACGAGGGCATCCACCGCAACATCATGCGCGAGTCCTCCGGCAACCCGCTGGCCACCAACAACTGGGACGTCAACGCTGCCGCAGGCACCCCGTCCAAGGGGCTCCTGCAGGTCATCGCGCCCACGTTCGACGCCTACCACGTGCCCGGCACCTCGCTGGACAGCTTCGACCCGGTCGCCAACATCACCGCCGCGTGCAACTACGCGGCCGACCGGTACGGCTCGATCGACAACGTGAACGGCCCGTACTAGGCCGCACGGCCGCGTATCCGGCCCCTCGCCCTTCTTCCGCTCTGAGCCCCGGCCCGCCAGGTGTCCGGGGCTCAGGCCTGCACGATGCGGTGGTGTCAGTCGTCGATGCCCGAGCGTTCCACCCCCGCCACGATCCACCGCTGGAAGAAGAGAAACACCACGAGCAACGGCACGATCGACACGGCGGCCGCGATGAAGAGTTCGTGCAGTCTGATCACCTGCGATGTGGTGAACGACGACAGAGCCACCTGCACCGTCCACGCGTCACGGTCCTGGCCGATGACCAGCGGCCACAGGAACGAGTTCCACGCGCCGATGAAGACGATCGTGCCCACCGCCGCGAACACCGGCCTGGAGTTGGGCACGACCACCCGCCAGTACGTGCGCCAGTAACCGAGCCCGTCGACACGCGCCGCGTCCTCCAACTCCCGTGGGAATCCGAGGAAGTACTGCCGGAAGATGAAGCACGCGAACGCGGAGAACAGGGTCGGGACGATCAGACCGCGCAGCGTCGACACCCAGCCGAGCGAGGACACCAGGACGAACGTCGGCACGAAGGTGACGGAGGCCGGGACCATCAGGGTGCCGAGGATCGCGTAGAACACCTTGTTCGCGTGGCGGTACGGGATGCGGGCCAGGCCGTAGCCGGCGAGTGAGGCCAGCAGCAGCGTGCCGAGCGTCGTCGCGACCGCGATGAGCGAGGAGTTGAGCAGAGAGCGGGCGAACGGTACCGACGTGTCGTCGAAGAGTTCCTCGATGTTTCCCCACCGCAGTGTGGAGGGGAAGAAGGTCCACTCGGGCGATGTGATGTCGCTCTCGGACGAGAGGCCGTTGCGCACGAGGAGGTAGAAGGGGATCAGGAACAGCAACGCCAGCGCGATGAGCAGCGAGAGCCGCAGCGCGCGTCCCGCCCTGACCCTCGCGTCGTTCCTCGAGTGGTCTCTCATTCCGCCTCCTTCCTGCCGAGCCCGAACCACTTCGCCTGACCTACCGTCACCACCGCGATGATCAGGGCCAGGAGGACGGCGCCCGCGCTGCCGAGGCCGAGGTTCTGCCCCTGTCCCAGCGCCGTGTAGTAGAGGTAGACGAGTGGCGGTCTGGCGTAGGGCGGGTAGCCGCGCGAGTCCGAGAGCAGGTTGTAGAACTCGTCGAACGCCTGGAAGGCGTTGATGACCAGGAGCAGCACCACCGCTACGGACGTGGCCCGCAGCTGCGGGAACGTGATGTGACGGAAGACCTGCCAGCCCGGTCGCGCCCCGTCCACGGCCGCCGCCTCGTAGAGGGTGGGGCTGATGCGCTGGAGCCCGGCGAGGAAGAGCACCATGTAGAAGCCCGCCTGGAGCCAGAGCCGTACGGTGACGATGACGGCCCAGTACCAGGGTGGGTCGGTGGTCGAGAGCCAGGCGATCTGGTCGCCGCCGAACCAGCCGAGGACGGTGTTGGCGAGCCCGAACCGTACGCCGTTGAAGATCGACATCTTCCAGATGAGCGCGGCCACCACGTAGGAGCAGGCGGCGGGCAGGAAGAAGACCGAACGGAAGAACGCCTGGGCGCGGCGCTGCCGGTGGACCATGAGGGCGAGCGCGAGCGAGAGCGCGTAGGTCGCGGGCACGATGAAGAGCGAGAAGACGAGGAAGGTCCACAGGCTGTCGGTGAACGCCTCGTTCCGCAGCATGTCGGTGTAGTTGCCAAGTCCGACGAAGTCGTCCGGGGTGACGGTGTTGTGGGCGTCGAAGAAGCTGAGGTAGACGCTCCAGCCGAGCGGGATGTACGTGAAGACGCCGAGGCCCAGCAGGAAGGGCCCGACGAACACCCAGAACCAGAGGGTGCGGTTCTGGTGGCCCCACAACTTCCTTCGCCCTGTTGCCTTTTGCTCGCGAGGGGCTGCTGTTGTCACGACTTCTTCTTCACCCGGCCGAGCTCGTCGGACACCTTGCGCACGACCTTCTTGAGTTCGCCGTCGGGGCTCGCGCCGTCCTTGATGATGCGGCTCAGGGCGTCCTGGTACGCGCTCCTGCTGGCCGGGGTCCACAGGAGGGGTTCGGCGTGGCCGTGATCCGTGGTGTAGCGGACGGCGTCGGCCGCCGCGCCCTTGCTGAGCTTCTCGGCCTTCTTCGCCAGGGACATGCGGGCCGGGATGTGGAATCCGTACGAGAGGGCGAAGTCCTCCTGCCGGTCGGTGCTGTCGATCCACAGCCACTTGAGGAAGTCCTTGCCGGCCTTCTGGTGCTTGCTGCGGGCGCTGACCGCGGCGGCGTACGCCCCGACCGGCACCGACGGCTTGCCCGCAGGACCGTCCTTCGGGAACGGCAGGACACCGAAGTCGTCGCCCAGTTCCTTCTGCACGGTGGGCAGCGCCCACAGGCCCGACCACTGCATGGCGGTCAGTCCCTGGACGAACGCCGACGGGTCGGACCAGTCGGCGGGCGCGCCCAGGAGCAGCGACTTGTCGGCGTACAACCGGTGGACCTTGCCGAGGGCGCGGGCTGCTGCCGGGTCGTCGAAGCCGACCTTGCCGTCGGCGGTGACGAGTTCGAGGCCTGCCGCGTAGAGGGGCGTGCCGCCCAGGACTCCGGCGCCTCCGTCGTTCCCGAGGAACAGGCCCTTCGTCTTCTTCGACGTGAGCTTCTTCGCGGCGTCCACGAGTTCGTCCAGCGTCTTCGGCGGCTGCACGCCCGCGTCGGCGAGCAGACTCTTGCGGTAGTAGAGCATCTGCATGTCGACGACTTGAGGGATGCCCCAGATCCTGCCGTCGTACGTCTTCGGGGCGAGGACGGCAGGGTTGAAGTCGTCCTTGACGCCGTCGAACAGCTCGGTGAGGTCGGCGACCTGCTTGCCCTGGATCTGGTCGAGGGAGGGGCCGTTGACCTCGAAGACGTCAGGTCCGGAGTCGGTGAGGAGTGCGGCCGCGGTCTGCTCGTCGTAGTTGCCGGGCCGCCACTGGACGGTGACGTTCGCCTTCTTGTAGGCGGCGGCGTACTTCTTGACGGCCTGCTCGGTGCCCTGCTCGCCGTACTGGTGGTACCACTGCGACAGCTTCGGCCCGTTTCCTGAACCACCGTCGTCCCGGCCGGTGTTGGAGCCACATCCGGTGAGCATCCCCAACGCCGCGCCCGCCCCGAGCAGTCCCCTGCGGCTGATGGTCATAGGTCGTCCCCCTGTTCGGTGTACGGCTGATCCCGACGGCCCAACGATCAACCATGCAGCCGGATTACGACAGAGGGACTACGGCCGTGTGTCGGCCTGCGGCAGGGGGGAGGGTGTGCTCGGGCTCGCCCCGGGTCGTTCACCGGGCTCATCGTCGGCCGAGTCGCTCGATCGCGGCGAGGACCTGCCGAGTGCCGTCCTCCCGGGCGAGGATCGTGGCCGTGTCCTGGGCGCGGGCCCGCAGGACGGGGCTGTGGACGGCCGTGGTGATCGCCTGGGAGAGGCGGTCCACGGTCAGGCGTTGGTAGCGCACCGGTCTCGATGAAAGGCCCAGGGTGTGCAGGCGGGTGGCCCAGAAGTTCTGGTCGAGCTGGACGGGGACGGGAACCGAAGGGGTACCGGCGCGCAGTCCGGCCGCGGTGGTGCCGGCGCCCGCGTGGTGGATGACGGCGGCTGTCCTGGGGAACAGCCAGGCGTGCGGGACTTCCTGGACGGTGATCAGGTCGTCGTTCTCGGCGTGCAGGCCGCTCCAGCCGGCCTGGATGATGCCGCGTACCTTCGCGCGGCGCAGGGCGTCGGCGAGCAGGGTGCTCAGCCGCCCGGAGTCGGCGGTGACGAAACCGCCGAAGCCGGCGAACACCGGCGGTGGCCCCGCGTCGAGGAAGTCCACCAGGCGCGGATCAGGCTGCCAGTCGAGGTCGGCCGGGGGCCACCAGTAGCCGCCCACCTCGTGTCCCGCGGGCCAGTCCGTGGGGCGGGGGACGATCCGCGGGCTGAAGCCGTGCAGGACGGTACGCCCGCGCGGCAGGCCGAGCGGACCGCCGAATCGGCGGCGCGGCAGGCCCAGTTCGCGGCGCAGGGCGCTGACCGCGGGGGCGAAGATCGGGTCGCTGCCGAGCCACAGGGCCTGGGCGGCCAGGCGGTTGCCGTGCACCCCGAGGGAGCGGGCGCCGCTGATGAGCGGCGGAAAGGCGCCCGTGGGGTGGACCGGCTGGAGGTAGACCCCGATGCTCGGCAGGTCCAGTGCCTCGCCGAGTGCCGCGCACATGGGGTCGGTGACCGTGGAGCTCAGCACCACATCGGTGCCTTCTCGCACGGCGTCCGCGACGCCGGCCGTCAGCCGGGGCATGAACGCCCGCGCCATGCGCATCAATCGCGCCATGGCGACGGGCGGGCTGACCGCTCTGGCGAGGCCCTGACCGTCCTGCGATGCCAGTTCCTGCCGTGGGTCGACGGGCAGGGGTCTGAAGCCGAGGCCGTGGGCGGTCACCGCCTGCTCGAAGCGCTCATGGGTGGCGAGGGCCACCTCGTGACCCGCCGAGCGCAGTCGCACGCCCAGTCCGGTAAAGGGGGCGACGTCGCCCCAGCTTCCCGCCGTAACGATCAGTACGCGCACCGCGTCAGGATGTCAGACCCCGGGATCGTGCGCCGAGCGCGACGAGTTCGCTCAATGGCGTGTCGGCGCGCGGGAAGCTGGCCCCGTGCCCCGCCCCTCCCCCACTCCCACCCCCTGCCGCCCATGAACGCCGACGCGTTCCCGCTTCGCCGGCGTCCATGGTCGGGCTGCACCGGCCGTGGAGGGGAGCTCGTCGCGGTCGGTACGCCCTACCCCTACCGTCCTCCCCCTACGCAGCCGAAAACAGGCCGATCCTGCGCATTTCCTCTACGCCACAAGGCTCGTGCCCCACGCGCGACGGCAACTCGTCGGAGCCTCCCGTGTATTCCGGGCGGGCTGTCTGGACGCCAGGCTCCCTCGCCGATCACGATGGCGGGCAGGCGAGCAAGCAGGTTGGCGAGAGATCGGGGTGCGGGACTGTGGCGACGCGTCGGACAGTGATCAAGGCGATGGGTGCGGGGACGCTGGCGAGCGGGCTGTCCACACCCGCGTCAGCAGCTTCCCGGGTGGCGGAAGCCGACGTACTGCTGGTGGTGGAGAAGAGCAGCCACGCGGTGAGCTTCTACGACGTCGAGTCGGGCAAGCGCCTGCGGACCGTCCAACTCCCCGACTATCCCCACGAGATGGTCGTCGACTCGCGCAGACGATTCGCCTACGTCGGGCACTACGGCGTACGCATGTCCTCCACCGTCGGCGAGGGCGGCTCCGCTGTCTTCGTCATCGACCTCGCCGAGCGGTCCCTGGCCCGCACGATCGACACCCGGCCCTTCAATCGCATCCACGGGATGGGCATCGACCGCCTCGACCGGCTGTACGCGCTGAGTGAGGAGAAGGCGGTGCTGCTCGGGTTCGACGATCCGGCCACCGACCTCGCGCCGACCAGGGCAGTACCCACCCACGGGGTGAAGACCCACTTGTTCACGCTCAGCCGTGACGGCGAACGAGCCTATGTCACTGGGCTGTTGTCCCACACGGTGAGTCTCGTGCGCCCGCACGACGCCTCCGTCCCGCCTGTCCTCGTCACCCCCGGCCAGCTGCCCGAGAGCAGCTGTCTGAGCCGGGACGAGAAGACGCTCTTCGTCGGGGCTCGCAAGAGTTCCGCACTGGTCGCCCTGGACGCCCGCACCATGAAGGTGCGGCGGACAAGGAAGACGGGCGGAGACCCGCTGCGGGTCTACACGCTCGATGACGAACGGCTGTTGGTGACGGACATCGTCGCCAACACCCTCTCCGTATGGGGCACCGACCTGCGGCGCATCCGTTCCCTTCACCTCGACGGGACCCCGTCGGCGGTGACCCTCCATCCGGGCAAGGCACGGGCGTACGTATCCCTCCTGGGCACCGATCGGATCGCCGTCGTCGACCTGGACCGTTTCACCGTCGTCGGCGGCTTCGCCACCCGGTCGGAACCGGACTCCGCGGTGCTGTTGCCCGCTGCCTCCGGCCAGGATGTGCGCGCCGGGTGACCGCGTCCGCTGCCCCCGCGCAGGCGAAAACGCCTTCTGCCGCTCCGGCCACTCCTGCTAGCCTGATCGTTATGGCACGAGGTATCTGGTCGCAGAAGGTCCGCTCCGCCCGCTGACGGCGGCGCCTTCTCCCTGTTGAATTCGCCGCCGTTCCGGTTCCCGCCGGGCGGCCGCTTCTTGCTGCCCGGCTCCACTGCGAGCTGCGGAGCATCCGTTGAACCCCACTCCCACCCCCGAAGCCATGTCCCTGCCCGTCGACGCGGGCGGCAGTGCGCACGTCCGCGCCCAGGGGCTCATCGTCACCCGCGGGTCCCGACGGGTCCTGAACGACGTCTCGGTCACGCTCTCCGCCCGGTCACGTATCGCCGTCGTGGGCGAGAACGGCCGGGGCAAGACGACGCTGCTGCATGTCCTGGCCGGCCTGCTCACGCCCGATGAGGGTGCCGTGCACCGGGCCGGGACGATCGGCCTGGCCCGGCAGGAGCTGTCCGCGGGCGACGGGGAAACAGTCGGAACCCTGACGTCCCAGGCGCTGGCCGCTTCGCTCGCTGCCCTCGCCGCACTGGACGAGGCGACCCTCGCCATGGCCGAGGGCGATGTCGCCGCCGACGACCGCTATGCCGCCGCGCTCGACGCCGCCACCCGGCTCGACGCGTGGGACGCCGAACGCCGCGTCGATGTCGCCCTGGAGGCGCTCGGCGCCTGCACCGACCGCGAGCGCCCCTTGTCGACACTGTCGGTCGGGCAGCGCTATCGCGTACGCCTCGCGTGTCTGCTCGGCGCGCGGCACGACATCCTGCTGCTCGACGAGCCGACCAACCACCTCGACGCCGGTGGGCTCGATTTCCTCACCCGCAGGCTGCGCGAGCACGACGGCGGCCTCGCCGTCGTCAGCCACGACCGGGCACTGCTGCGGGACGTCGCGAACCGTTTCCTGGACCTCGACCCGTCCCGCGACGGGAAACCGCGCCTGTACGCGGGTGGCTATGACGCCTGGCAGGGCGCCCGGCGCCGGGAGCGGGAACGCTGGGAGCAGGACCACGAGGAGCAGCAGGCCGAGCACCGGCGGCTGCAGGACTCCGTGTCGGCGGCCCGCGACCGGCTCTCCACCGGCTGGCGGCCGGACAAGGGCACCGGCAAGCATCAACGCCAGTCCCGCGCCCCCGGCGTCGTACAGGCCCTGAAGCGTCAGCAGGATGCCCTGGAGGCGCACCGGATCGACGTGCCTCAGCCGCCGCCCATGCTGCGGTGGCCGGACCTGGGTGTCCGGCCGGGCGCGCCACAGCTGCGGGCGCACGGCGTCGCGGTCGACGGGCGTCTCGGCGGTCTGGTCGACCTCACTCTCGACGGCGGCGACCGGCTCCTGGTCACCGGGCCCAACGGCGCCGGGAAGTCCACGCTGCTCGCGGTGCTTTCCGGCTTCCTCCAGCCCACGCACGGGCAAGTCCGGACGGCGAAGGGTGCCCGTATCGTCCAGGTCACGCAGGAGACCGCTCAGCAGGACCCCGGCCTCACCGCCCGCGAGGTGCACGCCCGGCACGTGGGGCGGCTGGTGGCCGGCGGGGTGATCCGTGACGCCGAAGCCGTACCGCTCGGGGCGCTCGGGCTGCTGGACTCCGACGCGCTGCGCACGCCTGTGGAGCGGATGTCGCAGGGGCAGCAGCGGCGTCTGGACCTGGCACTCGCACTGGCCGGGCGGCCCGGCCTGATCCTGCTCGACGAGCCGACCAACCACCTGTCGTCCACGCTGGTCGACGAGTTGACCGAGGCGCTGCGCGAAACGAGCGCCGCCGTCGTCGTCGCGACGCACGACCGACAGCTTCTGCGGGACCTCGCGCACTGGCCACGTCTCGAAGTGGGAGGAGGCGGCGTAATCGGCGGAACCTCGGTGAGCGAGTCCGGTCCAGTGCGCTGAGCGTCTACAGCCAGTCGTGTTCCCGCGCGTAGCGCGCCGCTTCGTGCCGGGTTCGTGTCTGGGTCTTCTGCATGGCGTTCGACAGGTAGTTGCGTACGGTGCCCTGCGCCAGGCTCAGGCGGATGGCGATGTCGGCGACGGAGTACCCCTCGCCCGTCACGCGAAGGACGTCGATCTCGCGGTCGGTGAGGGGGCAGTCGTCGACGACGGCGAGCGCGGAGACGTCGGGGTCGATCCACCGCCTGCCCTCGTGCAGCGTGTTGATGACCTCCGTGATGTGCGCGGGCTCCGCCGACTTGCTGACGAAGCCCTGGACGCCGAGTTTCAGGGCGAAACCTTCGCGGACCTGCGCAGCCTCGGATACATCGCGGTGGTGGTGATGTGCACCGTGGCCGCCTTCGGTCTCTACGCCACCACGGTGACCACGCTGGCATCGCGCCGCCAGACCCTCTTCCTCAAGCGGCTGCGGTCCACCCTGGCAGCCGACGCCGGCATTCTCGCCGGCCTCGTGCTCCCGGTCACCGTCCTCGCGCTGATCCAGGTGACCGCGATCCTCGCCGTGCTGGCAGCGGTCGCCGGCGAGCCGGGCAACGTACTCCTCCTGGCGGCGGCGGTCCTCTCCACAGTGATCATGATGCTCGGCCTGGGACTGGCCACGGCGGGGCTGACCAACTCCCCCGAGCACGCCCAGGTGACCACGCTGCCCGTCAGCCTCGGCGCCATGGCCGTCACGAACTGGGTGGCCATCACCGGCACCGAGGAGCTGACCCTGCTCAAGCGGCTGTTGCCGGGCGGCTCGGCCACCGAACTCGTCCTGAACGCCTGGAACGGCGGCGTTCCCGTGGCCGAGTCCCTGCCCCTGCTGCTGCCCACGCTGGGGTGGGTCATCCTCTCGGTGGCGCTGGCCTCGCGCCTGTTCCGGTGGGAACCGCGCCGGTGACACCGCCGGTGACACCCTTTCGCGCCCGGTACTCGTCCAGAATCCCCACCGCGATCAGCAGGAGCACCGACGCCAGGGCGAAGCCGACGGCCAGGCCATTGAGCAAGCCGTAGGGCCCGTCGGACTCGACAACGCGACCGCTCTCCAGCAGACAGTCGAAGCCCAGCGGGAAGTACGACGGTTCGTGCCCGGCGAGCTGGTCGAGTGTGCCGGGCGGGAGGGCACGGCAGGGAGCGGCGGGCGAGGACCCCGCGCCGGACTCGGCTTCGCTCGCGTCCAACTGGACCAGGCCGATGCCGTACAGGTACACGATGACGGCTGCGGCGGCCCCCATGCCCCCGCCCCGCAGCAGCAGGTCCCTGCGCCAGTCAGGTCGGCGTCCGGGAAGGACGACCGATATCAGCTTCACCACGACCGCGACGGCCCAGAGCGGTACGGCGAACATGGCGCCGTACATCAGGAGAATGAGCATGTGGCAGCTGCCTTTCGGGCGTTACCCGGCTCCGTCGACCGTCCTCCGGCCCCGTCACCGATGTGGTTGTCCTGCGCCTGACGGCACGCTGTGCGTCCGCGTCCCCCCACGGTCACGCGTCAGACATGACCTCGTCCACTGTCCGCTCCCCATTCCCGGACGGTGAGCAGTGCGGCGGCCAACTGGCCGCGCATGCATGGCGGTTAGCGCATTGCTGCTCAGTCTGCGTGCAGGATTCGGAAGCGGTCGGGCTCCGCCGGGTCTCGGTCGACGACCTGGATCGGTGTCCTGGCCCACTGCCACACGCTGATGCCCGGCACGCGGGAGAACTCGATCCGCCCCCGGGTGCCTTCGACTGCGACGCACGGCCAGGATTCGGCGATGCGCGCCCGTTCCGTGCCGTGGGAGCGCAGAGCTTCGGCGAGGACGACGATCGTGTCGTAACCCTCGTAGGCGACGAAGGAGGGTGGTGCGCCGAGCCGTTCGCGGAGGGTCGTCTCGACGCGTGCCCCGAGCGGGCTGAAGCTCTTGGGCAGGTAGCGCAGGAACGGGACCGCGGCGCCGTCGTCGCCCAGCAGCTTCGCCCACTCCGCGAGCTCCGGTTGTCCGGCCGGAGCCCCGATCAGGATTTCGGTGAGGCGCGGGTCGTGGCGTACGGACTTGACGATCGGCACGGCCGGTTCGGGGTGGCCGACCAGCAGGAGGAGTGCCGTCGCGCCACTGTCGGCGAGTTCGTCGCACATGGCCTCGGGAGTGAGCGCGTTCATGTCGAGTTCGACGAGGGTGCCGCCGCGTGGAGCGAGGTGGTCCCGCAGGATGCGGGTGCCTGCTGCCCAGTAGACGCTCGGCTGGGCTGCCACGGCGATTCGACTGTGGCCCGCGCCGAGAAGGAAGTCCGCGTAGACCTGCCAGCCGCGTGACTGCGGCGGAGGGAGGCGCGCGACCCACTGCGTCGGCTGTTCGGTGAGCGCGTCGAGAACGGCCGACGAGCAGAGGAACGGCAGGCCGAGGGCGTCGGCCCGGCCGGCGGCGGCGCGAGCGACGACGCTGTGGTACTCCCCCACCACGGCGGCCACGCCCAGACCGGCGAGTTCGTCCACGGCCGCCGCGGCCCTCTGCGGGTCAGCCGCGGTGTCCCGGACCACCAGCTCGAGTGGCCTTCCGCCGATCCCACCGGCGTCATTGACCTCACGAGCGGCCAACTCCAGTCCGGCGAGCAAATGCTGGCCCGCCTCGACCCAGCCGGGCCGAGTGAGCGGAACGAGAGCACCGACCTGAACGGTTGATCCGCCGGTCCGCTCCGCTCCAGATATCGATGGTGGCGTAGTCATGCGTGGGTATCTCCTGCCTGACCTTGGATGATCATGCGGACCATTGCATCCACCACCATCGCCGGGAAGCAATTGATTTCCGTCGACCAGTGAACATGAGAGTGAACGTAAAGCTGAGGTTGAGGTTGAAGCTGAGGCTGACGTCGAGACATACGCGGTGGATCACGGTGGATCACTCGATGTGACCATCCGTCACCACCCCGGAGCGCGACACCCAACATGCACCCGGCCCCATCCGAGATGGCTCTGCGCCTCGACTACGCCGCCTGCAACACTCCCGCCAGCTCATCCAGGCTCTCCACCCTCCAGTCGAAGCTGTCCGTACTCCTCGGCGAGTCCCCTGCCGGCCGCTGGACATAAGCCGTTCGCAATCCCACCGCCTGGGCTCCCCGCAGATCCCACGCGTGCGCGGCGACCATCAACACCCGCTCAGGCGGGCACCCAGCCGCCTCGACCGCGAGGCGGTAGACCTCCGGCGCGGGCTTGTAGGCACGCACCTCCTCGCCGGACAGCACCAGATGCCAGCGCAACCCCGCGTACGCGTTCAGCCGCAGCAGCGCACCGCGGCCGGCGTGAGACAACCCCAGTACGGGGAAGCGCTCCGCAAGGCGAGCCAGCCCGGCAACGGAATCTCCCCAAGGACCCAGGCGCTGCGATGCCTCGGCCAGCCGCTCGATGGACAGCGGATCACTCAGACCGGCGCAGACCGCCACGCGCTCGGCCGCTTCCCGGTCGATGACCTCGCTGTTCGCGTACGCCCGTTGCCCCTCCCCTATGCGCCGCTGTTCACGCTCGACGTGGCTCTGCCAGACCTCCAGCAGACGCTCCACTGTCATCTCGGCGGGCGGCCGGGCGCCGGGCGCGGACACCGCTTCCGCCAGCGCCGCGCGCAGTCCGCCGGACTCGTCGACCATCGTCCCCAGCACGTCGAAGACGACCACTTCGACCGTGGGCTCGGCCTCGACCTCGACATCGGCCGTCCTGGACATTCGCTCTCCCGTCGCATCACCGGTTCAACCGGTGACGAGTGTTGCCGCTCGACTCGTCACCGGTCAAGATGGTGACGTGCACTTCGCCTTCGTGAGCGGCAACCCCGCCCTGGACCTGGTCGCCACCGTGGAATCCCGCCGCGATCGGCCCCACGAGCTCCTGGCCACCCCCGCCGACCTCGAACAGTGGGTCACGGCCTGCGAGGAACTCCCCGATCACGTCACCGCCGACAGCGCGGCGCTTGTCCGCGCTCATCAACTTCGCGAGGCCGTCCACCGGCTCGCCCTCGACCGCATACAAGGCCGTAGCTACGAGGCGGCCTGCCTGGACGTCCTCAACGACGCCGCCGCCGGGCCGCCCCCCGTTCTCCACCTCAGCGACGCGGGCGTCCGCCGGACGGGAGATCTCACTTCAGCGCTGGCCCACGTCGCCCGCCGTGCGATCACCCTGCTCGCCGACCCTGATGCCTGCCTCAAGGAATGCGGCCGACCGAGCTGCACCCGGCTGTACCTCGACCGCTCGCGCGGCACGCGTCGCACCTGGTGCGGCATGCAGGCCTGCGGCAACCGCGTGAAGGCCGCCGCCTACCGAGCCCGCAAGCACGCTGCTCCGTGACCCGCAGAGCGCTCGTACTACCCTTCGAGCGTGACGAACCCAACCGCCCCCCGAGGCCCGCGCCCGGCCAACCAGGGGCGGCGGGTCGCGGCGCGCAATCGCGCCGCCCTCATCGCGGCCGCCCGTGAAGTCTTCGCCGAACAAGGCCTCGACGCGCCGCTGTCGACCGTCGCGCGCCGGGCCGGGGTGGGGCAGGGCAGCCTCTACCGGCACTTCGCCGACCGGGTCGCGCTGGCCTCCGCCGTCCTCGACGAGAACGTCCGGCAGATCGAGCAGGCAGCCGACGAACCCGACGCGAGCCTGGCGAGCGTCCTGGGCGTGGTCACCTGGCATCTGACCCGATCGACCGCGTTCGTCGACCTGTTGCGCATCCGCGGGGCGCGGGGCGACGGCGAACAGGCCAGGGCGCTGGCGGCGCGGGTCCACAGCGTCCTCTCCCGGTGCCTGCCCGTGGGCCATCGGCTGACCGCCGACGACGCCATGCTCGCTGTCGCGATGGTCTCCGGCGCCGTCACCGGCCCCACCCCGGCCGAGCGGGAGCACCGCGCTCTGGCGGCCTGGCGCCTGCTCGGCGTCGAGGTGGGGCCGATGCGGTCCGTCGAGACCGCCGTGGCCGTGTGACCGTCAGCCGCCGTTGAACTGGCGAATGCCCTCGCCGAGTGCGGTGAACCGGAAGACGTACCCGCCGTCCGGACCGCTGACGGTCATGTAGGCCTTCGTGCCGCCCGGCGTGATGGCGACATTGGTCGCCGACTCAAGCCCCTTCGCGGCCTTGGCGGCCTTGGCGGCCTTGGCGGGCACTTCGACGGTGGCAAGCCGTGCGCCGTCGCGGCTGTAGACGGCCATGGCCGGTCGGCCGTGCAGCGCCTGGTAGAGGTTGCCGTCGGCATCCACGGCTATGGAGTCAGTCTGGGCCACGCCCGCGTCGACGTGAATGGCCTCGTGCTGGGAGGTCACGGTGGTCTTGGCGGCGTCGAGCAGCAGGTAGGAGACGCTGTTCTCGGCGAGTTCGCTGATCCACAAGCCACGCAGCTCGGGGTCGAACATCACCCCGTTGGGGTGGGCGAGCCCGTCGGCCAGGACCGTGGTCCTTCCGCCGTCCCGGTCGATGCGCACGATGCGGCCCTCCGCCTTGCCCGGCTTCATGCCGTGCAGGTCGCTGACGTAGAGGTTGCCCTCGTCGTCGAAGGCGATGTCGTCGAGGTTCATCGTGGAGCCGTCGACCTCGCCGGAGAAGAACGTGCGCGGGTCCGAGCCGTCCGGCTCGATGCTGACGACGGATCCGGTGTAGTCGGTGAGGTAGAGGCGTCCGTCGTACGGGCTGATCTGCGCCGAGGTGTAGGCACCGGTCTTGTCGGTGTAGACGCCTCGGTGCTTTCCGGTGGTCAGGTCGACGGAGAGGACCTTGGGTTCGCCGGGCGGCGCGGTGACGTCCACGACGTACAGGTCGCCGTCCTCGTCCAGGACCGGCCCCTCCAGCAGGGTCCTTCCGGTGGCCTCGTGCGGGTTGGTCACGTGCGCGACCTCAGTGGCGCGGATGGTCCTGCCCTCGCTCGAGGGTGCGGGGCGCGAGGCCGGGGAGGCTGTGGTCTGGGTGGCGGAGGTTTGCGTGGCCGAGGTTTGCGTGCCGCATCCGGCCAGGGCCAGCAGGCCACTTGCGACCAGAGCCGCCAGGACGGCGCGGGGGTGGCGGTGGGATGTTCGGGAGGCGGTCATGTGGTGGGGGTGTCACCTTCCTGTCGTCCGGGCTGCCGTCCGGACGTGTGGCGATGGGACGGGATGCGTCGGGCCGGGCGGGAGAGGGATGGCCCGGGGCGGCGGTGGGTGGGTCAGGCGGCCGACCAGCCGCCGTCGGAGGGCAGGATGGCGCCGTTGATGTTCACCGCGTCCCTGCTGAGCAGGAACGTGATCGAGGCCGCCAGTTCCTCGGCCACCGCGAGCCGTGGGATCGCCACGCGCATCTTCGCCGTACGGGACGAGCCGTACGGCGCGGCTGCAGGCATCGTGATCCCGGTGGCGACCGCGCCGGGGGCAACGGCGTTGACCTGTACGCCTGTTCCCGCGTACTGGTAGGCCGACGACACCGTCAGGCCGACCAGCGCGTGTTTCGACGTCGTGTAGGCGGCACCGGCCGCCGAGCCGCGCAGGGCCGCCTCGGAGACGATGTTGACGATCCGGCCGCCGCCCGCGGCGAGCATCCCGGGCACGACGGCGCGCATCAGGCGCATCGGTCCTTCGACGTTGATGCGCAGGACGCGTTCCCAGGTCGTGTCGTCGACCTCGTGCACTGCGGCGTCGTCGTCCATCACACCGGCGACGTTCGCCAGGGCGTCCACGCGGCCGGCCGCCGCGGCCAGGATCGCGTCGGCGGACTCCGGTTCGGTGATGTCCGCGGTGACGGGTACGAGCGCCTCGCCGAGGCCGGAGGCCAGCTCCGCGAGGCCATCGGCGGAGATGTCGACGGCGACGACGCGGCCGCCCTCGCGCACGATGCGGGAGGCGACGGCCCTGCCGATGCCGTACGCGGCTCCGGTGACGACGACGCTCTGCCCGCCGAAGCGGCCGGGCGTGACCTGCTCGGTCCACGGATCGGGGGTGGCTATCTCGACGCCGGGTTCGGACTTCCCGGCGCCGACGGCAGGGGCGGTACCGGACGCGGTGGCGGTCCCGGGCGTCGGCGCCGTCGCCGCCGTCGGCACGCCGTCGGGGATCTGCCCGGTCGCGGCTGCGGCGACCAACGCGTCCACCAGCTCCGGAGGGAACTTCCCGCCGGACAACTGCACCAGTTGCTCCAGCGGCAGGCCGAGGGCGAGGGCGAGAGCATCCTCGCTCTGGCCCTGGGAGGTGAGGAAACCACGCAGGACCCGTCCGGCGGTGGGTTGCGCCAGCCAGTCCCGCAGCGGGGAGGCGGGGGTGATGTTCGACATCGCGGGCCTTTCGAGTCGTAGTCCGGTCGTGGTCGTGGCCTGGTCGTGCCGTCGTCGAGTCGTCGCGTCGTCGTCGCGTCGCGGGGGTCAAGTCGTGGCGCTGGGACGGGCCGTGGGTGGACAAGGGTGGACCGACCCCAACCGGACAACACTGTCCGGTTCTTGGGTTACGGTACCTGTGACCGCTCGGGGCGCCCCGGCGAGGGCACCGATCACGCCCGCGCGGCGCCCGACGCACCTCCCCCCACAAGGCCCCCCACGAGCTTCACGAGAGGACCCGCACCATGCCCCTGCCGCATTGCGCCACTCACCCCACCCCGCAGGAGATCGTCGCCCTCCGCGAGCGCTACCGCTTCGAGCGCGAGCGTCGCGTACGCCCCGAGGGCGCAAGCCAATACCGGCCCGCGGAGGCGGAGTTCGGCTACTTCGCCGCCGACCCGTACACCGGCGAGGTGGCGCAGCGCGAGCCGCTGCGCGACACGGTGGACGTCGCCGTCGTGGGCGGCGGGTTCGGCGGGATCCTGGCAGGCGCGCGCCTGCGCCGGCAGGGTGTGGCGAAGGTGCGTGTCGTCGAGCAGGGCGGCGACTTCGGCGGTACGTGGTACTGGAACCGCTACCCCGGCATCCACTGTGACGTCGAGTCGCACGTCTATTTGCCGCTCCTGGACGAGACCGGCTACGTACCCGAGTGGAAGTACGCCCCGGGCGAGGAGATCCGCCGGCACGCGGTGCGCGTGGCCGAGCAGTTCGGGCTGTACGAGCACGCCCTGTTCTCCACGGCCGTCACCTCACTGACCTGGGATGAGATGGCGGAGCAGTGGGTGGTCGCCACGGATCGGGGTGACGAGTTCCGGGCCACCTACGTCATCACCGCGACCGGCACGCTCTCGGAACCGAAACTCCCCGGCATCCCCGGCATCGAGGACTACCGGGGCCACACCTTCCACACCTCGCGCTGGGACTACGCGTACACCGGCGGCAGTCCCGAAGGAGGCATGACGGGCCTGGCGGGCAAGCGCGTCGGTGTCGTCGGCACCGGAGCCACCGGCGTGCAGGCCATCCCGATGCTGGCCGAGGACGCCGGCCACCTGTACGTCTTCCAGCGCACCCCCTCGGCCGTGGACGTGCGCGGTCAGCGGCGCATGACACCGCGACAGGTCGGCGCGGACCGGGCGGGCTGGGCTGCCGAGCGCCGCGAGAATTTCCTGCGCATCTGCTCCGGAGAAGACGCCGAACAGGATTTGGTCGCCGATCGCTGGACGGAGTCGGCCGGGCTGCTCGAAAAGCTCCTGCCGAGCTTCCGACGCCATGGCGAGCCGGACTTCGAGGCCGCCTACGAGGTCGCCGACCACGCCACGATGAACCAGATCCGTGCCCGCGTGGCCGCCGAAGTCACCGATGCCGCGACCGCCGCGACCCTCACGCCCTGGTACCGGTACGCGTGCAAGCGCCCCACGTTCTCCGACAAGTACCTGCCCGCCTTCAACCGGGACAACGTCACCCTCGTGGACACGGCCGACACCCATGGGATAGAGCGCATGACCGAGCGCGGTGTCGTCGTGGGCGGAGTGGAGTACGAGGTCGACTGCCTGGTGTTCGCCACCGGATTCTCCGTCGGCCTTTCCGGGGTCACCTCCGGAAAGCTGCCCGTGACCGGCCGCGACGGAATCCAGCTCCTGGACACGCTGAGGCAGCGAGGACCGCGCACTTTGCACGGTTTCACCAGCAACGGATTCCCGAACCTGATCCGGATGGGATCACTGCAGAACGCCAGCAGCGTGAACTTCACGCACATCCTGGACGAGCAGGCCGTGCACGCCGCGGCCCTTGTCGCCGCCGCGGAGGAGGAAGGCGCCCTCGTGGAGCCCTCCCCCGCAGCTGAGGACGCGTGGATCGACGTGTGCGCGCAGGGCGCCCCCGACCACGCGTGGTTCCACGCCGAGTGCACCCCCGGCTATTACAACGGTGAGGGACGCGGCCGCCCGAACGGCCCCACGGCCTACCCGCACGGCGCGGTGGCCTTCCATGAGCTGCTCCGCCGCTGGCGCGAGGAGAACATGGGCGAGGCTCTTCGGGGCCGGACCCGGGCTGCCACCTGTGCCTGATTCTGCTAATTCTCCGCGTTCGCCGGTCTTCTCTGCGTTTGCCGGTCTCTCCTGATCAGCCTAATTTTGCGGCGACACAGCTTTTTCTCAGGCAAGAGGAGAAAAGCTCCATGGTGAAAGGCCTTCCGCACAGAACGCCCCGGCGCCCCCGGAGGCAGGAGGCGGAATCGACGCGCGCGTCGCGGTCGGAGACCGACCGGATGGCGCGCACCCTGCTGCGCCGCCGCAAGAAGACGCTCAGCGCCGAGGACGTGATGGTCTCGGATCGCCCCAAGGTGCGGCGCGCGGTGACGGCCGCCGCACTCGGGAACACCATGGAGTGGTTCGACTTCGGCGTCTACGCCTATTTGGCGGGCACCATCGGAAAGGTCTTCTTTCCTTCCAGCTCGCCCGGCGCCCAGGTCGTCGCCACCTTTGCCACCTTCGCCGCCGCCTTTCTCGTCCGACCGCTGGGCGGGCTCGTGTTCGGGCCGCTCGGTGACCGCATCGGACGGCAGAAGGTGCTCGCCGCCACCATGATCATGATGGCGGCGAGCACGTTCGCCGTCGGCCTCCTGCCCTCGTACGCATCCATCGGGTTCGCCGCCCCGCTGCTGCTCCTCGTCTGCCGCCTGGTGCAGGGTTTCTCCACGGGCGGCGAGTACGCCGGTGCCACCACGTACATCGCCGAGTACGCCCCCGATCAGCGGCGCGGATTTTTGGGCAGCTGGCTCGACTTCGGCACCTTCGTGGGCTACTCGCTGGGCTCGGGACTGGTGACGGTCCTGACGCTCACCCTCGGGACGGACGGCCTGGAGAGCTGGGGCTGGCGCATCCCCTTCTTCATCGCCGGCCCGCTCGGGCTCATCGGCCTGTACATGCGGCTGAAGCTGGAGGAGACGCCCGCGTTCCAGCAGGAGGCCGCCTCTGCCGCGGCGGAGCGGGAGACGGGGCTCGAGAGCGGCGAGGACGATCCCGTCGAGCAGGCTCGTCAGTCCGGCAAGGGACGGCTCAAGGAGATCTTCACCCGCCACTGGCAGGCGGTGCTGATCTGTATGGGTCTGGTGCTGCTCTACAACGTCACGAACTACATGGTGACGTCCTATCTCCCCACGTTCATGACGGTGACCTTGGGCGAGAGCGACACGACGGCCCAGTTGCTGGTGCTCGGCACCATGCTGCTCGTCGCTCTCGCCATCACCACAGTGGGCCGCAGTTCCGACCGGTGGGGCAGACGCCCGATGTTCATGGGCGGCAGCATCGCGCTGATCGCTCTCGCCATCCCGGCGTTTCTGTTGATCAGGGAGGGCGGCATCCTCCTGCCCGCGTTCGGCTGTGCCATCCTCGGCCTGCTGCTGGTCTGCTTCGCCGGGACGGCGGCGGCGACCCTGCCTGCGCTGTTCCCCACGCGTCTGCGGTACGGCGCGCTGTCGATCGCCTACAACATCTCTGTCTCCCTCTTCGGCGGCACCACCCCCTTGCTCGCTTCCTTCCTGGTCGAGAAGACCGGCAACACCCTGGTGCCGGCCTTCTACTTGATGGTGGCCGGAGCGATCGGCCTGGTCTCGACGTTCTTCCTGCACGAGACGGCAGGCCGGCCACTGCGTGGCTCCGGCCCCATGGTCGAGACGCACGACGAGGCCCGCGAGATGGTGGCGCGCAGCCGCTCGGAGGCGGGGCGGCACGCACGCGACGTGTGGCTGCGGTTGTGGCATCCACGCGGCGGCGGCCGCGGCGACTCCAGCAAAGCCCGCAAGCGCAAAGACTGACGCGCGGCCTTTCGGCGTGCGGCACGGGGGGTGGTTCGCTCAACGGGTCGGGGGCATTCGGTGACGTATGACGACTCATGACGAGCATCACGACTCGCCCGGCCTCGGCAAGATGGAACGAGGCACTCCGCAACGCCTCGCGGCGCGCAACCAGATGTGGACGCTGGCGTGGACCGCCCTGTGCGTCCTGCTCGCCATCTGGTCGCTGGCCTGGGGCGTCGGCACGGCCAGGGGCAGCACCAACGCGTGGGTGTACTGCCTCGCCGGCCTCGTACTGCTCGGCTGCGCGCTGTGGGCCCGCCGCTCGGCCATCCGCAACAATCCGCCACGCCACCTGTGACGCCGTGACCGTCACTCGCTCTCGACCGTCACCTCGAAGGTGTTGAGGAAGTCGCAGATGAGCTGGTAGAAGCCCACGGTGATGACGAGGTCCGCGAGCTGGTTCACGGTCAGGAACGCCAGCAGCTCCTCACGCGTGGCCTCGTCGAGGGTGTGCCGGGCGAGCAGCCGGTCCGTTGCCGTCAGAACGGCGGCTTCGGGGCCGGAGAGCTCCCCGGCCGAGCCGGTCTCGGCGGCAGTGAGCGCCTTCTCCCCCAGCCCTACGGCGCGAGCGGCCCTCTCGTGGTGGTACACCTCGTAGCCCGCTCCGTGGACATGACCGACCCGCACGATGGCGAGTTCGCGCAACGTGTCCGGCAACGAGTTCCGCTGCAGGACGGCGTCGCCGAGCGTCAGCACGCCCGGCGCCAAGGACGGTGAGTGCATCAGCATCCGGAAGACGTTGAGCGACCCGTACGCGGTCACGGTCTCCTGTAGCTCCAGGGGCAGTGCTGAGAGATCCGGGTACTCCATGTCGGCTCCGTTCGAGGGGGGCGAGGGTCGGGTGGGTCCGGTCAGCGATCAAGCGGTCGAGAGCAAGGGTCCGGCGGGCGGTGATGGTGCGTCAAGGCCGTTGTCAGTGCCTCCCCATAGAGTGGATATCACTCGGGGAACAGCTCGGGCAGCAGCCTTGGAGAAGGAGCAGAAGCATGTCCGCCAACAGGATTCAGCACAAGGTGAATCACGTCGCGCTGGTAGTGGACTGTTCGGGTTCCATGCGTCCGCATCAGAATCAACTCATCCGCGTCGTGGACGAGTTCGTGGCGGGTTTGAAGGCCGAGTCGGACAGCCTCGGTCACGAAACTCGGATCAGCCTCTATTCCTTCGACCACAGGGTGGAGAACCTCGTCTGGGACATGGACGTGAAGCATCTCCCCTCCATGCGAGGGCTCTACCAAGTCAACAACGGAGCCACGGCCCTCATCGAAGCTTCGCTGAAATCCCTGGACGACCTGGGACACATCTGGGAGGAATACGGCGAGCACAGCTTCCTGCAGATCGTGGTGACGGACGGCGAGGAGAACGCCTCCGGCGGCGACAGGCGGCACGACGGCGACATGACGATCCTCGGCCCCTGGCTCGACAAGATCGCGGCGAAGATGGGCGGGCTCCCCGGCCACTGGACCTCCGCCATCCTCGTGCCGAACTCCCTGGCCAAGCGCACCGCGCAGAACTACGGCTTCCCGGCAGGGAACATAGCCATCTGGGACGCGGACTCGCAGGAGGGTGTCGAGGAGGCCATCGGCACCGTGCGCGCCGCCGCCACCAGCTTCCTCCGGGCCCGTGAGAAGGGCGTGCGCGGCACGAAGAATCTGTTCGCCGTCGGTCAGGACATATCGATCGACGAAGTGCGGGCGAATCTCGAACCGATTCCGGCCGACAGGTATCGACTCCTGAAGGTCGACAAGGAGGTCGAGATCCGCCCCTTCGTCGATTCGCATCCGGGTGTGGCATACGAACGCGGTTCCTGTTACTACCAATTGGGCGCCCGCGCCCAGGTGCAGCCGAACAAGGAAGTCATAGTGGTCGAGAAGGACACCGACCGCGCCTATACGGGCGACGCGGCGCGCAGCCTTCTGTTCGGGTCGGGCATTCAAGGGACCGTCTCGGTGAAGGCGGGCAACAATCCCAAGCTGGAGGTCTATGTACAGAGTCGTTCGGTGAACAGGAAACTCAAGCCGAAGACACGTCTGCTCATCATGCTCTGAAATGCACGGGTCATGCGCTGAAATGCGCCGGCGGCGGCGCCGGGCGGGTCAGCGGGTGAGGAACGGCTCGGTCAGGTGTGGGGTCGCGAGGTGGAGGGTGCCGGCGGCCCAGTCGTGGAGCACCCGTTCCCTTGACGCCCTTGCCTGCTCCGGGTCCATCTCGTGGGCGTAGGCGAGTTCGGGGTGGAGCAGCTGGATCGCGTGCACGAGCAGGTCGCCGGTGACGGCGACCTGTTCGCGCCCGGACGCGATGAGCACGCTCTGATGTCCTGGCGTGTGCCCGGGCGTGGCGAGCACGCGCTCGCCGCCGCGCAACGGGGTGTCACCGTCGAGCAGCCGCAGCTGATCGGTCTTCCGGAGCGGGTCGGTCACCGTGGACCGCAGCTGCGGGTTGACGTCCTCGATCGCCTCGAACTCGGCCTGCTGCAACAGGTATTCGGCGTTCGGGAAGAACGGCCGCGCCTGCTCGCCGCCGACGACGGCCCAGCCCACGTGGTCGGTGTGGAGGTGCGTGAGCACCACGGTGTCCACGTCGGATGGTTCGATGCCCGCGGATGCCAGCGAGGCCGGCAGCGCGCCGGGCACGGGCGCCCACGAGGCCGCCGGTCCTTCGGCGGGACCGATCCCCGCGTCGACCAGGGTCACGCCCCGGTCGCTGCGGATCGCGAACGCGCGGAACTGGAGCCACCAGCGCCCTTCGACGTCGAGCGCGCCGGGATCGAACCGGTCGGCAGCCGACCACTGCTCGGTGGTGGCACCGGGGAACGCCTCCGCCCTGGGGGAGAAGAAGGGGCCTGCGCCGTCGGCGAGCGCGATGACGGTGTACGGGCCTACCTGAAGGGAAGGGGGCATCCCGCAGATGATGCCACCGGCGTCCGGCCCACGACCATGCGGGCTGCCGACTCCGCCCCCCCCCTGCGCTACGGCCTGCTCCTGCGCTCCACCGTCACTCTCTTCGCACGGGAACGACTGCTGCGGCTCCAGGCCCTGTTCGGTCTGCTGGTCTTCGCCGCGTTCAGCGCCCTGTGGAGCAGCATCGCGCTGCCGCTCAGCGAAGCCCCGTACTCCCTGTCCCACAGCGCGATCAGGGCGCTGGGAGTCGTCGGTATCGTCCACGCCCTTGCCGCGACCGTGGCGGGTGGGCTGACCGGCGGGTACATGGTGTTCTACTCCATCGGCAGCGCCACCGGCGCCATCGCGGCGACCTCCCTCTACGCGGTGGCCGGCTGGGGTGCCGTATGCGCATTGGGGGCCACGTTCAGCTGCCTCGGGCTCGCGCTGTGGGTGATCACAGGCCGAGGCAAGCCCCCGACTCCGTGCGTCAGTTGAACCTCCGCTTCACCGCGTCCTTGACGCCGTAGGCCACCCCGATCAGTGAGCCTCTGCTCTGGTGCGCGACGGCTTTCATGGCCCCGCCCGGGCCACGCCTGCTCGCGAGTTGGGCGCAGGCGTCGGCGAAGCGGTCCGCGATGAGAGCCGGTTCGTACCGCGCCGAGGAGATGCGAGCCGCATCGGCCATCCGCTGACGGAGCTCATCACTGTTGATGAGCTCCAGGAGGTTCTGGGCAAGGACCTCTTCATCACCCATGGGCACGAGACGCCCGTCGACTCCGTCGGAGATGATCTCTCTCGGCCCCAGGGGGCAGTCGGTGGAGACAACGGGCACTCCGCACCGCATCGCTTCAACGATCGTCATGCCGAAGGACTCGTGGTCCGAAGCGCTCGCGGCGAGGCCCGCCTTGAGCCACTCGACTTCCAGGGGTGAAACAGCACCCATGAGGGAAGCGTGCTTTTCCAGGCCCAATTCCTCGATGAGTCGCTGGAGTTGCGTTGCGTGGCCTCCGCCGATTCCTGGGCCGAAGATACGCAGGACCCAGTCAGGGCGGTCGGCGCGGACTCTGTCGAATGCTCGGATAAGGAGGTCGTACCGTTTGGTGGGTACGAGTCTCCCGGCAGCGACGACTGCTTTGTCCCTGATATCCGGCGGAGGGCTCAGTGGCGCCGGAACAGGATTGGGGAATGCTTCGATGCGCACTCCCGGAAGTGTCATCTGCCGGCGATAGACATCCGCGTCAGCCGCGGTGGTGGTCGTCAGCATGTCCAGGCGTGGGTAGAGCCGACGCAATGCCCGCCGCAGCGGTCGCGGGTGGTTGTGGAACGTCAGGTGCTCTTGACCTACGCGCAGCGGACCCCGCTTGGCCTGCAGACAGATATGGGCGTTCAGCCCCGGTCGAGTACCCACGACGACGTCGCTCGTCAGCGTGGACAGGTGATGAGCGATCCGCTGGTCGGTCAGCGCGCTGTAGTGCGGGTACTGCGTCTCACTGCGGGGGAAGGCAGCAGCGGGCCTACGGGCCTCGGGCAGGTCCCCCTCGTAACCCGGGGTCCCCTGCCTCAGATCGACCAGGTGCCGAATGCGGATCTGCGGATGCAGCGGGAACACGGGCGAATCCCTGTGCCGATAGACCGAGACGATCTCCACATCATGCTGCTCGACAAGCGCGTTGGCGAGATTGATGGTGGTGCGGATCGTGCCGCCGAAACCGAAGGAATTGTGGATGAGAAATGAGATGTGCAAGGTGCCGTAGCTCCCGTAGCCGCACTCCGTACGGAGTCGCCAAGGCCCCAGCACAATGGAGAATTGCGGAAATGGGGCCACTCGTCATGCCAACGACAGGACCCACCGAAGGTTGCGAGCCGTAGGACCCCCTCGGATGAGTGAAATTATCCGGCAATATGGAGGGGCTCGTCCGCATGAACCACATCGGCCGCTCGCGCAGTGCTGTCGTCCCTTCATGCGCAGCAGCAACCGGCAGTACCTCGTATCCGTGGACCACTTGCGTGCCTACGCTGCCGTGCTGGTGCTCCTCTGCCACGGGACGCACATGATCTCCCCGTTCCTCAGGGAGATCCCGAACAGTGACCCGCACGGCTGGCTGTACTCGGAGAACCCCCTGGCCACCCTGGTCTTCGAGGGCCATTCCGGGGTGGCCCTCTTCATGGTGCTCTCCGGATTCATCTTCACCATCGGCACGCTGGGCAAGGACGTCCACTACGGCCGGTTCCTGGGCAACCGCGTGCTGCGGATCTTCCCGCTCTACATCGCGTTGATCATCCTGGGCATCGGTGCACACAAGCAGGGCGCGGGCCTGCTGCCGGTTCTCCAGTCCCTGGTCGGTCTCGGCAATCTGCCCGGGTCCCTGAACCTGGGAGCCGTGTCGAGCATGTGGTGGGCCATCGCGGTCGAGTTGCAGTTCTATCTGCTGTTCCCGCTGTTCAGCAGGCTCCTCACCAAGCGCGGCCCGGTGGCTCTGTGCAAGCTCCTGGCCGCCGTCGCCGTGCTCCGGGCCCTGGTGTGGGCGTCGGCCGCCGGCAGCATCAGCGTGAACTCGATGCTCTACTACAGCCTCGCGGGCAGGATCGATCAGTTCCTGCTCGGCATGGTGGCCGCCTGGTTCTTCGTGCACCACCGGGAACGGTTCCGGGGACTGCTGAAGGTCGGCGTCGCGACAGCCCTGGCCGTGGGCGCCATCTGGGCCTTCAACCAGACCCATGCCTTCCACGAACGGCACGCCACACGCCTGCTCTGGGTCGACGTCGAAGGGGCCCTGTGGGCCCTGGTGGTGCTGACCTATGTGGCCACGGTCTCCTCGACGGGGATCGTGTCGAGAGGCATCGCCAAGGTCGGCGAGATGAGCTTCTCCGTCTATCTGCTCCACTACATGGTCGTCACCGCGATCATCTCCCGCCGCTGGTGGTTCGAGCTGACGGGACGGCCGGTGGTGGATGCCTTCCTCACCGCGGTGGCGGCGGTTCTGCCCCTCACCTTGGCGGCGGCCGTGGTCACGTTCAACGGCATCGAACGGCCGTTCCTCCGATGGCGTCGCGCCTACCTCCTCACCGCCCCGCCCGAGCCCACCCCGCTCCCCCCTGCCCCCAAAGCCGCGGTCGTCTCGCCGAGATAGCCGAAGGCCGGCGTCTTCACGAGAACTGACGCACCATCAGAAGACGGAGAACACCCGCCGGAACAGATCCAAGGCCTCGTCGGCCCAGCCCATGACGCCCAGGGCCGAGCCCAGATTCCCCGGCGGACGGTTGACGAGTGTGTCGTGGCGGATCAGCCGGTCGAAGTCGACGAGCACCGGGTCCTGGCAGGGAGTGCTCCCGTCCGGGCGGAAGAAGCGGACGCCCGCCAGCCGCATCACGTTGATGACCTCCTGGGCGAGAATGCCGTACCCGACCGTCGTCGGATGAACGCCGTCGAGCGAGAACAGGCCACCGTCCGTGCGCCGTTCGCCCTCACCGGCGAGGAAGTGGGAGTTCGGGGGTGGCGTCAGCGCCCGCAGCGCCGACGGCAGCGGGTACGGCTGCCACCACTTCGGCCGGGCCAGCGGGTCCTCGGCGTACCGGCGCGACGCGAGGCGGTCCATCAGGCCACAGGTCTCCAGCAGATACCAGTCCTTCCCCTTCACGCGGGCGGCCCGGACCGTCTCGGTGATTGCGTCGTTGTACGCGTCGATCGCCTCGTCGACCTGTCGTGCCTGCTCGGCGGTGATGCTGGGGTCCCTGCCCGCGTCGAAGTCGCGGTCCGTGATCCACGGGCGGGTGTAATACGGGAAGTACCGCGAGCCTGGCTTCGTCTTGCCTGACACACCGCGGGCCATCGGCGCGATGGTGACGTGCGGAACGGTGCACCAGATGACGTGGCGCGCCCTGATGTCAGAGACCTCGCGAAGCCTCTTCCTGCGTAGCAGAGCCGGGGAAGGGGGGCACCGTCCATGACGAGAAATACGCGGAACTCGGTGAGCCGGGTGTGGTCGCGCCGACACCGCCCTGCGCTGAGGGTCGCCGGTTGTCGGGCGACGGGGATGCGGTACGAAGGCTTCTGTGAACGAACAGAACCCGCCCGCGACCGTTCGTGTCTTCATCGCTCTGGCCCCGCCCGACGAAGCGAAGCAGGAACTGGAGCGGGCGCTCGACCCTGCCTACCAGGCGCATCCACGCATGCGGTGGAACCGCATCGAGGACTGGCACATCACTCTGGCGTTTCTCGGCGAGGTCCCGGCCTCGGTGATTCCGGTGCTGCGTACGCCGCTCGCGCGCCTCGCGGCCGACCGCGAGCCCTTGAATCTGGCGCTGAGCGGTGGCGGGCACTTCGACGAGCGTGTGCTGTGGAGCGGGATCGACGGCGACCTCGAAGAGCTGCATCTGCTCGCCACCGAGGTGCGTGCCGTGGCCGACGCGTGCGGATTCCCCCATGCCGGTCGGCCGTTTCGCCCCCACCTGACACTGGCCCGCGCCCGCAGGGACACCCCGTCGTGCGCGGTGGAAGCAGCTGCCGGACTCGCCGGGTTCACCGGTCGGCCCTGGCAGGCCGAACGTCTGCACCTGGTCGCCAGCAACGTCGGCCGCGGACCAGGGCCCATTCACTACGGCGATGTCGGCGCCTGGAGCTTCGATGGTGGTTCGGCCGCCGGTCGGCGCTCCGCCCGCTCGTCAGATCCGCGAGCTCAGTCCTGACAGCCGAGTGCCCCCGCCCCTGCATCACGGGGGCGGGGCGGCAGCGCCGCAGCCACACAGCGCGGATAGAAGAATCCAGGCTAGCGGCGGGCACTGACAAACGTCGGCCTGTTACTGCTGCGGGGGACGGTCCTGGTCCCTGCCGAACTGGTCCCTGAGCTTGTCCTGGCCGGTGTCGACCTGACTCGAGTACTTGCCCTGGGTCTTGTCGTCGACGAAGTCACCCGCCTTGTCGATGCCCTGCCCGGCCTTGTCCTCGTGCCCCTTGAGCATCTGCTTGAGCTTGTCCATGACTGACATGGGCAGCCGCCTCTCTGTGTCGCCCCCACACCCAGGCTCACACCACGGGGCGTGATCCGCATCCGGTGGCCCCGAACACCCCCACGGCCTGCGACAACGCGGTCGTCCGCGGTCCGTCGCCGTCGCGCGCTAGGCCGACTCCCGCACCACGAGTTCCGGCTCGAAGATCACCGATGTGGGGTCCGTCCGTACGCCCTCGATCTGTTCCTGCAGCAGCCGCGCCATCTCCGCGCCCATCTCTTCCACGGGCTGCCGCACGGTCGTCAGCGGAGGCACGCAGGTGACCGCCACGCTCGAGTCGTCGAAGCCGACGACCGCCACGTCCTGCGGAGCCTGCTTGCCCGCTTCCCTCAGGACCTGGCACGCGCCTTGCGCCATCAGGTCGTTGGCCGCGAACACCCCGTCGATGTCCGGGTGCTCGGCCAGCAGCCCGCGCATCGCCCTCGCTCCGCTCTCCAGGGTGAACCCGCCCTCGGCCACGGGGATGTAGGGCTGTCCGCCACGCTCCATGCCGTCCTGGAAACCTGCGAGCCGTTCGCGCCCCGCAGGGATGTCCAGCGGCCCCGAAATGGTCGCCACCCGTCGGCAGCCGCGGGACAGGAGATGCTCGGCGGCCAGCCTCGCGCCGTCCCGGTGCGCGAAGTCCACGTACGTGACGCGGGCGCGGAGAGAGGGGCGTGCGAAGAACACGGCGGGCGACCCGGCTTCGGCGAGCAGCTCCGGCAGCGGGTCCTGGGCGTGGGTCGACACGACCAGGGCCCCGTCCGCGTTGCCCTGGCGCAGATAGGTCAGAACCTGCTGCCGGGAGTCCTCCGTCTCCGCGAACATCAGCACCGGATGCATGGCACGCGGGCGCAGGAACCCCACCACTCCGCTGACGGCACGGCCGAAGAAGGGGTCCGCGAACACCCGCGCGGCGAACGCGTTCTGGGCCGTGTCGGTCTGGTCCCCTGCGCCCGACACGACCAGGGCGATGGTGCCCGCGCGCTGGGTCACCAAGGAGCGCGCGGCGCGGTTGGGCGCGTAGCCCGTGCGCTCGATGGCCGCTCGCACCACGTCCTGGATGGCGGGGGCGACGTTGCGCACGCCGTTGACCACCCGGGAGACGGTGGCACGGGAGACCCCCGCTTCGCGCGCCACGTCCTCGAGCGTCGGCATCTGTCTGTCCATTCGGGAACCCTAACGCCCCGCGACCAGGCGTCATAGAGCGCTCTCCCGTGCCGGCCCGGAGGTCAGGGGCGGTGATTCGGCCTGCGTACGGTCGTCGTCGCCGTCAGGGGCAGGTCTCCGGCGCTGCGCCCGGCGAGGATCTGCCAGGCGCCCGCTTCGGTCCGCCATCGGCGCTCCCCCACATCCCAGTGGCGCAGCGCCCTGGCCGGCACCTCCACCGACGCGGTCACCGTCTCACCCGGCTCCGCCCGGACCGCGGCGAAACCCGCGAGCCACCGGACCGGCCGCTCCACGGCGGAGTCGGGCCGCGCGAGGTAGACCTGCACCACCTCTCGCCCGGGACGCGGGCCCGTGTTGCGCAGCCGCACCTGCACGAGCAGGGCCTCTCCCTCGCCGACCGTGCTCGCGACCCGGAGGCGTTCGTAACCCCACGTCGTGTAGCCCAGGCCGTGCCCGAACCAGTAGGCGGGTTCGCGGCCCGCCCGCAGCCAGGCCCGGTAGCCGATGTGCATCCCTTCCGCGTAGGCGAGCGTGCCGTCCCGCGGGCGGGTCTCGCTGACCGGGGCGTCCGTGAGCGCGGCTCCCCACGTGGTGGGCAGGCGGCCACCCGGCTCCGCCTGCCCGAAGAGGACATCGGCGAGTCCGGTCCCCGCCTCCTGACCGGGGAACCATGACAGGAGCAGGGCGCCTGCCTGTTCGCGCCAGGGCAGCTCCACGGGTCCGCCCGAGTTGACGACGACCACGGTGCGCGGATTCGCGGCGGCGACCGCCGCGACCAGTTCGTCCTGGCGGCCCGGAAGGGTGAGCGAGGTGCGGTCGTGCCCCTCGGATTCGCTGCCCTCGGTGGTGCCGACGACGACCACGGCCACGTCCGCGTCCCGCGCGGCCCGGACGGCTTCGGCCAGGGCCCGGTCGGGGTCCGGTTCGGGCGCGGCGGCCGTCACGACGACGGCGCGGCCGGTATCGGGCGCCAGTTCGCGGCGGGCCACGACGTGTGCGGCGTGGTCGGCGGGCAGCCATACCGAGGCGTGCTGTCGTGGTGGGTCGAGATGAATGACCGCGGGGTCCTCGGTGTCGCGCGCGAACTCTCCTTCCACCAAGGTCTGTTCGTCCACCGTGAGATTCATCCGGCCGTAGCCACCTACGCCGAACGTCCACTTCCCTTCGCCTGCCGTGCGTACCAGCGCGCTGATCTCGATGGTGTGGGCCTCCGGCGCGAGAGGGGGCTCCAACTGCCGTCCGGTAAGGCGGTGTTCGACGGACAGCTCACGCCCGTCCGCCGTCAGCACCCGCAGCAGCACGCCGGGCTCCCCGGTGCGGGGGTTCGCGCAGCGTGCGAGGTCGAGTGGCCTCGGCCGCCCGCCCAGGTCGGGCCCGGGAACGTGCAGCACCCGGGCCCGCCCTCGCAGCCGGGCCCGGATCCCCTCCAGCGGTGTCACGACGTCCGCCGGGAAGACTCCGGCGCTGCCTTCTCCCTGGAGCCGGGGCGCCGACGCGTGCCGTCCGATGACTGCCACGCTGCGCAGCGCGGAGGCGTCCAGGGGCAGGACGTTCTCGTTGCGCAGCATCACGGTGCCGGCAGCGACCGCCCGTTGCAGCAGTCGGCGTGCGGTACCGCTGGGCCACGCGCGCGGGGGACGCCTTCGGCCGCTGCCGAGCGCGCCGACGCGGTCGGCCAGGGTGAGCAGGCGTACCACCTTGTCGTCGATGGCCTCCTCAGGGACGTGGCCGCCGCGGACCGCCGCCACCAGAGCCGCGCCCCACGGGCTCTCCGGGCCCGGCATCGCGAGGTCCTGGGCCGCCGCCGCGCTCTGGGCCGTCAGGCGCACGGCGCCCCAGTCGGAGACGACGGCCCCGTCGAATCCCCACTCTCCTTTCAGCGGTTGGGCCAACAGGTCGTTGGCCGTCATCGTCGTGCCGTTGACGCGGTTGTACGCGCTCATGACGAGCCATACGCCCGCGCCGACGGCGGCTTCGAACGGGGCCAGATACACCTCGCGCAACGTCCGCTCGTCCACCCGTACATCCAGGGTGAGCCGTTCGGTCTCCGAGTCGTTCGCCACATAGTGCTTGGCGGTCGCGGCGACCCCGTGCGCCTGGATGCCGCGGATCAGGGCGGCTCCGGTGCGCGCGGCCAGTTCGGGGTCTTCGGTCAGGCACTCGAAGTGGCGCCCTCCCAGCGGGGTGCGGTGGAGGTTCAAGGTGGGCGCGAGGACCGCGTGCACGCCCTTGCGCAGCGCCTCGAAGGCCAGCAGCTCGCCCAGCTCCCCCGCCAGTTGCTCGTCCCAAAGGGAGCCAAGTGCGGAGGCGGAGGGCAGGAGCAGCGAGGGGCGGCGCTCGTCCCACTCCTCCCCCCGCACACCGGCAGGGCCGTCCGAGAAGACCATCTCCCGTAGCCCCACGGCCGGTTCGGCCCGGGTGCGCCACACGGTGGCTCCGGTCAGGAGCTCCACCTTCCGCTCCAGGTCCAGCGTGCCCACAAGACAGAGCAGTTCGTCGCGCGTCATCCTCTACTCCTCCCGAATGATCCCGGCCCCGCTCCGGTGGATCAGCTGTAGACGCCGAACTCGTAGAGCGAGTAGCCGTATCCGGTGCCTCGCTCCGTGCCGTTGACCCGCACATAGCGGCCCGAACCGTTCACATCGAAGTCGTCGACACCGCCGTTGCCGCCACGCACCTCGTGCACGGTCCTCCAGTTCTGTCCGTCGTCCGAGGTCTGGATCGTGTACGTCTTCGCGTACGACGTCTCCCAGTTGAGCTGGACGTGCTTGAAGGAAGTGGTGGAGCCCAGGTCCACCTGGAGCCACTGCGGGTCGCTCCAGTCACTGGCCCACCGGGTGTTCTGCTTGCCGTCCACCGCGTTGGCCGCGGTGCACGGGCAGTCGCCGCTGCCGGGCTGGAAGGACGAGGCGGTCGCGGGCTTGCCCTGGGCGACGTTCGTGCCGTCGACCGGGGGCACCACCACACGCACGGACCGCGTCTCGATGCCGACGTTGCCCTTGCCGTCGCTGACCTTGACGTAGATCTTCCAGACACCGGGCTTGTCCGGGGCCGTGACCTTCAGGCGGCCCGATCCCTGGTCCGTGACGGCCAGCGGGGTGAGGTCCTTGTTCTTGTCTATGTACATGCTGTTGGCGAGCACCTCGTAGGACAGCGCGTCGCCGTCGGGGTCGCTGACCTTGGTCGTGAGCGTGAGCGGGCTGCCCGCGGGGACCTTGCCCGCGTCGCCGTCGACGGCCAGTTCGGAGATGACCGGCGGGGTGTTGTCACCAGCGGTGCTGCCCTTGTAGGCCTTCTTCACCGCGTAGTACGACAGCCTCTTCTGGCCGGCGGGAAGCAGGTTGAACCACACGCCACCGAAGTCGTACTCGGTGCCGTAGTGGAACATCGTGGCGCCGAGCGCGACACCTCGGTGACCGGTGACGCAGTCCCAGGCTTTGGTGTAACCGGCGGCCTTGGCCTGGTCGGTGGGCTCCTCGGGGACCCCGTTGGCGTCGTCGGGGACCTCCCACTCGCCGGCTGGCCCGGTCTCGGTGACGATGTAGGGCTTGTCGTAACCGCCTTGCTCCCAGTCGGACTTGACGTCGCACGTGGCGTCGTAGGCGTTGACGGCGTACAGGTCGAGGTCAGGCGCGTTCTTCTTGTAGTACGGCCAGGCTCCGGTCCAGGCGTCGGTGGAGGTGACGGGGTGGTTGGGGTCCACCGCATGGATCTTCTTGGCGACGTCGTTGACGAAGGTGGTGTATGCGTTGCGCTGCTTCTCCAACTCGTCCCCGGCGTAACAGTTCTGCAGGCCGAGCACCGACTCGTTGCCCACGTTCCACATCAGGACACCGGGGTTGTCCTTGTAGGTGTCCACCCACTTCGGGAACTCCTCGAGCATCTTGTCCTTGTACGCCGTGTCCGTCAGGTAGTTGACACAGCCCCCGCTCCCCGGGCCGCCGCCGGGCTGGAGCCAGAAGCCCGCGACGACCTTGATGCCGTGGGCGGCCGCGGAGTCGAACAGGGGCTTGCTGGAGGCGTCAGTGCCCCAGGTCCGGATGGTGTTGACGCCCATGGACCGCAGGTCGGGCAGGTACTTGTCGGCGTCCGCGACGGAAGGTCCCCAGGTCAGGCCCTTGACCTGGTAGGGCGAGCCGTCGACGGTGAGCTGCCAGTTGCCCTGTGAACCGGTCACCTTCACGACGCTGCCTGCCGCGTGCGCCTGCTGGGCGGGGAGCACCAGGGCGGCGGTCACGAGCAGGCCCGCGGTCGCTGGGGCAACGATGCTGCGAAGGGAGGGGGCTGTGCGCGGTCTGCGCATGGGGGTCTCCTGGGCGAGGGGGGAAGTGCGGGGGAAGGGGGATTGCCTGCGAAGGGCGGAAGGGGGTCCCGCCCTTCGCAGGCCGGGGTCATGGCAGTTCGTAGTTCTCGTCGAGCGCCGCGCCCGCTTCGGGGTGCGTCTGGTCATAGCCGCGCGGGTCGCACTGCAGGCCGCCGACGATGCAGTGATCCACCAGCGCCTTCAGCGTCGCGTCGTCCCACGCGTTGAAGAAGTCGTAGTGGAAGGAGTGGCCGGTCCCGCTCGCAAGACGGACCTTCGACATGTCCCCGTTGACGGGGAACGCCATCTTGAACTCGACCATCGGCAGGGCGACGGGGTGACTGGTGGGGCACACATTGTCGTTGGTGCCGTCCTTGACCACCGGGTAGGACATATGGCTCTGGTGGTCCGGGGAGTCCAGCGTCTTGCCGTCCCAGCAACTGGGCGCCTGGAAACGGATGTTGAGCTGTGTGTCACGCGTCGTGGGGCAGTCCTTGGGGAAGTCGACGTTGAAGTAGCTTTCCCCGCACTCCCACCCTTCGACGAAGCCGGGGTGGTCGCGGAACTCCTGCGCGCTCTGCATCGGGCTGCCGACGACGAACCTGAGGCCCTTGGGGAACGGCCGCACGCTCGTGTAGTCGGTGACCCCGGCCTTGTAGTAGATCGTCTGATCCCCTACGGGCCGTATCTCCTGGTCGCCGTTGTACAGCGTGGGCATCCAGTACGCCGACCTGTCGCCGGGGGCAAGGCACTTGGTGGACCCGGAGTCCAGGGATCCCGTGGTGCTGCTCGCGTTCGTCGTGGTGTTGCCCATGAACGTGTGGTCGTGCGACTTGCCGGGCTGCCCGGGATAGACGATGGGGTCGTCGGGGGCGGTGTGCGACACCGAGCAGTGCGCCTGGAACTCGTGGAAGTAGCGGTGCGGGGGCTGCTCGGCCGACGGTTCGACGCCGGTGACGGGCGACTTCGCGGGGATGTACCCGTCCGCGTCGGCGTCCTCCGCCGCCGCGCGAGTGGATGCGGCCATGGTGTGGCCCGAGTGCGATGTCGCGGCCTTCGACGTCCGGGACTCGGACGCGTGATCGGCGCTCACCGCTATGCCACCGATACCGAGGGAGCTCAGTAACAGGGCGCCCGCGATCAGCGCTCCCGAGATCGTTCTCGATCTCCGTGCCATGGAGACCTCCTGCCACGTGGAGAGGGATGGGGGGCCGGCCTGACCGGGAGCCGTGGCCGTGCACTCCCGGAGGCCGGGGCGAGCACCCGACCGTAATGACTGTGGGAGAGCGCTCTCCCGGAGTGTTCCCACCGTGACGCGAACGTGTCAAGAGGTAGCGCATTCTTGGACGCGAGGGAGTGTGGTGCACCTGGCTGGCAACTCGATGCGCGTTCGCGGGTGTTGGTGGCCTACGCAGAACTCGCGGCAAGGTGCGGGCAGGGCAGGCCGGAGAGCGCTCTCCGACATAGCAGAGACGGGCCGCTCGGTGGCCGGGCAGGTGGACGTGCGGCGGGGCCGGGACGCGTACGTCCCGGCCCCGCTATCAGGTTGTGCCTCAGAGGTCGTATCTCAGAGGTCGTGCCTCAGAAGTCGTCCTCAGAGGTGCTGGGTGCTGGAGATGTCGGGGGCGACCACGCCGAGACCGGCGCCGGGTGTCTGCGGGGCGCCCTCGATCGACGGAGCGGCGTCGCCGATCTCGTCCAGCGCGCCCACGGCGTGGGCGGGCTCCCTCGCGTCCGCGGTGTCCGCCCCCTGGGGCGGGCTGATGGCGGCGATGACAGCCCCGGCGGCGAGAGAGGCAACGGCCAGTACGCTTCGCTTCTTCATACCGGGGTCAACTCCCTGTCGCGCAGAAGGGCACGGCCTGGCCCCGGAGATCACCGCAGCGGACGTCTTCGGATCCGGTGCGAAGCAGGGAGCGGCGGCGCCTACGCTGTGCGGATGTTGGTCTACGCCCCGGCGGTACTCCTCTTCCTCGTCTTCTGCGTGCGCGTGGCGCGCGAGCGCAGGAAGTTCAGCAATGCCGTGATCCTGGGGCTCGCCGCGCTCCTCGGTCTCGCGGCCTGGCTGTTCCAACTGGTCAGGTCCGGCTCGGCATCGGGTCAGGCCGTGGCGTGGGCGCTGCTGGTGCTCGGCGCTCTGAGCATCCTCGTACTGACAGGCTTCCTGTTCTCCAACGGCCTGCAGATGGTGCGCAAGGAAGGCCGAAGCCCGACCAACTTGCTTTCACTGGTGGCAGCTTTGGCCATTTTGGCCGTCGTGGCGCTGGTGGTCATGGCGGTGGTCGTACGGACGCCGGTGTGGGTCGGGGTGGGAACGGCGGCCGGCGGGCTCGCCGCCTATCTCGCGTTCCTGTTCCTGTGTTTCGTCTGTTACGCGTTCCTCTACGGGCGGCTGCGCGTGCACCGCAAGGCCGACTTCGTGGTCGTCCTCGGCTCGGGGCTCGTCAACGGGTCCACCGTGCCGCCTCTGCTGGCCAGTCGGCTCAGGCGGGCGCAGTCGGTGCACGCGCGCCTCGCCGAGCGTGGCGATGCGCCGGTGGTCATCACCTCGGGCGGCCAGGGGCCGGACGAGGACGTGCCGGAGTCCCACGCGATGGCCGACGATCTGATCGCCCATGGGTTTCCCGCGGGCCTGATCGAGCGGGAGGACCGCTCGACGACGACCGACGAGAATCTCCGGTTCAGCAAGGCGATCATGGAGAAGTCGAAGCCGGACTACCGGTGCGTCATCGTCACGAACAACTACCACGCCTTCCGTGCCGCACTCACCGCTCGGCGGACCGGGATCAAGGGCCAGGTGGTGGGCTCGCCGACCGCCGCGTACTTCTGGCCCACCGCGACGATCCGTGAGTTCGCCGCGGTCCTCGTGGCCTACAAGCGGACCAACGCGGCGATCTGCCTGCTGCTCGTCCTCGGCGGGGTGGCCGCCTGGTGGGGCCAGCAGAACGCCTCTTGATGCCGCCCTAGCCCTGGACGCCGAAGGCCTGACTACGGCCGGCGGCGGGGCTTGCCGCGCTTGCCGGCACTCTTCGCTGCGCCGCCCTTGGATGCGCCGCCCTTGGATGCGCCGCCCTTTGCTGCGCCGCCCGCACCGCCGCGGGTGCTCTTGCCCGACTTACCGGCGGGCTTGCCCGCCGTCGGCTTGCGTCGGGCGGTGTTCTTGTCGAGTGTCTTGCGCTTCGACTGGTCCGGCGCCGCACCGGCGGCCGGGGTCTGGGAGCGGCCGCGTGAGCTGTTGACGGTGCGTCCCCGCACGATCCCGATGAAGTCCTCCACCAGGTCCGTGGTCGCGTCCTCCGGCCAGGACAGCGCGACCCGCGATTCGGGGGCTTCGGTGAGCGGCCGGTAGGTGAGGTCCTTGCGGTGGTGCAGGCGGGCGAGCGACTGGGGGACGGCGAGGACGCCGATGCCCGCGGCCACCAGTTCGATGGCGTCGGCCGTCGTCTCGGGGCGCTCGTTCGCCGGCTTTCCCGGCAGCTTCTCCCACGGGAGGGTGTCGTCGAGGGGGTGCAGGACGATCTCGTCGGCCAGGTCCTCCGCGGTCACTTCGTCGACCGCCGCGATGACGTGGTCCTTGGGGATCACCACGACTGTCGTCTCGGTGTAGAGGGGGATCGCGCTGAGGTCCGTACGGTCGACCGGCAGCCGTACGAAGCCGGCGTCGGCGCCGCCGCTCCGCAGGAGCTCGAAAACCTCGCCGGGGGCCACCCCCACGAGAGTCAGGGGCACGTCAGGGAGCCGCTCGTTCCAGATCCGCACCCACTTGGTGGGTGTCACCCCCGGTACGTACGCGAGCCTGAAAGAAGGGGTTACCTGCGAGTCCGTCACCCCGCCAGGTTACCGGTCGTGGTCGGCGGTAGCTCACACGCTCGATACCCTGGGGACCATGACGTCGCACCAGACCGCCCAGACCATGAAGCCCGCGACCGCGGCGAAGAAGCTGGGTGTGTACCTCGAGGCCACCCCCGCCGAGTTCCAGGAGGGTGTCGTCTCGCGCACCGAGCTGAACGCCCTGCAGACCGAGCCGCCCGAGTGGCTCCAGGAGCTGCGGCGCACCGGCCCGCACCCCCGGCCGGTCGTCGCGTCGAAGCTCGGCGTGTCCATCGCCGGTCTCGCGCGCGGCGGGCTCACCGAGGCCCTCACCACGGAGCAGATCGAGGCGATCAAGACCGACAACCCGGAGTGGCTGCAGAAGGAGCGCGCCACCCAGGCCGAGGTCCGCAAGGAGTCGGTACGCATCAAGGAGAAGAACGCCGCGGAGCAGGAGCGCCGGTCGCGTTCCTGACCCGACCCAGAACCGCGCATGACTGGGCCCCCGGCTGACACATCAGCCGGGGGCCCAGTCGTGCGCGCCCGCCCCCACACCCGACCCCGTGGCAAGCACGGCCGGGGCCCTGCGATGCTGATCGCGTGGTCCTCACCCCCGCAGTGCCGGAACCGATTACCGCCGATCCGCCCGCCTCCGCCGAGAACCCGCTGCTCACGCAGTCGTGGCTGGACCTTGCCTTCGTGCACTGGGCCGTGGACCCCGCGGATGTCGCGCCGCTCCTTCCTGCCGGTACGGTCCCCGATCTCCACGACGGGGCGACCTACGTGGGTCTGGTCGCGTTCCGCATGCACCGGGTCGGCTGGTTCAGGCTCCCCGGCATCCCCTATCTGGGTACGTTTCCCGAGACCAACGTCCGCCTCTACTCGGTGGACGCCCATGGCCGCCGCGGCGTCGTCTTCCGCTCCCTCGACGCCTCGCGCCTGATTCCGGTGGCGGTCGCGCGCGGTGCCTTCCGGCTGCCGTACCAGTGGTCGCGGATGAGCATCCGGCGCAGCGGTGACACCGTGACGTACACGAGCGCCAGGCGCTGGCCGGGGCCGCGGGGCGCCCACAGCCGTATCGCCGTCCGGGTGGGCGAGCCGGTCGAGGAGCCCACTGATCTCGAGCACTTCCTCACCGCTCGGTGGGGCATGCACAACACGTTCTTCGGGCGGCAGATGTTCCTGCCGAACGTGCATCCGCGCTGGCCGCTGCACCGGGCCGATCTGATCGAGTGCGACGAGGACCTGATCGCGGCCGCGGGGCTGCCGCGGCCGGTCGGGGACCCGGTGAGTGTGCTGTATTCGCCGGGTGTCCCGGTCCGCTTCGGGCGCCCCGCCCGGCCGGGCGGCATCCCGACTCCCTGAGGGACGCCGCCGCGTCGGATCACGCCGCCGCGTGGGAGCCGCTCGCCCCCGCACCGCCCGCCTCGTGGTGGATCGGCGTGCCGGAGTCGGTCAGCGGGGCGCCCGTACCGCCCCTGCGCGCCGCGACGATCTCCGCCGCGATGGACAGGGCGGTCTCCTCCGGTGTGCGGGCCCCGAGGTCGAGCCCTATCGGGGAGTGCAGGCGGGCCAACTCCTCGTCGGTGACGCCGACTTCGCGCAGGCGCCGGTTGCGGTCCTCGTGGGTGCGGCGTGAACCCATCGCGCCGACGAACGCGACCGGCAGCCGCAGGGCCACCTCGAGGAGGGGGATGTCGAACTTGGCGTCATGGGTGAGGACGGCCAGGACCGTGCGGCTGTCGGTCGCGGTGTCCCGGAGGTAGCGGTGCGGCCAGTCGATCACGATGTCGTCGGCCTCGGGGAAGCGGACCCGCGTGGCGAACACCGGACGGGCGTCGCACACGGTCACGTGGTAGCCGAGAAACTTGCCCGTGCGCACCAGGGCCGCGGCGAAGTCGATCGCGCCGAAGACGATCATGCGGGGCGGGGGCACGCTCGACTCTACGAACAGGGTCAGGGGCTCCCCGCAGCGCGAGCCGCTCTCGGAGACGTCGAACTCTCCGGTGCGGCCCGCGTCCAGCATCGCGCGGGTCTCCCCCACCACCGTACGGTCCAGGTCGGGGTGCCCCTCGATGCTTCCTTCGTACGAGCCGTCGGAGTGGACGAGCACGACCCTGCCGAGGAGTTCGGCGGGCCCCCGGGCCACGCGGGCGATCGCCGCGGACTCCCCGCGGGCGGCGGCCGAGAGGGCCGCCGCGAAGACGTGCCTGCCCGGCGCGTCGGCGCTGACCGGCGTCACCAGGACCTCGATGACTCCCCCGCAGGTCAGGCCGACCGCGAAGGCGTCCTCGTCGCTGTAGCCGAACCGCTCGCGCACGACTCTGCCGTCCTGGAGGGCCTGGACGCACAGCTCGTACACCGCGCCCTCCACACAGCCACCGGAGACCGAACCGATGACCGTGCCCCCGCTGTCGACGGCGAGGGCCGCTCCGGGCGGGCGCGGCGCGCTGCCGCCCACCGTCACGACGGTGGCGACGGCGAAGTCGCGGCCCTCCTCGACCCACCGGTCCAGTGCTTCGGCGATGTCAAGCACCCGGGGCTCCTCCCCCGTCCAGGACACGGTCGGGGCGGATGGGCAGATGGCGGTGGCGTACGCCGGTCGCGTGCCAGACGGCGTTGGCGACGGCCGCTGCGGCCCCCACGATGCCGATCTCGCCGATGCCCTTGATGCCGACCGGGTCGTCCGCGTCCGTGTCCTCGACCCAGTCCGCCTCGATGACCGGTACGTCGGCGTTGGCGGCGAAGTGGTAACCCGCGAAGTCAGCGCCGACGTGTCCGCCCGTCGCCTGGTCGCGGTGGGCCTCCTCGTGCAGCGCCATGGACAGGCCCCAGGTCATGCCGCCGACGAACTGACTGCGCGCGGTCAGCGGGTTGATGATGCGGCCCGCCGCGAAGACGCCGAGCATGCGCCGCACCCGTACCTCACCGGTGGTCACGTCGACGGCGACCTCGGCGAACTGCGCGCCGTAGGAGTGCCGTTCCTTCTGCGAGAGGGCTCCGACCGCCGAGCTGGTGTCGGACCGCACGGTGATCCCCTGCGGCGGAATGTCACCGCCCAGGGCCAGTTGCTCCCGCAGGTCGGCCACGGCCATCCGGACGGCCCAGCCCCAGGAGCGGGTGCCCATCGAACCGCCGGAGATCGCCGCCGGGCCGAAGTCGCTGTCACCGATGCGCACCCGGACGCGGTCCTGGGGCACTTCGAGGGCTTCAGCGGCGATCAGCGTCAGTGCGGTCCGCGCACCCGTCCCGACGTCCGCCGCGGTGACCCGCACCGTGAAGGTGCCGTCGGCCTCCGCGGTCACGGCCGCCGTGGACGGCATGACGATCACCGGGAACGTGGCCGCCGCCGTGCCGGTGCCAAGCAGCCAGCGGCCCTCGCGGCGCAGGCCGGGGCGCGGATCACGGTCCGCCCAGCCGAACCTGCGGGCCCCTTCCTCGAAGGCGGAGAGCAGATTGCGGCTAGCGAACGGCAGCCCGGAGACGGGGCCGACGTCCGGTTCGTTGCGGGCGCGCAGTGCGATCGGGTCCATGACGCACCGCTCGGCGAGTTCGTCGAGCGCGGACTCCAGGGCGAAAGAGCCCGGAGCCTCGCCCGGCGCACGCACATAGGTCGGCGTCGGGACGTCGAGACGCACCACGCGGTTGACGCTGCGGTGGGCGTCGGCGGCGTACATGGGGCGCCCGAACCCGGCGCTTGCCTCGACGAATTCATGGACCGTCGACGTGAGGCTGTGCCCCTGGTGGTCGACGGCGCGCAGCCGCCCGTCTGCGTCGGCGCCGAGCCGCACGCGCTGGGCGGTGGGGCTGCGGTAGCCGGTGAGCGTGAACAGCTGGCGACGGCTGAGGACGACCCGGACCGGGCGGTCGAGCAGCGTCGCCGCCATCACGGCGAGGACCTGGTGCACGCGTACGCCCTTGGATCCGAAGGCGCCGCCGACGTGTTCGGACCGGACCCGGACCGAGGACGGGTCGAGCGAGAACAGCTTCGACAGCTCGTCCGCGACCCAGGTGCTGCCCTGGTTGGAGTCGACGACCTCAAGGCGGCCGTTGTCCCAGCGCGCCATCGCCGCGTGCGGTTCCATCGACCCGTGGTGCTCTTCGGGCGTGGTGTACTCCGCGTCCACGACGTGTGCGGACGCGGCGAGTTCGGCCTCCAGGTCACCCTTCTCCACCAGATGGCCATCGCCCTCGGGGGTGTAGATGCCGGGGTGCGCGGCGGAGAACGCGACGTCGTGCGGCTCTTCCTCGTACCGCACCACCAGGGCCTCGGCGGCCTCGCGTGCCTGCTCGGAGGTCTCGGCGACGACCATCGCCACCGGCCAGCCGACGAACGGCACCTTGTCGTGCTGGAAGACCTCGACGATCGGGTCGGGCACGCCGAGCATGCTGACGTAGTCGCCGTCGACGCGCGGCGCGTTCCCGTGGTGCAGGACGGCCAGGACGCCGGGCATCTGGCGCACGGGGTCCGCCTCGACCGAGAGGACGCGGCCGCGCGCGATCGTGGACAACACGAGCCAGCCGTGGGCGAGTTCGGCGAAGGGGATGTCACCCGCGTACCGGGCCGTGCCGGTGACCTTGTCGCGGCCCTCCACACGGGTGAACGTGGCGCCGACGGCGCTCGCCGCCGCAGTGGACGTGGTTGTCGCGGTCATCGCGCGGCCTCCTCGGTGAGCTCGGTCAGCAGGGCGACGACGAGGTTGCGCATGAGCGTCACCTTGTAGCCGTTGTCGGGCAGTGTCTTCGCGGCGGCCAGTTCGGCGTCCGCGGCGGCGGCGAACGCCTCGGCGGTCGCGGGGCCGCCGGTCAGGACCCGCTCGGCCTCCCGGGCACGCCACGGACGGGACGCCACGGCGCCGAAGGCCAGGCGCACTTCGCGTACGACACCGTCGTGGACGTCGAGCGCCGCGGCGATCGAGCCGATGGCGAAGGCGTACGACGCGCGCTCGCGCACCTTGCGGTAGCGGGAGTGGGCGGCGACCGGCGCCGGGGGCAGGGTGATGCCGGTGATGAGCGCGCCGGACGGCAGCGCGGTCTCCAGATGCGGGGTGCTGCCCACGGACAAGTAGAAGTCGCCGAGCGGCAGTTCACCGGTGCCCTCAGCCGTCTCGTACGAGATGACGGCGTCGAAGGCGGCGAGCGCCACGCCCATGTCGGAGGGGTGGACGGCCACGCAGTGCTCGGTGGCGCCGAGGATGGCGTGGTTGTGGTGCTCGCCCTCGATGGCGGGGCAACCGGTGCCGGGGGCGCGTTTGTTGCAGGGTTTGGACAGGTCGGCGAAGTAGCCGCAGCGGGTGCGCTGGAGCAGGTTTCCGCCGACGGTGGCCATGTTGCGCAGCTGGCCCGAGGCTCCGGCCAGGACGGCCTCGGCCAACGCCGGGTAGCGGCGCCGCACTTCGGGGTCGGCGGCGAGGTCGCTGTTGGTGACGGTCGCGCCGATCCGCAGGCCACCGTCGTCCGTGGTCTCGATCCGGTCGAGGGGCAACTCGCGTACGTCGACGAGCAGTCCGGGCCGCTCCACGCCGGTCTTCATCAGGTCGACGAGGTTGGTGCCGCCACCCAGGACGCGTGCGTCGGGGTCGGCGCCGAGGAGCGCGAGGGCGCCGGTGACGTCGGACGCCCGCTGATAGCCGAATTCCCTCATGCCACGGCCTCCGCACCCTTGGTCTCGGCAGCCGCGGCCTGCGCGACCGCCTGGACGATCGACACATAGGCGCCGCAGCGGCACAGGTTGCCGCTCATGCGCTCCCGGATCTCGTCGGCGCTCAGCTCGGGAACTCCCGCCTCGGGCCGTACGTCGGTGGTCGCGGCGCTCGGCCAGCCCGCCGCGTGTTCCTCGATGACCGCGATGGCCGAACAGACCTGTCCGGGCGTGCAGTAGCCGCACTGGTATCCGTCGAGGTCGAGGAATGCCTGCTGCACCGGGTGCAGCCGGTCCCCGTCCGCGACGCCCTCGATGGTGGTGATCTCCCGCCCCTCGGCGGCGACGGCGAGTTGCAGGCAGGAGACGGCACGGCGTCCGTCCATCAGCACCGTGCAGGCGCCGCACTGCCCTTGGTCACAGCCCTTCTTGGTGCCGGTCAGATCGAGGCGCTCGCGCAGGGCGTCGAGCAGGGTGGTGCGGTGGTCGACGGGCAGCGAGTGCTTTTCGCCGTTGATGTTCAGCGTGATGGCGCTGGACGTCGATGGGGCCACGATCAGCCTTCTTTCGCTTCTCTCAGCTTCTGGCAGCGTGTGTCGCTCGTGTCACGTAAAAGCGGGAGCGTCGCGCGGGGCGGTCCCGACGGAGGCTCCGGGAGGTGGTGGCGCTGTGCGTAAGGGGGGTCTGCCGGTATGGTGACCCTAAGCGGACAGTTGTCCGTTAGCTTCAAAACTTAACGGACAGTTGTCCGCTTAGCAAGAGTGGCCCAGCCGTGATTCTGGGGAGGAGGACGAGTGCACCAGAAGAAGGACCCACAGCTGCGCTCGGACGCGCAACGGAATCGCGAGCGCATCCTGGAAGTGGCCCTGGCCGAGTTGACGCACTCGGCGGACGCCCCGCTCAGCACGATCGCCAAGAAGGCGTGCGTCGGGCAGGGAACGTTCTACCGCAACTTCCCCAGCCGCGAGGCCCTCGTCCTGGAGGTCTACCGCTACGAGGTCCAGCAGGTCGCCGACACCGCCTGCCAGCTCCTGGAGACACGCCCGCCCGACCAGGCCCTGCGGGAGTGGATGGACCGCCTCGCGCAGTACGCCATGGCCAAGGCCGGGCTTGCCGACGCGATGCGCAAGGCCACCAGCGCGCTGGGCACGCTGGCCGGAGTGGGCCATGGGCCCGTGACCTCGGCCGTCACGCTCCTCCTGAAGGCGAACGAGGAAGCGGGCACCATCCGCCCCGGCGTCACCCCCGACGACTTCCTGCTCGCCATCGCCGGCCTGTGGCAGATCGACCCGCACGGCGACTGGCAGACGCGCTCCGGACGGCTCCTGGACCTGGTCATGGACGGACTGCGCGCGGGAGCGCCGAGCTGACGCAGGGCGTATCACGCTGTGAACCCTTGAGCCCGGTCGTATCTGTCCGTGACAGAATCCGCCCTGAACAGCGGCGATGAGGGTGTGAGGGCAGTGAGACGGCGGACCAGGACCGGCACATGGGACCGCTTCGTGGCATCGGACCCCGGGCTCCTGCGACTGATGGCGGGGCTGCGGACGGTCGGTGCGATCGCGCTGACGCTCGTCGTGCTCGCGCTGCTCGGCACCGATGTCACGCACATGGTCGCGGGTGCCATGGCCGCGATGGTCTCCACCTTCGCCATCAAGGAGAAGGAGGTGCGCGGCCAGGCGGTCACGCTCGCGCTCGGCCTGCCCGTCGCCCTCACGGCGATCTCCCTGGGCGCGCTGCTGCACGACCAGGTCGTCGCGGGCGACATCTTCTTCATCGCGCTGATCTTCGGCGCCGTCTACAGCCGCCGGTTCGGCGACCGGGGCACGGCCCTCGGCCTGATCGGCTTTCAGGTCTACTTCGTCTCCCTGTTCGTGGGCGCCACCACCTCCGCCCTGCCCCGCCTGTATGTGGCCCTGGCCGTCGCCTTCGCGTGCAGCGCCGTCGTACGGTTCGCCGTCGTGCCGGAGACTCCGGGGCGCGATCTGGGGCGGTTGCGCGTCGCCTTCAGAGCGCGGTTCGCGCAGCTGGTGGCCACGCAGATCGAGCTTCTCGACGCCACGCCCGAGCAGTTGGAGAAGGTCCTCGGCGAGCTGCGGCGGGGCACCTCCCGGCTGCACGAGACGGCCCTGATGATCCAGGGCCGCCTCGAGGAGGGCACCCCCGACGCGGCCACGGCGACGCTGGTCCAACGCCGCGTGGCGGACGCGGAGATCGCGGCCGAACGTCTCGGCGTACTCCTCCTGAACGCGCGCAGCGCCGAGCGCGCGGACACCCTCACCCTGCATCTGCCGTACGCGCCCGTACCGGCGACCGGGACGCGCATCCGTGCCGAGGACGATGCGACGGTCACCCTGCGCCGGGACCTGAAGGCCCTGCACCTGCTGGTCGGCCGCCCGGTCGCCGACGACCGGGGCACGGGCCTCGCCCACGTACGCAACCGGCTGCTCGGCTACCGCGACGAGGACAACCTGCCGCGGGCCTCGATGGCCGTGCAGGACGTGTTCCGCGGCATCGGTGAGGCCGCCCGAGCCGTCCTCGGTCTGCGGATCGCCCTCGACGGTCCCCAGGACGAGTCCGACGACTCGCCGGCGACCACCCGCTCCCGCGAGGAGTTCGACGCCGAGGACATCGCGATCGCCGGTGCCGAGGAGACCGCCTCACCCGATGAGGACGACCGCACCGGCCTCCGGCGTCCCACCACCAGGGCCGCGTTCCAGGTCTCGGTGGGCTCGACCCTGGCCATCATCGGCGGCGAGTTCCTCTCCACGCAGCGCTGGTACTGGGCGGTGCTCACCTGCTGGGTCGTCTTCCTCAACACCGCGTCCACGGGCGAGATCCTGGTCAAGGGCTATCGACGGCTCCTGGGCACGGTGCTCGGGGTGGTCGCCGGGGTGGCGCTCGCGGGTCTGGTCGGCAACCACACGTGGGTCGCGTTCGCGCTGGTCCTGCTCTTCATCTTCGCGATGTTCTTCACCGCTCCCCTGTCGTACGCGCTCATGTCCTTCTTCGTCACGGCGATGCTGGGCCTGCTCTACACGCTCCTGAACACCTACAGCCTCGCCGTGCTCTGGCTGCGCATCGAGGAGACGGCGCTCGGGGCCGCCTGCGGCATCATCGCGGCGGTGCTCGTCCTTCCGGTGCGCACCGACCACCGCACCGACGAGCTCCTGAACACGGTCCTGACCCGGCTCGCCGATGTCATCTCCGCCTCGGTCGAGCAGCTCAGCGGCGGCCCGGCGGCCGATCTCCTGGACAAGGCGAGGGACTTGGACACCGCGCTCGACGATCTGCGCGCCTCCATCCAGCCGTTGACCCATCCGATCACCCCGCTGCGTGGCCGCCGCAGGACCGCCCGCTATCTGGTGGCGCTCCTGGAGACCTGCGCCTACCACGCCCGTTCCCTGGCGGCGACGGCCGAGCTCGTGCCGTTCAGCAAGAACGTCGCGGCCGACCCGCGCCTTGAGCGGGCCGGCCTGCGCATCGCCCACAACATCGAGGTCATCGCCGGGTACGTCGACGACGACAAGGCTTCGGGCGAGGTCGAGTCGGGCGCCAGCATCGCCTCGATGCTGGAGGCCGAGGGGTCCGGCGCCCCGCGCTCGGGCACCGTCACCTATCGCGTCCTGCGCCATCTGCAACGCCTGGACGAGGGAGTGGTCGGACTCGCGCGGCCTCTGGACGTGCCGGTCGCGGACGGCGGCCGCTCGTCGGGCAAGGCGCCGCGGGCCTGAGTGGCCCGCTCGGTCGGCGCCCGTCGATCCGGGCTCAGTCGAGCAGCTGCGTGCGCAGTCGGTCGATCAGAGCGTCGTCGACGCCCAGTTGCTTGACCGCGTAGTCACGTACCGAGCCGTAGGTGGCGGTCAGGTCGGCCAGGAACAGGCGCATGATCTCTTCGGGTGCTCGCCCGTAGCCGGGCCAGTTCAGGGCGCGGTCCGGGTGGGCCGTCCTCCAGTCGGCTATCAGCCGGTCCGTGGCGAGTTCGGTGAGGGCGAAGTCCGCGGCGATGTCGTCCTCGTCCACGCCGAGCAGCGAGAGGACGAGCGCCGCGAGCAGGCCGGTGCGGTCCTTGCCCGATGCGCAGTGGAAGACCTGCGGGGCGCTGCCGGAAGCGATGACCTCAAGGGCCTGGTGGAGCTCCGCCGCGCCGTCGAGGGCGACTTCCGCGTACCGGTCGGCGAGGAAGCGCCAGGGGTCGAGGCCGGGGTCGATCTCGGCCTGGTCGTAGGGGCGGTGCTCCACGCTGAGGTTGGCGTATGCCAGCCCTTCCGCTTCGGGCACCCGCCCCTTGGCTTCGATCTCCCACGGATAGCGCAGATCGATCACCGTGCGGATCCCCAGGGACAGGAAGCGGTCCCAGTCGGCGTCCCGCAGCTTGGCGAGCGAGTCGGAGCGGTAGAGGCGGCCCCAGCGCACCGTACGTCCATCAGAGGTCCGATAGCCGCCCAGGTCACGGAAGTTGTGCAGGCGCTCGAAATCTATGTGTCGTCTCACGCGCGGAACCCTACGTGGCGGACGGGGGAGGTGGGTCGGAGCGCCGGCAGGGACTCCAGCAGGAATGCCGCCGCCTCCCGTAGGGGCGAGGGGGTGGCGGGCCTCCCGAGAAGTCGGGATGCCGTCCGGCTGAGTGTCCGGGTCGTGCGTACGGACCCGATGCGGGCGGCTGCGGGCGCGAGCCGGGCGATGAGGTCCTCCGCGTCCCTCCAGGCCCCGGCTCGTGCGAGGGCCGAGAGGAGCTGCGCGGTGAAGAGGTTCCGGTAGGAGGGGCCGGGCGCGGTGGCCGCCTCGTGCAGGAGGGGAATGGCCTGGTCCCATCGGCGCAGCCGGGCCAGGACCCAGCCCCGGTGGCCGAGCAGCTCGGTCCCGTCGATCCACCAGGCCCACGGCGGATCGTGACGCGAGACGCCGTCCAGGAACCGGCTCCGGGCGCGGTCCATCAGGTCCACGGCCTCACGCCGACCACCGAGCATGGCGATCGCGTGCGCCTGGCGGATCAGGACGAGGCTGCTGACCCTGGCGGGAAGCGCGCGCGCCCCGTTGACGCGAGCCGCGGTCTCCAGGGCGGTGCGCGGCGCTCCCGTGTGCGCCTGGAGCATGCTGTCGTTCAGCAGGACGAAGCGGGCCGTCCAGCGGTCGCCACAGAGCTCCGCCAGGGCCAGCGCCCGTGCGTTCATCCGGTGGGCCGCGCCGTTGAAGCCCGCGTCGAAGAGGATCCACCCGATGACCTCGCACAGTTCGGCGAGGGCCGCGAGTTCGTCGTTGGTCCGGATGCCGATGCGCCCGGGACCGGCGGACAGTTCGGGGGTGTGCCGCAGGGCCTCGCGCACGGCGGGCAGCGCGGCGGTGGCGCCGGACGTGGCGTCGAGGGCCACGAGGCGCTCGACGGTGCGTAGGGCTTGGGGGATCACCCAGCCATGATCCCGCAAGCCTTCATGCCTTGAGGACGTGGCCGCCGGTTCCACAACAGCCGCCGCCCTCATCGGACTTCGAGGCGTCGGGCTCGTCGAAGAGGCCCGCACCGCCGCAGACACCGGTCTCCGGGAGCGTCAACTCCACGCGCTCCGCGGCTGCTTGGTCTCCGGCCAGGGAGGCGGCGATGGAACGCACCTGCTCGTAGCCGGTCATGGCGAGGAACGTCGGTGCGCGGCCGTAGGACTTCATGCCGACGAGGTAGACACCCTGCTCGGGGTGGGAGAGCTCGCCCACCCCGTGCGGATAGACGGTGCCGCAGGAGTGGACGTTCGGGTCGATCAGTGGCGCGAGGCCGACCGGGGCCTGGAGGCGCTCGTCGAGTCCGAGGCGCAGTTCGGCGAGGAAGGAGAGGTCCGGGCGGAAGCCGGTCAGGACGATGACCTCGTCGACCGGGTCCAGGCGGCGACCGTCCTCGGCCACCAGGACCAGTCGGTCACCGGTCTTCTCGATCGCGGCGGTACGGAAACCGGTGACGGCGTCGGCGTACCCCCCGTCGACGGCCGCCTTGGCCGCGAGACCGAGCGCCCCGCGGGCGGGCAGCTGATCGGCCTCACCACCGCCGAAGGTGGAGCCACCGATCCCGCGCCGCAGGATCCACGCCGCGTGCGTGCCGTGGGCCTCCTTCGCGAGGTCCGCCAGGTGGACGAGCGCCGTGAACGCGGAGGCGCCGGAGCCGATGACGGCGGTGCGCCTGCCCGCGTAACGGGCGCGTACGGACGGGTCCTTGAGGTCGGGCACCCGGTAGGAGATCCGCTCGGCCGCCGCCCGCTCACCGGGGGCGGGGAGTCCGTCGCCGCCGATGGGGCCGGGCGTGGACCAGGTGCCGGACGCGTCGATGACGGCGCGGGCGGTGAGCCGCTCCTCGGTTCCGTCAGCGCGGGCGACGTGCACGGTGAAGGGCTGCCGCTCGCGGTCGGCGTCCACGACGCGGTCCCGCCCGAGGCGGGAGACGCCGGTGACCCGCGTGCCGAAGCGGACCCGCTCCCCCAGCACGCCGGCGAGCGGCTCCAGATAGCGGGACACCCAGTCGCCGCCGGTGGGGTAGGTCCCACCGGCAGGCTTCGCCCAGCCGGTGGGGGCCAGGAGCTTCTCGGCCACGGGGTCGACGACTTCGGCCCAGGCGGAGAAGAGGCGTACGTGACTCCACTGCCGGACGGCGCTGCCCGCTCGCGGTCCGGCCTCGAGGACCAGGGGCTCGATACCGCGCTCGACGAGATGCGCGGCGGCGGCAAGACCGATCGGACCGGCCCCGATCACCACGGCGGGCATGGCGGCAGCGGGCGGCTCAGCGGCATCAGCAGGCACAGTCATGGCGAATCCCTGACTTCTTCCGTTGCTGTTTCGACAACCATCAATGTCTTGCCGCCAAGCTTCCCACTTGATTCGACATGTGTCAACATAGACGTATGTCGAATTCAGGGACGCTCCCGATCGTGACCACCGACGTGGCCGCCGACGTGGCCCCGTGCTGCCCGCCGCTCGCCGAGCGCCCGCTCTCCGCGGAGGAAGCGGTTCGTACGGCCGCGATGTTCAAGGCACTGGGCGACCCGGTCCGGCTGCGGCTGTTCTCACTGATCGCTTCACACGAGGGTGGCGAGGCCTGCGTGTGCGACATCTCCGATGTCGGCGTCTCCCAGCCCACCGTCAGCCACCACCTCAAGAAGCTCAAGGAGGCGGGCTTGTTGGCCTCCGAGCGGCGCGGGACGTGGGTGTACTACCGCGTCGAGCCGTCCGTGGTGGCCGCGTTGGGGCAGATGCTGCGTCAGGGCGCCGCGTCAGGGACCGGGCACACCCGCCCGTGACCGAGCCCGCGATCGCGTTCGGGGCGGCTCACCGATACACCTCGGTGGAGTGCGAGCGGCCCACGTCGCGGACGAGCTCCAGACCGAGTACGCGGTCCAGGTGGGCGAACGTCTCGAACTTGGCACCGCCCGGTACGTCCACGGCCGCCTCCAGATCGCCGAGCAGCCGCAAGACGGCCGGGGTGTCGAGACCGTCCTCCAGTGCGGTGCGGGCCCGTTCCACGAAGGCGGTGGGCATCGCCTTGGACGGCTCGTCGGCCCACGTCGCCACGGCCTTCCGCCAGTTGGCGAGCTTCTCACCGGCGGCGTCGAGGGCTTCCGCGGAGACATGGACGGGTTCGTGGTGCGGGTGGCCGAGGAGGAGCAGCCGCAGGGCGAGACCGTCCAGGTCCGCGCCACCTGCGGTGGTGGCTTCGCCGACGTGGAGCGACAGACCGCCCGCGGCTTCGTACGTGCGGCTCGTGAAGTGAACGGCCGGCGGGCCGCCCAGGGCTTCGGTGATCTCCTCGACGGTGCCGTGGGCGTCGGCCGGACGGATACCGGTGGCGTCGGCCGACGCCACCGGCGGGCAGGTCCACCCGATGAGGACGGTCCGGCCGCGCAGTTCGACGATGCGGCACAGAACGTCCGCGACGAGGAGCACGCGCAGACCGGTCAGGGCGTCCGGGTCGTCCGGGGTGTCGGAGGTGTCGGAGGTGTCGGCGGTGTCGGGGACGCCGAGGGCATCGGCCGAGGGCGCGTGGGCGCACATCCGCAGCGGTCCGAACCCGGACAGATCATCGACGATGCTCAGCACACCACAGAGACTAGGCGTACAGCTCCTCGATAGCACCCGCCGGGAGCGGCGGGGAGGATATGGATTCCCCACTCGCCCGCCGCTCCCGTTCGAGTTCCGCTCTCTCTCAGGCCGGTCCGACCCCACCCGTGCAGGCCGCGCCCGGCTCGGGCGTCTGCTCCCCCTGTACGTACTTGCCCAGGAACTGCTCGACCCGCGGGTCCGATGCCTCGTCCACGGTGAGCTGGCGGCCCCAGGCGGTGAGCGTGAGGGCCCCCTTCTGCTCCTTGACCGGGCTCATCAGCGTGTACGGCGTCGTGCTGACCTTCTGGCTCAGCGTCTTGATATCGCCGCTCGCCGCCTTGTCGTTGTACGTGATCCAGACGGCGCCGTGCTCCAGCGAGTGGACGGCGTTCTCCTCGCCCAGCGGCTTGTCGTACACATCGCCCTGGCAGTTGGCCCACGCCTGGCTGTGGTCGCCGCCGGCCGCCGGGGTCATCGGGTAGTCGACCTTCTTCGTGACGTGATTGCGCCCGAGCTTCTTCGCGTCCCACGTCTTCTCCCCCTTGACGGGGGCCTGCGCGACCGCTTCTTCCTTGCCCTTCTTCTCCGACGCGTCGAGCAGGACGTACGAACCGAACCCGGCGAGCCCTGCCAGTACGGCCACGCCCGCGGTGATGGCGATGATGCGGTTGCGGCGTTCGCGCGCCTGCTCGGCGCGGCGGAGCTCCTGTATGCGGGCCTTTCGTGCGGTGGCGGTCGCGGTCTTCTTGCCTGTCTTGGAGGTGCCCATGTCCGGGGGTGTCCTTGTCCCCACCGTGCCCGGGGCGCGGCGGTGGTGATGGTGTGTGAGGTGATCGGCACGAGCGCGCGGCGCCGGGGCGAGCGCGCGGGGCGGGCCTAGGTCCTCTGCACCTGAAGGACGTGGAGATCGGGGGCGCGACGCGGAACAGGCGACCGCGGGACGGGATGTGCGGTCACTGGGACCGCGGGCAGACCCGCCTTCCCCAGCGTCGTCGGAACCGCCGGCTCGGGAGCCGGGAGCGTGATCGCGGCGGCGTGCGTGGCGGAGTCGCACCGGTCGCCGGGCGGGCAGCTGTGGCCGAGGGAGTCCTGATCGACGGGGGCAAGGTCACCGGCTCCAGCCGTGAGCGCGGCGGAGACGGACACCATGCCGCGGGCACCCAACCCGCCCGCCTCACCCGTCTCGTCATGATGTGCCGCGGAGCCGAAGCACACGCAGAGGACGGCCAGCAGGGTGGCCAGACCGACCCCGAACCCGGCGCACCGCACGACGACCCGCCGCTCCCCACGCACCGTGCCCCGCAGCCCTGACGCCATGGCCGCAGATAGTAGCCGCTGCGGGATCAGTACCGGGGTTGAGGGCGGCAACGCGGAACCCTTGCGCCGCAGCCACGGACACCGGGCCACCCCACGCATCGGCGAGGGGCGACCGACTGCGGGGCTCTACGCAGCCCGCCGCTCGCTTCCGAGGAAACGGCCCCCGTGCACGGCGCGGTTGTGCGGCCGGCCGGGCAGCGGGGTGGAGGGGCGGTCGGCTGGGAGGGCCCGCCACCGCCACCGCATGCCCTCGGTGAACGGACCGCACTGCTTGATCAATGCCGCGCTCACGACTGGGGCTCAACCGCGAACCCCGAACACCCCGCGCAGTCCGGGCTCCGACGAGGGCCGTCCCACCGCAGGCCCCTCCCCCGCGCCAACCACCGCGCGCCTACGACGAAGACGGCCAGCGCGCGCGGCCGCCGGGCCTGCTCGGCAAATCTCATCGCGTAGGCGTCCCGTTGAGGCGCAATGAGGCTCCATCCCGAACCCCGAATACCCCGCGCGCCGAGGCCGATCCACCGCAGCCCCCCAGCCGCCGTTCACGACAACCACCACGGGCACTGGGGTCAGTGCCGGGACTGCCGGGACTCTCGCACGCCCCCCCGCCCTCACATCCCGTGGTGCGCAAGCGCCTTGTGCGGGTCCGGGGTTTCAGGGGTGGGCGTCGGGTCCGCGTGGACCAGGGCTGCGGTCAGGTTGGGGATCGCGTGCAGCAAGGCGTGCTCCGCGGCCACCGCGACCTCGTGCGCCTCCCGCACCGGCAACTCCCCGTCCACCACCACCGCCACCTCCGCCCGCAGCCGGTGACCGATCCAGCGAAGGCGAAGCTCGCCGACGCCTCGTACGCCGGGAACCGTCAGGAGCGTCTCCTCCGCCGTGTCGACCAGGGTCGGGTCGACAGCGTCCATCACCCGGCGGAAGACCTCGCGCGCCGCGTCCCGCAGGACCAGCAGGATCGCCGCGGTGATGAGCAGGCCCACGATCGGGTCGGCGAGCCGCCAGCCCAGTGCGGCGCCGCCCGCGCTCAACAGGACGGCCAGTGAAGTGAATCCGTCCGTCCGGGCGTGCAGACCGTCGGCGACCAGAGCGGCCGAACCGATCTCGCGGCCCACGCGGATGCGGTAGCGGGCCACCCACTCGTTGCCGATGAAGCCGAGGACGGCAGCGGCGGCCACCACCCAAAGGTGGTCCAGCGTACGGGGATTGAGCAGGCGGTCGACCGCGGCCCAGGCCGCGAATGCCGCCGACGCGGCGATCGTCAGGAGGATGACGATGCCCGCGAGTTCCTCGGCGCGGCCGTAGCCGTAGGTGAAGCGGCGGGTGGCGGCCCGCCGGCCCAGGACGAAGGCGATACCGAGAGGGATCGCGGTCAGCGCGTCCGCCGCGTTGTGCACCGTGTCGCCCAACAGCGCGACCGAGCCGGTGAGCAGCACAACCACCGCCTGCGCCGCGGCCGTCAGGCCCAGGACGGCCAGCGAGATCCACAGCGCCCGCATGCCGCGCGCCGACGACTCCAGCGCCGGGTCGACCTTGTCCGCGGCCTCGTGCGAGTGCGGCTTCACCACGTGCCCCAGCTTGTGCCGCCACCGGGCAAAGCGCTGCGAAGGGTGTGAGTGTCCGTGGGGTTCAGTCACCGGTACCGCCTTCCGACTCGGGACGGAGAGTGGACACCACCGGGCGCCCGCGCCCATTATGTGCGTATGAGCGCACGCATGCACCTATCACCTGCGCACGATGCGCAAGACGCGCAAGACCCGCAGGCAGCGCACCCGCGAGGCCCCGGCGCCGAGCACTTCGCCCACGCCGCCGAAGTCCTCGGCCTCCTCGCCGACCGCACCCGCCTCGCCCTGCTGCACACCCTCGGCCAGGGCGAGGCCGACGTCATGACGCTGACCGCGGCGTGCGGCGCGGCTCGGCCCGCGGTCAGCCAGCACCTGGCCAAACTCCGCCTCGCCGGTCTCGTCTCCGTACGCAAGGAAGGCCGACGGATGATCTACGGCCCACCCGACGGGCATCTGCGCCGCGTGGTCGACGAGGTCCTGAACCTCGCCGACCATCACCTCAGCGGCGCGGAGACGCACAACTGATCGGGTCTCAGGCGTAGTTGCGTTCGCCTCGCCGGTGAGCGATCTCCCCCAGCACGATGTCAACGGCGAGGAAGGCCGCCAGCGGGATGCCGAGCAGCGGCACGAAGTAGCCGAGCACGGCGACGGCCGCCATCAACGGGACCAGGACGTACGCCGGAACGTGCTGCCAGGCGCCGCGCGACAGCGGACGCCCGAAGGAACCGCCGCGTCCGCGCTGCCACCACATGCGGTACCCCCACACGATCATCAGGATCAGGCAGAGAGCGAGAGCGACGAGCGCTATCTGGTTGACCAGCCCGAACAGGGTGCCGGTGTGCGCGTCGATGCCCCAGCGGGTCAGCTTCGCGAGCACGGGGTAGTCGGCGAACCGCAGCACTTCGGTGACCTCGCCGCTCGCCGGATCGACGGCGACGGAGTCCTGCTTCTCGGGCCAGCTGCGCTGGATCTGCCGGACGACGTACGCGGACGACGCGTCGGCGGGCGGCACGACCTCCACCGGGTCGGAGAGGCCCTCGGCACGGGCCGCCTTCAGGACGGCGTCGAGGCCGACGCCGTCGCCGCCGGCGGCACCGCCCGATCCCGATCCGCCGTGGCCCGCGTGCTCCCCGCCGCCCGCCGCGGACGCCGTCAGCGCCGGTGTCGTCTGCCCGATGGCCTCGCGCAGGTCGCTGACGCTCTGGCCCGCGTACGCCGACCAGGTCAGACCCGTGGCCGACAGGAAGATCAGCCCCAGAGCGGCCCACACACCCACCGTGCCGTGCAGTGAGAGCGTGCGCCGACGGCCCGTCGCCCCGCGCAGCTTGCGCTGGGAGCGGCGGCGTCCGAACCACAGCACGAGGCCGCCGCCCGCGATCACCCACAGCCAACTGGCGGCGAGCTCGCTGTAGAGCCGGCCGGTCTCGCCCAGGTGCAGATCGCGGTGGAGTTCGTCGATCCAGGTGCGCAGCGGCAGCGCGCCGGTGGAACCGTACTGCTCCAGGGCGCCCCGCACTTCGCCGTTGTAGGGGTTCACGAACACGGCGAGGGTGTGGTCGGCGTCCACACCCGGCGCTCCGGACAGCAGCACGCGGGTCGTCGCGCCGTCCTCCGGCGAGGGCCGCACCGCGCTGACGGTGCCCTTGGGGTGCGCCTCGCGTGCGGCGGCCACCTGCTGCGAGATCGGCAGCTCGGTCTTGTTCTCACCGACCGGAACGCGCAGTTCGTGGGAGTACACGATCTTCTCCGCCTGGTACGAGCAGGCGTACAGAAGCCCCGTGGTGGCTGCGACGAGCAGGAAGGGTGCGATGAGCACCCCGGCATAGAAGTGCAGTCGCAGCACCAGCGGACGCAGCGACGCCCATCCGGACCGTCCTGCGGAGGGCGGCGCTCCCTGGGTCGCCTGCCCGTCGTCCGTGGCGAGGAGTGTGGGTTCGGCGGACATCGGCTGCTCTCCTGGATCAAGGGTGGTGCGGATCGGCCGTATCGGGCCGGTGCAGGAGTCGGCCGGAGAGGCGGAAAAGTTCCCGACGAACGCACGCGAGTTACGTGGAGCGCGCCGATCCGGCGGTTCACGATGCGATCCGCCCTGCGCCGCGGTTGCTGAGACCCGCGCCCTTCACCGGGTGTAGTGGGTGGGGCTAGCGTCGAGAGACCGGGTGCGCTCAGGTCCGGGAACCCCCGGACCGGGGCCCCACAGGACTCCGTTGGAGATGCGATGCTCCAGACACGCGAGTTGTTCGACAGCCTTGCCTCACGGGCCGACCACCTCGACAACCAGACCCTCGCCACCACTGCCGACGCCCTCTCCTCGTGCGAACTGGCCGTGACCGCCTGCGCGGTCGGCATGCTCGCCGAGAAGGAGGCCGATGAGCTGCGGACAGCGATCAACCGCGATCTGAACTGCGCCGACGTGGCCTCCGCGACGCGGCGGGTCCTGACGCGCGGCACAGACGCCGATCCCGCGCTGCTGACGGCCCAGTTGGAGGCGTGTGCGATCGCCTGTGAGCAGAGCCACGAGCTGTGCGTCCGGCACGCGCCGCAGCACGAGCACTGCCGCATCTGCTCCGAGGCCACGAACAGGGCGGCGTCCGCCTGCCGAGAGGTCATGCGGAGCCTGCGGGCCCAGCTCGCCGGGCCCGGAGCCCCGGTCACCCGCGCCGTTCGCTCCGTGGCCCGCGATCCGGCAAACTGCCCGGATGGACTATGAGTTCTGGAACGACATCCACACCCGCGGCGGCATCCCCGCGGTCAAGAACGCACTGGAGGAGCTGGCCGAGCGCGGTTCTCCCGAGGACGTCGACGCCGCGATGGACCTGGCCTGCCGGGTCATCGAGGACGACACCGCACGGCTCCAGGCCCGCGCGGATCAGGCCGAGGCCAGACTGCGGATGCTGACCGACGAGGCGCGCGAGGTGGAGCGGCAGGTCGACGCGCACGCCGAGGCCGAGGGCGTCCCGCGCGCCCCTGAGGCCTGACCCACAGCGGGGTCAGGCCGGGCAAACCGGTCAGGCAGGCCAGGCAAGCCGGTGGATCCGTGGACGTCAGCTCACGGTCACCATGACGATCGGCGAGACGGTGGTGCCGCTGGCCACGCGCAGTTCGTTCTTGCCCTTGATGCCGAGCTTGACGCGCAGGCCGTAGCTCCCGGACGTGCTGGTGACCGTGGTGGCGGGCAGGGCCTTCCAGGTGTCGCCCTGCTTCTGCTGCAGGGTCACCTTGCTGCCGGCCTTCAGCCCGGTGGCCTTGCCCGTGAGGCGGAGCTCCTGCCACGCCCGGACCTGGGAGACGGACGCCTTCGCCGTGAGCGTGGCCGCCACGGGCTCGGCCGCGGCCTGCGCGGGCCGAGGCTCGGGGCCCGACCCGGCGGCGAGCGCGGTGGTGGCGGGAATCAACAGGACCGATCCGACGAGGGCGGAGACGGCGGTGGTGCGCAGCAGGCTACGACGGTTGTTTCGCATGACGGCAGTGATCCCCTTGGGTGTTGGTCGGTGCGCGTGCCTCGCCGCGTGACGAGTCGCGCAATGACGAACATAAACGTATGCACCCGACATTGCGATCACCCGGAAGGGGCGTAACAGAAACCGGCAGAACCGGTCACAGCGCCACAACTGCCCGCGCCTCCCCCTGCGTTGCGGGCGGGTCAGCGGCGGGTGAGATAGGCGTGGGTCGCCGCCTCGGAACTCACCAGCTCGGTCACCTGATAGCCGTCGATCCCCTCGGCCACGTTGTCGAGCAGCCGCTCGCCCCTGCCGACGAGGAGCGGGACGACGACCAGGTGCAGTTCGTCGATCAGCCGCGCGCGCAGATACTGCTGCACGGTGGCCGAACCTCCTCCGATACGTACATCCCGGCCTCCGGCCGCCTCGAAGGCGCGCGCGAGGACCGTCTCGACGGGTTCGTCGGTGAAGTGGAAGGTGGTTCCGCCCTCCATGGGGATCGAGGGCCGTACGTGGTGGGTGTGCACGAACACGTCGTGGTGGTAGGGCGGATTCTCGCCCCACCAGCCCTTCCAGGACTCGTCCTGCCACGGTCCGCGGTGCGGCCCGAACATGTTGCGGCCCATGATGGTGGCGCCGATGTTCTCCTCGCTGCGCTCGATGCAGTCGACGTCGATCCCCGTCCTGCCCTCGGCGCGGTCGCGCATCGCGGCGATCATCCAGTCGTGCAGCCCCTCGATGTTGTCCCCGAAGGGTTCGTCGAGGCGCTGGTGGGGTCCGGCAGCGAAGCCGTCCAGCGAAACGGTGATGTTGTGTACGCGCACCTTCGGCATGACGTTCTCCTCCTCGGTGGTCCTGCTCTCATCATCGCGTCGGACGAGCCCCGCCGCCGCTGAGGCAGGCCACTCCCACGCCCGCCACCACGATCGCGTGGAAACGGCGTCGCTGCGGTTCGCTGATCAGGGACATCGCAAGGGTGGTCTCGGCCCCTCCTCTCGCGGCCTCTCAGCCCTCCCGGATCTCACCACCGCGCGCCCCGCCGAGGGTCGGAAGGGACTCGAGCCCGTGCCGCCGCTCCCCCATGACCCGTCGGCAGTTGGCGGCCTCGGACGCCGGTCCGAAGACCTCCAGAGCACGCCGATCGGCCACCGCCGCCGCGGTGTCGGCGGTCACGAGGTCGGAGTTGATCGCTGTCGCGGCCGTCATGCCGGAGGCTGCGGACACCATGACTCCGGCCGTGAGGTCGGTGACATTGCCCGCGACCCATACTCCCGCCACGCCGGTGAAACCGGTCGCGTCCGACTCGACGTAACTCCCGACACCCATGGGGTGGTTGACGCTCTTGAGGCCAAGTCCCGCGAGCGCCGCACCGCGCGCCTCGAACCGGGGTGCCACGGCGAGAGCCCGCACCGGGACACGCCGGCCCGAGGCCAGCCGTACGCCGGAGAGCCGGTCGTCCTCGACGTCTAGTCCGACCACCTCGCCGTCGACCACGGCGATACCCCGGGCGGCCAGCTGTTCCCACTGCTCGTCGGTCAACTCGCCCGCGTCGTGCAGAAACAGGGTCACGTCCGCCGACCACTGGCGGAACAACAGCGCCTGGTGCGTCGCCTTCGGGCCGGTCGCCAGGACGCCGATCGGTTCGTCGCGCACCTCCCAGCCATGGCAGTAGGGACAGTGCAGGACGTCGCGGCCCCACCGCTCGCGTACGCCGGGGACATCGGGGAGTTCATCGACGAGCCCCGTGGTCACCAGCAGACGCCGTGCCACGTGGCTCCGCCCGCCCGCGGTCTCCACGACGAAGCGCTCGCCGACCCGCCGGGCACCCGTCACCAGGTCCGAAGCGATTCGCCCGCCGTAGCCGACGACCTCGTCCCGGCCGAACCGCAGGAGTTCGCCCGGTGCGAGGCCCTCGCGGGAGAGGAATCCGTGCACGCCGTCGGCGGGAGCGTTGCGCGGCTCGCCGGAGTCCACCACCAGCACGGAACGCCTGGCGCGGGCCAGAGTCAGCGCCGCCGACAGACCGGCCGCCCCTCCCCCGACCACCAGCACGTCCACCTCTACGCCTGCTTCAGCTTCTGCTGCTTGTACCGCTGCTACGTCTCGCTCGCTCATCTCAGTCATGCCGACACCGTGCGCCGACGTGAGCAGAACGGCAAGCACACTTGCTGTTTCGGCAAGCATTTCCCGGCGCTCAGCCGCTCGATGGCCGCCGTCAAGCCGTGGCGGTGGCGGCGGTGATGCGCCCGACCGCCTGGCGCGTCAGCTCGCGCCCCTGCGGTGCGCCGTCCAGCGCCCGGTGCAGGGTGAGCCCCTCGATGAGCGCGTCGAGCTGACGGGCAGTGTCCGGATCGAAGTGCCGCTCCAGGAGGCGCCGACTGCGGCCCATCCACGCGTGGGTCAGCTCCCGGTACTCCGGGCGACGAGCGGCGAGGGTGTAGAGCTCCTGCGAGAGGATCAGGTCGCGCCGGGGCCCTTCCGACAGGGCGTGGATGAGGTCGGTGACCGCCTCCCGGGCCTGGTCCGGGTCGTCGGCGTGCTCCAAGTGCTCCTCGAAGACCGCCACGATGTGGTCGGCGAAGAGCGTGAAGGCCTCACGGAGCAGGTGATCGATGCCGGTGAAGTGGTACGTCATGGAGCCGAGCGGCACGGTGGCACGTGCGGCGACCTTGCGGTGGGAGACGCCGGCGACACCTTCGTCGGCGATGTGGTCGAGGGTGGCGGCGAGGATGCGCTCGCGCCGCTGAGGGTCCGCGTGTCCGGTGGCCATGGTGACGGGGCCCTAAAGGCTGCGGACCGGCCGGGCGGGGTTTCCCACGGCGACCACGTCGGCGGGTACGTCCTTCGTGACCACCGCACCGGCACCGACGACGCTGTTGTTCCCGATCGTCACGCCGGGACAGACGATGACACCGCCGCCGAGCCAGACGTTGTCCCCGATGGTGATCGGGAGCGCGGCCTCCAGCTTGTCGCGGCGGAGCTGCGGCTCCACCGGGTGGGTGGGGGTGAGGAGTTGGACGTTGGGGCCGAACTGGCAGTCCTCGCCGATGGTGATGCGGGCGACGTCCAGCGCGGTCAGGTGGTAGTTGACGAACGTGCGGGCCCCGATGGTGATGTTGCTGCCGTAGTCGACGTACAGCGGCGGGCGCACCTCTACGCCCTCGCCCACCGAGCCGAGCAGTCCGGCGAGCACCTCCTGGGCTTCGCCCGATTCCTCCAGGAACACCGACTGGTAGCGGGCGGCGAGCCGCATGGCGCGCTGTTGCCTGCGTGCGATCTCCGGGTCGTCGGCGATGTAGAGGTCGCCCGCGAGCATGCGCTCCAGATTGGTGCGCGGGTCGTCAGCAAAGTGGTCCGTCGGCATGCGTACGATCGTACACTCCGGAAGGTACGAACGTACGCTCCTGCATCTGAGGCTGGTCCCCCGCGCGGCAGCAACAAGGCGTCCATGAAACGGTCTTGGCCGGGTACTCGAAATCCGAAGCGACAGCGATTTCCGTCGATTTCGATGAATCAGTCGATTGCATGAATCAGTCGAATACGTCTGATCCGAAGGAGGTACGTCCCGATGCGCGCCTTCAAGCTCTGGCTCGACCGCAGTCTGGCCGCACAGACGATCCTGATCTTCCTGCTGGGCGTGGGAGTCACCGCGGGGTTCCGCCGGGACGAGCATCCGGCCGTGTGGCTGGTGCAGGGCACGCTGTACGCGGCGATCGCCACGGTGTTCGTGGCGGTGCAACGTCGCAGGGCCAGCCGCGCCGTGGGCACCGATGCGCGCAGGCTCGCCGAGCTCAACCGCAAGCTCCGGCATCGCGAGGTGCCGAGGGAGCCCGAGGAGCGGGCGACGATGCGGCGGCTCGTGGCCGAGAACCTGGGGCAGATGGAACGCGGACGCACGTGGCTGCCCTATTTGCTGGGCGTCATGGCCTTGATCGCGGTCAGCATGTTCGTCGTCGGAGCGGCCACCGGTTCATTCGTCTTTCCGCTGGTGTTCGCGGGCGGCGTGATCGGGTTCTGCGGCTGGATCGTCTGGATGCGTCGCCGCTCCCTCGCCCACTGCCGCTACATGCGCTCCGCCTTGCAGAGCTAGAGCGGTAAATCGCGTGCGGTCAAGATCTGCGCGCGTTATCGTCGGCTCTATGAACGTCACCGGCCTGTACAGCACCGCGACCGCGCGAGCGCCCAGCTCGCCGGTTGCCGCCGCCTGACGCACCTCCCCTTTTTCCACCGGCGACCGGACACGGTCCGCCGGTGTTTCGTGGTCTCTGTGGCCTTCCCGCCCGGCTCCCCTGTGCGGACCTGTCGTCCGGTGCCTCCCCGCTGTGATCGCGAAGGAGCCACCCCATGAACACCACCCACACCACGCACACCGAGTTGAGTACTGAAGACGTCGTCCGCACATTCGTCGAGTACTACGAGGAGCGCGGCCACCACCGGATCACCGGGTCGACGCTGCTGCCCCCGCCCGGCGACCCCGTGCTGTTCACCACCTCCGGCATGCATCCGCTCACTCCCTACTTGGAGGGGCGGCCCCACCCGCTCGGCAGACGTCTCGTCAATGTGCAGCGCTGTCTGCGCACCACGGACCTGGACGAGGTCGGGGACTCCACGCATCTGACCGTCTTCGAGATGCTCGGCACCTGGTCACTCGGCGACTATGAGGGGCAGCAGAGCCTCACCTGGGGTTACGACCTGCTCACCGGCGGGTTCGGCATCGACCCGCGGCTGCTGCACGCCACCGTTTTCGGCGGCGACGACCAGGTCGGGCCCGACACCGCCTCCCTCGAACTGTGGCAGGACCGCGGGGTTCCGGTGGAGCTGACCGTCGAGGACAACTGGTGGTCCAACGGGCCCACCGGGCCCTGCGGACCCGACTCGGAGATCTTTCTGTGGACCGGCGACACCCCGCCCGAGTCCACCCCGACAGGTGACGACCGCTGGGTGGAGATCTGGAACCACGTGATGATGCGCCACCGGCGTCTCGCCGACGGGACGCTCGTACCGCTGCCCCAGCGCAACATCGACACCGGGCTCGGTCTTGAGCGGCTGGCCTCGCTGCTGCAGGGGCGGACGTCGGTGTTCGAGTGCGACATCTTCGACCCCTGGCGTCGCCTCGTACCGGGCCTGTGGCCACTGGACGAGCCGACACTGCGGCTCGTCTGCGACCACCTCCGCTCGGCCATGGTGGTGATCGGCGACGGGGTACGCCCCGCCAACACCGGCCGCGGCTATGTGCTGCGCCGACTCGTACGGCGCGTCCTCACCGTGCTGTGGCGAGACGACTCCTCGCGGCAACTGGTGGATCTCCCCAGCGAGTTGACGCGACACACCCTCGAACACTTCCGTCAGGATGTGGACATGGACGCCGAGGTCGTACGCCGGGTGCTGGTCGAGGAGGAGCGGCGCTTTCGGCAGCTGTTGGAGCGGGGTCGGCAGGTGCTCGCTCGACCCCGGTTCCAGGGCCCGCTCGGCGAGGAGGACCTGCACTACCTCCATGACACCCACGGTCTGCCGCGTGACCTTGTTCTGACCTTGCGTCAGGGGTGAGGGAGCCGCTCGGTCACCTCGCCCAGCACATCGACCAGAGCCGCCACCGCCGGGCGCCTTTCGGCGGAGGCGCGGCACACCACGACGACGTGCCGCTCGATCCGCTCGCGAAGACGCAGCACGTCGAAGCGTGAGGCACGGAGGCCGAGCATCAGCTCGGTCACCGTGCTCACGCCGATACCCGCCTCGACGAGGGCCAGGGTGGCCGCGGTGTCGGTGACTTCGTGCCGCACGTCCGGCTCGATGCCCGCCCGGCGGCACGCGGTGCGTACGGCTCGGCCGTAGTAGCTGTCGGCGGTCGGCAAGATCCACGCCAGGTCCCTGGTGTCGGCCAGGGCGGCGCGGTCGCGGCCCTTCATCCAGCCGCTGGGCACCGCCAGGGCGAAGCGCTCGCGGTGCAGCCGGGTCACGCGCAGCGCGGAGTCGCGCGGGATGGGCACGTCCGGGTAGTCGAGTCCGAGCGCGAGGTCGACGCCCCCGGAGGCGACCGCGTCGTACACCTCGTCCACGTCCATGTCGCGGCTGTGCACGGTGAGTTCGGGGTGGGCGGTGTGGATGCGGCGCAGGGCCGGCGGCAGGATCTCGGCGGCGGCCGTGGCGAAAAGACCGACGAGCAGGGTGCCGCGGACCTCGCCGCGACCGCGCTCCAGCTCCTCGACTGCTTCGGCCTCGGTGGCCAGGATCCGCTCGGCGTGCCGGGCCAGGGTGGCCCCGGAGTCGGTGAGTTCCACCCTGCGGCCCACCCGGCGCAGCAGCGGTGTGCCCGCGGCCTTCTCAAGGGCGGCGATCTGTTGCGAGACGCCGCCCGGCGTGTAGCCGAGGGCCTGGGCGACGGCGGTGATCGTGCCGCGCCGGGCCAGCTCGACCAGGGACCGCAACTGGGAGCTCGTCCAATCCATGAGGCCGCCATCATCGGGCGACCGTATAGAGATCGTCAATGATCAGGAGCAGGAACTGTTCATGGACGTCAACGGTCGGGTTGCGTCACGATGGCGGGAAGCCCAGCTGATCAGCGCCCCGCGAGCTTCCGACCACGTTTCTGACGGCCATGCCGTGCCCACGAACTATGGCTTTCCCAGGCCTGGTTGAACCGGGTGTCGGCCCCCGGAAAGGATCGGCCTCTTGCCCTCGCCACCGCGTCCGTCCAGCCCCGCCGCCTTCCGCGTCCTGCCGCCGAGCGCCGATGTAGTGATCGTCGGCGGGGGCGTGATGGGCGCCTCCATCGCCTTCCACCTGGCCGAGGCCGGGGTGCGTGACATCGTCGTCGTCGAACGCGGCGAGCTCGCCTGCGGCAGTTCCGGCAAACCGATCGGCGGCGTGCGCGCGCACTTCTCCGACCCGCTCAACATCGAGCTCGGCCTGCGCAGTCTCCGCGCCTTCCAGGACTTCCCGCACCGGCCCGGTGCGGACATACGCCTGGACACCGTGGGCTATCTCTTCCTGATCACCGGCGAGGGCCAGGCCGCGGAGTTCACCGAAAGCGTGCGGCTCCAGAACAGCCTGGGCGTGCCGAGCCGGTTGATCGACGCCGCCGAGGCCCGGCGTCTTTGCCCGTATCTGAGCACCGAGGGCCTCGTGGCCGCCGTCCACTCCCCCACCGACGGACACGCCCGTCCCGGCCTGGTCGTACACGGCTACGCCGACGCGGCAGCCGGGGCGGGCGTCCGTTTCGCCACGCACACCCGCGTCACCGGCATGGACATCTCCGGTGACCGTGTCAGCGCCGTCCACACCGACAGCGGCACTGTCACCTGCTCCACCGTGATCTGTGCGGCGGGCGCCTGGTCGGCGCGGATCGGCGTCATGGCCGGCGTCGACCTCCCCGTCCGGCCCGTGCGCCGCCAACTCGCCTTCACCGAGCGGCTTTCGCCGGCCGCGCCGCGGATCCCTTTCACCATCGACTTCACCTCGTCGGCGTACTTCCACAACAGTGACGACGGGCTGCTGTTCGGCCTCGCGGACCCCCGGCAGCCCGACGGCTTCGACACCACCTGGTCCCCGGAGTGGCTCGAGCTTTTCCAGGACGTCGTACGCCGGCGCGCCCCGGCCCTCGCCTCGATGCCGATCGCCGACGGCTGGGCGGGCCTGTACGAGGTCACGCCCGACCACAACGCCTTGATCGGCCGCGCCGCCGAGCTCTCCAACTTCCTTTACGCCACCGGGTTCTCGGGGCATGGATTCCTCCAGGCCCCGGCGGTCGGCGAGGTCGTACGCGATCTCCATCTGGGACGCGAACCATGCGTCGACATCACGCCGATGAGCGCCGACCGCTTCCGGTCCGGGGCAGCGAGCCGCCCCGAGGCCCACATCGTATGACCCCTCGCCCACCTCCCGACCGCAGGAAGGCAGACCCTGCATGATCAGTCAGTGGCGGCTGCGAGCCGCTTTCGCCACACGGCTCTCGGAGATGTACGGACGGGAAGTCCCGGCCTACGACACCCTCGTGGACGTCACGCGCGAGGTGAACGAGGACGCCCTGCGCGCGCGGGGCACCGACGCCGAACGACTCGGTTCCATCAGCCGGGTCACCGCCGAGCGACACGGCGCCATCCGGGTCGGCACTCCCACCGAACTGCGTGACGTCGCCCGGGTCTTCGGCGCTCTCGGTATGCGTCCGGTCGGGTTCTACGACCTACGCGAAGCGGCAGCGAGCGCGGTGCCCGTCGTCTCGACGGCATTCCGGCCGGTGGACGCGCAGGAGCTGGCGCTCAACCCCTTCCGGGTCTTCACCTCGCTGCTCACGCCCGCGGACCCGCGCTTCTTCGACGCCGACCTGCGCGCCCGCCTGGAGACGTTCCTCGCCGGGCGAGAGCTGTTCCCGCCGGAGCTGCTCACCCTGGCCGACCGGGCCGAGGCCGAGTGCGAACTTCCCGAGCCGGACGCCGAGCGCTTCCTGCAACTCGCGGTTAAATCCTTCGAGTTGTCGCCTGAGCCGATCGACAAGGCCTGGTACGGGGAGCTGGAGAGGGTCTCGGCGGTCGCCGCGGACATCGGGGGCGTCCGGTCCACCCACATCAACCACCTCACCCCGCGCGTCCTGGACATCGACGAGCTGTACCGGCGCATGACCGAGCGCGGCATCGAGATGATCGACACCATCCAGGGCCCGCCCGCCTGGAAGGGCCCCGACCTGCTGCTGCGGCAGACGTCCTTCCGTGCCCTCGCCGAACCGCGCGCCCTGCGCCTCGCCGACGGCAGCGTGACCCGCGGTGCGTTGCGGGTGCGGTTCGGCGAGGTCGAGGCGCGCGGTATCGCCCTCACCCCGGCGGGCCGCGCGCTCTACGACCGCCTGCTCAGCCTCGTCGACGACGAGACCGCCCGGCGCTCCGCGGCAGCCCGGCACCCCGCGGTCGACCGCACCGAGGTGGCCCGCACCCTGTGGGCCGCACACGTGCCCGCCACCGAGCACGAGCTCGACGCACAGGGGCTGGCCTACTTCACCTACCGCACGGCGCCTGACCGCCCCCGCGACGGTATGCAACCCCCGTCCACCATCGCCGAGTTGGAGGGCCAGGGCTGGGTGCGGGCCGAACCCGTCGTCTACGAGGACTTCCTGCCGCGCTCCGCCGCCGGCATCTTCCAGTCCAATCTCAGTGGCCAGGGATCGCGGAACTCCGACCAGGAAGGCGCCGCGTACGACAGTGACTGGCTCTCCGGCGCCGTCGGCCGTGAGGTCCTCGACCCGTTCCCCCTGTACGAGCACCAGCGGCATCTCTCGATCGCCCAGGTCGGCCGCGACCTGGGTGTCGACATCGACCCCGCCCACCACTGACCACCTCACCCAGGGAGCACCATGACCGGCCCGACCCCCCTGCCCGCCACCGACGACCTGCGTACCCGTGCCCTCTCGAGCCTGCGGCGCGTCGGTGTGGCCGTCCCGGAGGGCGGCGACTTCCAGGCGCGTACGCCCATCACGGGCGAGGACCTCTTCGGCCTGGCCGCTGCGAGCGCCACCGACTCCGAGAGTGCCGTCGCCGCCGCCCGCGAGGCATTCCTCACCTGGCGCACCACGCCTGCCCCACGCCGGGGTGAACTCGTGCGCCGTCTGGGCGAGTTGCTGCGTGACCACAAGAGCGACCTGGCGGATCTGATCACGATCGAGGCGGGCAAGATCCGCTCCGAGGCGCTCGGCGAGGTCCAGGAAATGATCGACATCTGTGACTTCGCGGTCGGCCTCTCCCGCCAGCTCTACGGGCGCACCATAGCCTCCGAGCGCCCCGGTCACCGTCTCGCCGAGACCTGGCACCCACTGGGCGTGGTCGGGGTGATCTCCGCGTTCAACTTCCCTGCGGCGGTGTGGTCGTGGAACACCGCGGTGGCGCTGGCCTGCGGCGACACGGTCGTCTGGAAGCCGTCCGAGCTGACCCCGCTGATCTCGCTCGCCTGCGACCGGCTGCTTGCCCGCGCCGCCGAGGAGACCGGAGCCCCCGTCGACGTACACCGTCTCCTGCTCGGCGGCCGGGTGGTGGGTGAGCGGCTGGTCGACGATCCGCGCGTCGCGCTCGTCAGCGCCACCGGATCCACCCGCATGGGCCGTGAGGTCGGTCCGCGCGTGGCGGCCCGCTTCGGGCGCAGCCTGCTCGAACTCGGCGGCAACAACGCCGCTGTCGTGGCGCCTTCGGCCGACCTCGACCTCGCGGTGCAGGGCATCGTCTTCGCGGCGGCGGGCACCGCCGGCCAGCGGTGCACCACGCTGCGCCGTCTCATCGTCCACCGTGACATCGCCGACACGCTCGTCGCGCGCCTGACGGCCGCGTACACCAAGCTTCCCCTCGGTGACCCGTTCGACGAGAACACCCTCGTCGGACCGCTCATCTCCCCTGCCGCCCTCGACGGCATGCAGGACGCCCTCGCCCGCGTACAGGCACAGGGCGGCAAGATCCTCGCGGGCGGCAACAGGCGCCTGGCGGAGGCGGCGCCACGGGCCGCGTATGCCGAACCCGTCATCGTTCGCGTCGACGAACAGACCGACGTCGTACGGCAGGAGACGTTCGCCCCGATCCTGTACGTGCTCACGTACGACAGCTTGGAGGAGGCCATCACGCTGCACAACGACGTCCCGCAGGGCCTTTCCTCCAGCATCTTCACCCGCGATCAGCAGGAGGCCGAGCTGTTCCTGTCATCCGAGGGCTCCGACTGCGGCATCGCCAACGTCAACATCGGCACGTCCGGCGCCGAGATCGGGGGCGCGTTCGGCGGCGAGAAGGAGACGGGCGGAGGTCGCGAGTCCGGCTCCGACGCCTGGCGCGCGTACATGCGCCCGGCCACCAACACCATCAACTACTCGGGCCGCCTGGCCCTGGCCCAGAACGTCAGCTTTCTCTAGGGGTGGGTTTCTCTAGGGGCGGACGCCTGCGAGAGCGCGCCGACCGTCACGTCCACCACGGCCTGGAGCTGTGCCGGGCTCGCCCCGGCTCTGCTCATGACGGCGAGGGACTGGTTCACGGCCGCCACGTGTTCAGCGAAGACCTCGGCGTCCTGATCGGTCAGCCCGCCGGCCTTCAGCGCGGTGCGCAGGCGCAGGCGCTGGAAGCCGAGCGCCTGCCTGGCGTGCGCCGCGACGGCGGGGCTCAGCACCGGGATCGCCATGGCCGACTGCGCGATCAGGCAGCCGTCGGGCACTTCGGGATCGGCGATGCGCTCAAGGGTGACGTCGAAGAACGCTCGGACAGCCGCGACGGGCTCGGAGGCAGCACACGACAGGGCGGCGTCGTACTTGCCCCCGTAGCGCGCGGCGTAGCGATCCAGGCAGCGCAGGAAGAGGGCGTCCTTGTCGCCGAGTGAGGAGTAGATCGAGCTGCGGTTCAGGCCGGTTGCCCGGGACAGGTCGCCGATTGAGGTGTCGGCGTAGCCGACGCGCCAGAACTGGATCATCGCGGCGTCGAGCGCCGTGTCCATGTCGAACTGCTTCTTGCCTGCCACGTGGCACTTCCTTGCAGGGGTGTCGGTGAGTTCGGGGTGTCGGTGCGGTTCGGGGTGTCGGGGGCCCGCCGCGATTCTATCTTGAACTGATCGGTTCAAGATGTGTTAGCGTCCAGGCATGATCTTGACCGGGCGCCCCCTCCAAGCCGAGCCCGCTCGCCCCTACCGCCCCTCTCGCCTCAACTCGTGGAGAATGCCGTGACCGCTTCCGGAAGCAACCCCGTCCGCGACCTGCCCCTGCACGACCTGGCCGGTTTCACCCACCGCTGGGTCGACGCGGACGGCATCCGCCTTCATGCCGTCGAAGGCGGCCGGCCGAACGGCCCGGCTGTCGTCCTGCTCGCCGGGTTCCCGCAAACCTGGTGGGCCTGGCGAAAGGTCATGCCCAGCCTCGCCGACCGGTTCCGCGTCATCGCGATCGACCTGCCGGGCCAGGGCCACTCCGAGCGCCCGGAGCGCGGCTACGACACCCACACGGTCGCCGCCCACGTACACGCCACCGTCAAGGCACTCGGAGTGTCGTCCTACTGGCTGGCCGCCCATGACATCGGCGCCTGGGTGGCCTTCTCCCTCGCCCTCAATCACGAGAGCCAACTGCGCGGGGTCGCCCTGCTCGACGCCGGAATCCCCGGCATCACCCTGCCGGAAACGATTCCCACGGACCCGGCGCGGGCGTGGAAGACCTGGCATTTCGCGTTCCACCTCGTGCCCGACCTGCCCGAGACCCTGCTCACCGGCCGTGAACGGGAGTACGTCGACTGGTTCCTGAAGACGAAGGCCCTCGCTCCCGGCACATTCGACGACGCCGACCTGGACCACTACGCAGCGGCCCTCGCCGCCGACGGAGGCCTCCGCGCCTCCCTCGCCTACTACCGGGACGCCGCCGAATCGGCGCGCAAGAACCACCAGGCACTCGACCGGCAGCACCTGACGGTGCCCATCCTCGGCATATCCAGCAGTCACGGCTCCGTCCCGGACATGGCAGCCTCCATCAGCCCATGGGCCGACAACACGACCGGAGTCGTCGTGCCCGGCGCCGGGCACTTCATCCCCGATGAGCAGCCCGAAGCCGTCGCTACCGCGATCACCGACTTCATCACCGACGCCAACTGACGGCGCTGCTGCGGGGCGGTCGTCAGAACCTCACGCAAGCCAGCCGTCGACGCTTCGGTGACGACCCAACCCCACGGCCTTGAACTCGTCCTCGCCGACGCCCGCCACCACGCCGAGTCGCCGCAGCGCCTGCGAGATGGGGCTGCCCCCGGGTGAGGAGGGCCGGCCCTCCGGTTCGTGGAGAGGCCCCAGCACGATGGCACCCGCGTCCCAGACGACGGCCGTCTGCTCCCCCACGCCACCGAAGTACTCGGCCTCTACGTAGGCTACTGGCCCGGCAGTTGACCAGTCGGCGAGGGTTTTCGCGAATCCCTCCGGCAGGCGCCAGAAGCCCAGCGCGCCCTCTTCACTGCCGAGCGCGATGGAGTCGAAGAATTCGTCGGTCATCGGCATCAGGGACAGGCCCTGCCCGATCGACGCCAACCGAGCGGCAGGCAGTTGCCGCGAGCCGACGCGCAGAACCTCGCCACCGACCACTGCTTGCAGGTCGTACCCCATTCCAGCGCCCCCTCCACGGCCGATCGAAGGCTTCATCATGGGGCATGCACATCAAGGGGCGAACCTGATGTCCGCTGCGACCGGCAGGTGGTCGCTGCCGGTGGAGGGCAGGGGGCGGATCTGGGTGACCCTTGCTGCGCGGGTCATGATGTGGTCGATCCTGGAGATGGGGAGGGTGGTTGGCCAGCTGAAGGCGAAGTTGTCTTCTCCCGCTGAGTCCAGGCGGGATGTGACCGGGTCGAGGCCGCGGTCGTCCACCGTGGCGTTCAAGTCGCCCAGCAGGATCACCTTCTCCAGCTGCTCGGCGTCCAGTGCCGCGCCCAGCAGGCCTGCGCTCTCGTCCCGGCGGCCGGAGCTGAAGCCGTGCCACTGGACGCGGACCGACGGCAAGTGGGCGACGTACACCGCGACATCGCCCCACGGCGTACGGGCTCGGGCCCGCAATCCGCGGTTCCAGTCCTTCCCGATCCCCTCCGGCCTGATGTCCACTGCCCCGGCCTCCGTCAGCGGGTGCTTCGACCAGAGTCCGACCGTTCCCCGCACCGCCCGGTAGGGGTACTGCGCCCTCAGGCTCGCCTCGTACGCAGGCAGTGCGGCCGGCGTCAGCTCCTCCAGGGCGATGAGATCCGGGCCGGCGTCGCTCAGGGCGCGAGCGGTGCCCGCGGGGTCGGCGTTCACGTCGCTGACGTTGTGCTGGACGGCCGTGAGGTCGTGGGCGCCGCCGTCCCCGGCGGTCACCCGCCCGCCGAAGAGGAGACCCCAGGCGGCCACCGGCAGCAGTAGGGCCAGCAGGGCCAGGGCCGACCGGCGCAGCAGGGCCAGGGTGAGCAACAGGGGAACGGCCAGGCCAAGCCAGGGCAGGAACGTCTCCAGGAGGCTGCCGAAGCGGCCCACGGTGTTGGGCACCGCGGAGTGGAAGGCCAGGAGGGCCGTGGTCAGGACGGCGAGCGCGGCGAGAATCCGGCCGCGCGTCCAGCGGGACCGGCCCTTCGCGTCCACTCCCCACCGCAGCCGGAAACCCCCGCTCGGCCACCGCAGCAGACCCGCGAGCCTCGTATCCGGCCCCGTGCCGTCGTCCATCCGCTCCACTCGGCTCCCCTGCCTCCCCCGCTCCCCGGCTCCCCGGCCGTGAGCGTCGCGTGGCTGGAAGGACGCCACCTTCGGGTGATCGGGTTCCGGCGGCCGGATGCGGGCCTCGCGGGCGAGGGGAACACTGGGGGGTGCGCGTGTCCGCACACGCGTGCGCGCTCTCGCGCGCGCGCTCGCTCTCCGTCGAAGGGACCTCCAGTGGCCGACCTCTACGCCCTCGTCGCAGAGCACCTCGAGAAGGCCCGCGCCGCCGCGCACGGACGCAGCGCCGAGCTGCTCCTGCACGACGGTCCCCTGCGGCAGAGCCTCATCGTGCTCGTAGCCGGACACGAGCTGAGCGAGCACGACACCCCCACGGCCGCGACCCTCTTCGTCCTGCGCGGGCGGGTCGGGCTCACCACCGCGGGCGACACGCTCGAACTGAGCGAGGGTGAGTTCGCGCCCATCCCGCACGAGCGCCACGGCCTGACCGCGCTGGACGACTCGGCCGTCGTACTGACCGCCGTCACCGAGGTCTGAGCGGTCGGCGCCACCGCGGCGCTACCCCTTCGCGACGGCCCCCAGCCACTCCTCGACGGCGACGACCTCCGCCCACTGCGGGAACAGCTTTCCCATCAGGAGCGTGTGCACCTCGGGGTCCAGGTCGAGGCACGCGTCCGACAGGACGGTGAGTCCCAGGTCCCGGTCGTTCGCGTGACACGCCGTGTGCAGCACTACGCCGCTGGTGGCGATGCCGGTGAGGACGAGGTTGTCGATGTCGCGCGCCCTGAGCACGAGGTCCAGGTCGCTGCCCGAGAACGCGCTCCCGCGCCGCTTGGTGACCACGGTGTCGCCCGGCTGCGGAGCGATCTCCGGGTGGATCTCGGTGCCGGGCTCGCCTTCGACGTGCAGACCTGCCCGCACCACGGCGGTGAGCGCCTTGTTGCGGGTGCTGACGTCCGGGTATCCCGGTCGCAACGCGATGGCCACGTAGATCACGGGGAGGTCCGCGGCGCGGGCACCGTCGATCGCCCGGCGCAGACGCGGCAGATAACCGGAGCCGTCGTCGGCGAGGTCCACGATCTCGCGCTGCACATCCATCACGAGGAGTGCGCTGTTCACGTTACGCATCGGACCTGCCGTCCCTTCGTGCGCTGATCGTTCGTCATGCCTGCTCGAACTCCCGCGGTGGCCGCGCCATTCCGTGGGGACGGAGCCCATCCCCGTCCGGTGCGATCATGGCGCGTGATGAATGCCGACGAACAGTGTGCCGAAGACGAGCCCGCGGGGGACGGATGGCCGGACATACCCGGTGACACCGCGCTCACCATCAAGGTCCCCGAAGCCGATCCGCTGGTCCGCGCGGGGTTCCCGGCCCATGTGACCGTGCTCTACCCCTTCTTGCACGAGAGTCGCATCGACGCCGCGGCCCACCGCGAGCTGACCGGCCTCTTCGCCGGACATGACGCCTTCACCCTGACGTTCGCCGAGTTCGCCCGCTATCCCGGCGTGCTGTACCTCGACCCGTGGCCGCACGCCCCGGTCACGGCCCTGGCCAAGGACCTCGCCGCGCGCTGGCCGGATGCGGTGCCCTACCGGGGGATCTTCGACCCCCCGCTCGGCCCGCATCTGACGGTCGCGAACAACGAGGGCCCCGCGACGCAGGACGCCGCGTACGACACGTTGCAGGCCGAGCTGGAGCCGCTGTTGCCGCTGAGCTGCCGTGTCCGGTCCGTACACCTCATCGTCTGGGACGGCACACGCTGGCAGGACCGCGCGGAGTACCGCCTCGGCTCATAGCCGCGCGCGGGCACCCACCCGCACGGGAAGTTTCTGCACGCTGTTCCCCACGAACGAGGCGTGGCGTGGCAGTTCCGGCTCCGGGACGGCGAGGTCGAGGTCCGGGAAGCGGGTGAACAGTTGCTTCAGGGCGATGGTGGCCTCCATGCGGGCCAGCGGGGCGCCCATGCAGAAGTGCGCGCCGTGGCCCAGGGACAGATGCCGGGTGGTGGTGTTGTCGCGGGTGATGTCGAAGCGATCGGCGTCGGGGCCGTGCGCCTGTTTGTCGCGGCCCGCCGCGGAGTAGCCGGCCAGGACGGGGGTCCCCTCGGGGATGACGGTGCCGTCGAGCGTGAGGTCGCGCGTCGGGTACCGGAAGGGGAAGTAGCTGACGGGGCTGTCCCAGCGCAGGGTCTCCTCCACCACGTCCGCCCAGCTCACCTTGGAGCTCTGGGCGAGGGCGAGCTGCTCGCGGTGGGTGCACAGGGCGCGTACGGCGTTGGTGATGAGGTTGAGGGTGGTCTCGTGCCCGGCGATGATCGTGAGCATCAGGGTGCCGAGCAGCTCGTGAGGGCTTAGCCGGTCGCCGTTCTCCTCGCGGGCCGCGATCAAGGCGGTGGTCAGGTCGTCTCCGGGGTTCGCCGCGCGGGCGGCGGCGACCGCGCCGAGGACTTCCACCATCTCCCGGTTGGCGGCCATCGCCTCTTCGGGGCCGATGTCGGTGGCGACGATCTGGTTCGACAGGTGGTGCAGCCGGTCGTGGTACTCGGCGTCCACGCCCAGGAGTTCGCAGATGACCCCCATCGGAAGCGGCAGCGCGAAGTGCTTGCGCAGGTCCGCCACGCCGTCGCCTGCGGCTGCTGCCTCTCCCAGGTTGTCGAGCAGCTCGGTCGTCAGGGCCGTGATCCGCGGCTGGAGTTCCGCCACCCGGCGCGCGGTGAACGCCTTGCCCATCAGGGAGCGCAGCCTGCGGTGATCGGTGCCGTCGGCGGTGGTCATGCCCTGCACCGTGGCGAACGTCTTCAGCGGCCAGCCGTCGGCTATCTCGCCCGCTTGCAGCGCCGCGAAGTGCTGTGCGTTCTTGGCGACATCGGGGTGTGCGAGGAACTCCTTGAGCGCGTCGTGGCCGAGCACCGCCATGCCCTGTACGCCGCCGGGCAGGACCACCTCTGTGACGGCGCCGCGCGCCAGGAGCCGGGCGTTGTCGGCGTGCGGGCAGCCCCCGGCCGGGTCGAAGCGGTGCGGCCTGCTTGCTGCGGCGTCGGTGTTCACCGGTGACGTGTTCAACGGGCTCTCCTGGTCGAGGGGTCGGGATGCTGCGAGAGGACCGGGGCGGTGAAGCGCACCGGAAGTGCGGCGAGTCCCCTGCTCCAGGGCGACTTGATCCACTCCAGTTCGCCCTGCGGGACGGCGAGTTCGAGGTCGGGCAACCGGTGGCGGATCGTGTCCACGGCGGTGCGCGTGATGAGCCGGGCCGGGTCCTGGGCGGGGCAGATGTGCGGGCCCGCGCCGAAGGCCAGGTGCGAGCGGTTGCCCACGACCGGTGTGCCGTCGTCCGGGAGGATCTGCGGGTCCGCGTTGGCGCCGGCCAGGCCGAGGATGAGCATGTCGCCGGTGCGGACGGCCTGCCCGCCGAAGGTCATGTCGCGGGTGGCGTAGCGGGCAGGGAAGTTCTGCGTGGGCGGGAAGCGCCACAGGACCAGGTCGAGTGCGTCGTCCACGCTGAGGTGGCCGCCGGTCAGCGAGGAGCGGAACTGCGGGTCGCACAGCAAGATGCGCAGGGTGGTGGCGATCCAGTTGACGGTGGTCTGGTTGCCCGCGACGAACATGACGACGAGGTTGTGCAGGACCTCTTCGTCGGTGAGCCGGGCCGGGTGGTGCAGCAGGGCCGACGTGATGTCGTTGCCGCGGCGGCGCCGCTTCTCCTCGATCAGCTGGAGCAGGATCGCGCCCATGCGCTTGCTGGCGTCAGCGGATTCCGCGGTGGCGGCGACCGTTCCTGCGACGGCCTCCACCAGGTGGCGGCCGGTCTGATCGTCCACGCCGAGCAGCATGGTGATGACGCGCATCGGCAGCTTGCGCGCGTAGTCGGCGACCAGGTCTGCCTCGCTGCGCTCCGCGAACGACTCGATCACCTCCTCGGCGGTGGCCCGTACGGAGCGCCGCAGTTCGTGGCCGTTGATCCCCGCCAGCGCGGCGGAGACGGCTGCGCGCATCCTGCGGTGCTGCTGTCCGTCGTTGAACAGCAGGGCGGGTCGCCAGCCGACCATGGGCAGGATCGGCGAGTCGGCGGGCACGCGGCCTTCCCGCAGCAGGCTCCAGCGGCGTGGATCGTGCGAGAAGTCCTGCTCGTCGCGCGTCAGTTGGAGCAGCTCGCGGTGGCCGATGACCAGCCAGGCGTCGACGCCGGGCGCGATGGTGACGGGCGCCACGGGCCCGTGGTCGCGGCGCAGTCGCTCGTACAGGGCGGGCATGGCGTCGCCGTCGAGGTGGGGTCCGTACAGCGCGGTCGACGGCCCCGCGGCTCCGGTGACCGGGCAGTGGGTGGGCGGCCCGGCCGTGGCGTGGGGCGAGGTCATGTGGTCTCCGTGGCGACGTGGATGAGGTGCTGGACGAGGGCGACCAGCGCACGGACCGAGGACGCGGGGTCGCGTGCGTCGCAGGTCACCACGGGGGTGCCGGGGAGCAGGTCGAGGGCGGCGCGCAGATCGTCGGCGCCGTGCTGGGGGCTGCCGGGGAAGACGTTGACGGCCACCGCGAAGGGCAGTCCGAGCTCCTCCAGGTTGCCCAGCGCGTCGAAGGACGCCTCCAGGTCACGCGTGTCCACCAGGGCGAGGGCCCCGAGCGCACCCTTGGCCAGGTCCCGCCAGGCGGGCAGGAACCGCTGCTGGCCCGGGGTGCCGAACAGGTAGAGAACCAGCTCCCCGTCGATGGTCATCCGGCCGAAGTCGAGGGCCACGGTCGTGGTGGTCTTGCCGCCTGCCACGACGGTGTCGACGCGGGCGCCCGCCTGGGTCATGACCGCCTCGGTGGACAGGGGTTTGATCTCCGAGACGGTGCCGATCAGGGTGGTCTTGCCGACCCCGAGCGGTCCGACGACCAGGATCTTGGCGGCGCCGGCGACGCCGGAGGTGAGGTACTTCCCGGAGCCGGCCGGCTGCGGCGCCGCTACCGGTGCCGGTGTTGTTGCCGGGACCGGTGCGTCAGAGGCGGCTTTCGAGACCATGGAGGACCTTTCTGAGCATGGTCACATCGGTGTGTTCGGCCGGGGGCACCGGCGGGCGGGTCACGATGAGCCCCCATTCCAGGAGATCGCAGAGCAACACCTGTACGACCGAGGGGGGCTGGCCGATGTGGGCGGCCACCTCGGCCACCGAGAGGAGCCCCTGGCAGTGCGCCAGGATGGTCTGGTGCTCGGGCTGGAGCGAGGCGGGAAACGCCGCGTCCGTCGCCATGACCAGGGACTCCCAGGCCAGCGCCTCGGTGTCGGCTGCCGCTCGCCCGCGAGTGATCACGTAGGGGCGGATCGCCGAGGCCGTCGGCTCCTCCGGCCGCGGTTCCGTCATGACGCCGCGGCGGCCGGATCTCGCGGCTGGCTGCTCAGGTGCGAGCCGATCTTCACCACGAGCAGCTGCATCTGCTGGGCGACCAGGCCGACGTCCGCCTCCAGGTCGGTGGCGACGCCCAGGTGCGCGCCCACACCGGCGTGGGTGAACAGGACGAAGCCGTGGTCGGACTCCAGCATCAACTGCCGTACGCCGGCACCCGAGCCGAAGAGCAGCGCGGTCGTGGAGCGGCCCGTCATGGTCATCGCGGCGCAGGCCGCGGAGAGGGACTCGGCTTCGGCGACGCTCAGGTCGGCCACGGGGCCCGAGAGGTTCTCCGCGGACGCGTGGCCGAGCCGCAGCCCGTCCTCGGAGACCACCACGCTGTGCCGGACCCCGGGGATCTCGATCAGCGGGCGGAGCATCCAGCCCAGGTCGGGAAGGGGGGTGATGATTCCGGTCACTGCCGGCCTCCGTCTTGCTCGTCAGGGGTGGGGGGTCGGGACGGTGTCTCCGTCGGCGGGGTTCCGGCCGACGGGTTCGCCTCCCCGGCCGCGGTCTTGTCCGCGTCGAGAGCCGCGCGGCCGCGCAGCGAACCGGACACCACGCTGGCGATCGACGCCCGCGCCGCCTCCGGTGTCCAGGGGGTGGTGGGTGCGGCCGGGGGCGCCTGCCGGTCCTCCGGGACCGGCCGGCCGGGAGCGTCCGGGGCCGCCGCTCGGCGCCGGTTGCGCCGCTTGGGCAGGCCGGCCGCCGTCTCGCGCTCGGGAGGCACGTTCGGTGCGGGCCGCACGGACAACAACTCTTCGTGTTGCGCCGGGTCGTGCTGGTCCTGCTGCTCGTGCTGGTCCTGCCGCGCGTGCCGGCCCAGCTGCTCGCTCTGGTCCTGCTGGTGGGGCAGTTGCGCGTCCGTGTGCTGCGTCGGCGTCACCTGGGCGCTCACCCGATGGGACCCCGTGAGCTGCGAGGGGGGCTCGGTCAGCAGGCGGAAGGGCACGAACGTCACGGCGCGCGTGCCGCCGTAGGCCGAGGCACCGCTCAGCTCCACGTTGAAGCCCAGCTCGCGGCTCCATCGGCCCACGCAGGCCAGGCCGAGGCGCGGCACGGCGCCGAGGCGGGCCAGGTCCTGGTCGTCGCGGAGCTGGCCCATCGCCCGGTGCAGCACGTCCGGCGGCATCCCGAGTCCGGCGTCGTCGATCTCCAGGACCGCTCCGGCCCCCACCTCGCGGATGGTGACGACGACCTGGGAGCGCGAGGGGGAGAACACCGTGGCGTTCTCCAGGAGTTCGGCGATGGCGTGCATCAGCCCTTCGACCGCGGGCGGTACGGCGTACAGCGTCCGTCCGCCGTGCACCTCGATCCGGCTGTACTCCACGATCCGCGACTGGGCGCCGCGCACGCAGTCGTACAGCGAGACCGGCCGGGTCTCCCTGCGAGCGGGCCAGATCCCGCACATCACGAGCAGCGTCTGGGCCTTGCGGGTCATCTGGGCCGCCGCGTGGTCGGCCTTCATCACCTCGCCCATGAGGTGCGGGTCGTCGATGGAGCGCTCGACCCGGTCGAGAACCTGCTGCTGCACGGTGGCCATCGCGTGCATGGTGCGGGCGACGGATTCGAACGCGGCCTGCACCGAGTCGCGCAGTCCGCGCTCGCGGCGCACCGCCTCGTCCGATCCCAGGGCGAAGGCCACGGCGGACAGGGCCCGCGCGAACTCCTCACCGGTCTCGGCCGGCCCCGTCAACGGCCCTGGCACACCTTCCAGTCGCTGACCGGCCCGTACGCGCTCCGCGATCGCCGGGAGCCGCACGCCGGCCAGGTGCGCGACCTCGGCTTCACGTGCCGCGGCACGTCGCTCGTGGCGGGCGCGGTCGGCCCGCTCGGCGGTCAACTGCCGGACCAGTACGAACACCCAGGCGAGCAGCAGTACCGCGACCGCGGCGCAGCCACCGGCCAGGACCTGCCGCCACTGCGCCGCCGAGCCCAGGGCGGCGAGCACCGCGCCCACGATCGCGAGGACCACCGCCGTCAGCCAGACCACGGCTTCGCGGCTCACGGACCCGTGTCCGGGACGGCTCACCACGCCGCCCCTGCCCCGGCGGCCCTGCACACCTTCACCACGACGAACGAACCCTCCCCGAACGCACCGAACTCCCTTACGAATGGGGAGCGTGGCGATCTTAGGTCAACTCGGCGCTTTCGGGCTGGCCGTTGGGGAAGCTTGCCTTCCGGCGCGCGGAGCTCTGCCCGGGATTGGCCGGAATTACCGCCCGGTAAGGGGGCATCGGGTGAGCAGAGCCGCCGGGTCGGCGGCCTCCGGGCGCGGCAGGGTCCGACTGGGCGGCGGCTGCTTTCCCCGGCCGAGCCAGGCCTCCATGGCGGTGACGGCGGAGCGGTGGCAGGGCACGAGAGGCCGCAGCTTGTCGGGGAAGGCGTCGACGAGCGAGTCGACGTGTGTGCCGTCCTCGACGCGGTAGTAGCGGAACAGGCCGCTGCGGCCCGCGCCGTGCACCATCCGCGCGTAGACGTCCGAGTCCTTGCTGATGGGCAGTTGGACGTCGAGGGTGCCGTGCACGGTGATCAGTGGTTTGCCGATGCGTCCGGTCAGGGCGATCTTTCGCACGGCGTCACGCACTTCCCGCGGCCGGGTCGCGTACGCGTAGTCGGCGTCGCATGCCGTTGTTCCCGGTGCGCAGAAGGGAGTTCCTGCCTCGGTCGCGCCGTCGTAGCCCGGGTCGAGCTCCTCGCGGTAGATCCGCTGGGTCAAGTCCCAGTAGATCTGGTGGTGATAGGGCCACAGGAACTCGGAGCCGGCCGGGAAGCCCGCGGCGACCATCTCCTGATGCGCCTTGTCCGCTCCCTCACCACCCGCCGCGTACGTCGGATAGGCGCGCAGCGCGGGCGGCAGGAAGTCGAGCAGATTGGGCCCCTTGGTCCGCCACAGCGTGCCTTCCCAGTCCACTCCCCCGTCGTACAGCTCGGGGTGGTTCTCCAGCTGCCAGCGCACCAGGTAGCCGCCGTTGGACATGCCGGTGGCGAGGGTGCGCGCGGCGGGGCGGTGGTATCGCTGGGCGACCACGGTCCGCGCCGCGCGGGTGAGTTGAGTCAGGCGCTCGTTCCATTCGGCGATCGCGTCACCCGGTTCGGCGCCGTCGCGGTAGAAGGCGGCGCCGGTGTTGCCCTTGTCGGTCGAGGCGAACGCGTAGCCCTGCGAGAGCACCCAGTCGCCGATCGCCCGGTCGTTGGCGTACTGCTCGCGGACTCCGGGTGTGCCCGCGACGACGAGGCCGCCGTTCCAGCGGTCGGGCAGGCGGATGACGAACTGCGCGTCGTGTTTCCAGCCGTGGTTGGTGTTGGTCGTCGAGCTGTCGGGGAAGTAGCCGTCGATCTGGATGCCGGGCACACCGCGCGGTGCGGTGAGCCCGGCGGGGGTCAGCCCCGCCCAGTCGGCCGGGTCGGTGTGTCCCGAGTCGACCGTCCCGGCCGTCGTCAACTCGCCCAGACACGAGACCTCTTGGCGTTCCGCGCCCGGCACTTTCAACTTCGCGGACGACGCGCAATGACCTGCGCTGCCGTCTCGATCTTCACCGGGCTGCCCTGCCGCGGCCGGGACCGCGGCGAGCGTGACGAGCAGCGCGGTCAGCGCGAGAGCACTGTGGAGCGACCGGGCCGGGCGGCGCCTCGCACGCGGCAGGCGTAGGGGCGGATCTATGGCAGGCACGGTTCCTCCGGTGGGCGTGAATGCGTACGGCTGTTACGGAGCGGGCTCGGTCAGGGGCAGGCGCCGTCGGCGATGACGTAATGGCCGGCCGGTGACTCCTTGAGGGTGTGCGTGACAGCGGTGTTGTAGAGGCCCATGTTCTGGTTCGAGCCCTTCGCGTAGGTGTAGCCGCCGTTGGTGGTGGCTCGTCCGGCCCGGACCTGCTGGTAGTTGTTCGCGGTCCAGCACTTGGCGGTGGCGCCCGTGGTGGAGGCGGTGACCTGGGACGACCTCGCCCCTTCCGTCCCGTCCGGGCCACGGGCGGCGACGCTGTACGTGTGGCTGCTGCCGGCGCTGAGGCCGGTGTCCGTGAACGGAGGTCCGTTCGGGGTGGCGAGACGGGTGCCGTCCCGGTAGACGGTGTAGGACGCGGCCCCGGAGACGCCGTTCCAGTTCAAGGTGACGGAGGTGTCGGTCGCGCCGGTCGCGGCCAGGCCGCTCGGAGCGGGCAGACCACCGGGGTCCGGATCGGAGCCGTCCAGGCCGAAGAAGCCGGTGATCCAGTGACTGGAGCAGATGGAGTCGATGAAGTTCGCCGTCCCGGTCGCGCCGCACTGCTGTGCACCTGTTCCCGGGTCGACGGGAGTGCCGTGGCCGATGGACGGGACCCGGTCGACTTCCACGGCGACCGCCCCGTCGGTCCCGAGATACTGCTCCCTGCGGGTCGAGTTGGGGCCGATGACCGAGCTGCGGTCCGGGGTCTGGTCCAGGCCGTGGACGGCGGTCCACTGGTCACGCAGTTCGTCGGCGTTCTTCTTGGCAACGGTGGGGTCGTCGTCGCCGTGCCAGATCGCCACCCTCGGCCAGGGGCCCGTATGGCCGGGGTGCGCGTCGCGGACGCCCTGCGCCCAGGCCGACGGGGTGCGGTCGACGCCGGGGCTCATGCAGGTGTACGCGGAGAGCACGTCATCGGCACAGTCGTACGGGAGGCCGGCGACGACGGCTCCCGCCTCGAACACGTCCGGGTACGTCGCGAGCATCACCGACGTCATGGCGCCACCGGCCGAGAGACCCGTGGCGTAGACCCGCGCCGTGTCGCCGCCGTAAGCGGAAGCGGCATGCGTGACCATCTGACGGATCGAGGCGGCCTCCCCCTGTCCGCGTCGGGTGTCGCCCGGCTGGAACCAGTTGAAGCACTTGCTGCTGTTGTTGGCGGTCGTCTGCTCCGGCAGGACGAGCAGGAAGCCGTGCTGGTCGGCGAACTTGGCCAGGCCGGAGTTGTCGGCGTAGATCTGCGCACTCTGCGTGCAACCGTGCATGGCCACCACGACGGCGGGGTTCGCCGCCAGTGACGTCGGCCGGTACACGTACATGTTCAGACTGCCGGGATTGGCACCGAAGTTGCCGACCCTCTCCAGGGCGACGGCAGCCTGAGCCGCCTGCGCCGAGGGCGCGGGTGCGAACACGGCCCCGGCCACGACCAGACCTACGACGGCGGTCAGCCGCCCCAAGGCGCGGCGCCACCTCCTCACACGGCGGGAAGGCTGCTCTTCGGGCACCTGGCTCGGAGGTCTTTCGTACGACGGCATGGCGGCTCCCGACGGAGGGTGGCGCGGTCTCCGGGGCGGATCACGCGACCCAAACCGTAGGAGCCTCCCGGGCGGAGACAGAATGGCGCGGGACTCCACAACGCCACCAACTGCCGCTGGTGTCCGACCCGTTGCCACTCCGTGCCGCCCGTGCTAGGAGCACCTCCATGGCGCGGCCCCCGAAAAGGTAGAACGGAGCCACCCGGGGCACTCGTCGCTCCGGACCCGGGTCGCCGGCCGGCCTGGCCCACGGCTGACGTCCCGACTTCACCGCGGAGGTGCGGACCACCATGCCCACGCAACAGACCATCACCGTCGGCGTCGACGGCTCACCCGGCAGCCTTGATGCCGCCGACTGGGCGGCGGGCGAGGCCCTGCGACGTGACCTGCCCCTGCGTCTGATCCACGCCCATGAGCCGCCGGGGGAACGCGGCCGGTTCGACGGGAGCGACGCCGCGGCCCGCCTGGAGACCGGCGTGCTGGAGCGCTCCGTGCAGCAACTTTCCCGCTGGCACCCCGAGTTGGAGATCATCGACGATCGGGTGAGCGGATCACCGGCAGGGGCGTTACTGGCGGCGGCCCCCTCCTCGGCTCTGGTCGTCATCGGATCGCATGGCGCCGGCAGACTCACCAACGTCATGGTCGGCTCGGCCGCGCTGGCCGTCGCCACGCGCGCCTCGTGCCCCGTCGCTCTGGTGAGGGCGGCGGACACCCACGACGACAAGCACGGGGATGCGGCGGACCGCCCGGTCGTGCTCGGTCTCGACCTCGACCGTCGCGGTGACGAACTACTGGAGTACGCCTTCGACGCTGCGGCCTCCCGCCGGGCGCCGCTCCACGTCGTGCACGTCTGGACCGCCCCCATGACCGAGGAATCCGAAGCCGTCGACCCCATGCCGGACAAAGAGCGCCTGATGGCCTCCGAACTCAGCTCATGGAGACGGAAGTTTCCCGAAACGCACGTGGATCAGCGGCTCGTGCACGACGCGGCGGGCCATCACCTGGTCCAGTCGACCTCGAACGCCTGCCTGCTGGTCATCGGCCGCCTCATACCCACCGGGCCGCATCTGGGCGAGACCGCGCACGCAGCGATCCACCAGGCCAGGTGCCCGGTCGTCATCGTCCCGCACAACTGACGGGCTAGCCGTCCAGCGTCGCGGGACCGTACCGCGCGGCGGGCGCCTCGGTCGTGAGGGCCCAGTAGCGGTCGCCGTAGGACCAGTGCCACCACTCCGTGGGGTAGTTCACCAGGCCCGCCGTGGCCAGAGCGGCGGTGAGGGTGCGGCGGTTGCGGCGGGCTTCCGGGGAGATCAGGGCGCTGTCCATGTAGCAGGCGCCGTCGCTCTCCTCCGGGCTCGCGTTCACCGGGGTGCCGAGGTCGAGTTCGGTGCCGGACGTGGTGCACAGGGTGAGGTCGACCGCGGCGCCCGCGACGTGCGGGCCGACCTCGGGCGGTGAGAGGGAGCGGCTCGTCTGCTGATGGAGGTAGGCGTCCGTCCAGTCGGGGTTGGCCTTCCTCAGCTCGGCGGCGTACTCCTCGAAGTACTGGATCTGCAGGGCCAGCGGCCGGTACCCCTCGGTGACCAGGAGGCGCAGGCCCTCGGGCAGCAGCCGGGCGGCGCGGGCCAGACGCCAGGCGACGCCCTCGCGCAGTTGGGCGTAGGCCCCGGCCGGGTCGGCGAGGCGGTCGTCGACGTCCACGAAGGGCAGTTGGCGCAGGTCCACGAGGGCTTCCGCGCAGTCGTGGACCGGGATGCCGACGACTCTGGGATCGTTCATGAGGATGATCGACGACATGTATGCCCCTTCGTGGCGACGGTGGCGGGCACAGCTCCGGGGACGGGCTGCCGCCCGCCCCCGAAGTCCCCTCCGTGCCCTGGCAGGGGCTCTACGCGACGAGCGGCCCACACGACCGACGGTGTCGGTGGTGTGGGCCGTACGAGGCTTCAGTGGCCTTCCCCCGTGCTTCCCCCGATGAATTCCGCTGAGTCCCCCGTTGTTTCCTGCGATCCCCCGTTGCCGTCGGCGTGTTCACCCGCCGACAACCACAGCGTGCCGCAGCCCGCTGCAAATTCTCTGCAAGTCCGGGACAAGCGGATTACAGGCCGCCGCTGAAAGCGGACGTCAGAGCCCCGGCTCGTTCCGCTCGCGTGCTTCGTACGCCGTGAAGACCTCCCGCGCCTCGGCGCGCAGCGCGCCTGCCGCCACCCGGTCGCCCGCGGCCTCGCGGGCCGCCGCGAGATCGCGCAGGGTGCGGGCCCGGGGCAGGGGAAGCCCCAGGTCGTCCCAGAGGGCCGCGGCCGTGGTCAGGTGCTGCTCGGCGGTGTCGATGCGGCCCGCGGCGAGCTCGCACTCGCCCAGGGTGCGCAGGCCGAGGGCCTCGCCGAAGCGGTCGCGCTGGCCGCGGCAGATGGCCAGGACCTCCTTGATCTCGGCCTCCGCCTCGGCCGAACGCCCCAGCCTGATATGTGACTTCGCCCGCGCCTGCATCGCGTAGGCGAGCATGAGCGGGTCCCCCAAGGTGCTCAGGAGGTCGACCGCTCGGCCGGAGAGTTCCTCCGCCGCCTCGTACTCTCCGAGGGCGCGATGGACCAGGCCAAGAGAGCGCAGCGTGAGGGATTCGCCGCGGCGGCTGCCGAGCCTGCGGTAGGCGCGCAGCGATTCGTCGAGGAAGGCGCGCGATGCCGTGAAATCGCCGAGTTCGAGCTGGACGGATCCGGCGTACCGGCAGGACAGGCCGAGGCCCGGGTCGTCGTGCAGTTCACGGAACCCGTCGACGGCGCGCACCAGTGTCTCCTGCGCCGCCCGCAGCCGCCCGGCTTCGCGCAGCGCGCTGCCGAGACCGGCGTGGGCGGCGGCCTGTCCGCGTACGTCGCCGAGCTCGGCGCAGAGACCGGCCGCCTGCTTGAAGTAGCCCTGGGATTCGGGGAACCGGTCCTGTTCGTAGCGCAGTTGCCCCAGGCCGATGAGCAGCAGGGCCTCCCCCGCCCTGTCCTCCGCTCGGCGGGCCGCGGCCAGCGCCGCGTCATGGGTGCGCCACCAGGCTTCGAAACGGTTGCCGACGGTGTACGCGGACGAGCACAGGGCCGCCGCGGCTTCGCAGGAGAGCGTGTGCAGGTCGAGGGCGGCCGCGCGCTCCACGGCGGCGGCGATCGCGTCGGCCTCCGCTTCGAACCAGGCGGCCGGGTCGGCGAGTGCCCGCTGGGTGGCTTCCGGTCCGACCGGGCGGACCAGTTGCCGCAGGGAGCCGGCCGGGGAGCCGGTCGGGCTGGAGTCCAGGAGCCCGCGGTGCAGCTCGACGGCGCCCGATGGCGTGGCGGACGCGGCGAGGCCGGTGAGCCAGAGCCAGGCGCCCAGTGCGCGGCCGACGGCGGCGGCCCGTTCGGCGGGCGGGTCCTCGGCGTCGGCGCGCTCGGCGGCGTAGACGCGGACCAGGTCGTGGGGCCGGTAGCGGGGCTGGCCCGCGCGGTCGACGCCGGTGCAGTGCAGGAGCTGGGCGTCGATGAGCTGCTCCACGACGCGGTCCGCCTCGGCTTCGGGCACGTCGAGCAGCGCGGTCACCACCCACGCGGCGACATCGGGGGCGGCGAGCAGGCCGAGGCGGCGCAGGGCGGTGCGGGCCGGGGCGTCCAGGGCGCGGTAGCTCATGCCGAGCCCCGCCCGTACCTCCAGGTCGCCGACGGCGAGTTCGTCCAGGCGGTGGTGTTCGTCGGCGAGCCGGTCGGCGAGCATCCGCGCGGTCCAGTGCCGGCGGGTGGTGAGGCGGGCGCCCGCGATCCGGATGGCGAGCGGGAGCCCGCCGCACAGCTCGACGATGCGGCGGGCGGCGTCCGGCTCGTCCCTGACGTGACGCTCCCCCGCGACGCGGCCGAGGAGTTCGATGCCGGGCTCCGTGTCGAGTACGTCGAGATCGGTGCGGTGGGTGCAGGGCAGGGCGCCGAGGCGGGCCCGCGCCGTGATGAGCACCCCGCAGGTGGCGCTGCCGGGGAGCAGGGGGCGCACCTGGGACTCACTGGCAGCGTCGTCGAGCACGAGCAGCACGCGGCGCCCCGAGACCAGGCTGCGGAAGAGGTCGCGCCGCTCGGCGTCCCCGTCGGGCGGATCGGCCCCCAGCGCGTAGAGGAGCCGTCCCAGGACTTCGCCGGGTGCCACGGGATCGGCGGCGCCCCGCAGTTCGGCGTACAGCTGTCCGTCCGGGTAGGCCTCGGCAACCTGGTGCGCCGCCCGGACGCCCAGCGTGGACTTGCCGACGCCGCCGGGACCGGAGAGCACGACGACCGGCATGGCATCGCGAGGGCCGGACAGCGCGGCCCGCACGTCGGCGAGCTGCGTGTCCCGGCCGGTGAAGTCGCCGATGGTGGGTGGGAGGAGCGCCGCCACCGGAAGGGCCGCGGTGTCCCTGGGGGCGGGCCCAGGGGTGTCCGCCGTGGCCGGAAGAAGCTCTTCGTCGGCCCGCAGGATCGCCTCGTACATCCGCCTGAGATCGGGGCCTGGATCGATGCCGAGCTCTTCGGTGAGTACGTCACGGCCCTCCGCGTAGACCGCGAGCGCGTCGGCCTGGCGTCCCAACCGGTAGAGGGCGAGCATCAGTTGGCCGCGCAGCCGCTCCCGGGTGGGGTGGGTGGAGACCAGCGCGGTGAGTTCGGCCACCAGTTCCCGCTCGCGGCCCGTCTGGGCGAGCTCGGCGGCGATCCGCTCCTCCAGGGCCGCCTGCCGCGCCTCGTCGAGCTGGTCGGCCATGGCCCGCAGCGTCTCGCCGATGCCGCCGAGGGCGGGGCCACGCCACAGGGCGAGGGCGTCCCCCAACAGCCGGGCGGCCGCGCCGTGGTCCCCTTCGGCGGCGGCCTGCCTGCCCTGTACGGCGAGGCGCTCGAACTCGACGCGGTCGACGAGGGTGGCGTCCGCGCGGATCAGATAGCCGGGCGAGCGGGTCTCGATGACGTCGGCGGGCAGGGCGCGGCGCAGCGCGGAGACGTACGACTGGATCAGGGATCGTGCCGTGTCCGGCGGCCTCTCGCCCCAGATGGCGTCGATCAGCGCGTCGACGGACACCACGCGCCCCGGCTCCAGGAGCAGCGCGGCGAGCAGGGCGCGGGGCTTGGGGCCGCCGAGGCTGAGGCGGCGACCCGCGCGCCACGCCTCGACCGGGCCCAGCAAGCGGTAGTCGGTGTCCGTGTCCAAGCCCGTCTCCATGGGTCCTTGCCCCGCGCCGCCGCCCAGCCACCGCCCTCGCCCCCGCTCCCGCCCCCGATCGGCTGGTCATACTACGTCTGCCCGCTGTCAACTGGCTTGCACACCAAGGGAATCAGGCCATCCGCCGGAAAAGCGGGGCCGGAGAGGCGGCGCGCGGCTTCAGCCGGGCGCGGGAGGGTCGTTGCGGGGAGAAGGACCGTCGGCCGAGTCCGCCCCACCCGCGCCCGGCTCCGACGCGTCGGCGGCCGGTGGCGCGAGCGGCACGCCGCCGCCCTGGAGACGCTCCAGGTCGGCGGGCCGCACCTGGATGACCACCAGGGCGATCAGCGCGGCGACGACGGCGAAGACGGCAGCGGCGATGAAGGAACTGGAGATGCCCGAGGCAAGGACCTCGTCCCCCCAGCGCCCCGGCAGCTCCCCCGTCCTGCGGAACTCCAGCTGCTCGGCCCGGGTCGCCTCGGCCATGAAGCGCGGTACCTGGTCGGTGGCTTCGTTGCGGCTTGCCGTGCCGAAGACGGTGACAAGGACGGAGAGGCCCAGTGAACCGCCCACCTGCTGGGTGGCGTTGAGGATGCCGGAAGCCGCACCGGCGTCCTGCGACTCCACACCCGACACCGCCATCAGGGTCAGCGACACGAACTGCATGCCCATGCCGAAGCCGAAGACGAGGACGGGCCCGAGCAGGCTTCCCATGTACGTGCTGTCGACATCGGTCAGCGTCAGCCAGCCGAGTCCCGCGGCGGCCAGCACCGCGCCCACCACCATGAAGGGCTTCGGGCCCCACTTGGGAAGGAGCTGGGACGCGAGGCCGGCGCCCACCGCGATGATCGCGCTCACCGGCAGGAAGGCGAGACCGGCCCGCAACGGGCTGAAGTTCAGGATGTTCTGCACGAAGAGCGTCAGGAAGAAGAACATCCCGAACATGGCCGCGGCCAGGCAGAGCATCATCCCGTAGACACCGGCGCGGTTGCGGTCGCGGAACATCCACAGGGGTGTGATGGGCTGCCTGGATCGCCGCTCGACGGCGAGGAAGAGCCCCAGAAGGACGACGGCCGCCACGAAGGCCGCGATGGTCACGCTGTCGCTCCAGCCGTCCTCGGAGGCACGGATGAAGCCGTAGACGAGCAGCACCATGCCCGCCGTGGAGGTGAGCGCGCCGACCATGTCGAAGTGTCCCGGGTGGCGCTCGGACTCACGGATGTAGCGGGGGGTGGCGAGGACGATGAGCAGGCCGATGGGGATGTTCACGAACAGGACCCAGCGCCAGTCGAGCCACTCCACGAGCAGTCCGCCCGCGAGCAGTCCGATCGCGCTGCCGCCCGCCGACACGGCCGCGAACACGCCGAACGCCCGGTTGCGCTCGGGTCCTTCGCGGAACGTCGTGGTGATCAGGGACAGGGCGGTGGGCGATGCGATGGCGCCGCCGACGCCCTGCAGCGAACGCGCGGCGAGCAACTGCCAGGATTCCTGGGAGAGTCCGCCGAGCAACGAGGCGAAGACGAAGAGCAGGACGCCGAACATGAAGACCCGGCGGCGTCCGAGGATGTCGCCGAGTCGCCCGCCGAGCAGGAGCAGACCACCGAAGGTCAGCGTGTAGGCGTTGATCACCCACGACAGGGTCTCGGTGGAGAAGCCGAGCGAGGTCTGGATGTGCGGCAGAGCGATGTTCACGATGGTGATGTCGAGGACCACCATCAGCTGACACGAGGCGATGACGAGGAGTGCGATACCACTGCCGCTGCCCCGCTCCGGGGATGCGGCAGGCTTCGAGGGTGTCGTCCGAGAGCTCGTCATGGGGTGGCTCGCGTGTCAAGCAGGCAGTGAACGGAGTCGTTCACTCCCTCAGGCTAAGCCCGGCCATCCGGGCCCGCCATTCGTCCCCTCGGTGTGACCCACGACACCCCGGCCGGCCGATGACTTGATCGCGCCCCGCACGTCCTATGGGCAACACCACTCCGAGAGAACGGGACGGCGTCACCATGACCGAAGCCACCAAGGGACCTGCCAGCTACTTCCCTTCGATTGAGGAGAAGTACGGGCGCCCCGTCGCGGAGTGGAAAGACCTCATCCGTTCCTCGCCGCTGACCAAGCACATGGAGCTCGTCGGCTGGCTCAAGGCCGAGCACGGCCTTGGCCACGGTCACGCGAACGCCCTGGTCGCGCACACCCTGGCCGAGGCCCGCGCCGTGTGAGCGGCCGCTACCGGCTCAGTGCGGCGCTGCCCTTGCCGCCGCGGCGGCGGGCGAGCCGGTGGAAGGTCTTCGCAGCGCTCCGCGGCGCGGGCAGGGTGCCGGCGACCGCGTCGGCGAGGAGCGTGGTGACGGTCTCGGCGGCGCAGGTGCGGTTGGCGCCGATTCCGCCGCTGGGGCCCCGCTTGATCCAGCCCACGACGTAGGTGCCCGGCTGTCCCGTCACTCGGCCGCCCTCGTGCGGCACGGTGCCGGTGGCCTCGTCGAAGGGCAGTCCGGCGACCGGCACCCCGCGGTAGCCGATCGCGCGCAGCACCATGCCCGTCCGTATGGTCCGCTCCCCCGACGCCTCCGCGACGCGTACGCCCCGGACGGCTTCGTCCCCGGTCATTTCCACCGGGGTCGAGTGGAAGCGGAGCACGATGCGCCGCCCGGGAGCGGGCGCCTGCGACCAGTCGACCCGCCGGCGCGTGACGCCTCGCAGGAGCGCCGCCCTGCCCTTCGGGTCGGTGGCCGGGCCGGCCTCGTCGATGACCGACGCCGTCCGGGGGTCGTGGTCGTCGACCACCAGGTCAAGGCCGGGAACGTGCTGGAGGGCGAGCAGTTCGGACTTGGTGTAGGCGGCGTCCTCGGGACCACGCCGGCCGAGCAGAACCACCTCGCGCACCTTGCCCGCACGCAGCGCCGCGAGGGCGTGATCGGCGATGTCGGTGCGGGCGAGGCTGTCGGGGTCGGCGAGCAGGATGCGGGCGACGTCGAGGGCGACGTTGCCGTTGCCGACGACGACCACGCGCTCGGCGGACAGGTCGATCGAGTCCGGCGCCGCGTCCGGGTGGCCGTTGTACCAGGCGACGAAGGCCCTCGCCGAGATACTGCCGGGCAGGTCCTCACCCGGCACGGCCAGCATGCGGTCGGCCGACGCGCCCACGGCGTAGATGACCGCGTCGTGATGCGCGGCCAGTTCCTGCGCGGTGACGTCGGCCCCCACGTCGAGCCCCAGATGCATCCGCACCCTCGGATGCGTATGGAACCGGGTGAACGTGTCGCCGACCTTCTTGGTGGCCGGGTGATCCGGCGCCACGCCGAAGCGCACGAGGCCGCCGGCCACCGGGAGCCGGTCGATCAGCGTCACTTCTGCGCTGGTGTGCAGGAGCAGATCCTGGACCGCGTACATCCCCGCAGGTCCCGTGCCGACGACGGCGACCTTGAGCGGCGCGAAGTCCGAGGGCAGGACGCGCGGGAAGGACGGCTCGTCCCAGGCGTGGAAGTTCGGTCCTTCGGGGGCCGGTTCGGGCGCCCGGCCCGCGTAGTAGGCGGCGTTGATCGTCGCGTACTCCCGCTGGGCGACGGGCAGGCTGTCCACGGGGAAGATCGCCTCGACCGGGCAGGCGTCGGCGCAGGCGCCGCAGCCTATGCAGGTGGCCGGGTCGATGTGCAGCATCTCCGTGCTGCCGAACGCCCGCTCCTGCGGGGTCGGGTGGATGCAGTTGACCGGGCAGACGGCGACGCAGGTGGCGTCGTTGCAGCAGGTCTGGGTGATGGCGTAGGAGGTCATGTCGTCGGCTCGACTCGCTCGGGTCGGGTGAATCCGGCTGGGGAGGCCGGCTCGGATCAGGCTGGCTCAGGTCGGACCGGCTCAGATGAGGTGGGCGCGCTTGTAGAAGGCGAGCGCCGGCTTGGTGAGCAGCCGGGAGGAGGCCAGGAACTCCATCAGGCCCGAACAGCTGGACCGCATCATGGACTTGTGGTGTTCGTTGGCCTTCGCCTCGGCGAGCGCACGCTTCTCGTCGAGCCCGGCGTTCGCGTACACCTTGGGGTTCACCATGCTGGTGACGATGTAGTACGACGCGATGGCGACGACGAACGCGTTGATCTGGCGCCGCAGCCGGCCCGCCCCGCTCAGGCGCTTGGTCGTCTGGTCGCGGGCGAACTTCATGTGCCGTGATTCCTCGACGACATGGATGTTGTTGATCGTGCGGACGAAGGGCACGACGCGCTCGTCGCGCATCCAGTCACGCTGCATGACGTCGAGCACCTCTTCGGCCACGAGGATCGCGGCGTAGGCCGCCTCGCCGAAGGCCACCGTCTTGAACGCACGGCCGAGCTCCATCGCGAACCGCTTGGGCCGGTAGGCGGGCGCGCCCAGTTTCCGGGCGCCGCGGGCGAACATGATCGAGTGCCGGCACTCCTCGGCTATCTCGGTGAGCGCCCACTGCACTTCGTCACTGGCCGGGTCCTTCATGTACACATCGCGGAGGACCATTTGCTGGAGGATCATCTCGAACCAGATGCCCGTGCTGGCCACCGATGCGGCTTCCTGCCGCGTCAGTTCCTTGCGCTGCGCTTCGGTCATCTCCTGCCAGTAGGCCGTGCCGTACAGGGAGCACCATTCCGGGCTCGCGCCGTGGAAGTCCCGGTCGAGGGGGGTGTCCCAGTCCACCTCGACGGCCGGGTCATAGGCCAGTTCGGCGGCCGAGTCGAGCAACCGCCGGGCGACGTCGTCCTCTTCGGGGCGGTCCTGGGATATCGGCCGAACAGTGCTGCTTGCCATGCTGCGGCTCCTTGACTCTGATGCGTACGTTCTCTTGTTCGCTCAGGCAACGGACCGGGGCGCCGTCCCACAACGCGCCGCGGCCCGCTTGTTAGACAGACCGTATAACAAGGAAAGCAGCGAGCCTACCCCTGAGTAAGAAGTGAATATGCGCAAGTTCTTGCAGCAACAACCCCGCAGCAGACAGCGGTAGTTGAAATGCCTTGCAGAAAGCATTGACGCGTACATGCGTGGGCGGCAGGCTCCCCCTCGGAATCCCCCCACGAAGGAGCCGCACCATGCAGCACCGTTCCCGCCTGATCGCCACCACGTCGGCCGGGGTCCTGGCCGCGGCCGGTCTCGCCACGTTCGCGCCCTCGCAGTCGCAGGCGACCCCGCCCGGCGAGAAGACCGTCACCGCCACCATGTTCGAGCGGAAGTTCGCGGAGGTGGGCAAGGCCTGCACCGACCAACTCGGCCCGGCGGGCTACGGCTACGTCCAGGTGTCCCCCGCGTCCGAGCACATCCAGGGCGACCAGTGGTGGACCTCGTACCAGCCCGTCAGCTACAAGATCGCGGGCCGTCTCGGCGACCGCGCCGCCTTCGAGAGCATGGTCGACGCGTGCCACCAGGCGGGCGTCAAGGTCATCGCGGACGCCGTCATCAACCACATGGCGGCGGGATCGGGGGCGGGCACCGGTGGCACGGCGTACGGCAAGTACGAGTACCCCGGCTACTTCCGGGACGCCGACTTCCACACCTGCCGCACGAGCATCAACGACTACACCAGCCGCGACAACGTCCAGAACTGCGAACTGGTGGGCCTCGCCGACCTCGACACCGGCAGCGACGCGGTGCGCACCACCATCGCCGCCTACCTCGACGACCTGCGGTCCCTTGGCGTCGACGGTTTCCGTATAGATGCCGCCAAGCACATGTCCGCCGACGACGTCGCCGCCATCAAGGGCAGGATGAGCGACCCGGGTTTCTGGGTGTCGGAGGTCATTCACGGAGGCGGCGAGGCCGTCCAGCCCGAGGAGTACACGGGCATCGGGGACGTCGACGAATTCCGCTACGGCGGGCACCTCAAGAGCGCCTTCCAGGGCGGGAACATCGCGCAGCTGAAGTCGGTCGCGGACGGCAAACTGGGCAGCGGTTCGGCCCGTACGTTCGTCGACAACTGGGACACCGAGCGCAACGGCTCGACGCTCACCTACAAGGACGGCGCGGCCTACGCCCTGGCCAACGTCTTCATGCTCGCGTCCCCCTACGGATCACCGAACGTGTACTCCGGCTACGAATGGTCCGAGAAGGACGCGGGCCCGCCGAGCGGCGCGGACGGCTGGACGAACACGCACGCCCAACAGGCGGTCACCGGCCTGGTCGGCTTCCGCAACGAGGTGGGCACCGCCGAGCTGACCGACTGGTGGGACAACGGCACGAGCGCCCTGGCCTTCGGCCGCGGCGACCAGGGCTTCGTGGCCCTCAACAACGGCGACGGCGAGCTGAACCAGACGTTCGCGACGTCCCTGCCCGGCGGCACGTACTGCAATGTCGCCAAGGCCTCCCCGGACAGTTGCGACGGCGACACGGTCACCGTCGGGGACGACGGAAAGATCGAGACCTCCCTGCCCGCCCGCTCCGCCCTGGCGCTGCACACGGGCGCCAAGACGGGCTGAATCGGACCGGCGGCGCAGCCGACCGGCCGATCTGGACCAGCCGGAACACCGCTGGACCAGCCGAACACCGCTAGACCAGCCGGAACACCGGATGACGTGCCGACTCGGCGGCGAACTCCTCGTCCGTCGAGTCGCCCGTCACGTCGAAATAGGGGCGGGTGACGGGCACTTCGCGCCAGTACTGACGCAGCACGGGGACGCTCTCCTCGGGGCCGAGCTCCACCACGCGCACCGTCTGTGTCGTACCGCCCCGCATGAGGTCGATCTGCCCCGCCACGCGGGCGTTGCGCACCCAGTTGCTCACCCCGTAGGCGCCGACTACCCACCGCTCGCCGCCGGCTGACATCACGTCGACCGGGGTGGAGAACAGGCGGCCCGACTTCCTGCCGCGCACGGTCAGGATGTACCGGTAGCCCTTGCCGCGCCCGAACCGGGTCATCGTCCGGAACACGCCGTTGATCAGACGGGTGCCGAAACCGACGCGATACGTCTTCGCCATCAGCCTTCTTCCTGTTCTGCGACCGGCGGTCACCCCGCGGCCAGCAACTGAGCCGCGCCCTGGCGGGCTTGGCGCGCCGGTTCGGGTGAGCCCGATATGGCGGCCGCGGTCATGGCCCCCTCCGCGAGCAGGACCAACGGGCCGACAGTCTGCCCCGATTCACCCGCGGCGGCCACCAGACCCGCCATGTAGTCGCGGAAGGCGGTCTTGTGCGCACGAACGGTGTCCGCCACCGCCGGGTCGACGGCCCCGAGTTCACCGAAGGAGTTGATGAAGGCGCAGCCCCGGAAGTCCGGTTCGGTGAACCACTCGTAGAGCCAGTCGTAGACCGCGAGGACACGCTCCGTCCCGCCGGGACGGGATTCGGCGTACTCGGCGAGTCGTGCCCGCCAACGGCGGTCCCGGCGTTCGAGCCAGGCGCGGACCAGCTCCGACTTCGAGGGATAGACCTGGTAGAGGCGCTTGAGCGAAACGCCGGACGCCGCACGCACCTGGTCCATGCCCACGGCCTGGACACCTCGCTCGTAGAAGAGCTCGTCCGCGGCGTCGAGCAGTCTGACTTCCGCTTCGGCGTGGTCCATGGAGGCTCCCTGCAGGGGTGGAGAATGTGCGTTCTCCAGGCTACTGCGCGTCCGCACTCCGCCACACCGTTGCGCGAGAACGACCGTTCTCCTATCGTGGTCGATCCTGAGGGAGAACGACCGTTCTCACCGTCTTCGTGCGTCTCGCCCCGAGGAGCCGGCCATGGCCACCCGTCCCCCAGTCCCGCCGTTCACCTTGGAGACCGCGGCCGAGAAGGTCCGCCTCGCCGAGGACGGCTGGAACTCCCGCGATCCCGAGAAGGTGGCCCTCGCCTACAGCGAGGACTCCCGCTGGCGGAACCGTGCGGAGTTCGTCACCGGGCGCGACGCCATCGTCGCCTTCCTCTCGCGCAAGTGGGCCCGGGAGCTGGACTACCGCCTCGTCAAGGAACTCTGGGCGCACGACGGCAACCGCATCGCGGTGCGCTTCGCCTACGAATGGCACGACGACTCCGGCAATTGGTTTCGCTCGTACGGCAACGAGAACTGGGAGTTCGACGACGACGGCCTGATGCGTGTCCGGTACGCGTGCATCAACGACCTGCCCCTCCAGGAGTCCGGCCGCACGTACCACTGGCCGCTCGGCCGCCGTCCCGACGACCACCCCGGCCTCAGCGAACTCGGTCTGTGACCGCGGGCCGACTCGACCAGCGCCTCAGGAGCGGCGGCAGCAGCGCGCACTGCGCGGCGACCGCGATCCAGAACAGGCCCGCATTGCCCGCCCGTTCGGCCAGCTGATAGCCCTCGCCTCCGGCGACTCCGCTGGCGAAGGCACCGATACCGGCCGCGAGCCGCTGGTGGCCGAAGACAACCGCCGGCGCACGCGTCGAGCGGGCGAGGGCCTCCAGGTCGTTCTTGAAGAAGAGGACGATCTCACCCAGGCAGACGAGCAAGGCTCCGGCCAGGATCGCCACATGGCCGCCGATGGCGAGCGCGGCCATCCCGGCAGCCATCGCGCTGAAGCCGAACCACAAGGCGTGGACGTAGGGCAGGCGCGCGATCCGGTCCGAGAGGAGGGGTTGCGCGACGACGAGCAGGAGGGCGTACAGCGCGAGGACCAGGCCGTAGTACGTCGTCGAGGTGCGCGGCACCGCGTACAGCGCGAGGTAGTGCTGGAAGAACATGAAGACGTACAGACTCAGTACGGTGGTCACGAAGGGGAGCACGGCGATGCCGGACAACGCCCCTTCCCTGGGCGCGGGTTGAGCTCCCTGGTTGTTGATGGGTTGCTCCTGCCCGGCCTCCGCGGTCCGGCCGTGGCCGGGACTCTCGGCGGGCAGCAGGGCATGGCCCACGGTGATCGCCGCGAACAGCGCGGTCACCGCGGTGAAGAGTCCGGCCGATGCGCTGAGGACGAAGGGCGCCGCCGCAAGCGGCCCCAGGGCGATGCCCGCGTTCAGGGCGGAGCTGCTCGCGGACAACAGCAGGGGGCGCTGCTCCTCCCCCGCCTCGTGTATCAAGTAGGCCTTGTTCGCGGGCAGATAGAGGGCCGCGCCGACGGACACCAGGAAGAGCGCGAAGACGGCGGCGGCCGGGTGGCGGAGGCCGGGCAGGAAGCAGGCGAAACCCGCCGTGCGGATCACCAGGGCGAGCAGCATCGTGCGCCGGAGGCCGATGCGTTCGGTGATCGCGCCGCCCACCACTCCGCCCGAGAACTGCACCAGCGAGGCGACGGCGAGCACGACGCCGACCGTCCCGAGCCCCATGCCGAGCCGTTCGTGCAGCAGCACCGACATGAAGGGCAGGACGGCGAAGCTGCCCAGCGGTATCAGGAACGATCCGGCCAGCAGGAAGCGTTGCGGCGCGGTGAGCCGCGCGAGGCCGGATCGCAGCGATCGCAGGCGCCCGCGCGGCCTCCCGAGCAGCGTCACTCCGGGGCGTCGGCGGCGACGAGCGCCCGTATGCTCCCGGCCGCGCTCAGCGCACGGTGCAGGGCGAGTTCGGCGGTGGCGCCCTCGGCAAGGACGATGCCGGTGCAGCCGCGCTGATCGCCCACGTGCTCGAGGCGGTCGCCGGGGGCCGCGGTCGGGTACCACTCGGGCGAGCCGGGGAAGGCGGCGAGGCCGTCCACGCCGGCCCATCCGGTGAGCGTGCCGGGCCGGTCGGGGTAGACGAGGACGAATCCCGTGGCGGGGCCCGTGGCCGCGGGTGCGTCGAGCAGGGCGGGGCGCAGGCCGAGCGCCGCGGCGACCATCGCGTCGTACACGTTGGCGTGCAGGGCCCGGCACAGTGCCTCGCCGACGAGCGCGCCGCCGATGCGCCGGTTGATCTCGACGAGCTGCGGTCCTTCGGCGGTGAACACGAACTCGACGTGCCCGAAGCCCGCGTCGTGACCGGCCGTCTCCAGGACGCGTCCCACCCAGTCCTGGACGAGGGCGAAATCCGGTTGTGGCAGGGCCACGGGGAAGGACGCGGCCTCCTCACGGACGGACGGCTCCGGCGACATCTGGCGGCTGAGCACACCGAGGAGCTTCGTCTCACCCGCCCAGCTGAGCGTCTCCGCGCTGTAGAGGGGCCCGGCGAAGAAGGGTTCAGCGAACAGCCGCCCGGAGAAGGGGCGTTGGGCGGCTTCGCCAAGAGCGGCGTGCAGCTGGCGCTCGTCGCGGACCAGCCAGACGTTACGGGACGAGGTGCCCGCCGAGTCCTTGAGGACCACCGGGAGGCCGAGCTTCCGGAGCACCTCGTCGGCCGCCGCGGGCTCGGCAGGGATCGTGAGGGCGGGGCCGGGGCTCAGGTTGTGCTCGTGGAGGAGGTTGCGCACCCGGGACTTGTCCCGCAGGACACGGACCGCGGCCGGGTCGGGCCCCGGAAGGCCGAGTTCGGCGGCGAGATCCGCGCCCGGCACGCTCCAGGTGTCGGTCGAGTTGATGAGCCCCTTCAGGCCGGGGACCGCGGCGAGGGCGGCGGCGGACGCGGACGCGTCGCGGGTGTCGACGTCGACGATGTCGAGCGCACCCGGTGCCAGGCGGTCCAGTTCATGTCGGTACACGGCACGGTTGCCCGTGAGCAAGCAGAGGCGATGTCCGGCGGCCTCGGCCGCTTCCACCATCCGTCCGAGGCCGATGGTGAGCGCTTCCAGGGCGGCGATCGTCACGATGCCTTCCCCTCCTTCTTGGTGCGTACGTCGTAACTGCGCCGGTTCCACTCCATCGCCGACCACGGCAGCGCGAGGTCGGTCAGGTCCGTGATCTGGTGCGGCTTGAGGGTGCGCGGGTCGAGTGCCTCCTGGTGCCGGGCGAAGACCCGCTCGGTGTAGCGGTGTCCCGTGTCGGCGCCGATGACCAGGTGCATGCGGTCCGGGTTGCGGGCCGCCTCCCAGGCCGTCACGAGGTGGGCCGCCCCGGTGGACAGGCCCGCGAACACCGCGTGGGCGCGCAGCAGATCGACGGCTCCCGCCATGGCGTGCCGGAAGTCGACCCAGTGGAGGGTGTCGTACAGGTCGTGGCGGACGTTGTCGAAGGGGATCGAGCTGCCGATTCCGGCGATGATCGCCTCGGGGTCGCTGAAGTCCTCGCTGCCGAAGGTGACACTGCCGAAGGGCTGGAGCCCCAACAGCCGCACCTCCCGGCCGCGTTGGCGCAGCGGCTGGACCAGTCCACCGGTGGAGGCTCCGGTGCCGACGGCTCCGACGACCGTCAGCGGGGCGTCGGGCAGCGCGGCGTCGACCAGGTCCGCGAACTCCTCGTAACCCGTGTAGTGGACGCCGTCGTGGTACTGGCGCATCCAGTGCATGTCGGTGCGCTCGCCGAGCAGTTGACGCACGCGGCGCACACGGCGCTCCTGGTCGAGGCGCAGGCTGTCGGAGGGTGGCATCTGGTCCACCGTGGCCCCGAGGATCTCCAACTGGGACCGCATCGCGGCGTCCACGGTGGTGGAGGCCACGATGTGGCAGCCGAGTCCGTAGCGGTGGCAGGCCATGGCGAGGGCGAGGGCGTAGATGCCGCTCGAGCTGTCGACGAGGGTCTGGCCGGGCCGCACGGTGCCGCGCTCCAGGAGCGTACGGACGGCGCCGAGCGCCGCGTACACCTTCATCGTCTCGAAGCGCGCGAGGACGACGTTGTCGCTGAGCCGCAGCAGGTCAGGGGCTTTCATCGCGTCGGTGATGTGCCCGTGGACGGTGGCCGCGGGGGCCGCGGGCGCTGCCGTGCGCAGGGGGGTCATCGGCCCACCGACCGGAGGTAACCGCCCAGGCGCTCCGCGCCCTTGACGTTGCGCGGGCCGCTGACGGCGTCGCCGTAGGACATGACGAAGAAGCGGCTGTTCCGCACGGCCGGGACCGACTTGAGGCTGTCCAGCGACTTCAGGTAGGCGATCTTCTCCTTGGCCGGCTGGTCGGCGTAGTCGATGATGACGATGACCTCGGGCTTCGCCTTGATCACCGGCTCCCAGCCCACCGTCGTCCAGCCCTTGTTCAGGCCGTCGAAGACGTTCGTGGCGCCCGCGGCCTTGATGATGTCGTTCGGTGCGGCGTGCCGCCCGGCGGTGAAGGGCTGGTCGGTGCCCGAGTCGTAGACGAAGACCTTGGCCGGGTCGCCCTTCTCGGGCCAGGTCTTCTTCAGGGCGGTGACGCGCCCCTTGAGGCCGGTGACGACCTTCTCGGCGCGCTTCTCCACGCCGAAGATCCGGCCGAGGTTGTCCAGGTCCGTGTAGAGCGCTTCCAGTGGCCTGACGGCGACGCTCTTGTCGCCGTAGTCCCAGCACGTCTCGGTGTGCAGATAGCTGGCGGAGCCGACCTTCTTGAGGAGGGCGGGTGTGATGCCGCGCTCCTCGCTGAAGCCGGAGTTCCACCCGGCGAGGACGAAGTCGGCCTTGGCGTCGGCCACGATCTCGCGGGTGATGCGCTCGGTGCCGAGTCGCTCCACGTCGGCGTAGTCCTCGCGCCAGGGCGAGCCCTTGATGGAGGGGTCGCCGAGCTTGTTCATGACGTAGCCGCGCATCCGGTCGGCGAGGCCGAGGGAGAACATCTTCTCGGCGCCGCTGACGTCGTAGGCCACCGGACGCTCGGGACGGGTGTACGTGACGTCCTTGCCGCAGTTGGAGACGGTGACCGTCTCCGGCTTGTTCTTCGCCGTCGGCTCGACCTCGGCGCCGCAGCCGGTGATCAGGAGCCCGGTCGTGAGGAGTGCGGCGGTTGCCAGGGCGCGGGGCAGCGGTGGTCGGATCATGAGTGGGGTCCTTCTGCCAGGGCGTCGGCGGGGGCCGGGGTGCCGGTGGGGGCGAGGTCGTAGACGAGTTGGGGGATGCCGGTGCGGGGGTGGTGCACGACGGTGGCGTCGACGCCGAACACCTTGCGGATCAGCTCGGGGTCGAGGATGTCCGCCGGGGGCCCCGTGGCGACCAGGGAGCCCGCGCCGAGGACGGCGATGCTGTCGCAGGCGGCGGCAGCCAGGTTGAGGTCGTGCAGGGCCGTGAGCACGGTGAGGCCCGATCCGCGCAGGAAGGACAGGAGTTCCACCTGGTGGCGGATGTCCAGGTGGTTGGTGGGCTCGTCGAGGACCAGGACGCGCGGTTCCTGCACGAGGGCGCGCGCCACGAGCACGCGTTGCCGTTCGCCGCCGGAGAGGGTGAGCACGCTGCGGTCGATGAGGTGGGTGACGTCGAGCCGGTCCATCGCCTGTCGGCACAGGGCGTGTTCGCGTGCGGTGAGGGGTTGGTTGCCGCGTGCGTGGGGGGCACGGCCGAGGGCTACGACCTCCCCGACCGTGAAGTCGAGTTCGGTGTGGCTCTCCTGGGTGAGCGCGGCGATCGACCGGGCGCTGTCGCGCAGCTTGAGCGTCGTCAGGTCGGATCCGTCCAGGAGCACGGCTCCGGACGTCGGCTTCAGCGCCCGGTAGACGCAGCGCAGCGCGGTGGACTTGCCGCTGCCGTTCGGGCCGACGAGCCCGACGATCCGCCCGGCCTCCACCTCGATGTTCAGCCGGTCGACCAGGGCGCGCCCCGCCGCCTCGACCGAGAGGTCCCGCAGTACGAGGGTCATCTACCGCCCTCCGAACAGATAACCGCGGCGCCGCATCAGCACGATGAACACCGGTACGCCGATGAGCGCGGTGATGACCCCGAGCGGCAGTTCCTCGGGAGCGAAGGCGGTACGGGCGACGAGATCGACCCAGACCAGGAAGCAGGCCCCGGCCAGTGGCGCCACGGCGAGGACCCGGCGGTGCGTCGAGCCGACGAGGATGCGCACGATATGCGGCAGGACGAGCCCGACGAAGCCGATCGCGCCGCTGACCGCGACGATCAGGCCGGTGACCGCCGCCGTGAGGAGGAAGAGACGGCGCCGCAGCGCCTCCGCGTCGACGCCCAGGCTGGCCGCGGTCTCGTCCCCCAGTGAAAGGACGTCGAGGGAACGGCTCTGGCGCAGCAGCACCACGACCGTCACCAGTACGGCACCGGCCGCCAGCGGCAGCGACTCCCAGGACGCCGAACCGAGGCTGCCCAGCAGCCAGAACAGCACGGTGCGCGCGGCCTGGCCGTTCGGGGACAGGAAGACGAGCACGCTCATCAGGGCCTGGAACCCGTAGGCCAGTGCTACGCCCGTGAGCACAAGACGCAGCGGTGTCAGGCCGAGCGGCCCGCGCGCGGCCAGGTACACGAGGACGGTGGCGCCGAGCGCCCCGAGGAACGCGGCGGCTGACAGGGCGTAGACGCCGAGCCCGGCGAAGACTCCGAACACCACGACAGCGGTGGCCCCGACGGAGGCGCCGGACGAGATACCGAGGACGAACGGGTCCGCGAGCGCGTTGCGCACCAGCGCCTGGATGGCGACGCCGACGACCGAGAGCCCCGCCCCGACCACGGCGGCGAGCAGCACCCGCGGGGTGCGCACGTGCCAGACGATGGAGTAGCCGGTCACGTCATCGGCCCCGATGCTGCCGCCGGTGAGGGCGGCGGTCAGGAAGCGCACGACGTCCCCGAGCGGTACGACGGTCGGCCCGAGCGCGATCCCGGCGATGACGGAGACGACCAGCGTCACGGAGAGCACCGCGAGCGTCGTCACGAGCCGGCCGCGGCCTGCCCTGCCCGCCGCCTCGTGAAGGGTGGCCTCGGGGGAAGCGGTCCCGGGTGATGCCTCTGTCGGGGCATCAGATGTGGCCTCGGTCATGAAGTCCCTTCACCCGTCGGACAGTTCGGAGCGGTGTGGCCGCCCCTGCGGGGTGCGGCACGATCCAGTAGTCGGCGGGCGTCGCCGCTCAGTTCCCGGAGATTCACGAACTGCCCCCCGTCAGCGGGCGGGCTTGGTCCCTCGCACGATCAGCCGCCGCGCGTGGTGGTCGTAGGGCTCGGCGTCGAAGCCGCCGAAGCACTCCACGCCGGTGAACCCGGCGTCCTCGAAGAGGCCGCGCAGCTCTGCCGCGCTGTAGAGGAAGGAGGTGAGGGAGGCCTCGCGCGCGACACCGTCACGCACGAGCGTCCAGTCGGTCCGCAGCCGTGTCCAGCTGTCCAGGACGGTGTCGCGCTGCACCACGTACGCACCGTCGAGTTCGACGAGTTGCGGGCGGCCGATCCAGCCGGCGAGGACTTCCTTGCCCATCACGTCGATGAGCAGTTGCCCGCCGGGCACCAGCGAGGCGTGCGCGTTGCGCAGCACTTGGACGTTGTCCTGCGGGTCGTCGAAGTAGCCGAAGGAGGTGAAGACGTTGAGTACCACGTCGTACGTGTCCGGCTCGACGTGGGTGAGCATGTCGGCCTGGATCAGGCGGACATCGACCCCGGCGTCGTCGCACCCGGCCCTGGCGCGTTTCAGGAGCTCCGCGCTGAGGTCCACGCCCGTGACCGTGTAGCCGCGGCGCACCAGCGGCTCCAGATAGAGGCCGGGTCCGCAGCACAGGTCGAGTACGCGGCTGCCGGCCGGGAACCCGAGGAGCGGCGAGCGGGCGACGGTGTCCGCCGTCTCCTCCCGCCGCCGCTCGGAGAACATCGTCTCGGAGAAGTCGGACCAGAATCCCTCGTCCTCGTACCAGTGCATGCTGCCGCGACCTCGATCCAGTGGGCTGTCGTGGCCCGTACGCCGCGGCTGCGTGAGCGACGGCGTACGGGACGTGCGCACCAGTGGTCGGCCGCGGGACGCGTCTGGTTCCCCGCTGCCTCCCTGTTGGTGCCCCGCTGTTTCCCGGCGCAGGGGCCCCGGGCTGACCGCCCGGCTCGCCGCGCGCGTACCGCCGGGTGACCATGGAGCTGATACCGGCCCCGGAGCCGGGTACGGGAGGCTCACGTGGCGCACACCCACACGACCGACGTACTGATCGCGGGAGCGGGCCCCGTGGGGCTGAGCGCGGCCGCCGAGCTGCGCCGCCACGGGGTGCGCTGCCGCCTGGTCGACCGCCTGCCCGAGCGTCTTCCGTACGCCAAGGCGGTCGGCGTACAGCCGCGCACCCTGGAGATCTGGGACCGGATGGGTCTGGCGCGCGCCGCGATGGAGAACGCCGCCCCGATGCGCGGCCAGCTGATCTACGCGAACGGTCAGGAGCGGGCGCGGATCGAGCTCGAGCTGCCGCCCGAGGTGCCCTACGGGTTCGCCGCGCTGCCGCAGTACGAGACGGAGCGGCTTCTCGAGGAGTACCTGGCGGGGCTCGGTACGGTCATCGAGCGCCGGACGGAACTGGTGTCGTTCGCTCAGGACCCGGACGGCGTCACGGTCCGGCTGCGGACGGCCTCCGGGGCCGAGGAGGAGTCACACGTCGGCTATCTGATCGGCTGCGACGGCGCGCACAGCACCGTCCGCAAGGGCCTCGGCCTGACATTCGAGGGCGGCGCGCTGCCCGAGGAGTACATGCTGGGCGACGTCGAGGCCGACTGGGACCTGCCGCACGGATACGGCATCCGTTCCCTCCACGTGGCCGACGACGGCTCCACCGACGACCTGCTGGTCTGCATCCCACTGCCCGGCCGTGGCGGCCGCTATCGCATGTCGATGCTGGTCCCGCCCGAACTGTCCACGCGGACCACGGGCCGGGGGCGAGCCGGGGACGACGGCGTCGTGCACGGCCTGGAGGGGCAGGTCGCCCCGGAGCTGCACCATCTCCAGGCCGTCGTCGACCGCCTGGCGCCGCGCCCCGCCCGCCTCTCCCGGCTGCGCTGGTCCTCCGTCTTCCGCATCAGCCACCGCATCGTCGACCGCTACGGCGAGGGACGCGTCTTCGTCGCGGGCGACGCCGCCCACATCCATCCGCCGACCGGCGCCCAGGGCATGAACACCGGCATCCAGGATGCCTGCAACCTGGCCTGGAAGCTGGCGCTCGTGGTCCGGGGCACGGCCGGGCCCGCCCTGCTGACCAGCTATGACGCCGAGCGCCGGCCGGTCGGCGAGGAAGTCGTCGGCCGGACCGTGCGGCACGCCACCCAGGGCATCGAGACCGACCCGGACGACCCGCGGACCCTGATGCTGCGCGAGGCCCAGCTGCTGGTCGGCTATCGGGGCGGTCCGCTGGCCCACGCCCCGTACGGACCGGCCGATGCGCCCCAGCCCGGTGACCGGAGCCCCGATTGTGGCGGTCTCACCGGGACCCTGGCCACCTACCCACTGCGTCTGCTCGACGTCCTGCGGGGCCGCACCGAACACGTCCTGCTGCTGTACGCGGACGACATCGCCGACGTGAACGCAGCGGCCGCGGCTGCCACCGACGGAGGTGGCCCCGCCCGCGCGGGCCTGGAGACGATCGCCGTCCTCGCCCGCGGAGGCGCACCGGACCTCGCAGGCACCCTCACCGTTCCCGGATACCGCGACGCCGCAGGAGAGTTCGCCCGGCTCTACCGACCGGAAGGACCGACCGGCTTCGTCGTCCGCCCCGACGGACAGCTCGGCGCCCGCTTTTCCCTCGCGGACACCGCGGCAGCCCTCGCGGACTACCGCACGGCCACATCCATGCCGGGGTGACCGCGCTCCCCAATCTGCTCCGCCCGCCGGAGAGGGCTACGCGCCGCTCGCCTTGAGCATGTCCTCGCGCTCGACGATCTTCACGCGCTCGCGCTCCTCGGCCGCGCCGAGGGCCTTCTCCGCGGCGTCGAGGCGGTGCCAGCCCTCCCACGTGGTGAAGCGGATGTTCCGCTCGCCGAGGAAGGCGTTCACTGCCGCCGGTTCGGGGGCGGCGGGCGTGTGCAGACGCTCGTTCGCGTGGTCGTCGAGGAGGCTGGCGACGGTCTCGTTGGCGTCGCCCTTGGTGTGCCCGATCAGGCCCACGGGACCACGGCGGATCCACCCGGTGACGTACGTGGACTGCAGGTGCTCCCCGGTCTCCTCGATGACGCGGCCTGCCTTGTCCGGCACCGTGCCCGACGCGACGTCCCAGGGCAGCTTGGGCAGTTCGTCGGAGAGGTAGCCGACGGCGCGGTAGACGGCGCCGAGGTCCCAGTCCTTGAACTCGCCGGTTCCCTTGACGTTGCCGGTGCCGTCGAGGGCGGTGCGCTCGGTGCGCAGGCCGACAACCCGGCCGTCCTCGCCGAGGATTTCGGTCGGCGACTCGAAGAAGTGCAGGAACAGCTTGTGCGGCCGCTCGCCGATGTCGCGGATGGCCCAGTTCTCCAGCGTCTTGGCCACCATGTCGGCCTGCTTGTTGCCGCGCCGGGTCGCGATCGAGCCGTCGTCGTAGTCGATGTCCTCGGGGTCGACGATGACCTCGATGTTCGGGGAGTGGTCGAGTTCCCGCAGCTCCATCGGGCTGAACTTGGCCTGCGCGGGGCCGCGACGCCCGAAGACGTGCACCTCGCGCGCCTTGTTGGCCTTGAGCCCCTCGTGGACGTTCGGCGGGATCTCGGTGGAGATGAGCTCCTCCGCCGTCTTGGCGAGGATGCGCGCCACGTCGAGCGCGACGTTGCCGACGCCGAGGACGGCGACCTTCTCCGCGTCGAGCGGCCAGGTGCGCGGGACGTCGGGGTGCCCGTCGTACCAGGAGACGAAGTCCGCCGCGCCGTACGAGCCGTCGAGGTCGATGCCGGGGATGCCGAGCGCCCGGTCGGCCGTCGCGCCGGTGGAGAAGATGACCGCGTCGTAGAAGCTGCGCAGGTCGTCCAGGTCGATGTCGCGCGGGTAGTCGACGTTGCCGAAGAAGCGGATCTGCGGCTTGTCGAGGACCTGGTGCAGGGCCGTGACGATGCCCTTGATCCGGGGGTGGTCGGGGGCGACGCCGTAGCGGATGAGGCCGAAGGGTGCGGGCATCCGCTCGAAGAGGTCGATCGACACACCGGGCTCGACCGCCACTGCGGATTTCAGCAGCGCGTCGGCGGCGTAGATGCCGGCCGGACCGGCTCCGACAACGGCTACCCGCAGAGGGCGAGACATGATCAGGTTTCCCTTCGAGCGAAGACATGGGGCTCGTGGGGAAGCCTAAACTAAGGCAATCCTAAGTTAGTACTGGGGTTGGACCTATGACCTCATAAGGTCGGCTTATGGGATCACGAAGGCGGGGTTTGGGCCACGGGTCGCTCACGGGAGCCCACTGCAAGATCAAAAGTCGCACGGGTTAGCATATGAGCGCCGCCTAGCTCGAAAGATAAACCTGTGACTGTCAATGACGACTCGTTCACCAATTGGAAGCACCGCGAGGAGATCGCGGAGTCGATGATCCCGATCATCGGGAAGCTGCACCGGGAGCGGGACGTCACCGTCCTGCTCCACAGCCGCTCCTTGGTGAACAAGTCGGTGGTCAGCCTCCTCAAGACCCACCGATTCGCGCGACAGATAGCCGGTGCGGAACTCTCCGTCACCGAGACGCTGCCGTTCCTCCAGGCCCTCACCACCCTCGACCTCGGTCCTTCGCAGATCGACGTCGGCCTGCTCGCCGAGGCGTACAGGACCGACGACCGTGGCATGTCGGTGGCCGATTTCACCGCCGAGGCCGTCGCCGGAGCCACGGGCGCCAACAAGATCGAGAGCCGCGAGGGACGCGACGTCGTCCTCTACGGCTTCGGCCGCATCGGCCGCCTCGTCGCGCGTCTGCTGATCGAGAAGGCCGGTTCCGGCAACGGCCTGCGCCTGCGCGCCGTCGTCGTCCGCAAGGGCGGTGAGCAGGACATCGTCAAGCGCGCCTCGCTGCTGCGACGTGACTCCATCCACGGTCAGTTCCAGGGCACGATCACCGTCGACGAGGCGACCAGCACGATCATCGCCAACGGCAACGCGATCAAGGTGATCTACGCCAACGACCCCTCCGAGGTCGACTACACGGCGTACGGCATCAAGGACGCCATCCTCATCGACAACACCGGCAAGTGGCGCGACCGCGAGGGGCTCTCCCAGCACCTGCGCCCCGGTATCGACAAGGTCGTCCTGACCGCGCCGGGCAAGGGCGACGTCCCGAACATCGTGCACGGCGTCAACCACGACACGATCAAGCCGGACGAGCAGATCCTGTCCTGCGCCTCCTGCACCACCAACGCGATCGTCCCGCCGCTGAAGGCGATGGCCGACGAGTACGGCGTGCTGCGCGGCCACGTGGAGACCGTCCACTCGTTCACCAACGACCAGAACCTCCTGGACAACTTCCACAAGGCCGACCGCCGCGGCCGCTCCGCGCCGCTCAACATGGTCATCACCGAGACCGGCGCCGCCTCCGCCGTCGCCAAGGCGCTGCCCGACCTCAAGGCGCCCATCACCGGCAGCTCGATCCGCGTGCCCGTCCCGGACGTCTCGATCGCCATCCTGAGCCTGCGCCTGGGCCGCGAGACCACCCGCGAAGAGGTCCTCGAGCACCTCCGCGACGTCTCGCTGCACTCGCCGTTGAAGCGCCAGATCGACTTCACGACCGCTCCCGACGCCGTCTCCATGGACTTCGTCGGCTCGCGGCACGCCTCGATCGTCGACGCGGGCGCCACCAAGGTCGACGGCGACAACGCGATCCTCTACCTCTGGTACGACAACGAGTTCGGCTACTCGTGCCAGGTCATCCGCGTCGTCCAGCACGTCTCCGGCGTGGAGTACCCGACGTACCCGGTGCCGGTGGCCTGACAAGGCCTACGGCTCCGCGACGGGCGGCAAGGGGTTCGTTCCCTTGCCGCCCGTCGCCGTTTCCCCGTCACCCGCCGAGCAGCCTGCGGGCGCCGAGGGCGAGGGAGATCTCCACCAGGTCGCCGACCCGGGTGAGATTGCGGCCGGTCAGCTGCTCGACGCGGCGCAGCCGGTTGAGGACGGTGTTGCGGTGGCAGTAGAGGCGGGCGCCCGCGCGCTGCGCGGAGCCGTCGGTCTCCATCCACACGACGAGCGTGTCGATGAGGAGGTCCCGGTCGGCGGGGTCGAGGGAACGCAGCGGGCCGAGAACGCGCTCGGCGAGCGCCTCCGCGAGCTCGGGCGACGAGACGACCAGGGCGTCGGGCAGCCGTTCGTCCAGGAGTACGATGCCGCCGCTGCGGGGGCAGGCGCGCAGGGCGGTGTCCGCGAGGCGGCGGGCGCAGGGGACGGCGGTGAGGCCCTCCACCGGTGAGCCGATGCCCGCGCGGGCCCCGGTGGGCAGGGCGAGACCCGCGCCGAGCGCGGACAGTTCGGCTGCCGGTCCGCCGTCGGCGGCGGAGTCGCCGAGCAGCACCAGGATGTACTGGACCCCGGGCCCGGTGTGGCGCAGCGTCCGCGTTCCTGGCGGCAGGGCGGGGGTGCCGTTCTCCCCCGCCAGGGCGATCACGGCGTACCACCCGTCCTCGGGCAGCCCCAGGACGTCCGCGGCGGTGGGCAGATCCGTGAGACGCGCACTTCCGTCGAGGAGACTCGCGGTCAGGAGCCGCAGCCTGTTCTCGTGCCGCCAGGCCATGCGGCGCTCGGTGCGGCGGTAGGCGTCGGCGACCACGCCGCAGTGTTCGTCGACGAAGTTCCATACGTCCGTGGCGACATGGATGAGCAGCCGCATGTCGTCGGGGTTGCCGCGCGCGACCTCCTCGACCAGGCCCTGCCACACCATCGCCCCGCCGAGCCGGAAGGCGTGCAGTAACGCGTCGAGCGGCAGGCCGCGTTCGGCGCGCACCCCGGCGATCTGGATGGACGTGCGGTGGGCGGCCTCCCTGGTCTCCGTCGGCTGGAGGAGCGAGGTCACGCTGTACCGCAGGGAGCGGTGCACCTCCTGCCACACCTCGGTGGGGCGGGCCGCGATGTCCGTACGGTAGGCGGGTTCCTGCTCACGCAGCTCCGCGACGAGCCGGTCGGTCATCGCGGGCAGGTCCCTCAGCAGGGCGCGGGCCGCGCGGTGCAGTACGGCGACGGCATCGGCGTCGAGGAGGGAGCGGGCGCCCGGTGCGAGCGGGGTGATGGCGGGCACTTCGTGCAGGGGCCCGACCCGTGACCGCAGGACGTGTGGCATGGGGCCTCCACGGGAGTGTGCGCAACCGCACTGCCGGATCTTCCTGACGCCCGAAGAATGGCATACCGCCCGGTCGGTACCTAGAGGTGTGCGGCAATCTCCTCATCACGGTCCGGCAACCCTGCGTCGCCGGCGAGGAGCCGGGACAGCTCGACGCGGGAGCGTATGCCCAGCGCGGCGAACACATTGCGCAGGTGGTGGTCGACGGTGCGGTGGCTCACCGACAGGCGTTCCGCCACCTCGCGGTTGGTGGCGCCCTCCGCCACGTGACGGGCGATGCGCTGCTGCTGCGGGGTCAGCGCCGAGAGCACTCCCGCTCCCGGTTCCCCCGCCACCGCCGTGCCCGCGGCGCGGAGTTCACCGCGGCTGCGGTCCGCCCAGGCGCGCGCTCCGCACCGTTCGAAGCCGACCAGCGCGTCCCGCAGCGGGCCGCGCGCCTCGCGGGTACGGCGCCTGCGGCGCAGCCACTGGCCGAACAGCAGCTGTGTGCGGGCGCGTTCGAACTCGCCGGGTGAGCGGTCGTGGTGTGCGAGGGCGTTCTCGTACGATGCGGCTGTCTGCTGAGGTGGAGCCAACAGGGCCTGACAGCGGGCCAGTTGAGCCGGGGCGAGCCGGTCCGCGGTGGATTCCGTCCAGCGGGTGAACTCTTCGGTAGCGTTCCGGGCCTCTGCCGTGCGCCCGGCCTGGACGGCCGCTTCGACGAAGCAGGGGGCGGCCAGCATCCTGACGGCGAAGTGCCCGCGCCGGGGGCCGGGGGCGACCAGTGGGGCAAGGCGGGCCGCCGCGTCCCCGGGGCGCCCCGCCGCGAGATCCGATCGCGCGACCGCCCAGACCGCGAGCGTGGCCGCCTGGTTGAGACCGTGCGGCCCAGCGCCCTCGGCAGCGGCGGCCGCATGCCCGGCGCAGGCATCGGCGTCGCCCTCCACGGACGCCGCGAGCGCGAGGACGGCGTGCAGGCAGGCGGCGACGTTGGGCTGCCCGATACGGTGCGCTGCCCGAAGCCCTTCGAGGGCGTGCGCCCGCGCCGTGGTGTGCCGACCCGCACGCAGTTCTCCGTACGCCAGGTGTTCCAGGGCCCGCGGCAGCAGGACCTCGGGGCCGTGGGCGCGTACGGCGGCGAGTGCTCGGGCGCCGGCGCCGCAGGCGGTGTCGACCTCGCCGACGACCAGGGCGGCGGCCCCGGCGCGCAACAGAGCGGCCGGGTCAGCCGTTTCGGGCAGCGCGTCCAGGCAGCGGCGCAGCAGGGTGTGGCCCTCGGCGATGCGGCCCGCGAGGACCGCGCACATCCCGGCGCGGTACGCCTCCAGGGAGGGGTCGTCGGCGCAGGCGGGCACGCGGGCCATCGCCTCCCGGTAGGCCGCGGCGTCGCCCATCGCCCAGGACGCTTCCGCCGCGCCGATCAGGGCGTGGCGGGCCGGTGCGGGCGGGAGCAGTGCGGCGGCTGCGAGCAGGTCCTCACGGGCGTCGGCGGCGGGGCCGTCGGCGAGGGACAGCAGCCCGCGGACTCGGTGGACCCCGCCGTGCGCGGGAACGGCGGCGGTGCGGGCGAGCAGGGCGCGGGCCCGTACGGGGTCGCCCGCCTGGCGGGCGGCTTCGGCCGCGTCGGCGAGCCGGTCGGTGCGGAGCCCTGTGTCGGCGGTGAGGGCCGCGGCGCGGGCCAGGGCGGCGGAACGCTCGGCGGGCGGGCGTGGCACGCTCGCCGCGGCGGCCCCGGCGAGGGCTTCGGCGAGCCGCGCGTCGTACTCCCCTGCGGCGCAGGCCAGTTGCACCAAGCAGGAGAGCCGATCCCGACAGACCGCAGCAATCCAGGCATGGGCAGCTCTACGGCGAGCTAGGGGGGCACGGTGCAACACGGCCCGCCGAAGAAGAGGATGAGCGAAGTAAACCCGCCCCCCAGCCCTGAAAACCACCCCGGCAACTTCAGCCGCAGCAAACCCACCGGGCGCGCGTTCAGCCTCCCCCTCCCCCTCCCCAACCGCTGCCGCCCGTAACACCAGTGACAGGTCCGCGCCCGTGCCCTCGGGCTCGTGCTCCCCCGCTGCTGCGGCGAGCAGTAGCAAGGTGCGGGTGTCGGGTGGCAGGGCGGCGAGGGGGGTTGTGTAGTCGTCGAGGAGGGGTTCGGCGCCCGGCAGGGGATCGGGCAGCGGGGTGCGGCCGGAGAGTTGGGCGGGGGTGAGAGCCGCGACGAACGCGGTGAGCAGGCGTGGGTTGCCCGCGGCCTCGCGGATCAGCCAGGCTCCGACGACCGGGTCGGCCGAGCCGCGGGTCAGCCGGTCGAGCAGGGCGGCCGCCGCGCTGTCGTCGAGCGGGCCCAGGCGCAGGGGCGTGAGGTCTCTCAACTCGCGCGTACCGTAGCTGTGTTCGGTGTGCGTGAGCAGGACCGCCACCGGTCTGTCGGCGGGCAGGCGGCGTAAGTCGGCCAAGAGGGCGTCCCGGGCCGCCGGGTGCCACCTGTGTGCGTCGTCGACGCAGACCAGCAGCGGGCCCTCCCGCGGCAATGCCGCCGGGGCGGCGAGCTGAACCGATGGGAGCGGGGCGCAGATCGCTCGCGCGTACTCCACGAGCGCGGTGCGGCCGAGGCCCGGCTGCGCGACCAGGGCGAGGATGCCCCCTCGGCCCGCCCACAAGCGTGCCACCAGGGCTTCCACCGCAACGATTGCCTCGCGGCGGCCGTAGAGCTCGGGGGCCGTGAGCACGCCGGGTCCGGTCGTCGAAAGGGTCACGCTCGCACGTTACTCCGCGTAACACCCCCCGGAAGCCCCGCGTCCACCGCACTGGGCACACCACCAGCGGCATCCGCGTCCGGGTGTGCGCGGGCACAGTCCGCGGACCGGGGGACGACATACGTCGTCCGCCGCCGGCTGATCCACCGGCGACGGACGAAGGGCCCCCATGACGGGCCGTCAGGGTCAGGAGTTGTGCGGGCAGTTGCCCCGGTACTCCTCGATGGTGAGGCTCGGCCTCGGCAGCGGGCAGAGGAACTGCTCGAAGCGGGTGTCGTTGTCGATGAACCGCTTCAGCCACGAAATGCTGTACTTCGCGATCGTCGTGTTCGACGAGTTCGGCGTGAAGTGGGAGGCGCCGTTGAGCTCCAGGTACGCCTTGTCCAGGCTGCTCGGCAGCGACTGGTAGAACGGCTCGGAGTGGGAGGAGACAGGCGCGACGGTGTCACCGTCGGCGCCCACGACGAGAGTGGGCGTGCGCAGCTCGGGCCAGGTCTTGTCGGTGTTCCAGCCGGTCAGCGGGATCGCCGCCTTCAGCGAGGAACGGCTCTTGGCGGCCTCCAGGGTGCCGCCACCGCCCATCGAGTGCCCCATCACACCGAGCCGGGAGGCGTCGACGCGGCCCCGTACCGAGCTCGACTGCGTCAAGTAGTCGAGAGCAGACAGGAGTTGGCGGCCTCGACTGTCGGGCTGGTCGACCGTCGTATTGGTGTCGATGGTGAAGACCACGAAGCCCTGGGAGGCGAGCCGCGGCCCGAGCCAGGCGATGCTCGACTGGTAGGCGGTGAAGCCCGGGGAGATGACGACCGCACCGAAGGTGCCGTCAGCAGTGGACGTCGGGTAGTAGATGGTCCCGCCGCCGAAGCCGGACACGCTCAGCGAGGAGACGCTGGTCTGCGAGACGGCGTACGAGCCGCGCGATGCCTCGATGCTGGAGACGGTGGGTTCGGGGCCACGCTCGTACGGGTTGTCCGCGACGGCCTGGGCACCGGGCGCGAGGCCGGTCCCGAGGAGGCCCGCGGTGGCGACCGCGGCGGCCAGAGCGGCCCGCACCACAGGGCGGGAGAAGACGTGCATGCGCACGGAGGGGTCCTCTCGGTCATGGCGGGGCCGACCGGGAGAGGGAGGTATGTCCCGGTGGAGACCGCCGTGTTCGTTGGCGGTCCCCACCGTGGTGGCGCTGACGGGGTGTCGGCATCGGCGAAATCACCGGTGTCGTACGGACACCGACCCCAGCCCACCGAAGGTGGAGGCCCGAAAGAGGCGGAACAGTGCCTGTACCTACGCATTGGTACCCCCGGGCCCACAGCGAGCGCACAGCACGAGGCAGGCCACCTCGCGCCCTACTCGCGGGTTCGTTTGATTCTTCAACACATCGCGCGATTCATTGACGCGGACCGTTCACCTCTTTATGGTCGCCTGACCTTCCCCGGCGACCCCGCAACGGAGCACAATGAGGTCCCTCCCCCGCACGGCCCGGTTCATCGCACCCCTCCTCGTGGGTGTGCTTGCCGCAGCCGTTCCCCCCACCGCGGCGGCCGACATCGCGTCCCCAGGCACCGAGAAGCCGACGACGCCCGCGCCCTCGTCCGACGACGGCTGGACGCTGACGTCGACCCGTATCGACGCGAAGGACACGTACCACGCCCTCGTCGGCAACGGCTATCTCGGTCAGCGCGTCGCGCCCAACGGATCCGGCTACACCGCTTCCGACGCCAAGACCGGCTGGCCGCTGTTCAGCCGCCGTTACGACGGTTCCTTCGTCTCCGGGCTGTACGCGCACAACAAGGACACCACCGAGAACCGCGAGGTCGCCGCGGCCATCCCCACCTGGAGCCCGCTCACGGTCTCCACCGGTGGTCCCGACTCCGAGACGTTCACCTCCGCGACGCCGGCCTCCCGGATCTCGCACTACCGGCAGAGCCTCGACCTGCGCCGCGGCCTGGTGCGGACCGAGCTCACCTGGACCGCCACGGACGGCCGGGCCACCGACCTCGTCTACGACGTGCTCGCGGACCGCGCCAACCCCCACGTCGGCGCCGTACGCCTGCGCGTCACCCCGCACTGGGACGGCGAGGCGAAGGTCACCGACCGCATCGACGGACGCGGCGCCCGGCGCATGACCGCCACCGGCGGCGGCGCACGCTCCGGAGGGCAGACCATGGCCGTGGGGTTCCGCACGGATGGCACGAAGACCGAAGGCGCTGTCGCCTCGACGCTCCGCGCGGGGCATGGTGTGCGTACAGGAAATGAACAACGCTCAGCTCCTGCCCACGAGTTGAGCGCGCATCAGTCCGTCGGCGTGCCGGTGCGGTCCGGCCGGACGTACGAAATGACCAAGTTCGTCGGCGTCGACACCGCGCTGACCTCCCGCTCCCCCGAGCGTGACGCCGTCGCGGCCTCGCAGCAGGCTGCCGGGCGCGGCTGGGACGCACTGTTCGCGAGCCACACGGCCGCCTGGCGCAAGCTGTGGCACAGCGACATCGAGGTGGCCGGGCAGCGCGATCTCCAGTCGTGGGTGCGCTCCGCCCAGTACGGGCTGCTGTCCAGCACCCGCACCGGCTCGGCCAACAGCATCTCCCCCACCGGTCTGAGCAGCGACAATTACGCGGGGCTCGTCTTCTGGGACGCGGAGACCTGGATGTACCCCGCGCTGCTCGCCGCCCACCCCGAGCTCGCCAAGTCCGTGGTGGAGTACCGCTACCGCACCCGGGACGGCGCCCGCGCCAACGCGAAGAAGCTCGGCCACCGCGGCCTCTTCTACCCGTGGACCAGCGCAAGCAAGGGCGACCTCAAGGCCGAGTGCCACAGCGTGGACCCGCCGCACTGCCGCACCCAGAACCACCTGCAGAGCGACGTCGCCCTGGCCGCCTGGCAGTACTACCTCGCGACCAAGGACTCCCACTGGCTGCGCACCCGCGGCTGGCCGGTGATCAAGGGCATCGCCGAGTTCTGGGCCGACCGCGCCACGCGCAACGCCGACGGCAGCTACTCCATCAAGGACGTCGCAGGTCCCGACGAGTACAGCAACGGCGTCGACGACGGCGTGTTCACCAACGCGGGCGCCGCCACCACCCTGCGTACCGCTACCCGCGCGGCGGAACTGCTCGGCAAGGACGCACCGGCGAGCTGGGAGAGCGTCGCGGACAAACTGCGCATCCCCTACGACAAGAAGAAGCAGGTCTTCCAGCAGTACGACGGTTACAAGGGCTCGGTGATCAAGCAGGCGGACACCGTGCTCCTGATGTACCCGCTGGAGTGGCCGATGTCGAAGCAGGCCGCCACGAACACCCTCGACTACTACGCGGCCCGCACCGACCCCGACGGGCCCGCGATGACCGACTCGGTGCACGCCATCGACGCCGCCGCGATCGGTGAGCCCGGCTGCTCCGCGTACACGTACCTGACGCGCTCCATCCGGCCCTTCGTGCGGGGGCCGTTCGACCTGTTCTCGGAGGCGCGCGGCGACAAGGCGGGAGCATCCGACCCGCTCTCCGGTTCCCCCGCGCAGAACTTCACGACCGGCCAGGGCGGCTTCCTCCAGGTTTTCACCAACGGCCTGACCGGGCAGCGGATGCGCGAGAACAGCGTGCATCTCGACCCGATGCTGCCGCCGCAGCTGTCCCAGGGTGTGAAGCTCAACTCCCTGCACTGGCAGGGCCGTACGTACGACATCGCCATCGGCGCCCACGAGACCACCGTGCGGCTCACGCACGGCGAGCCCTTCGAGATCGAGACGCCGCAGGGCAAGCAGATCGTCAGCGAAGGGGCGCCCGCGCACCTCAAGACCCGCCGCCCGGACCTCGAACCTACCGACAACCTCGCCAGGTGCCGTGCCGCGAAGGCGACTTCGGAGCAGCCGGGCCAGTACGCGGACGCCGCCCTCGACGGCAATACCGCCACCGCCTGGGTCCCCGAAGCCGCGCGCGCCACGCTCACCGCGGATCTCGGCAAGGTGTCCCGTATCGCCGATATCACCCCGCGCTGGACGGACGTGAAGCCCACGAAGTACGCGGTGCAGACGTCGCGAGACGGCCACCACTGGAAGACCACCGAGCCGGACGAAGGATCCACGGCCCGCTACGTCCGCGTGAAGCTCACCTCCAAGGACCCGAAGAAGCCCGCGGGCATCCAGGAGTTGACCGTCAACCGATAGGTCGCGGCGGGAGCGGGCACGCGACGGTGGAGGCACGTGAAATGGCGTGTCTCCACCGTCGCTGCCGTTATAGCCTCCGGGCGTGGCAGACGAGGCGTACGAGGATCCGAGGCTGGCAGCGCTCTACGACCCGCTGGAGTCGGACCGCGGCGACTTGGACGTATACGCCGATGTGGCCCAGGAACTGAAAGCACATCAGGTGCTGGACGTCGGGTGTGGCACAGGAACATTCGCGCTGCTCCTAGCCGGCCGGGGGCTGCGAGTGACCGGCGTCGAACCGGCCGCCGCCTCCCTCGACATCGCCCGCTCCAAGCCCGGCAGCGACCGCGTGCGATGGATCCACGGTGACGCGACCGCGCTCCCGGACATGCGGGTGGACCTGGCCACCATGACCGCCAACGTGGCTCAGGCGATCGCGGTTCCGGAGATGTGGGAGTCCACCCTTCGCGGAGTCCATGCCGCCCTGCGACCGGGCGGCCATCTCGTCTTCGAGACCCGTGACCCCGACCGCAGGGCGTGGCGGGAGTGGAACCGCGACGCGACCCTGCGCACGGTCGCCGTCGAAGGCGTCGGCGACGTCGAGACCTGGGTGCAAGTCACCGACGTCAGCCTGCCGTTGGTGAGCTTTCGCCACACCTACGTCCTCACCGCGACCGGCGAGGCCCTCACCTCCGACTCCACCCTGCGCTTCCGCGAGCGCGACGAAGTGACCGCATCGCTCGCCGCCCACGGCTATCTGGTGGAAGAGATCCGCGACGCCCCGGACCGCCCCGGCAAGGAGTTCGTCTTCCTCGCCCGCCGCCCGACGCCCCGCTGACACGTCGACGAGAAAGCCACGCGCCGCTTGCGCACATCAATGGCGGTAAGCGCCATGGCCAGCGGCCCCGGCACCAGGAACGCCAGCGGCAACATCATCCAGGCACACAGAACAGCCGCCGCGAGGGCAAACAGCACCAGGACGCTGCCACCCACGTCCCGCACCGAATAACCGACGGCCGCCCGCACCGCCGCACGCCATCCTCGCCCACCGCACGCCGCCCCGCTAACACGTCGACGAGAGCGCCACGCGCCGCTTGCGCACATCAACGGCGGTAAGCGCCATGGCCAGCGGCCCCGGCACCAGGAACGCCAGCGGCAACATCATCCAGGCACACAAGACGGCCGCCGCGAGGGCGAGCAGGACCAGGACGCTGCCGCCCACGTCCCGCGCCGATGCACCCCCGGCGCCGCGCACCGCCGCTCGCCAGTCGGTGAGCGACGCGGGGTGGGCGCAGGCGCGCAGGGCCACGATCACCGCGCACGCCCCGATCGCCGCCGCCGTGACGGCGAAAGCGCGGGCCCCCGGCAGTCCCGCCCCCGCGAGCGCCAAGTCCGCCGCGAGCAGCAGCACCCCGATGACGGCGGCCAGCCCCGCCGCGAGGTCGCCGGGACGGAACCGGTCGCGTAGAAGCACCAAGTAACGCTTCGCCGTGGCCGGTTGGTCGTCCTCGGTGCCGCGTACCACCGCGCAGGCGGTGGAGAGCGCCGCCGGAGCGGTGATCAAGGGCAGACAGGCCAGCGCTGTGACCACGCCGAGTGCGAGGACGTCCGCGAACAGAGTCATCCGCGGTCCGAAGATCTCGCCCGTCTCGCGGGCCCGCGCGCTCATCCCTTCACCCCGGAGTTGGCCATGCCCTCGACCAGGAAACGCTGGAAGGCGAGGAAGAACAGCACGATCGGGAGCAGTGCGATCACCGACATGGCGAACATCGGGCCGAACGCGGACTGGCTGGAGGCGTCCACGAACGACCTCAGCGCGAGCGTCAGCGTGAACTTCTCCGGCGAGAAGAGATAGATCAGCTGCGTGAAGAAGTCGTTCCACGTCCAGATGAACGTGAAGATCGCCGTGGTGACCAGGGCGGGCCTGGTGAGCGGCAGGACGACCAGGAAGAAGCTCCGGAAGGGGCCACAGCCGTCGATCCTGGCCGCTTCCTCCAGCTCGCGCGGCAGGCCCCGCATGAACTGCACGATGAGGAAGACGAAGAAGGCCTCGGTGGCGAGGAACTTCGGCAGGATCAGCGGCCAGTAGGTGTTCACCATGCCGAGCTGGTTGAAGATGATGTACTGCGGGATCAGGACGGCGTGGTGCGGCAGCATGATCGTCGCGATCATGAAGGCGAAGAGCGGGCCCCGGAAGCGGAAACGCAGCCGCGCGAAGGCGTAGGCCGCCAGGGAGCAGCTGAGTACGTTGCCGAGGACCGCGCCGCCCGCGATCAGCAGGGAGTTGGAGAGCAGTCGTCCGACGGACACGTCGTCCACGCCGTCCAGGGCGGTCGAGTAGTTCGACCACTCCAGCTTGCTCGGCAGCAGATTCAGGCTCGCGATCACCTCGTCGGCCGGCTTGAGCGACGTGGCGACGAGCCAGGCCAGCGGGTAGAGCATCACCAGGAGAGCGGCCAGGCATCCGGCGTGCAGCGCGACGCGACGCCAGGGAAAGGCCCTGCGGCCCGTGGCGGTGGCAGTGGTGGTGGTCATCGCTCCCCCTCGTTCGCGTAGAAGACCCAGGAGCGCGAGGTGCGGAAGACCACCGCGGTCACTGCTCCGATGGCGATCAGCAGGACCCAGGCCATGGCGGAGGCGTAGCCCATGTGCGAGGCGACGAATCCACGGTCGTAGAGGTAGAGCGTGTAGAAGAGGGTGGAGTCGGCGGGGCCGCCCTTGCCGCCGCTGACCGCGAAGGCGGGCGTGAAGACCTGGAAGGCCTGGATGGTCTGGAGCACCAGGTTGAAGAAGAGCACCGGTGACAGCATCGGCAGGGTGATCGACACGAACTGCCGCCTGCGGCTCGCCCCGTCGACCGCGGCAGCCTCGTAGAGCTCCACGGGAATCTGCTGGAGACCCGCCAGAAAGATCACCATGGGGGCGCCGAACTGCCACACCGTCAGGAGCGCCACGGCGAGCAGCGCCCAGCCGGGCTTGTTGACCCAGCCGCCGGTATGGATGCCGACGTCCGCCAGGAGGTTGTCGACGGTGCCGCCGTCGTTGAAGACCGCCCGCCACACCAGGGCGATCGACATGGACGCGCCGAGCAGCGAAGGGGCGTAGAAGGCGGACCGGTAGAAGGACTTGCCGCGCTTCATGGACTTCAGGGCGAGGGCGACGGCGAGGGCGAGCGCCAGTTGCAGCGGCACGGCGATCACGACGTACATCAAGGTCGCGCCGACCGAGCGCCAGTAGCGCGGGTCCTCGGTGAACATCTGGACGTAGTTGCGCAGTCCCACCCAGCGCGGGGCGTTGAACAGGTCGTAGTCGGTGAAGGACAGATACAGCGAGACGGCCATCGGAAGGAGCGTCAGGACGGCGGCGCCCAGCACCCAGGGCGAGAGGAACACCCAGGCGGCGCCCTCGCGCCGAAGCCTGCCGGGCTGCTTGGTCGGTGGCGCGGGGCGCTCGGTCCGCGCGGCGTCAGCGGGTATGTCGGTGGTGGTGGTCATGACCTCAGCTCCGCCTTCGCCTCGGTGATGTAGTCCTCCGCCGCCTCACGGGGTGACATCTGCTCGAACGACACCTGGTCGTAGTCGCGCCCGAAGGTGGTCTGCAAGGCGTTGTCGCCGCTGGGCGGGGCCTGCGGCGGCGCATCGAGGCTGCCGTCGACGGAGTCCTGGTAGTCGGCGACGATCTTGTCGAAGCCCTTCAGTTCGGGGCCGAGTTCGTCGCGGATCGGTTCGTTGACGGGGATGCCCCGGGAGGCACCGAGGATGGCCGCGGCCTTCTCGTCATTGATCATGAAGTCGATGAACTCTGCGGATTCCTGGGGGTGTTGGGTGCTGTCCGCCGCGCCCATGAACATCGAGGGCTTGAAGTACTGGCCGGGCGTGCCGTCCGCTCCGGACGGCATCGGGGCGAGCGTCAGGCCCTCGCCCACGATGGGCGTGTAGCCGCTGGCGGGCGCGTCCCAGTTGAAGTCGGATATCGCCTTGCCGCGCGCCAACGGCTGGTTCTCCACGGTCCCGTCGAGCTGCGTCGTCTGCTGGGCGGACGACACCGCGCCCTCGCGGCGCAGCTTGTCGGTGAAGGTCCACCAGCGGGTCAGGTCGTCGGCGGTGAAGCCGAGCTTGCGGTCCTTCGTGTAGAGGGTCTTGCCCTGACCTCGCAGCCACACCTCGAAGCAGTCCTCGCTCTGCCCGGGGTCGACGGAGCCCGGCTTCCCCGTCCGCTTCGCCAACTCCCGCATGGCGTCGGCCCATTCGTCCCAGGTCCAACCCTTGTGCGGGAGCTTCACCCCGGCCGCCTTCCATTGTTCGGCGTCGTACACGACGGTTTCGGTGCCGCGGCCCTGCGGGATCGCGTACTGGGTGCCGTCGACGACCCCGGTGGCGAGGAGACCGGGGTCGATCTCGTCGGTGCGCAGGGTCTTCTTCCGCTTTCCGAGGTCGAGGAGGATGCCGCCGGACGCGTACTGGTCGATCTGCCGGTAGTCGAGCTGCATCACGTCGGGGGCGTCGCCGCCCGCCGCCTGGGTGGCGAGCTTCTGCTTGTACGCCTCGTAGCCGGCGAACGAGGTCTGCACCGTGATCCCGGGGTGCTCCTTCTCGAACAGCGCGATGGCTTCCTGCGTACGGGCCGCCCGGTCGGGGTTGCCCCACCAGGTGTAGCGCAGAACGGTCCGGCCGCCGCCGCTCGATTCGTCCGAGCCGCCGCAGCCGGTGAGCAGCGCACTGAGCGTGAGCACCGCGACCGCTCCGCAGGACCACTTTGTCCTGTTTCCGGGCATGCCGATGACACCTCTCCTCTCTGGATTCCTGACGGACGCTTCTACGGATCGGGGCGGTTACTCGCCGTGGTACGGGAGCGTCGTGCCCGGCAGTTCGTACTCGTCGCGGCGCCCGCACATGCCGTACCCGCCGTGGCGCGAAGGCCGGCTGTCGTACGAGCCCGATCCCGCGAGGTAGTCGGGGGTGCCGGACTCCAGGGCCGCCAGCTGCGCGCCGGTGCGCTCGGCGGTGGCGAGGGCGCCCGCCTGCCACAGTTCGCGCCAGGTGGGGACCTTGTCCCGCACGAGCCGGGCCGCGGCCCGCTGGAACTCCAGGTAGGGGCCGTTGTCCCCGGCCCTGAGCGCCTCCCGCAGCGGCAGATACCCCTCGACGGCCAGGTCACGGCGTTTGCGAGCGGCGGCCTCCGCCTCCGGGCCGCTCTTGGCGGGGAGCCGTGCCGCGGCCGCGTACCGCTCGGGGTCGGCGAGCACGTCGGGCGGGAAGGTGAAGACGGCGTCCCCGGCCTCGGGCAGGCCGCTGTTCTGCATCAGGACCGTGATCCGCAGGTCGCCGCCCTGCACCATGCGGTGGACGGTGCCGGGCGTGAACCACGCGACGGAGCCCGCTTCGAGGGGGACCTCGCGGTAGCCGTCGGGGCTGAGCGTCTGGACGGCCCCGAGGCCGCCGGTGACGACGTACGCCTCCGTGCACACCAGGTGCAGATGCGGGCTTCCGCCGCACACGCCGTCGGCGGCCTCCCACTCATAGGCGCTCAGGTGCGAGAGGCCGACGGCTCCGGGCAGGGGGTGCGGAAGGCTCACCATGACAGGCCCTTCAGGTGGGTGGCGACGCGGTCGCGGTCCCACGCGCCGTCGGCGACCACGACGCGGTAGCGGTAGGCGAACGACGCGCCGGGCGTCAGCTCGAACTCCTCGAAGAACGCCCAGGAGAAGGCGACGGTCGGGATGGGTTCGGAGCGCACGAACCAGTGCGAGTCGTGGATCCCGTCCACGTTCTCCGGGCTGTGCGCGAAGACGAGCGTCGAGTGCGCGTCGACGTCGTCGTGCTCGGCGGTGAAGGCCAGCCACGGCCCCTGGGTGCCCATCAGCCCGGCCGCGTCCTTGTCGTCGTCGGGGCCGAAGGCGGCGCCGCCGGTGAAGTCACGCGGACCGCGCCACTGCAGGCCCGTGTATCCGGCCATCTCGCGGCCGGCGGTGGTCGGCGAGCCGAAGCGCAGGGGTTCGTCGCGGATGTTGGTCAGCCGGATCGACCAGTCGAGGGCCCACGACCCGGCGTCCGCGTCGACCGAGTGGACGGTGATGTCCCGCTCTTCCCTGGCCCATTCCTGGCCGCCGTTCTCGATCCAGGTGAGCTCCTCGGTGAAGTGGAGGCGCTCGTCGTCCACGGCGATGGCGGGGAATCCGTCGTGCCGCATGGAGCCGACACGCTCCGGCAGGCGCAGATAACCCTCGCCGTGGACATAGCAGTTGCCGCCCCAGAAGTTCTGCCCCGACAGATGGCTCGCGGTCATCTGAAGGCCCTTGTGCCAGCGGTGGTCGTTCGGCCGATAGCCCGAGACCTGGTGTCCGGCCAGGGTGCGCAGGGGGTGGATGTAGGGCTTGCGCGCCTCGAAGGCGTCCGGGTCCGGGGCGTAGACGTAGCTGAGCAGCTCGACACCGCCCGACTCGACCGTGATCCGCTCGCCGTGGGTGTGGGTGACCTGAATCGTCATCGCTGAGGGCTCCAGTCGGGGTGGCTGCCGTGCATGGCCGGGTAGTAGGGGTCGCCGGAGACGATCTCGCCCGCGAACACCGGCTGCCCGGTGAACGCCGACTTGTAGAGCGCGGCGGCGAATTCGAGGGTGCGGCGGGCGTCGGCGCCGCTGCCCGGTGGCCGAATGCCCCGCTCGTGGGCGTCGAGGAGGGCGCCGAGCTGGGCGGCGTGCGAGCTGGGCACGTCGGCGGTCGGCGTGCGCCAGGCCCTCGCGCGCCCCGCGTCGACGTGCGGGGCCGGGGTGTAGACCCAGTCGTCGTTGGAGTGGCCGTAGAGATGGGTGAGTTCGAGCGTCGCGTCGGCGCAGTCGAGACGGATGCGGCTGACCTCGTCCGGGGACAGGACGCTGTTGACGACGGTGGCGAGCGCGCCGCTCTCGAACCGCACCAGGGCGGTCGAGACGTCCTCGCTCTCCGTGTCGTGCACGAGGCGGGCCGCCATGGCACGCACCTCGGTCCAGTCGCCGAGCAGGTGCAGGAGCAGGTCGAACTGGTGGATGCCGTGCCCCATGGTGGGGCCGCCGCCCTCGCTCTCCCAACGCCCCCGCCATGGCACCGCGTAGTAGGCGCTGTCGCGGTGCCAGGTGGTCTGGCAGTGCGCGACCCGGGGCGAGCCCAGTTCGCCGCTCGCGATGAGCTCGCGGGCGTGGACGGCGCCCGAGCCGTAGCGGTGCTGGAAGACCACCGAGGCGTACGTCCCCGACACCTCCTCGGCGGCGGCGATCTCGTCGTACTCGGCGAGCGAGAGACACAGCGGCTTCTCGCACAGCACCCACGCGCCCGCCTTCAGCGCGGCCACGGTCTGCGCGCGGTGCAGCGAGGGCGGGGTGCCGATCAGAACCAGGTCGGGGCGGACCGCGTCGAGCATCGCGTCGAAGTCCGCGTAGCCATCGACGTTCATGTCCGCGGCGGCGGCCTCCGCGCGGAACGCGGCGAGCCGAGCGGGGTCGACGTCGACTGCGGCTCTCAGCTCGATCCGGTCCGCGTGGGCCCGCAGGGCGGGCAGATGACTTCCGGTCACGATGCCGCCTGTGCCGACGACGGCGGCCCGTAGACGGGTGGGGGTGGAGGACATACGGTCTCCTCGAACGAGCTTAGAAAGCGCTTGCACCGATGCCGACCCTAGGCACCGCAGGAATCCCAGAACAAGACCTCGGAGCCGAAAACCGGAACGAAGAATGAAACGACTCAATGAGGTGGACGCCAATCGTTGCCGCGCGCTCACCACCTCCCCCCGCGACGCCCACATCCGGACATCCGAGATCCTCAACTCCCCGAACGGATGCACTCATGCCCATCGACGCCCCACGCCGTCGTCGCTGTGCCGTGGTGGGGCTCGGCGCCCGCGCCCAGCTCTTCACCGAGGCGCTCGCCGGCCCTTACGCGGACCGGATGGAACTGGCCGGTTTCTGCGATGTCAACGCACACCGCATGGCCGTCCACAACGACTGGATCGCGGCCGCCCACCCGGGCCGCCCCGCCGTGCCCGCGTACGCCCCGGACGACTTCGAGGAGATGCTGCGCCGTGAGCGCGTCGACCTCGTCGTGGTCTGCACCGTCGACCACCTCCACGACCACTACATCGTGCGGGCCCTCGAAGCGGGCTGCGACGTGGTCACGGAGAAGCCGATGACCACGACCGCCGAGCGCGCCCGTCGCATCCTCGAAACGCGGCGCCACACGGGCCACGACGTCCGCGTCGCCTTCAACTACCGCTACAACCCGGTGCATTCAGCCGTACGGGAGCTCCTGGCGGACGGCGCGATCGGCGAGGTCGGCTCGGTGCACTTCGAGTGGCTGCTCGACCTGCGGCACGGCGCGGACTACTTCCGCCGCTGGCACCGCGACAAGGCGAACTCCGGTGGCCTGATGGTGCACAAGGCCACCCACCACTTCGACCTGGTCAACTGGTGGCTGGGCGCGCGGCCCGAGACCGTCTACGCGCAAGGCGGACTCTTCTTCTACGGCGACGAGGCGGGCACCCGGCGCGGTCTGGCCCGCGACTACGCCCGCGCGCACGGCTCTCCCGCAGCCGAGAGCGATCCCTTCGCCATCCGTCTGACCGACTCGTCCGCACTCAGTGCCCTGTACCTGGATGCGGAGGCGGAAGACGGCTACCACCGCGACCAGAACGTGTTCGGACCCGGGGTGAGCATCGAGGACGACATGGCGGTCCTGGTGCGTTACTCGTCCGGCGCGACCCTCACGTACCACCTGACGGCCTACGCGCCCTGGGAGGGCTATCGGATCGCCTTCAACGGCAGCGAGGGACGCGTCGAACTCCTGGTGGAGGAATCCACCTGGACGCGCCCCGACGTACGGACCGATGGCGCGAGCCCCGTCCTGCACGGCGCGGCGGTCGGGGACGAGGCGGGCCGCATCCAACTCCTGCTGCGCCGCTTCTGGGAGGAGCCGAGGGAGGTGAAGGTGTCCACCGGTGAGGGCGGGCACGGCGGCGGGGACGTGCGTATGCTGGCCGATCTCTTCGGCGAGCGAGCACCCGGTGTGCCGGACTCCCTGGGCCGCGCGGCGGGCGCCGAGGACGGAGCCCGCTCCCTGGCCACGGGGCTCGCCGCGAACCAGTCCTTCGTCACGGGGCTTCCGGTCGACGTACGGAGACTCATGGAGAGCTGAGACGACGTACGGGCCGGTCCGAGAGGACCGGCCCGTACGCCACCGTCAGGGAACTCAGACGAGGTCGAACCGGTCGAGGTCCATGACCTTGCTCCAGGCCGCGACGAAGTCCTTCACGAACTTCTCCTTCGCGTCATCGCTCGCGTAGACCTCGGCGAGCGCGCGCAGCTCGGAGTTCGAGCCGAAGACCAGGTCGGCGCGGGTGCCGGTCCACTTGACCGCGCCGCTCGCGTCACGGCCCTCGAACGCGTCCTGTGCCTCGGACGTCGACTTCCAGGTCGTGCCCATGTCGAGCAGGTTGACGAAGAAGTCGTTCGACAGAGTGCCCGGCTTGTCCGTGAACACGCCGTGCTTCGAACCGGCGTGGTTGGCGCCGAGGACGCGCAGACCGCCGACCAGGACCGTCAGCTCGGGCGCGCTCAGGGTCAGCAGGTTCGCCTTGTCGAGCAGCAGGTACTCGGCCGGCAGGCGGTTGCCCTTGCCGACGAAGTTGCGGAAGCCGTCGTGGGTCGGCTCCAGCGCGGCGAACGACTCGACGTCCGTCTGCTCCTGCGCGGCGTCGACACGGCCCGGCGTGAACGGCACCTCGACCTGGACACCCGCGTCCTTGGCCGCCTTCTCGACCGCCGCGGAGCCGGCGAGGACGACCAGGTCGGCCAGCGAGACCTTCTTGGCACCGGAGTTGAAGGACGACTGGATGCCCTCGAGCGTACGCAGAACCTGCGCGAGGCTGTCCGGGTTGTTCACCTCCCAGCTGCGCTGCGGCTCCAGGCGGATGCGACCGCCGTTGGCGCCACCGCGCTTGTCGCTGCCGCGGAAGGAGGACGCCGCGGCCCAGGCCGCGGAGACCAGCTGCGCGGTGGTGAGGTCCGAGGCGAGGATCTTCTCCTTGAGCGACGCGATGTCCGAGGCGTCGACCGGCTCGCCTTCGGCCGCCGGCAGCGGGTCCTGCCACAGCAGCACCTCGGAGGGCACCTCCGGGCCGAGGTAGCGCACGATCGGGCCCATGTCACGGTGCGTCAGCTTGTACCAGGCGCGGGCGAACGCGTCCGCGAACTGGTCCGGGTTCTCGTAGAAGCGCCGCGAGATCTGCTCGTAGACCGGGTCGAAGCGCAGCGCCAGGTCGGTGGTGAGCATCTGCGGGCGGTGCTTCTTCGACGTGTCGAAGGCGTCGGGGATGACCGCCTCGGCGTTCGTCGCCACCCACTGGTTCGCACCCGCCGGGCTCTGGGTGAGCTCGTAGTCGTACTCGAAGAGGTGCTTGAAGAAGTCGTGGCCCCACTGCGTGGGCGTGGTGGTCCAGATGACCTCGAGGCCGCTGGTGGTGGCGTCGGGGCCCACGCCGGTGCCGTGGGTGTTCTTCCAGCCGAAGCCCTGCTGCTCCATGAGCGCGGCCTCGGGGTCGTCACCGACGGCCTCGCTCGGTCCCGCGCCGTGGGTCTTGCCGAAGGTGTGGCCGCCCGCGATGAGCGCGACGGTCTCCTCGTCGTTCATCGCCATGCGGCGGAACGTCTCACGGATGTCGCGGGCCGCGGCGACCGGGTCCGGGTTGCCGTTGGGGCCCTCGGGGTTGACGTAGATGAGACCCATCTGGACCGCGCCGAGCGGGTTCTCCAGCTCACGGTCGCCGGTGTAGCGCTCGTCGTCGAGCCAGGTGGTCTCGGGGCCCCAGTACACGTCCTCGTCGGGCTCCCAGACGTCGGCGCGGCCGCCGGCGAAGCCGAAGGTCTTCAGGCCCATCGTCTCCAGGGCAACGTTGCCGGTGAGGACCATGAGGTCGGCCCAGGAGAGGTTCTGGCCGTACTTCTTCTTCACCGGCCACAGGAGCCTGCGGGCCTTGTCGAGGCTGACGTTGTCCGGCCAGCTGTTGAGCGGGGCGAAGCGCTGCTGACCGGCACCCGCGCCGCCGCGGCCGTCGCTGATGCGGTAGGTGCCCGCGCTGTGCCAGGCCATGCGGATCATCAGCGGGCCGTAGTTGCCGAAGTCGGCGGGCCACCAGTCCTGCGAGGTGGTGAGCACCTCCGCGATGTCCCGTTTCACGGCCGGCAGGTCGAGGCTCTTGAACGCCTCGGCGTAGTCGAATTCCTCACCCAGGGGGTTGGCCACCGCCGGGTTCTTGGCGAGGATCTTCAGGTTGAGCCGCTCCGGCCACCACTGACGGTTTCCACCGCCCTGGGTCGGGTGCGGCGCGCGCGTGTGCGCGACCGGGCAGCCGCCAGTCTCTTCCGGCTTCGGGTCGGTGACGATCGCGTCATGGTTCTCAGTCATGGGAATCCTTCCGGACGGGGCGGATCACGGTGCTCAGAAACTGCGTACGGCGCAACGGTCGGGGGCGCCCGGGGACGGCGCGGGCCTCGGCGGCCGGGACGGCCCGCCGGATTGGATTTCCGCGAGCGGGGTACCGGATGCCGGGCCGAGCGGACCCGTCTCCTGAAGTCACGTGCTGTTCCCTGCTGTTGCCCTGTCCCTTGGCCGTCGGCCGGAACTGATCCTACGATGGACCAAGTCCAAGTCAATACGACAGACGGGTCCGTACGAATTCAGGCGTCAGACAAAGCACAGTTAGGCTGGTAAGCATGAGCGATCTTCTGGGACGGCTTCGCGGACGTGGCTGGCGGATGACCGCGCAGCGTCGGGTGGTCGCCGAGGTACTCGACGGCGAACATGTCCACCTGACCGCGGACGAGGTCCTCGCGCGCGCCACCGACCGGCTGCCGGAGATCTCCCGTGCCACGGTCTACAACACCCTCGGCGAGCTGGTCACCCTCGGCGAGGTCATCGAGGTGTCCACCGGCCGCGCGAAGCGGTACGACCCCAACGCCCACCGGCCCCACCAGCACTTGGTGTGCTCGGGCTGCGGCGCCATCCGTGACGTGCACCCCGGCGGCGACCCGCTGGCCGCACTGCCGGACTCCGAGCGGTTCGGCTTCACCGTGTCCGCGGCCGAGGTGACGTACCGGGGCATGTGCCCGGACTGCGCCCGCGGGTGATCGGGGCCCGTGCCAGGTCCACCCGGACTCTCCCGTCACAGGAGGCAGTGCCATGACCGAACCCCACTCTCCCATCCCCCGGTTCCACCTGGCCATGCCGGTCGACGACCTCGCCGCGGCGCGTCTCTTCTACGGTGAGGTGCTCGGCCTGGAGGAGGGCCGCAGCGCGGACACCTGGGTGGACTGGAATCTGCACGGTCACCAGTTCGTCACCCACCTCGCGCCGAAGGGCGCCCAGCGCGTGCACAACCCGGTCGACGGCCACGACGTCCCGGTGCCGCACTTCGGACTGATCCTGCCGGTCCCCGAGTTCCAGAAACTGGCCGAGCGACTGCGCACGGCAGGCATCGAGTTCATCATCGAACCGTACGTACGCTTCGAGGGCGAGAAGGGCGAGCAGCGGACGATGTTCCTGCTGGACCCGGCCGGCAACGCCCTGGAGTTCAAGGCGTTCGCCGACGACTCCCAGGTGTTCGCGGCCTGATCCGCACGCGGCGGCACCCGGCTTCTCCGCCGCGGGCCTACCGGCCGCCCAGCAGGCCGTCCAGCGCGGCGAGGATGAGCCCCGCTGCCATGTGAGCCGGCGCCCGGCCGCCGCGGACCCTGCTGGGGTCCTGTGGATCGTAGGTGACGTCCACGACCGGGTCCTTGCGCCGCGTCAGCACGGTCACCGTCGAATCGTGCGTCACGGTGACGCCCTTGGCCGTCGTGAACCGCAGGACGGGGTTCATGGCCTGCTGCTTGGACGACGTGCGGTACGTGAGGATCTCACCCGGGCACCGTCACACCACGGCGCCGCAGGATCCACGGATCGCGGAGGAAGAACCGCCAGGCCAGCAGCAGCAGTCCGGCGCCACCGGGCGAGAGGAACGCGGCGACCCTCAGCCACGTCGCTTGCTCCGTTGTCTCCACGACCGTGAACAGCACGACGAGCAGCAGCAGATAGCCGCACACCCCTACGCTCACCCGGGAGGCGCGGGTGGTCAGCGAGAGCGGCGCTCCCCCGTGGTGTCGCCGCTGATCAACAGCCGCACCGATGTCACGCCGTCACTCTCCACGGCGCCGACGGCCCGCAGCGGTATCCGTCACGTCGCACGTCCCCGCACCACGCGTCAGGGCGCCATCTCGTACGTCCCGGCCAGTGCTTCGACGCGTCCCCACACCCGTGCGGAGCGCGCGTCGTCGACAACCGGGCGGCGTACCGCGCCAAGGGCCCAGTTCTGCTGTGCCTCGGTGGCGGAGTCCTTGCCGTGCAGTTCGACGGCGTGCGCGGAGAAGTCGCGTACGAGGACGGCGAACAGCTCGTCGAGCACGTCCTCGTCGAGGTTCGTCAGACGCGCCTGCTCCAGGATCAGCTGGCCGTGCACGACGAGCGCGAACAGCTGGCCGACGGCGAGGAGGAGGTCGAGGTCGCGGCTCTGCTCCTCGTCGGGCGCCGCCGTGGTGACGAACTCGCAGAGGGCGTCGGCCTGTTCGCGCAGGCGCGCGACGTTGGGCACGGCGGCGTACGCGTCGTAGGCGGTGCGCCAGTCGTGGAAGCGGATGGCGCCCAGGCCCCGCGCCGGTCCCTGCCGGAAGAGGAAGTCGTCGTCCGCCGTGTCGAGGCGGGTCGGCACGGGCTCGTACGCGGCCGGGTTCAGGAGGTGGTTGCCCATGAACTTGAGGATGAGGGCGAGGTTGACGTGGACCGTGCCCTCCAGCTTGGGCAGGCCTCGGATCTCGACGGCCGCCTGCGCGAAGTAGTTGTCCTTCTCGAAGCCCTTGGCCGCGATGACGTCCCACATCAGGTCGATGACCTTCTCGCCCTCCGTGGTCACCTTCATCTTCGTCATGGGGTTGAAGAGGAGGTAGCGGCGGTCGTCGGGACCGGCGGAGCGGAAGTAGTCGACGGCGCGGTCGCCGAACAGCTTCATCCCGACGAGACGGACGTACGCGTCGGTCAACTCGCGACGCACGTGCGGGAAGGCGGTGACGGGACGGCCGTAGAGGATGCGGTTCTGGGCGTGGGTGACGGCCTCGTACATCGCGTGCTCGCAGATGCCGATCGAGGCGGTGCAGAGGTTGAACTTGCCGACGTTGACGGTGTTGAGCGCGGCGTCGAAGGCGGCGCGGCCGGTGTGCAGCACGTCGTCGGGGCCGACCGGATAGTTCTCCAGGCGGAACTCGCTCACGTACTTGGACGAGTCGACGACGTTCTTCACCAGGTGGTACGCCTCGTGGCGGCTGTCGGCGGCGAAGAAGACGTAGCCGTCGGGGCCCTCGACGTCGGTGCGGCGGCCGAAGACGGAGACGAGACCTGCGGCGTTGCCGTTGCCGATGTAGTACTTGGAGCCGCTGGCCCGGAAGCCGCCGTCGCCGTCGGGTTCGAGGAGCATGTCGGTGGAGTAGATGTCGGCGCCGTGCGTCTTCTCGGACAGGCCGAAGGCGAACACCTCGCCCTGCGCGAGGAGTTCGGCGGCGCGGGCGCGGGCGGTGGCGTTCTCGCTCTGCCAGACCGGGCCGAGGCCGAGGATGGTGACCTGCCACGCGTACCAGTAGTCGAGCCCGTAGAAGCCGAAGATCTCGTTCAGGGCGGCGATCCGGGCGGTGTCCCAGCGCTTGTCCTGCTGCCCCTCCGCGGCGGACGCCGGGGTGAGGAAGGTCGCGAACAGGCCTTCCTTGGCGGAGAACTCGAGGAAGTCCGCCAGCCAGGCGCGGTCGCGGTAGTCCTCGATCAGGCGACGCTTGCCCCGGGCCTCGAACCAGTCGACGGTCGCGCGCAGCAGCCTGCGGGTCTCGGGGTCGAAGTGCTCGGGGTCGTAGGTGCGCGGGTTGAACAGCAGCGGGTCGGCCATGAGTGTTCGCCTTTCCGGCTCGGGAGGTCGGGTGAGGGTGAGCGAGTGCGGGCGCGGAGAGCTTGGGCGGCAGGCGGGTTCAGCCCTGGGGGCCGAGCCGGTGGAGTGTGGCGAGCACGTCGTCGAGCCAGGCGAGCGTCATTCGTTCGTACGCGATGCCGCCGCGCAGCACGACATGCTGCAGCTCCTGCCCGGGGTCGGGCGTGGCGGGCGCTTCGGGTCCGGTGAAGTCACGCAGCTCGCCCGCGAGATAGCGTGCGAGCCGGTCGGCGTGCGCCCGGTGGTGCCGCTCGACCTCGTGGATCAGTGCGACCGGGTCGTCGAAGGCCGCGCCGCGGATCTTCACGGCCAGCTCGTGCCGCACACTCTCGGGTTCGATCGGCTCGTGCAGCCACTGCGAGAGGGCGGTCCGCCCGAGGGCGGCGACGGAGTACTCCTTCTTGTCCGGCCGCGCCTGCTGCGGCACCTCGCGGACGTCGATCCACCCGTCGCTCTCCATGCGCTTGAGAACGCGATAGATCTGCTGGTGGGTGGCGGTCCAGAAGTAGCCGATGGACCGCTCGAACCGCCGGGCGAGTTCATAGCCTGAGCCCGGCTTCTCCAGCAGCGAGACGAGGATCGCGTGCTCTAGCGCCATGCCCCGATCCTGCTATGCAACTCGTTGCATAAACAAGTGGAGCCGCGCTGGTGAGACGCGGCTCACCCGGCTCAGCCCACCCGGCTCAGCCCACCGCGTTCCGCACGAGGGCCGCGATCCTCGCCTCTCCCTCGGTGGTCAGCTCCGTCAGGGCGTACGAGGCCGGCCACATGGCACCGTCGTCAAGGTTCGCCTTGTCGCTGAAGCCGAACGTCGCGTACCTCGCGCCGAACTTCTGTGCGCTCTGGAAGAAGCAGACGACCTTGCCGTCCTTGGCGTAGGAGGGCATTCCGTACCAGAGCTTCGGCGCGAGCTCGGGGACGTTCTCCTTGATCACGGCATGGATCCGCTCGGCCATGACGCGGTCCGACTCCCGCATCTCGGCGATCTTCTCCACCACGGCGGCCTCCTCCTGCGCCACCTTGTCGGCGCGCGATCCGCGGCGCGCGGACGCCTTGAGCTCCTGGGCGCGCGCCTTCATCGCGCCTCGTTCCTCATCCGTGAATCCGTCGAACTTCGCGGTCTTCTGCGTGGTCGTCATGGCGACTTCCTTACGTACGTGAGCGGGTGGGTTGGTCGGTGTTCGGGGGGGGGGGAGCGGCGTGCCCGGGTGCTCAGCCCCACGCGCCGGCGATCTGGCGGGTCGTGGCGTTGAGTCGGTTGAACAGGTTGGTGACGCCGATCATGAGGACGATCGCGGCCAGCTGCTTCTCGTCGAAGTGGGTGGCGGCGGCGTCCCACACCTCGTCGTTCACCGCGTCGCCGCGGTCGGCGAGACGCGTCGCGGCCTCGGCGAGTTCCAGCGCCGCCCGCTCCGGCTCCGTGAAGTACGGAGCCTCGCGCCAGGCGGCGACCACGGCGAGCCGCTCGTCGCTGACGCCCGCCTTGCGGGACGACTTCACGCCACCGTCGACGCAGGCGCTGCAGCCGTTGATCTGGCTCACACGCAGGTGCACGAGCTCCAGGGTCTGCCCCTCCACCCCACCGGAGTGCACGGCCTTGATGAGCGACTGGATGGCCGGCATGGCGTCGGAGAGGACGACGGCGGGGTTCTGCATACGGGACTGCATACGGGACTGCATCTCGGTGTGCTCCTTCTTCGGGGTCGTTCCCCGTTGCCTCGGGGTGTGACTCCATATCAGCGGGAACCCCTCGCCACGACCACGGCGTTGGGACACCGTGGGACAGGTGAAACAGCCTTGAGCAGCGACGACGTGGCCCGGTAAGTTTCTGGCCTCACGGGACACGGGGGGTATCTGGTGGATGAGTCGCGACACACGGCGAAGGCGGACCCGCAGAGCGAGCTGGCGGCCCGGCTGCGCCTGATCCAGGACCTGTCCGGACTCGGCGTACGGGCCCTCGCGCGGGACTCCGGCCTCAGCTCCTCGTCCCTGTCGCGCTACCTCAGCGGCCGGACGGTGCCGCCCTGGCCCTCGGTGGTCGCGCTCTGCCGCCTCGTCAAGCGCGACCCCCGCCCGCTGCGCCCCCTGTGGGAACGCTCCTCCAACCCTCTGCCCGCACCACCGAAGTCCAGCCGCCAGGGCAGGCCCAGGCCCCGCAACGATCTGCCGCGCGACGTACCGGACTTCACCGGACGTGAGACCCAACTCGCCGCCGTGCTGGCCGCGGTGGAGAGCCACCGAGTGGTCGCCGTCGACGGCATGGCGGGAGTCGGCAAGACCTGCCTGGCGATCCACGCGGCGCACCGGCTCGCCGCCGACTACCCCGACGCCCAGCTCTATGTGGACCTGCACGGATTCACCGAGGGCCGGGAACCGCTCGATCCCGACTCCGCGCTGCGGATGCTGCTCGGCGCGCTCGACGTCCCCTCCGAGAAGGTCCCGCGGGAAGGCATCGAGCAACTGGCCGCCTGCTGGCGCTCCGAGCTGGCCGACCGGCGAGTCGTCGTGGTGATCGACAACGCCGCCGACGCCGACCAGGTCCGCCCCCTGCTGCCGGGAGCCGGTCCGTCCGTCGCCCTGATCACCAGCCGGAACCGGCTCATCGGCCTGGACGAGGTACCGCCGGTGTCACTCGACGTGCTGAGCACCCGGGAAAGCGCGGAGCTCCTCGCCCGAGCCAGCGGCGACCCGGCAGGACCCGAGGGCAGGCTCGCCCGCGACCCCGAGTCCGCCGCCGAGGTGCTGCGGCTGTGCGGTCATCTGCCGCTCGCCCTTCGCCTTGCCGCGGCCCGGCTGCGGCACCGGCCGGGCTGGACGGTGGGCATCCTCGTCGAGCGGATGGCCGAGGGCGCGAGCGAGTTCGACACCGCGTTCGCCATGTCCGTACGGCAGTTGGACCGTTCCCAGGCCCGCCTGTTCCGGTTGCTCGGCCTGCTCCCCGGTGGTTCCTTCGACGCGTATCTGGCGGCATCCCTCGCCGACGTGCCGCTGAACAGTGCGCGGGCGATGCTGGAGGACCTGGTCGACGCGCACCTCGTACAGGAGTCGACCGCGGGCCGCTACCGCCTGCACGACCTGGTGCACCAGCACGCGCGCCGGGCCGGCGAGGAGCAGGACTCTTCGGCCGAACGGGAGCAGGCCCTTGCCCGCTTCCTCGACTATTACGTGCACGCGGCCGCTGCCGCCGACGCCGCGATGCCGTTCCTTTCGCCGGGCAGGCCGCCGACCGCGGGAAGGCCGCCTGCCGCGCTGCCGCGGTTCGCGGACAAGAACGCGGCGTTCGCCTGGCTGGTGGCGGAGTACGAGAATCTGGTGGGCGCCTTCGAGACGGCGGCCGCCGTCGGGGCCGACGCGCATGTGTGCGAGCTGCCGCGCTTCTTGCGGGCGTACTTCGCGCGGCGCTGCGGCACGACGCACCTCAACGTCCTCTTCGAGCGGTCGCTGGCCGCTGCCGAGCGCCTCGGCGATCCACTCCAACTGGCCGACGCGCACAGCGATCTGGGCTTCGCCCGCTACAACGCGGGCCGTATGGCGGAGGCCGCCGCCTCGTACGAGGCGGCGCAGCCGCGGGTGTCCCAGGCGGGGGACGTGGGGTCACAAGCCGAACTGACCCTGCGGCGCGGTTACTTGAAGTGGGACGAGGGTCACGTCGAGGAACCGCTCGAACTCTTCAGGCTGGCAGGGAAGTTGTACGAGCAGGCCGGCTGCCCGACCGGGTCGGCCGGTGCGGCCGCGTCGGAAGCCTGGGCGATGCTCCAGCTGGGACACCGCGATGAGGCGGCGCAGCGGGCCCGAGAGGTCCTCGGCATGCCCCACGCCGACCCGGCGTCACCGCCCGCGCTGACGGCGCACCTCACCCTCGGCGTGGCCATCGCTCACGAGGAGCCCGACGAGGCGGCGGAGCACCTGCACCGGGCGTTGGCGCTGGCCCGCGAGGACGGCCACCTCCACAACGAGGCGTGGTGCCTCAACTGCCTGGGTGTCGCACTGCGGCACATGGGCCGCCATGACGAGGCCCTTGCCTGCCACCGGAAGGCGTTCGCGCTGCTCGACGAACTCTTCGAGGAGCACTGGAAGATCCACTTCCTCAATGGCTACGCCGAGACCTGCCGCCTCGCGGGCCTGCCCGACGAGGCCTTGCGCCTGCACCGCCAGGCCCTCGAAATCGCCCCGGCACTGGGATACCGCAACGAGGAAGCGCTGGCCCACGAGGGCATCGCGATCGTTCTCGACACGACGGACCCGGCCGCGGCCGCCGAACACCGCGCGGCGGGCCGGGCCGTCCTTGAGGTGCTCGACTGACGGTCAGAAGCGCACCGCGTACGAGACGCGCCGCCGCAGGGACTTGGCCCGCTGAGCCTCGTGGAAGCGGGCGTCCTGTTCCAGTACCTCGGCGGCCCTGCGCACCTTGGCGCCGGCCCGTTCGATCGCTTCGTCGAGCGGCATCACCAGGGGCAGATCGAAGATCTCGACGATCCGCTCCACGCGTTCGCGGACGCTGCCGCCCACCACGTGGTAGGGGATCTCCAGCTCCTCCAGGGTCTCGATCAGCAGGTCGTCGGACATCTTGCGGAACGGCTCGGAGACAGGTCGGTGGCCGTCGGCCTTCATCTCGAACTCGACCGGCAGGTGCACATAGGCGTCGTAGATCCGCTTGGCACGGGCCTTGGCGACGGCGCCGTAGGCGTCCATGTACTGACGGTAGAACCGCTTCACCGGGAGCCCGGCGACGTTCTTCACCGCCCGCAGGAACACGTTGGCCCCGGGGTTGATGCCGACCCGCATACGGGCCTCGCCGTAGATCCACTCGTGGATCACGGAGCCGTCGGAGATGAACGGGCCCTGGCCCGCCTCGTGGTGGATGCGCTCCTCCAGGCGGCGCAACCCCAGCATCGTCAGTTCCATCGCGGTGAGTTCCTGGACCTGCTTGCCCGGAACGAGGTCCACGAGGATCTCCCGGGACGTCATCGCGTGCGTGCGCGGAATTCCCGTCGCCATCGACAACGTCTCTGTCGTGGTGCTCTTGCCGCTGGAGTACGTTCCGGAGATCGCCAGGTGCAGGCCGCTGTGCGGCAGGGGGGTCATCGTGTTCCCCATGGTGTGCTCTCTTCCCGTCGTGGGTGCCCCGGCCGGAGCCGGGGCGTGGGGTGATGTGGTCAGCCGCCGAGGCCCAGGCCGCCGCTGACCGGCAGGACGGCTCCGGTGACGAAGCGGCCCGATTCGCCGGCGAGATAGCGCACAGCGGCGGCGACGTCATCTGTTTCGCCGACGCGGCCGAGCGGAGTGATGGACAGCAGGTGTTCGCGTCGCTGGTCGGTGATCTCGCGGCTCATGGCCGTGTCGATCAGGCCTGGGGCGACGACGTTGACCGTGATGTTCCTGGGGCCGAGCTCCCAGGCGAGGGAGCGGGCCATGCCGAGCATTCCGGCTTTGGCGGCCGCGTAGTTGACCTGGCCCGGGGCTCCGTACGCGTAGGTCATGGAGGAGATCAGCACGATCCGCCCCCAGCGTGCCCGCACCATGCCGCGCACGGCCCGTCGTACCGTGCGGAAGGCGCCGTGCAGGTTGACGTCGACGACGTCCGTGAAGTCCTGCTCGGCCATGCGCAGCACCAGGGCGTCCCGGGTGATGCCCGCGTTGACGACGAGCACTTCGACCGGCCCGTGTGCCGCCTCCGCCTCCTTGAAGGCGGCGTCGATACTGCCGGCGTCCGTCATCTCGGCGCGGACGCCGAGCAGTTCGCCGGGCGGCGCGCTGTCCCGGTGGGTGACGGCGACACGGTCGCCGTCGGCCGCCAGGGCGGTCGCCACGGTGAGTCCGATACCGCGGTTGCCGCCGGTGACCATGACCGAGCGTCCCATCAGTGCCTCCTCGGGACAGTGGCGTTCTTCGCCTGCCGGCTGTGGCCTTTGGTCGTTCGTCGGCCGCTGACCGCCAGATTCCGCGCGGCTGTCGCGGCGATCAGGAGGCCGATCTCCCCCAGGCTGGGGAGCGGCGGGTTCAGTGGGTTCATGGGTCACCGCACCGAGCCGGCCGCTGCCCCGCAGTACTGCGACGCATCGGCGAACAGATGCGCGACAGCTGCGGCGAGGCGGTCCGCCGTCAGCGCGTTCGGCAGCAGCCGCCGGGCGAAGCGCGGGCTCCGTGGCGTTCCGTCGCGCCGTTCCTCGGTCATCAGCGGTGGCAGGAACGCCATGGGCGTACGGGACAGTTCCGCGTCGCTTTCCGCGAGGAAGCGCGCGGCGCGCTCCCTGTGGGCCGCGGGCAGCCAGTCGAGGAACGGAAGGCTGATGTCGACGACCTCGTCGTCCGCGGGAGCCTCGGAGCCGGCGCCCGCCTGCTCGCGCAGCAGTCGGCAGGGCGCGGCCTGCCACTCCTCGCGCAGCATGGGGACGTGGCGCCGCGCCTCGTCGAGGAGGACGAGCAGTGGCCGTTCCCCGTCCAGGTGCTCTCGCACCTCGGCACGCTGCCGCGCGTTCGGCCACAGTCCTGTCGGTGTCCAGTGCGGTGTTACGGGACCGGTGGCGTGCTCTTTCCAGAGCATGCGGGCAGGCCCTTCGAGTACGACGAGCACGTCTCCTAATCGGAGCGTGGGCGTAAAGTGCATGATCTATTTCCCCCGTTGCTTTTCACGCGTGTAACTCTGGTGCGAATGGGGCGTGAAAACAGCCCAGCAGTAATTCGGCGCGATTACGCGGCGGCAGGCAGCCGGTGCGCGAGCCAGCATCGCCCGTCGATTCCCGCGAAGTCGTCCACCGCGAGTTCCGCGGTGCGCCAGCGGGCGTCGCCCATGGAAAGGAGCCGTGAGTTCGCGGTGTGCACGGTCGGGGTGAAGCTCTGCCCCAGGGGGCGCACCGGGGTGTCCGCGCGGATGACGAAGCGCCTCATCCAGAGCGTGTCGGTGTTGCCGCGGGACAGCCCGTCCTGTGCGTAGAGCAGGATCTGGGCCAGTTGGGCCACGCCCACGAGTGCGTCGACCATGGAGACCGACGGCCCGTAAGCCGCTTCCGCTCCCCATGTGTGGGCGTCCTCGTCCGTGGCGACGACGCGTTGCAGACCTTGGACCTGCTGCTTGTCGAGGTCGACACGGACCTGCTCGGCGTACTGTTCGCGTTGTTTGTAGCCCACGCCGTAGTGGCGGGCTCGCGCGGGTCCGAGCGCCTGCTTCTCATCGGAGTACGTGGCCGGGGTGCCCGCCCTGTCGCCCTGTTCGTGCACGAGTGTGCAGCGCACCTTCAGGCTCCCGACCCGGCAGTCGAACGTGCTGGCCAGCGAGGCGTGTTCGCTGTTCGGACCGTGGACGTGTTCCCCGTTCGGACCGTGGACGGCGATCAGCCTGCCGTGCACGGGAAAGTCCGCGAGGTCTTCGTGAGGTGTGCTGCCGGCCCGTACGTCGGCACGGCGCAGCCAGATCCTGCGCCGCTCGGCGGCGCCGAGCCCGAAGGCACGGCCGAGGTGCGTCTCCGCCAGGTTCGCGGCGAGCACCAGGGCGTCGATACTGCTGAGATGCGGTCGCAGCTCGCCGCCGGAGCCGGATTTGCGGGACCAGTCGCTCGGATACGCGAGGGTGCCGCGCGCGGTGACGAGCGCTCCCGGTTCGGGTGACCCGTCGGTGGTGATGTTTTTGAGGCCTTGAGTGACGCGTTTGTATCCGCTTCCGAAAAAGCGGGAGCTGCCGGGCCCGAGGCAGCTATCCAGAGATCCGTATATTAATTCTTTGTTGTTCATTCCCCGTTTACCTTCCCCCGTGTCGCGGACCAAGCGGCCCGGACAGAAAAACACTATCCAGCCCGCCAAGGGGAAAGCAATTGTTTAAGGAAAGCTGTGACGGCCTCCACAGATCAACCCAAAGAATTCCTCAAATAGGGATTCTCTAATTCCGTCACTCGCAGGCGATCACGCGCGGCCAGCGGTCGGCGAGCAGATCACCGAGCAGTGTCCGCAGTCGGTCGCGGTCCTGCTCGGGAACGGCGGAGAGGAAGTCCTGCTCCACGGCGTCGACGGCACCGCCGGCGCGGTCGAGCGCCTCGCGGCCGGCATCGGTGAGGCGCAGGATGTAGCGCCTGCGGTCCGACGGATTGCGCCGCCGCTCCACGTGCCCGGCCCGCTCCATCTCGTCGATCAGAGCCACCATGGTCGTCGGGTCCAGGTGGAGGAGTCTGCTCAGATCCTGCTGAGACAGACTCAGATCACTTTCCAGCGCCGCGAGGACATAGAAATAGCGCAGGCGCATGCCCTGCGCCATGAGCGCCCGCTCGGCGTCCTCCATCAGGATCGATCCGGCCTTGTTCAGTAGATAGCCGGTCCTGCGGACGAGGGGGAAATCGAGCCCGGCGGGTTGCGCCGGCACGGGCGTCGCCTCTGCCATCCGGGCCATCCCCTTTGCCTCTGAGCGCTGGTTGATGCGGTTGCTCGGTGATGCCGAGCATCCCCCGCTCCGATCATCGATCACATCAAGGGTACTGGCGGTGACACCGGCTTCCAAGGCCGGTGTCACCGCGCGGTGGTGCGTGCGATCAGGGGAGCAGCCCTGCCGTCTCCGAGCGGGTCACCCGTCTCCCCCGGAACGACGGGTCACCCGTCTCCCCCGGTACGAACGGACTGGGCCACGACCGGCGCTCCGGCGCTCTCGCCCTCCAAGAGCCCTTGCGCGTCAGCGGTGTTCACCACAGTCCGGTGCTCCGCGTCCACGGTCTCGCCGCGGGCACTCTCGTGCAGGTCGCGCGTGCGGATGAAGACGAAGCCCACGACCGCGCCGACGGCGGCGATGATCGCGCACACGAACATCACATCCGTCAGCCCGTCCACGAAGGCGGTGCGGGCGGCAGCTTCGAGCGCGGGCGCCATCTCCGAGGGCGCACGGCCGGCGGCTTCCGCGCCACCGCCCGCCGCAACGGCCGCACCGAACTCGTGGGCGGAGACGCCCAGTTGCCGCCCCGCCTCGGACTGCACGAAGAGGTCGGTCACCCTGCCCTGGAACGCGGCGCCGAAGCCCGCGATGCCGATGGCGACACCCACCTGCTGGAACGTCTCGTTGATCCCCGATGCCATGCCGGCCTTGGACGGTTCCACGACGGCGATGGACAGCGAAGCGCGCGGTGGATTGAACAGCCCCATGCCGAGGCCGATCCCGAACATGCTCGGCAGCAGCGCGGTCCAGGACGTGTCCGGACCCGTGAGCGCGACGAGGGAGAGCCCGAGCGCGATGAGCGCGAGGGACGTTCCCATCAGCAGCCGCTGCGGCACCCGGGTGGTCAGCGATCCCGAGATCGCGGCCGCGACGAACAGCGTCCCGGTCAGCGGCAGGAACCGCAGGCCGGTCTCCCACGGCGAGTACGCGAGGACGTTCTGCACGTACGACACCAGGAGGAAGATCGCGGACATCGTCGCGGCGGCGCACAGCAGCGTCACCACCGACACCCCGTTGAACGTCCTGTTCCTGAACAACGACAGCTGGAACATGGCCCGTTCACCGCGGCGCCGCTCCACGACACCGAACGCCGCGAGCAGGACCACGGAGGCCACGAACATGCCGACGATGGGCGCGCTGCCCCATCCCTCGGCCTCTCCGCGCAGCAGCGCGAGCACCAGCAGCGTCAGCGCGCCGGTGAAGAGCACCAGGCCCCACCAGTCCACGGCGGGGGCGGACTCCTCGCGGGACTCGCGCATCCGCAGCGTGCTCACGGCCATGGCGAGCAGCCCGACCGGGAGGTTCACCAGGAAGATCCAGCGCCAGCCCAGCCCGTCGGTGAGCGCGCCCCCGATGAGCGGACCGAAGGCGATGGACAGGCCGACGACACCACCGAAGACGCCGAAGGCCTTGCCCCGGTCCTTGCCCCGGTACTCCTGCCCGATCAGCGCGGGCCCGACGGCGAACAGGACCGCTCCCCCGAGCCCTTGGACCCCGCGCGCCACGGACAGCACGACGGCATCGTCCGCGAGGCCGCAGGCGAGCGAAGCCGCCAGGAACACGACAAAGCCCATGTTGAAGACCCGCTTGCGCCCCAGGCGGTCGGCCAGCGACCCGGCCGTCAGCAGGACGGCGGCGAGACCCAGGGCGTAGGCGTCCAGCACCCACTGGAGCGAGGTGAAACTCGCGTCGAACGCGTCCCTGATGTCGGGCAGCGCCACATTCACCACGGTCAGGTCGAGCAGCAGCATGAACGTGGCCACGCACACGACGGCCAGAGTCCACCCCCGCCCGCCCACCGACGTCGTTCGTCCGGACATCATTCCCCCGAGATCAGAATGATCAGCTTCTCAAATCATCGGTATTTCCAACGATTTGAAAAGCTACGAAGGCCCCGGACACCTGTCAACGGACCGCTCACGTCTCGGCCATGATCCGAGGGGATCCGACCGGAAACCGCCGGACGAGCTCTCACCCGAGAAACGACAGCCGCACCTCGCGCCGGGGGTTGTCCCTGTTCGTGTCCACCAGGCACACCGACTGCCACGTCCCCAGCTCGAGGTGGCCCTCCACCACCGGCAACGTCGCGTGGGGCGGCACCAGTGCGGGCAGGACATGGTCGCGGCCGTGGCCGGGGCTGCCGTGGCGGTGCTGCCAGCGGTCGTCGGCCGGGAGGAGGGTGTGCAGCGCGGCCAGCAGGTCGCTGTCGCTGCCCGCTCCCGTCTCCAGGATCGCGATGCCGGCCGTCGCGTGGGGGACGAAGACGTTGAGCAGACCGTCACGGCCCGCTGCGGCCTCGCGCAGGAAGCTCTCGATGTCGTCGGTGAGGTCGAAGACCTTCTCCGAAGAGCCGGTGGTGACGTTCAGGACACGGGTGGTGAAAGCGTCGGACATGGGTCCATCTTCCCTCACGGCGCTCCCATTCACTGATACGCGGCGTCCGCCTTTCGAGACGACATTGACCGTACGCGGATGACGTGGCTACGTTCTGCCGCATGTTGCGTTCAGCTCTGCTCACCACGCGCGGTCACATCGACCTGCTGCGGGTGGCCTCTGCTGCGTGTCCTCGCGGCTGCTGACGCCTCCTCAGCCCGCTTTCCTGCCTTAGCGCTTCTCTGCCCCGCTGCCCTCACGCGGTTGATGTCGCCATCCCGCGCGTAGGCCTCTCGGGCATCCTTCCCTCCTGCCGTGGAGCACCCATGAGCATCAGCCATGCCCCGCCGGGCTCCGTACCCGATATTTCGGGAATATCGAAGTACGAGCTCGTCCCCATCGTCCCCTCATCCACCCGCCGCACCCGCGTCCCCCGCTGGCTGCGCCGCACCTCCGGCCCGCTCGCCCTGCTCGCCCTGTGGCAAGTCCTCAGCTCCACCGGGGCGTTGCCCCAGGACATCCTCGCCTCGCCGGGGACCATCGCCGGTGTCGCCCGTGATCTCCTCGCCGACGGTTCGCTGACCTCCGCCATGGGGGTCTCCCTGCAACGCGTCGCGGTGGGGCTCCTGCTCGGCGTCGTCGTCGGGACCTCGCTAGCGCTCATCTCCGGACTCTTCCGCGTCGGCGAGGATCTCGTGGACGCCAGCGTGCAGATGCTGCGCACCGTGCCGTTCGTCGGGCTCATCCCGCTGTTCATCATCTGGTTCGGCATCGGTGAGGCGCCCAAGGTCGCCATCATCACCCTGGGCGTCTCCTTCCCGCTCTATCTGAACGTGTACGCGGGAATCCGCGGGGTCGACTCACAGCTCATCGAGGCCGGGGAGTCCCTCGGGCTCTCCCGGTGGGGACTCGTGCGCCACGTCATCCTGCCGGGCGCGCTGCCGGGTGCGATGACCGGGCTGCGGTACTCGCTGGGCATCGCCTGGCTCGCCCTCGTCTTCGCCGAGCAGATCAACGCGGACTCCGGGATCGGCTTCCTGATGGTCCAGGCGCGTGACTTCCTGCGGACCGACGTGATCGTCGTCTGCCTGATCGTCTACGCCTTCCTCGGCCTCATCGCCGACTTCATCGTCCGTACCCTCGAAAGGCTGCTGCTGCAATGGCGACCGACGTTCACCGGCCAGTGACCCTCAACTCCCCCTACACACCCAGCACTTCAGCCGTACGCGTCGAAGGCCTCACGCGTTCCTTCGACGGGCGTCCCGTCATCGACCGCCTGGACCTCGACGTGCGGCCGGGCGAGTTCGTGGCGCTGCTCGGACGCAGCGGCTGCGGCAAGTCGACCCTGCTGCGCATCCTCGCCGGGCTCGACCGGGACATCGAGGGGACGGTCCTCGTACCGCGCCGCAAGGCCGTCGCGTTCCAGGCGCCCCGGCTCATGCCATGGAAGCGCGTGTGGCGCAACGTCCTGCTCGGCCTGAAGGGGAAGCCCGAACGCGGCGTCGCCGAGCGGGCGTTGGAGGAGGTCGGCCTCAAACACCGTACGAACGCCTGGCCCAAGACGCTCTCCGGGGGCGAGGCCCAGCGCGCCTCACTGGCCCGCGCCCTGGTCCGCGAGCCCGATCTGCTGCTGCTCGACGAGCCGTTCGGCGCGCTCGACGCGCTCACCCGCATCAAGGCCCAGCGTCTCGTCGACGAACTGTGGCAGCGGCGCGGCTGCGCCGTCCTGCTCGTCACGCACGACGTCGAGGAAGCCGTCCTGCTCGCCGACCGGGTGCTCGTCATGGACGCGGGGGTCATCGCGTACGAGACCGAGATCGATCTGGACCGGCCGCGCGGCATCTCCGATCCGCGCTTCGCCGAACTGCGTGCCGAGCTTCTGCAGCGCCTGGGCGTCGACGCGCACGACTCCGCGGAAGCCGTGGCCGCGGCGTGAACCCTCCGCATTCCCTCTCCCCTGTGAACAGCACGACCGGACCGAACGGACTCACCATGCGACGACACATCGCCGCCCCCGCCCTGCTCCTCCCCCTGGCCCTGCTGCTCGCCGCCTGCTCCGGGTCCTCCTCCGCCAGCACCTCGTCCGCCGGCGCCGGTGGCGGGACCGACGGCCAGGGTTCGCTCACCCTCAACGTCGGTGATCAGAAGGGCGGTTCGGAGGCCGTGCTGCGCGCCGCCGGTGAGCTCGACGACCTGAAGTACAAGATCCGCTGGTCGACCTTCACCTCCGGGCCGCCCCTCCTGGAGGCCGTCAACGCCAAGGCCGTGGACATCGGCGCCGTCGGCAACACGCCACCCGTCTTCGCCGCCGGAGCCAACTCGAAGATCTCCGTGGTGGCCGCGACCCACGGCACCGCGGCGGGCGAGGCGATCCTCGTCCCGAACGGCTCGGAGCTGAAGAAGGCGGAAGAACTCAAGGGCAAGTCCATCGCCGTCGCGCAGGGTTCGTCGGCGCACTATCAGCTGATCGCGTCCCTCGAGAAGGCCGGGCTCGGCTTCAAGGACGTCAAGGTCAAGTATCTCCAGCCCGCCGACGCACTGGCCGCGTTCACCAGCGGCAAGGTGGACGCCTGGGCGGTGTGGGACCCGTACACCTCGCAGGTCCTCCAGGGCAAGAAGGGCCGTGTTCTGACCGACGGTGACGGGGTCGTCAACGGCCTCGGCTTCCAGGTGGCAGCACCCGGCGCGCTCAAGGACAAGAAGAAGTCCGCGGCGATCGACGACTACCTCAGGCGGCTGCGCAAGGCGCAGGACTGGGTCTACGACCACCCGGAGGCGTGGGCGAAGGTCTGGGCGAAGGACACCGGGCTGTCCTACGAGGTCGCGCTCGCCGCGGTCAAGCGCACCAACGGCACCCGGGTCCCGGTGGCCGTGGACAAGAACGTGATCACCTCCGAGCAGGAGATCGCGGACACCTTCGCCGACCAGAAGCTCATTCCGCGCCGCATCGATTTCGGCGACTTCGTCGACACCCGCTTCAACGGCGATCTGCCGCCCTCGACCAGCAAGCCGCGCACGTACCGCAAGGAGTCCTGACGATGACCGTCCACCTCAACTGGTTCCTGCCGACCGGCGGCGACGGCCGCACCCTCGTGGACCGGCATGCCTACACCGACGGCGGCATCAAGCGCTCGCGCGTCACGCCGGTCAGCGGGGTGCGGGCCCCCGACATCGACTATCTGATCCAGATCGCCAAGGCCTCCGAGCAGTTGGGCTTCGAGGCGGTGCTGACCCCGACCGGCACCTGGTGCGAGGACGCCTGGCTGACGACGGTCGCGCTGGCCCAGCACACCGAGCGCCTCAAGTTCCTTGTGGCGTTCCGGCCCGGCGTCATATCGCCGGTGCTCGCCGCGCAGATGGCGGCCACGTATCAGCGCATCACGCGCGGGCGGTTGCTCCTGAACGTCGTCACGGGCGGCGACTCGACCGAGCAGCGGCGCTTCGGCGACCATCTCGACCACGATCGCCGTTACGCCCGTACCGATGAGTTCCTGTCCATCGTGCGGGGCGTGTGGGGCGGGAAGCCCTTCGACTTCCACGGCGAGCACTACGACGTGGAGGGCGGTCTGACCGCGCTGCCGCCGGACCCGCTGCCGGAGATCTTCTTCGGTGGTTCGTCGGCGGCGGCCGGTCCCGTCGCGGCTCGGCACACGGATGTGTACCTGACGTGGGGCGAGCCGCCGGAGCAGGTCAAGGCGAAGATCGACTGGATTCGCGCTCTGGCCGATGAGCAGGGGCGCACGGTCCGGTTCGGGATCCGCCTGCACACCATCTCGCGTGATTCAGCCGCCGAGGCCTGGGCCACGGCGAACCGGCTGCTCGACGACCTCGACCCGGACACGATCGCCGCCGCCCAGCAGGCTCTCGGCCGCAGCGAGTCGGTCGGCCAGCAGCGGATGCTCGCGCTGCACGGCGGTTCCCGCGACGAGCTGGAGATCTCGCCGAATCTGTGGGCGGGCGTCGGTCTCGTACGGGGCGGCGCGGGCACCGCGCTGGTCGGCAGCCACGCGGACGTCGCGGACCGGATCGAGGAGTATCACGCGCTGGGGGTCGAGCACTTCGTACTGTCGGGCTATCCGCATCTGGAGGAGGCGTACTGGTTCGGCGAGGGTGTGATCCCTGATCTGGCGGCGCGCGGGCTGCTGCCCCGGATTCCGGCCTCGCAGCTGGCCGGTGTGCCTGCGGCGAACGGCCGTCCGGCCTCCGCTCCCGGCGGCGCTCCCCTGCTGGTGGCGGGCGGGCGCTGACGCGACCCGGACGGCCGCCGACGCGGGAAGATCCCGGGCCCCGATGGAGTTAGTAGAAACGTGAACGACATCGGGGCACGGGACGCGGCCGCACGCGAGGCGGCACAAGAGGTGGACGCGGTGGTCATAGGCGCCGGTCAGGCGGGTCTGTCCAGCGCCTATCACCTGCGCAGGGCCGGCTTCGAGCCGGACCGGGACTTCGTCGTCCTGGACCACTCGCCACGGCCCGGTGGTGCGTGGCAGTTCCGCTGGCCCTCGCTCACCTACGGGAAAGTCCACGGGATGCACTCACTCCCCGGCATGGAGCTGACCGGGGCCGACCCCGCACGCCCCTCGTCGGAGGTCATCCGGGAGTACTTCGACGCGTACGAGCAGCGCTTCGACCTGCGCGTGCACCGGCCCGTCGACGTCCACCGGGTGGGCGAGGGCGACGGTGGGCGGCTGCTGGTCGAGACGTCGGCCGGCGCGTGGGCGACCCGCACCCTGATCAACGCCACGGGCACGTGGGACCGGCCGTTCTGGCCGCGCTACCCGGGGCAGGACACCTTCCGCGGGCGGCAGTTGCACACGGCCGTCTATCCCGGGCCCGAGGCGTTCCAGGGTCAGCGCGTGATCGTCGTGGGCGGCGGGGCATCGGGCACCCAGCATCTGATGGAGATCGCCCCGTACGCCGCGCGGACCACCTGGGTCACTCGGCGTGAGCCCGTCTTCCGTGAGGCCCCTTTCGACGAGAACTGGGGGCGCTCGGCCGTGGCCATGGTCGAGGAGCGGGTGCGGCAGGGGCTCGCGCCACAGAGCGTGGTGTCCGTGACCGGGCTGCCCGTCAACGACGCCATCCGGCAGGCGCGGGCCGAGGGGGTGCTCGACCGGCTCCCGATGTTCGACCGCGTCACGCCGAGCGGCGTGGAGTGGAACGACGGGCGGCGCGTGGACGCCGACGTCATTCTCTGGCCCACCGGCTTCCGGGCCGCCATCGAACACTTGGCGCCGCTGCGGCTGCGCGAGGCGGGAGGCGGCATCCGGATCGAGGGCACTCGCGCCGCCGCCGACCCCCGCATCCACCTGGTGGGGTACGGGCCGTCGGCCAGCACGATCGGCGCGAACCGTGCGGGGCGAGCGGCGGTGCGGGACATCAAGAGGCTTCTGCAGGAGGTACCCGCCACCGTGTGACACACCGGGGGCGGGCCCCTGCTCTCAGGCCCCTTGCTTCTTCTGGTCCTTGCTCTGGTTCCTGTTGAACTCCGCCACGTTCTTCTGCTGCTCCTCGAAGCTCGCCGTGAAGCGGGTGTCCCCCGGCTTCACCGTCACGAAGTACAGCCAGTTGCCCTGCGTCGGGTTGGTCGCCGCGCGCATAGCCTCCTCGCCGGGGTTGCCGATCGGGGTGGGGGGCAGGCCCATGCGCGCGTAGGTGTTGTAAGGGCTGTTGATCTGGGTGTCGCGTTCACGGGTGTTCAGCGTGGAGCGGTTCAGGGCGTAGTTGATCGTCGAGTCCATCTGCAGCGGCATGCCCTGTTCGAGGCGGTTGTAGATGACCCGGGACACCTTGCCCATGTCCGCCTTGGTGCCTGCCTCGGCTTCGATCATGCTGGCGATGGTGAGGGTCTGGTAGACGTTCACGGCGTTGCGTTCGGCGCCCGCCGTGACCTGGCCGCCGCTGAACTTCTTGGTCGCCGTGTTCACCATGTACGAGAGCACGGAGGCGGGGGTCGACTTGTCGTTGATGGGATACGTGGCAGGGAAGAGGTAGCCCTCCGGGTTGCCGCGTGCGTCGGCGGGGAGTTTGAGGCCCGCCTTGGGAAGGGCCTTCTTCGTGGTGCCGGTCGGCACACCGAGGACCTTGTCGACGGCCCCGTACACCTGGGTGGAGCGCCAGCCCTCCGGGATGGTCAGGGATTCGGGGCGTCCGTCGTCTTCCGGGAGCAGCAGCGGCACCGTCACGGCGGTGACCGCCGCGACGGTTCCGGTCGCGATCAGGGCGATCCGGCCCCGACGCGTCAGTCGAATCGTGCCCCGGCGCGGAGTCTTGGTCTGCAGCATGCGGTCACATTATCTTGCAAATGCGGACATACCGAGCATATTTTCATGTCGCTGGCTCCAGTTGGGCGTCTCTTCGGACCAGGGCGGCGTAACGGCCGTCCCTTTCCAGGAGCTCCTCGTGGGTGCCGCGCTCGGCGGTCCGGCCCGCGTCCAGGACCACGATCTGGTCGGCGCCGCGGACGGTGGAGAGCCGGTGGGCGATCGTGAGGGTCGTCCGGTCGGCGGACAGGGCGTCGATGGCTTCCTGCACGGCGTGCTCGGTGTGCGTGTCCAGGGCACTGGTCGCCTCGTCCAGGATGAGCACGGGCGGATCGCGCAGGATCGTACGGGCGATGGCGAGGCGCTGCTTCTCGCCTCCGGAGAAGCGGTGGCCGCGCTCGCCGACCACCGTGTCGTACCCATCGGGGAGGGACGCGATGTGGTCGTGGATCTGGGCGGCGCCCGCGGCCGCGATCAGCTCGTCGTCCGTGGCGTCGGGCTTGGCGAAGCGCAGGTTCTCGGCGACCGACGCGTGGAAGAGATACGTCTCCTGGGAGACGACGCCGACCGCACGGGCCAGCGTGTCGAAGTCCAGGTCGCGCACGTCCACGCCGTCGATCGTGACGCGCCCGCCCGTCACGTCGTACAGCCGCGGCACCAGATAGCTGAGGGTCGACTTTCCCGATCCGGTGGGGCCGACGACGGCCAGGCTGCCGCCCGCGGGGACGGTGATGTCGATGCCGTCGAGGATCGGGCGGCTCCGGCCGTCGTCGCCGTCGTAGCGGAACTCGACGCCTTCGAAGCGGACTTCGCCCTTGATCTTGTCCAGGCGCACCGGGTGCTCGGGCTCGGTGATGTCGATGGGCAGGTCCAGATACTCGAAGATGCGCTGGAAGAGCGCGAGCGAGGTCTGGATCTGTACGCCGGTGGACAGCAGGCTCACCGTGGGCCGGAACAGGCCCTGCTGGAGCGAGACGAAGGCGACGAGCGTGCCGATCGAGACCGTCGGGCCGCCCGTCTGCAGGGCGAGGCCCGCGGTCCAGTAGATGACGGCGGGCATGGCGGCCATGACGATCGAGATGACGGCCATGCGCCAGCGGCCCGCCATGTTCGAGCGGACCTCGAGGTCGACGAGGCGCTCGGACTCGTCGGCGAAGGACCGGGTGAGCGAGTCGGCGCGGCCCATCGTGCGGCCGAGCAGGATGCCGCTGACGGAGAGCGATTCGGTGACCGTCGCCGCCATCGCGGCCATCTGCTTCTGCCGCTGCGTGGCGATCTTCTTGCGCTCGCGGCCGACCCGGCGGCTGATCCACACGAAGACGGGCAGCAGGAGCAGTGACACGGCCGTCAGACGCCAGTCGAGGGCGAGCATGGCGACGATCGTGGCGATCACGCTGGTGAAGTTCGAGACCAGGGAGGTGGCGGTGGAGGTGACCGTCGCCTGCATGCCGCCGATGTCGCTGGCGATGCGGGACTGGACCTCACCGGTGCGGGTCCTGGTGAAGAAGGCGAGCGACATGCTCTGCAGGCGGCCGTAGACAGCGGTGCGCAGGTCGTGCATCACGCGCTGCCCGACCGTCGTGCTGATCAGGGTCTGCAGAACGCCGAAGATGCTGGTGACGACCGCGCTGAGGATCATCCCGAGAGCCAGCAGGCTCAACAGGCCCGTCCGGCCCTGCGGGATGGCGGTGTCGAGAATTTCCTTCAGCAGGAAGGGGGTGGCGACCGAGACCAGGGAGGCGGCGCCGACCAGCAGGCCGACGACCGCGAGACGGGCGCGGTAGGGGCGGAAGAGGCGCAGGATGCGGCGGATCTGCCGCGGCTGTTCCTCTTGGCCGGGGGCCAGGGGCTGCGGTGTCCACTTGGGTTCGTCGTGTGGCATGGGCTCCTACGGGAGGTGAGACGGCCGTCGGCAGCAGTACAGCCGACGATGACTGAGGGAGCATAGCTCACTGTTACCTATACTCACAATGCACAAGGTCCTGATAATGTTCCCGCATGAACACCCCGGACGCCGACGGACTGCTCGCCGAACAGCTGCTGCGGCTGACCCGCAGGCTGCACCGCATCCAGAAGCGCCATCTGGTGCCGATCGGCATCACCCCGGCCCAGTCGCGCCTGCTGCGCACCCTCGTGCAGTACGACACCCCGCCCCGTATGGCCGACCTCGCCGAGTGCCTCGAGGTGGTCCCGCGCGCCGTGACGAGCCTGGTCGACGGCCTGGAGTCCGGTGATCTCGTGCGTCGCGTCCCCGATCCGACCAACCGCCGGGTGATCCGCATCGAGCTCACGGACGCGGGGCGCAAATCGCTGAGGGAGTTGCGCAGCGCGCGCCGGGCCGCCGCGGAGGACATCCTTGCCCCACTGGACGCCGAGCAGCGCGAGCAGCTGGGCGTCCTGCTGAACGCGTTGTTCGATGTGCCGGACGTCCGCCGCTGCTGACACCGCGGCGGGCCACCCGAGACCGCGGGCCACCCCAGACCGCTGACCGTATGACCCCGCCGAGGAGAGCTCATGCCGATCCTGGAGCCCAAGCCGGAATCCCTGCGCCCCATGTCGCGCCCGGAGGCACCGGCTCACGACCGGGTCCCGGACCGGCAGGCCAAGGGCACCCCCGAGCCGCTGCGCTCGGAACTGACAGCGCTGCTCGGCGAGGACAAGGTGCTGACGAAGATCTCCGACCTCGTGCGGTACGCGTCCGACGCGAGCCCCTATCGCTTCGTGCCGCAGGTCGTGGTCGTCGCCGAGGACATCGACGACATCTCCGCCGTCCTGTCGTACGCGCACGGCAGGAGCCGCGAGGTCGTCTTCCGCGCGGCGGGCACCTCGCTCAACGGCCAGGCCCAGGGCGAGGACATCCTGGTCGACGTCCGCAAGCACTGGGCGGGCGTCGAGGTCATCGGCGCGGGCGAGCAGGCACGCATCGGCCCGGGGACGACCATCCTGCGGGCCAACGCCACGCTCGCCCGGCACGGGAGGGTGCTCGGCCCCGACCCGGCGAGCGCCATCGCCTGCACTATCGGCGGAGTCGTCGCGAACAACGCGTCCGGAATGACGGCGGGCACCACACGCAACTCGTACCGCACGGTCGCCTCGCTCACCTTCGTCCTGCCGACGGGCACGGTCGTCGACACGGCGGACCCGGATGCCGACGAACAGCTGGCGCACGCCGAACCTGCCCTGTGCGAGGGCCTGTTGGCGATCAAGCGGGAGATCGAGGCGGACCAGGAGCTCACGGCCCGTATCCGCGCCAAGTACGAGATCAAGAACACGAACGGCTATCGCCTGGACGCCTTCCTGGACGGCGCGACGCCCGTCGAGATCCTGCGCGGCCTGATGGTCGGCTCCGAGGGCACCTTCGGGTTCATCTCGGAGGTCGTGTTCGACACGCTTCCACTGGACCGGCATGTCACCACCGGCCTGCTGTTCTTCCCCTCCCTGCCGGCCGCGGCGGCGGCCGTCCCGCTGTTCAACGAAGCGGGCGCACTGGCCGTCGAGTTGATGGACGGCAACACTCTGCGTGCCTCGACCAGCGTGGCGGGGGTGCCCGCCGACTGGGCGCGGCTCCCGAAGTCGACGGCCGCGCTTCTGGTGGAGTTCCGCGCACCGGACGAGACGCGCCAGGAGGTGTACGAGGCTGCGGCCGCCAAGGTGACCGAGGGGCTTGAACTGGTCGCGCCGGTCGCCTCGGTGACCAACGCCTTCACCCGCGACCCCAGGACGATCGGCGGCTACTGGAAGGCCCGCAAGGCGTTCGTGACGGCGGTGGGCGGCTCACGCCCCTCCGGGACGACACTGATCACCGAGGACTTCGCGGTGCCGCCGTCGCGGCTCGCCGACGCCTGCGGGGCCCTTCTGGAGCTCCAGACGCGGCACGGTTTCGACGCGGCCGTCGCGGGGCATGCCGCGCACGGCAATCTGCACTTCCTGCTCGCGTTCGACGCGGGCCTGCCCTCGGACGTGGAGCGCTATGCCGCGTTCATGGACGAGTTCTGCCGGCTGACCGTCGAGCGCTTCGACGGCTCGCTCAAGGCCGAGCACGCGACCGGACGCAACATCGCCCCGTTCCTGGAGCTCGAATGGGGCCCGAGGGCCACGGAGTTGATGTGGCGCACCAAGCAGATCATCGATCCTGACGGGGTGCTGGCGCCGCGGATCGTCCTCGACCGCGACCCGAAGGCTCACCTCCGCGGCCTCAAGACCATCCCCAAGGTGGAGCTGATCGCGGATCCCTGCATCGAGTGCGGCTTCTGCGAACCGACCTGCCCCAGCGAGGACTTGACGACCACTCCGCGCCAGCGGATCGTGCTGCGCCGCGAGATGATGCGCCAGCCCTCCGGGTCCCCGGTCGAGGACGGCCTGGTCGAGGCGTATGGATACGACGCGGTGGACACCTGCGCCGGTGACTCCACCTGCAAGCTGGCCTGCCCGGTGGGCATCGACACGGGCGCCCTGATGAAGGAGTTCCGGCACGCACGGCACTCACCGCGCGAGGAGAGGAGGGCCGCCCTCGCCGCCAGGAACTTCAAGGCGGTGGAGGCCGCAGCACGGCTCGCCGTGGCCGCCGCCGACCGTATCAGCGACCGTCTCCTGACCTCGGTGACGCGCGCCGCGCGCAAGGCGGTCCGCCCCGATCTGGTCCCCGAGTGGCTGCCGAGCATCCCGGGAGCGGCCGCCCGCAAGCTGCCCCGCACCACGCGCGCGGGCGCGAGCGCCGTCTACTACCCGGCGTGCGTCAACCGCATCTTCACAAGCCCCGGCGACCGCTCCCTGCCGGAGGCGATGGTCGCCGTCTCCACGCGCGCGGGAAGGCCCGTCTGGATTCCGGACGATGTCGCGGGGACATGCTGCGCGACGATCTGGCACTCGAAGGGGTACGACGAGGGCAACGCGGTGATGGCCAACCGCATCGTCGAGGCGGCGTGGGGCTGGACGGCGGGCGGCAGGCTGCCCCTGGTCGTGGACGCCTCGTCCTGCACGCTCGGCATCGCGCACGAAGTCGTCCCCTATCTCACCGCCGACAACAGGCAGTTGCACCGCGAGCTGAACATCGTCGACTCGCTCGTCTGGGCCGCTGACGAGCTGCTCCCTCACCTGAACGTGTACCGCACGGTCGGCTCCGCCGTCCTGCACCCCACCTGCTCCATGAGCCACCTCGGTGACGAGGCCCAGCTGCGCGCCGTCGCCGAGGTCTGCGCGGACGAGGTGGTGGTCCCCGACGACGCGGGGTGCTGCGCCTTCGCGGGCGACCGCGGCATGCTGCACAAGGAGTTGACGGAGTCCGCCACCCGCAAGGAGGCGGCCGAAGTAACCGCCCGCCCCTTCGACGCACACCTCTCGGCGAACCGCATGTGCGAGGTCGGCATGGACCACGCCACGGGCCGCGCGTACTACTCCGTACTCCTGGAGCTGGAGCACGCGACACGGCCGTGAAGCCGTCCCCAAGGCCCCACCGGATCACACCGGGATCGCACCCGCCGCGTCCCCGGTGGCGGGGCGGCGCCAAATAAATCCAACTCCCCGGCCACTTCGGTCCCTTGCGCCACGCCCGTCCCGCCATCAGGGTGGCATCCGTTCCAGCGCAGGCATCCAAGCCACGGAGGTCCGATGCACGACGAGCACGCGAAGCCGAACCCTGACGAGTCCGCGACCCCTGACGAGTCCGCCGACGGCGCATCCCGCCGCGCCGTGCTCCGCACCGCCGGCCTCGCCGGAGCCGGGCTCGGTCTCGGCGCCCTCGCCGGCGGCACGGCCCACGCGGATGCCCCGCAGGGCGCGCCCGCAGCGCCCATGGCCGCGGACTCGGCCGCACAGGCGCCGCCCCGCAAGGGCAAGACCATGATCGGCGTACCGTTCGAGCGGCGTTCCACGGTGCGAGTCGGCATCGTCGGGCTCGGCAACCGCGGCGGCAGCATGATCGACCTGTTCCTCGCGGTCCCCGGGGTGAAGGTCGTCGCGCTCTGCGACCCGGTCAAGGACAAGACGGCCGCCGCGGCGAAGAAGGTCACCGATGCGGGCCAGCCCGCTCCGGCGACGTACACCAAGGGCGATCACGACTTCGAGAACCTGTGCAAGCGTGGGGACATCGACTTCGTGTACGTGGCGACGCCCTGGGACTGGCACTTCGAGATGGCCAAGTCCGCGATGCTGAACGGCAAGCACGTGGGTGTGGAGTGTCCCGTCTCCCTCCAGCTCGACCAGCTCTGGCAACTGGTCGACCTCTCCGAGCGGACCCGCAGACACTGCATGCAGTTGGAGAACTGCTGTTACGGCAAGAACGAGATGCGCGTCCTGCGCATGGCCCACGCGGGCAAGTTCGGCGATCTGCTGCACGGAGCGGGCGCCTACAACCACGATCTGCGCGGCCTCATGTTCGACCCGGACTACTACGAGGGACCCTGGCGGCGCCTGTGGCACACGCGGCTGCGCGGCGATCTCTACCCCAACCACGGCTTCGGTCCGGTCTCCAACTACATGGACATCAACCGCGGCGACCGCGTCACGCACATCTCCAGCTTCGGCACGCCCGCCCTCGGCCTCGCCGAGTACCGCAAGGCGCACATGCCGGCGGGCGACCCGAGCTGGAAGGAGACGTACATCGAGAGCGACCGCACGATCAGCCTCGTCCAGACGGCGAAGGGGCGGGTGATTCGCCTGGAGCACGACGTCAGCACCCCGCACCCCTACTCCCGGATCAACAGCCTCGGCGGCACGCGGGGCGTGTTCGAGGACTACCCCGAGCGCATCTACATCGAGCCGGACCACACGAACGACGAGTGGGGCGACTTCGACAAGTACGCGACCGAGTTCGACCACTGGCTGTGGAAGGAGCACGCCAACCCGCCGGGCGGGCACGGCGGCATGGACTACATCATGATCTTCCGTCTGATGCAGACCATGCAGCTCGGCCTCGTTCCTGACTTCGACGTCTACGACGCCGCCGTCTGGACGTCGCCCGTCCCCCTGAGCCATCTGTCGATCAAGGCGAAGGGCGCGCCGCAGGCGATCCCGGACTTCACTCGCGGGCTGTGGAAGAAGGCCCGTCCGGGAGTGGACTCTCAGAAGCCGCAGGCGTAAGGGACTTGGGCCCGGCAGTGCTCGCATCGGCACTGCCGGGCTCCTCCACCGGTTCGCCCTGTTCCGGAACGAAGGCGATCTCGCCGCCCAGGACCTTCTTCGCCCGCGCCGTGTCCAGTGCGCCCTCCCAGCGCGAGACCACGAAGACGGCGACGCAGTTGCCGAGCAGGTTCGTGGCGACGCGCATGGCGTCCATGATGCGGTCCACGCCGAGCAGCAGCGCGACCGCGCCGGCCGGGATGACCCCGAGCGCGGAGGCGGTCGCGGACAGCGCGAGGAACGCCGAACCGGGCACGCCCGCCATGCCCTTGCTGGTCAGCATCAGGACGAGGACGACCGTGATCTGCTGGCCCAGGCTCAGGTCCACGCCCACGGCCTGCGCGATGAACAACGTACCGACGGAGAGATAGATCGAGGCTCCGTCGAGGTTGAAGGAGTACCCCGTCGGCAGGACCAGGCCCACCGCGTCGTCGCGGCAGCCCGCCTGGCGCAGCTTCTGCATCATGCGCGGCATGACGGCTTCGCTGGAGGCCGTGCCGAGTGCGAGCAGCATCTCCTCGCGGGTGTAGCGGACGAACTTCCACAGGCTCAGTCCTGTCAGCGCCTTCAGGGCGACGCCGAGCAGGACGAGGAAGAGCAGAGCCACCGCGTAACAGACGCCGATGAGCTTGCCGTACGTCGACAGGGCGCCGAGACCGTACTCCCCCACCAGATGCGCGGTGGCGCCGAAGACGGCGAGCGGTGCCAGCTTCATGATGAAGCCGACGATCGCGAAGACGACCTCCTGGCCCTGCTCGATGGCGGGCAGTATCGCGGGGACCTTCGTGTTGCCCAGGTGCAGCAGGGCGGCGCCCACCAGGCAGGACAGGACGAGGACTTGGAGGAGCGAGTTCTCGGCGAAGGCCCCGATCGCGCTGTCGGGCAGCGAGTGCAGGATGAACTCGCTCGTCGAGGGAAGTTCACCGCCGCCGGTCTTCTCGTCGACGGCCGATGCGTCGAGTGTGGCGGGGTCGACGTTCATGCCGGTCCCGGGGCTGACGAGGTTTCCGGCGAGCAGACCGACGACGAGGGCGACCGTGGTGGCGACCTCGAACCAGATCAGGGCCTTGATCCCGATACGGCCGAAGGCCTTGAGGTCTCCGGCCTTGGTGATTCCTGCGACGACCACGCAGAAGACGAGCGGGGCGATCATCGCCTTGATGAGACGTACGAAGCCGTCGCCGAGCGGTTGGACGGCGGTGCCCGCGTCGGGCCACAGCCTCCCGACGAGGACTCCGAGCACCAACGCGCAGGCGACCTGCGCGAACAGTGAGGTTCGCAAGGTGCGTGCTACGCGTCGCGGCAGGGACGGTACGGACTGCGGCACGGGCACTCCTGTGGTGAGGCTCCAACTGGCTTCTGCCATACGGAAATTTGTTTCCGCGAGGCGCCACTATGGCGGAGTGCCCTCTTCCGGAAAAGACCTCCAGATCACATCGGCGTAAATCTTGGATCTTGCTCCAAGGGGTCAGGTCAGCAGGGGCTAGCCCTTGAGATGCGCCTTGTCGCCCATCAGCACCACCGGGTGCTCCTTCGGGTCGAGGTTCTCGAGGAGGTACTTCATGCCCTGCTTCGACAGGCTCACGCAGCCCGACGTACCGCTGCCGTGGTCCATGTGCAGCCAGATGCTGCCGCCCTTGGACTGTCCCTGGGGGCGGGTCGGGTCGTTGGGCGGGGTGCCCTTGGCGCGGTTGTAGTCGATCGCGACGACGTAGTCGAAGTCGTGCCAGTGCGTCTTGGGCCAGTAGTGCGGGGCCTGCATCGACGCGCTCTGCGTGTACGGGAGCTTCGCGCCGGGATCGGCGAGGACGCCGCCGGCGTCGGTGAGCGTGAAGACGCCGACCGGGCTGCGCTTGTCGTTCTCGCGGTGGTCGGTCGTCCAGCCCTTCTTGCCGTTGTGCGCGGCCCAGCTACGGGTCTTGTCCCAGGTCGAGCCGGACTTCTCGTACAGGACGACGGTCGACTTCGCCGAGTCCTCGCCCTCTCCGTAGACCGCGACGACCTGCCGGGAGTTCTTGGGGATCTTGTTCTGCAAGGGGTCACCCACATTGGGGATGCGCTTGAGGTCGGTCGTCGCCGGCGCATCGGCTCTCTTCTCCCGGCCCGCGCCCTCCTCGTTCTTCCCCCCGGCCTTGGGGCCGTGGCCCGAACTCCCGCAGGACGTCAACAGAACACCGCAGGCCGCGAGGGCGGCCGCCGTTCGCACCGCACCGGCTATACGCATCCGCCCATGGTCGCACCCGGCTCGCGGGAGCCGTCCCGTCGCCCGGCCGCCGTCGAAGAAGGGGCCGAATCTTTACTCCCCGACGGAAAATCGTTTGCTTCGCGCCACCGAGCGAGGCGAACCTTTCACGGCGAGTCACCGCCGCTCGACGTCAGCTTCTCCCCTTGTGGAGCCGCTTCCCCGCCCCGCCGCTTCCCCGCTTCCTCACCTCCCGTTCCACACCGTCCGTTCACGCCGGCACGCTCCGCCGAACCGACGGCCCCTCTCTTTCGACCCCGACCCCGACCCCAACCCTGGGACGTCACACCTCATGCAGATTCGCGATCTTCCGTTCACCGACCCGGGCATGCCGGATGCCCGCTCGGGCCCCCACTTCCTGCGCTGGCTCGGGCGGAACCAGCTCGACGGCCAGCTGAAGTCCCTCGCCTGGGGCATCCTGCACTTCGGCTCCATCGCGGTGCTCCCCTACCTCGTCGGCCTCGCCGTACAGGCCGTGGTCGACCGCTCCGGGGGACGGCTCGCCGTGGCGGGCGGGGTGATGGCCCTGTGCGGCATCGCCATCGCCCTGGGCGACACCATGCTGCACCGCACCGCGGTCACCAACTGGATCACCGCGGCCGCCCGCGTCCAGCAGCTGCTGGCCCGCAAGACCGCCCAGCTCGGCTCGGCGCTCACGCGGCGAGTCGCCGCCGGTGAGGTGGTGGCCGTATCCACCGGTGACGTCGAGAAGATCGGCTGGTTCGTGGAGGCGATCTCGCGGTTCACGGCGGCCGCCCTCACGGTCGTCTTCGTCTGCGTGGGCCTTGTCGTGTACCAGCCCGCTCTCGGTGTGGTCGTCGCGGTGGGTGTGCCGGTGCTGGCGCTCGCCGTGCTCCCGTTGCTGCCGCGCGCCACCCGGCGGGCCGACCATCAGCGGGAGAAGGCCGGGCGCGCGACCGAACTCGCCTCGGACACCGTGGCGGGGCTGCGGGTGCTGCGCGGCATCGGCGGCGAGGACCTCTTCCTCGACCGCTACCGCCGCGCCTCGCAGGAAGTGCGTACGGCCGCCGTGCGCAGCGCCCGGATGTGGGCGGCGATCTCGGCGGTTCAGGTGCTGCTGCCGGGGCTGCTCCTGATCGTGGTCGTCTGGCACGGCGTGAACCTGGCGCGCGAAGGCCGGATCACCATCGGTGAACTGGTCACCGTCTACAGCGCGGTCACGATGCTGACCTACCCCTTGCGGCACTTCGAGGAGATCGCGATGGCCTACAGCTTCTCGCGCCCCTCGGCCAAGCGTGCCGCGCGGGTGCTCTCGCTCCAGCGCACGACGCATGCCGGTGGCGAGCGGACGGCGAGCACCGAGTACGCGGGGGTCGGGCCGCATGCCGGCGCTCCGACGCCCACCGGTGATCTCCCGACGCCCACCGGTGATCTCTACGACCCGGCGACCGGGCTTCTCGCCCCCTCGGGCCGTCTCACCGCCGTCGTGTGCGGCGATCCGGACGAGGCGGGGCGGCTCGCCGAACGCCTCGGCGGGCACGCGGCGTTCGACGACGCGCAGGAGCTGCCGTCCGTGCTGCTCGGCGGGGTGCCGCTCGACGAGACGGCGCTGGCCACCGCCCGTACCGCCGTCCTCGTACAGGACAAGGACCCGGTGCTGCTCTCCGGCACGCTCCGCGGACTCCTCGACGTCCCGGCATCGGGAGCGGTGAGCGCCGACGAGGCCCTGGACGCCGCGCAGTGCGCCGACGTGCTGGACGCTCTGGCGCAGGGTTCGGTGAGCGAGGACCCGCTGGACGCCCACGTCACCGAGCGCGGACGTTCCCTGTCGGGCGGGCAGCGGCAACGGCTCGCGCTGGCCCGCTCGTTGATCACCGACCCCGAAGTCCTCGTACTCGACGAGCCGACGTCCGCCGTCGACTCGCACACCGAGGCGCGGGTCGCCGACGGCGTCAAGGGGCTGCGCAAGGGGCGTACGACGGTGGTCCTCACCTCGTCGCCGCTGCTCCTCGACCGGGCCGAGCGCGTGGTCTTCCTCCACGAGGGGGAGGTCGCGGCGGTGGGCGTGCACCGCGATCTCGTGCACAGCGAGCCGCGCTACCGGGCGGTCGTGACGCGTGAGACGGACGAGGAACAAGCCTCCGTGAACCTGACCGACATCAAGATCGACATCGAGGAGACGGCATGATCGGCCTGGCGCCACCGGAGTACGACCCGGCGGCCCCGACCACCGCGGACACCCTGCCCGTGGGCGCGCCCGCGACCGTAGGGGCGTACGTACGCGAACTGGTCAGGCGGCACCGCCGGGCCTTCGCCCTGCTCATCACGGTCAACACCTGTGCCGTGATCGCGTCGATGGCCGGGCCCTACCTCCTGGGCGATCTGGTCGAGAACGTCGCGGACAGCGCCCGTGACCTCCATCTGGGCCGCACTATCGGCCTCTTCACCGTCGCCCTGCTCGTGCAGGCCTGCTTCGTCCAGCAGGTGCGGCTGCGCGGCGCAATGCTCGGCGAGCGGATGCTGGCCGATCTGCGCGAGGACTTCCTCGTACGGTCGGTCGGGCTGCCGCCGGGCGTCCTGGAGCGGGCCGGGACGGGTGATCTCCTTTCGCGGATCACCACGGACGTCGACCGGCTCGCGAACGCGATGCGGGAGGCCGTGCCGCAGCTGGCGATCGGCGTGGTGTGGGCCGGGCTCCTGATCGGCGGTCTCGCCGTGACCGCGCCGCCGCTCGCGCCCGCCGTCCTCGCCGCGGTGCCGCTTCTGGTCGTCGGCTGCCGCTGGTACTTCAAGCGGGCGCCCTCCGCCTACCGTTCGGAGGCCGCGGGGTACGCCGCTGTCGCCGCGGCCCTCGCCGAGACCATCGACGCGGGGCGCACGGTGGAGGCGCACCGGCTCGGAAAACGCCGCGTGGAGCTGTCGGAGCGGCGCATCAAGGAATGGACGGCGTGGGAACGACACACTCTCTACCTGCGCTCCGTCCTCTTCCCGGTCATCACCTTCACCCACACCCTCGTGCTCTGCTCGGTCCTGATGATCGGCGGCGTGTTCGTCCTGCAGGGCTGGATCGGTGTCGGCCAGCTGGCCACGGGCGCACTCATCGCACAGATGCTCGTCGACCCACTGGGCATCATCCTTCGCTGGTACGACGAACTGCAGGTCGCCCAGGTCTCACTGGCCCGCCTGGTCGGCGTACGGGACATCGAACCGGACGCGGGCGACGGCTCCGTCGCTCCTGACGGACGCGACGTGCTCGCGGACGACGTGCATTTCAGCTACCGGCCGGGCGTCGACGTGCTCCGCGAGGTGTCACTCGCCGTCGAACCGGGCTCGCGCGTCGCCCTGGTCGGCCCGTCCGGCGCGGGCAAGTCCACGCTCGGCAGACTGCTCGCCGGGATCTACGCACCGCGCGACGGTCATGTGACGCTGGGCGGGGCGGAGCTGTCGGCCATGCCCGCGGAAGACGTCCGCTCCCACGTCGCGCTGGTCAACCAGGAGCACCACGTCTTCGTGGGCTCCCTGCGCGACAACCTCTTGCTCGCGAGGACCGGGGCGCGGGACGCCGAACTGTGGGCGGCGCTCGGCGCGGTCGACGCGGACACCTGGGCCCGGTCCCTGAGCGAGGGTCTTGACACCGAGGTGGGCTCGGGCGGTTTCGCCCTCACACCGGCACAGGCCCAGCAGGTCGCGCTGGCCCGCCTGGTCCTTGCCGACCCGCACACCCTGGTCCTCGACGAGGCGACCTCGCTCCTGGACCCGCGCGCGGCACGCCACTTGGAGCGTTCCCTCGCGCGCGTCCTGGACGGCCGCACCGTCGTCGCCATCGCCCACCGTCTGCACACCGCGCACGACGCGGATGTCATCGCGGTGGTCGAGAACGGCCGGATCAGCGAGCTGGGCAGCCATGACGAGCTGGTGGGGGCGGGCGGCGCGTACGCGGCGCTCTGGCGGTCCTGGCACGGGTAGCGGAGCCTCGGCCGGGACGGAGCGGCCTGGCACGGGTAAAGGAGGCTCGGCGGGACGGAGCGGTCCTTTCGCTCCGTCCCGCCGAAGACAGCCGGGCGGCTGGGCGGCCGGACGGCTGGGCGGCTGGGCGGCCGGACGGCCAGGCGGTCAACTGCCCCCGGAACCGGCGCTGTCGAGCACTTCACGCAGCCTGAGCGCGAACTCGTCCGGCTTGCCCGGATAGCCGGACTCACCGCCCGTGAAGCCGCCGTGGTGACTCGGGAACACCGTCGGCCGCTGGCCAAGGAGCGCGGCTGTCGCTTCCGAGGTACGCCAGGTGACCACGCCCTGCGACTCCTCCCCCACCGCGATGACGATCCGCGTCGATGCCGCGGCGAGCGCGCCGACGTCCAGCTGATACCCGCTGACCGCCCACGACCGGTCGGAGAGCAGCGGGTCATCGCGCGAGCCGTCGTTCTCCGTCGGCAGGCCGAACGCGGCAGGATCGGGCGCGGGCTCGGCGAAGTAGGCGTCGGTGTACTCGCCCTGCCATGACGTCATCGAGATGAAGGCCGCCATCCCGGCACCCCAGCCGCTCTTGTCGTACGCCCCCAGCACGCCAGCCCTTGCACGCTCGGCCGCCGGGGCATCAGGGAGCACAGTGAGCAGCGGCGGCTCGTGCGCGACCAGGGTGGAAACGTCGTCGGGGTAGGCCGCCACCAGTGCCAGCGCGACCACCGCGCCACCGCTGCTCCCGAACAGCTCGACAGGGCCGGCCCCCAGCGCCTGGATCAGCGCGTGCACGTCGCCGGCCTGAACCGTGGGGTCATGATCGGTCCTGCCGTCGCTGCGGCTGCTGCGGCCGAGGCCGCGCGGGTCGTAGGTGACCACGGTGCGGTCCGGGAAGCGGGCCGCCAGGGCTCCGAACTCGTCGGCGGTCATGGGGTGGCCGATCATGAGCAGCGGAGGGCGCCCGTCCGCCGGCGGCACCGGGCCGCGGACGTCGTAGGCGAGCTCGGCCTCACGGGTGGTGAGCATGTGCGTCGTCATGTTCGTGTAGACCCTGACCAGGGCCGGAAGTCATCGCCGGGGGATACCGGACGAGGGGCCGCTATCGCGGGTCGGTACCGGCCGAGGGTCCGCTGTCGCGGGTCGGTACCGGCCGAGGATCCGCCCACGCACGGCATCCCTCAGATGAAGTTCAGCGCCGCCGCGCCGCCCGCTCCCCCGAGCAGCATGAACGCCGGCATCAGCACCTTCAGCTCGACCCAGCTGCCCGCCCGGAACCGCATCAGCTTCGGCGGTCCAATGGGGTACCAGCGCTTGCGGCCGATGGGGATGGGCCACAGGATCGGGCAGCCGGAGACCGTGAGCGCGTCCCCGATGTCGTGCACCAGGGCGCCGAGCACCACCGGCAGACCCAGCCACAGATACTCCTGGCCGGGCGCGGTGAACAGCCAGTCCGCGCCGTTTCCGGGCTTGTCCAGGACCCCGGCGAGGATCCAGGCGCTCGTCGCGGCGAGCAGCCACACCAGCACATCGCTGCTCGACCCGCGCGCGGCCCGCCACAGCAGGCCTTCGATGGCGAGCACCACGTGGACGAAGAGCAGCGCGAGGACCGCCCAGCGCCCGCCGAAGATCGCGAGGGCGGAGGACCCGGCGCCGATGAGGACGGCCCACAGCCAGGTGTGCGTGAGGGTGCGGTGTCCGCCGGCCCTGCGCGGGTCGCCCTGCTTGCGGGTCGCCTTGTAGACGGCGGCCGAGAGCTTGTCGACGATCTCGCAGAGGCCCCGGGAGACGGGCCCGAAGGCCCGCGAGATGGTCGCCGACTTGTGGTCGAGGTCGGGTGCGAGCGCGGCCCCGGCGCAGATCAGGGCTCCGACGAGGAGGACGGGCCAGGGCATCGTGTGCCCGGCGGCCGCCGCGGCCGCTCCGACGCCGAGCCAGGCCGCAGCCCCCGACAGTGAGTGTGCCGGACCCATCATGGCTGTTCCCCGCCCCATTTCTGTTGTACTGACGCCCCGTTGGCCACACAGCGTAGCGTTCGTGATCTTCGTGGAGACCGCCGGTTCCCGGATCGGGACAGAAGGAAGGCAAGATGGGGGTGTGACCCTTATTGATCAGCTGCCGCCGGATGCCGACCCCGATGCCCTCTTCGAAGCCTTCTCCTCGTGGGCCGAGGAGACGGGGATCACTCTCTATCCGGCTCAGGAGGAAGCGCTGATCGAGGTGGTCTCCGGAGCCAACGTGATCTTGTCAACGCCGACCGGCTCCGGAAAGAGCCTGGTCGCGGCGGGTGCGCACTTCACGGCGCTGGCCCAGGACAAGGTCACCTTCTATACGGCTCCGATCAAGGCTCTGGTGTCGGAGAAGTTCTTCGACCTGTGCAAGCTCTTCGGCACCGAGAACGTCGGCATGCTCACCGGCGACGCGTCCGTGAACTCCGACGCCCCCGTCATCTGCTGCACGGCCGAGGTCCTCGCGTCCATCGCGCTGCGGGACGGCAAGAACGCCGACGTCGGCCAGGTCGTGATGGACGAGTTCCACTTCTACGCGGAGGGGGACCGCGGCTGGGCCTGGCAGATCCCGATCCTCGAACTGCCGCAGGCACAGTTCATCCTCATGTCCGCGACGCTCGGCGACGTGTCGATGTTCGAGAAGGACCTGACACGCCGCACGGGACGCCCCACCTCGGTCGTCCGCTCCGCGACCCGCCCCGTGCCCCTGTCGTACGAGTACCGCCTGACGCCCATCACGGAGACGCTCACCGAGCTCCTGGAGACCAAGCAGGCGCCGGTCTACATCGTCCACTTCACGCAGGCACAGGCCGTCGAGCGCGCGCAGTCGCTGATGAGCATCAACATGTGCACGCGCGAGGAGAAGGACAAGATCGCCGAGCTGATCGGCAACTTCCGCTTCACCACCAAGTTCGGCCGCAACCTCTCGCGGTACGTGCGCCACGGGATCGGCGTGCACCACGCGGGCATGCTGCCGAAGTACCGGCGGCTCGTCGAGAAGCTGGCGCAGGCCGGTCTGCTGAAGGTCATCTGCGGCACGGACACCCTCGGCGTCGGCGTGAACGTCCCGATCCGCACGGTCCTTTTCACCGCCCTCACCAAGTACGACGGCACGCGCGTACGGACCCTGCGCGCCCGGGAGTTCCACCAGATCGCGGGCCGCGCGGGACGTGCTGGCTTCGACACGGCGGGCCTCGTCGTGGCGCAGGCGCCCGAGCACGTCATCGAGAACGAGAAGGCGCTCAACAAGGCGGGCGACGACCCGAAGAAGCGCCGCAAGGTGGTGCGCAAGAAGGCCCCCGAGGGCTTCGTGGGATGGACCGAGTCCGGCTTCGAGAAGCTCATCGCCTCCGAGCCCGAGCCGCTGACCTCCCGCTTCCGCGTCACGCACACCATGCTCCTGGCGGTGATCGCCCGCCCGGGCAACGCCTTCGAGGCGATGCGTCACCTCCTTGAGGACAACCACGAGCCGCGCAAGCAGCAGCTGCGGCACATCCGCCGCGCCATCGCCATCTACCGTTCGCTGCTCGACGGCGGTGTGGTGGAGAAGCTCGACGAGCCGGACGCCTCGGGCCGCATCGTGCGTCTGACGGTCGACCTCCAGCAGAACTTCGCACTGAACCAGCCGCTGTCGACGTTCGCGCTGGCCGCCTTCGACCTGCTCGACCAGGAATCCCCCTCGTACGCCCTCGACATGGTGTCCGTCGTCGAGTCCACCCTGGACGACCCGCGCCAGATCCTCGCCGCCCAGCAGAACAAGGCACGCGGCGAGGCGGTGGCCCTGATGAAGGCGGACGGCGTCGAGTACGAGGACCGCATGGAGCGCCTCCAGGACGTCACGTACCCCAAGCCTCTGGAGGAGCTGCTCTTCCACGCGTACAACACCTACAAGACGAGCCACCCGTGGGTCGGCGACCACCCGCTCTCCCCCAAGTCCGTGATCCGCGACATGTACGAACGGGCGCTGACCTTCACGGAGTTCACGTCCTTCTACGAGCTCGCCCGCACCGAGGGCATCGTCCTTCGCTACCTCGCGAGCGCCTACAAGGCCTTTGAGCACACCATCCCGGACGACCTGAAGTCCGAGGACCTGGAAGACCTCATCGCCTGGCTCGGCGAGATGGTCCGCCAGGTCGACTCCAGCCTCCTCGACGAGTGGGAGCAGCTCGCCAATCCCGAGGTCATGACCGCGGAGGAGGCCCAGGAGAAGGCCGACCAGGTCAAGCCGGTCACGGCCAACGCCCGCGCCTTCCGCGTCCTGGTCCGCAACGCGCTCTTCCGCCGCGTCGAACTCGCCGCGCTCGACCACGTCGAGGAACTGGGCGAACTGGACGCCGACTCCGGCTGGGACGCGGACGCCTGGGGCGCGGCCATGGACAAGTACTGGGACGAGTACGAGGATCTCGGCACCGGCCCCGACGCGCGTGGCCCCAAGCTGCTGCTCATCGAGGAGGACGCGGACCACGGTCTGTGGCGCGTCCGGCAGACGTTCGCGGACCCGAACGGCGACCATGACTGGGGTATCAGCGCGGAGGTCGATCTCGCGGCTTCCGACGAGGAGGGGCGCGCCGTTGTGCGGGTCACGGACGTCGGTCAGCTCTGAGGGCTGACGGCTGACAATTGCTGCCAGCGGTCAGCTGCCAGTCGACCGCTGACCGCTGACCGCTGACCGCTGACCGCTGACCGCCCCGAGCTTCCCCCGGACAGGAGTCGAGGAACCTTCATGAACAACCCCGCCGACCGGCTTGTCGACGTGCTGGACCTGGAGCAGATCGAGGTCAACATCTTCCGTGGCCGCAGCCCGCAGGAGTCCCTGCAGCGGGTCTTCGGCGGGCAGGTCGCCGGGCAGGCCCTGGTGGCCGCGGGGCGCACCACCGAGGGCGAGCGCCCGGTGCACTCGCTGCACGCCTACTTCCTGCGGCCCGGCCGTCCCGGCGTGCCGATCGTGTACCAGGTCGAGCGAGTGCGGGACGGGCGTTCCTTCACCACGCGCCGGGTCACCGCGGTGCAGCAGGGCCGCACCATCTTCAACCTCACCGCGTCCTTCCATCAGCCCGAGGAAGGAGCGTTCGAGCACCAGCTGCCGCCGCGCATCACGGCTCCCGACCCCGAGACGCTGCCGACGGTCGCCCAGGAGATCACCGAGCATCTGGGCGAACTCCCCGAGCAGCTGGAGCGGATGGCCAGGCGCCAGCCCTTCGACATCCGCTACGTGGACCGGCTGCGCTGGACCACCGAGGAGATCAAGGACGCCGAGCCGCGCAGCGCGGTCTGGATGCGCGCGGTCGGCCCACTCGGCGACGATCCGCTCGTCCACACCTGCGCGCTGACGTATGCGAGCGACATGACGCTCCTGGACGCCGTCCGCATCCCGGTGGAACCGCTGTGGGGTCCGCGTGGCTTCGACATGGCTTCGCTGGACCACGCCATGTGGTTCCACCGCCCCTTCCGCGCGGACGAGTGGTTCCTTTACGACCAGGAGTCCCCGATCGCGACGGGCGGCCGCGGTCTCGCACGCGGCCGTATCTACGACATCAAGGGCAGGCTGCTGGTCTCCGTCGTGCAGGAAGGGCTCTTCCGGGCTTATGGGGAGCGGCACATGGACGGGAGGCCGCCGACGGGCGCGTGAGCGTCTCCCGCCGGCACGCCGATCAGCCCGGCGCGTCGGTCAGTCCAAGGCGTCGGCGAACGGGTCCCCCAAGACGCCCGCGAGACGGACGAGTCCGAGCCTGTCGCCGTCGCTGACCGCCGTGTAGACGGTGTACGACCACCCGCGGTCGGCGGCGTATCGCGACGCCCACTCCAGGAGTTCGCCGACATCGACGGTGTCGAGGACTTCGTACTCGTGCGCCGTCGCGGCGGGAACGTCCCAGAAATAGACGCGGTAACGGGCGTGGTCCAGTTCCCAGGTGGCGTCACGGGGATCGATGCCGCGGATCTTCATACGGATGAGCCTACGGCTTCCCGGACTGCCCGGTCGGCTGGCTTTCGCCCTCGGCGTCGATATGCGGAAGCAGCCGGTCCAGCCAACGAGGCGTCCACCAGGCGCTCTTGCCCAGGAGCGTCATGACCGCCGGCACCAGCAACAGCCGCACCACGGTGGCATCGATGAGCACGCTGGCCGCGAGACCGAGACCCAGCATCTTCACCACGATGTTGTCGCTGATGATGAATGCGGCGAAGACACTCACCATGATCAATGCGGCGCAAGTGATAACCCGCGCGGTGATCTCCAGGGCATGGGCGACGCTCGCCTTGGCATCGCGGGTGCGCAGCCATGCCTCGTGGACCCGGGACAGCAGGAAGATCTCATAGTCCATGCTCAGCCCGAAGACGATCGCGAACATCATCATCGGTACGTAGCTCTCGATTGGGACTTTCCCCGACACCCCGAGCGCAGGGCCACCCCAGCCCCACTGGAAGACGGCCACCACGACCCCGTACGAGGCAGCGATCGACAGGACGTTGAGCACCGCTGCCTTGACCGCGACAAGCAGGCCGCGGAACACGACGAGGATGACGAGGAAGGCCAGGGCGACGACCACCGCGATGATCAGCGGCAGCTTCTTGGAGACGATCTCCAGGAAGTCCGCCTGCGCGGCGGTCGTCCCCGTGACGTACGTGCTGGCCTTCGTCCCTGACACCGCCTGCGGGAGCACATCGTCGCTCAGGTGCTCGTGCAGCTCTGTGGTCCGCTCGTCCTGCGGAGCGGCCACGGAGTAGGCCGTGGAGATCAGGACGTCACCGTCCGACGTGGCCTTGAGCGGGGTGATCGCGGCCGCGTCGGGTACGTCGGTGAGGGCCTTTTGCGCCTGGCTCGCCAGCGCCGCCCTGTCCGACTGGGGCACGGCGCTCTGGTCGATGACGAGTGTCATCGGGCCGTTCGAGCCGGGTCCGAACGCGGAGGACATCAGGTCGAAGGCGCGCCGGTCGGTGAAGGACTTGGGATCCGCTCCGTCGCCGATGTGCCCCAGTTGGATGGAGAAGACCGGGACGGACAGAACCGCGAGCACGGCGGCGCCGCCGACGAGGAACCACCACGGCCGTCGCTCCACGCGCTGTGCGTAGCGATGCCAGCCGCCCTGGTCGGCGGCCCCCGGCTCGGTGCTCGTCTCGGCGATCGGGGTCCGCACCCGGAGTCTGTCGATCCGGCGCCCGATCAGTCCGAGGAGGGCGGGCACCAGGGTCAGCGCGCCGAGTACCGCCGTGATGACGGTGACCGCGGCGGCCAGGCCCAGTTTGCCGATGAACGAGATCCCGGAGACCCACAGCCCGGACAGGGCGATGATGACCGTGCATCCGGATACCAGGACCGCCCGGCCGCTGGTCGCCGTCGCATGCCCCGCTGCCGTGACCGTGTCTTGGCCGAGGAGGTTCTGACGGTGGCGGGTGACCAGGAAGAGGGCGTAGTCGATCCCGACACCGAGACCGATCATCGTGGCCAGCGTCGGCGAGACCGTGGCGAAGGTGAACACACCCGCGAGGAGGCCCAGGCAGGCGAGGCCGCAGAGCACGCTGATCAGTGCTGTCACCAGCGGCAGCAGCGCGGCGAGCACGCTGCCGAATCCGATCAGCAGGACCACGATCGCCACGCCGAACCCGATGGCCTCGCTCGTGCGGTCGTCCGCCTCGGGGCGGGCGAGCTCGCCCAGCGGGCCTCCGTACTCCACCTCCACACCGGCGCTGCGCAACGGCTGCACCGCCTTGTCGACACCGGTCAGGTAGTCGTCGCCGAGGGTGGAGGGCTGCACGTCGAAGCGGACGGTGATGTAGCCCGTCTTGCCGTCGGAGGACAGCGGGCCGAGGTTCGGCGTACCGGCGGGCTGCTGCTGCGCGGGCAGCGGGCTCTGCGCGGACAGCACGTGGGGCAGCTTCTGCAGGCTGCTGACGGCCGCGCTGACCTGGTCACTCTCGTCACTGAGAGGCTTGCCCGAGTCGTGCAGGACGACCTGGGCGCTGTAGCCACCGGCCGCGGGCTCGTGGGCCTGGAGAACGTCCAGGCCCGCCTGCGACTCGGTGCCGGGCAGGGAGAAGTCGTCGGAGTACTGACCGCCGTAGGCGTGATTCAGGACCTGCAGCCCGACCAGCGCGGCGAGCCACACCACGATGACGGTCACACAGTGGCGGGCGCACCACTGCCCGGTCCGCCGAAGCATGCCTGGCCGTGGCGGTGTGTCGTTCGGCCGGCGTGATGAAGCGCTCGCCGGTGGGTCACTCGGCCCGCGTGACACTGACATGCTTGCTCCCCAAGGCATAGGTCACTTCGGATTCAACGCAACGGCGACGCCCGCGGCACCTCGGGGGCGGGGAAACGGGTGACGGCCCCTCGTTCTCTGCCCCACCGTCCGTACGAGTGCTTGCACCCACGCTCAGGAGCGCGGTCCGCGAGATGTGTTCCAGGCAAAATGGCATGTGTGCCTCCGGTCGGCTCGGACTTCGGGACTCGGGACTGGGGGGACTGGGGAACTGCGGGACTTCGGGTGGTCTGAGGAAGGTTGGAGAGAGGTATGGGGGCGTTGAAGAGGGACGACGAGGACATGACCGGGGATCGTGACCGCCTGCTGGCCGAGGCCGTGCGACTCCGCGCGGACGGTCGCCGCGAGGAGGCCCGGGAGCAACTCCTCGCCCTGTGCGAGCAGTTCCCCCAGGACGCGGAGGTGGCGTACCAGACCGCGTGGGTGCACGACACGCTCGGCCTGGAGGCGGAGGCGGTGCCCCACTACGTCCGTGCGGTCTCGCAGCCGGGCCTTTGCCCTGATGACCGCCGGGGAGCGCTCCTGGGTCTGGGCAGCACCTACCGCGTCCTAGGCCGCTATCCGAAAGCCGTCACGACCTTGAGCGGCGCGGCGGCGGAATTCCCCGACGACGCCGCGCTCAAGACCTTCCTGGCCATGGCGCTCTACAACACCGGCCGGGCGCACGACGCGATGGAGATGCTCCTGACCCTGCTCGCCACCACGAGCCAGGACCCGGACATCGCCGGCTACCGTCCCGCGATCGAGCACTACGCCAAGGACCTCGACGCGACCACGTAGCGACGCGCCCCGCGGCCGGCTCTGCCCTCGTGCCTGTCCGGCTACGCTCCCCTGCGACGCATCCACTTCAGCAGGCCTCGCGGCTCCGGCGGCCGTCCTCCCTTCCCTTCGTCGGGCTGTGCCGCCCGTGGTGCTTCGTGATGCGGCGCGGGGCGTGGGCTCGCCCCGGCATCGAGCTCTGCCCGAGAAGTGGGGATGGTGCCGGGCGCCGGATGGGGCGCAGGCTTCGGTGCGGGCCGTGGCGCCGGCCGTTCTCCCCTGGCCTGGGAGAGACCGATGGTGAGGTTGGCCCGCAGCCACCGGATCTCGTCCGGGTCGTCCGCGGTCGTGATCTTCTCGATGATCCGTCCCGCCGGTGACTCCGGTGCGCCCTGGCCGAAGGACTGGGGCATGAGCCTTCGCACGTAGGCGCGTTCGTACGGATCCCTGATGATTTCCGCGATCTGGACCGGGTCGAGCAGTGAGGCCACGGCCGCGGCGCGCTCCCAAGGGTCGTTGGACTGACGCAACAGTGCTCCCGCGTGGCGGCCCCGCCAGTTCCGTGCCCGCAGGTCCACGCCCGCATCCAGCTGGGCGCGGATCGTGCCGGGGGCGCGACCCGTCAGCAGACTTGCGTTGACCTCGGACTCGGCGAAGTGCTTCAGCTCTTCCGCCAGATACAGCCACACCACCGCTCGATAGCGGTTCAGATAAAATTTCACCGGCGTGACGAAGCCTGCGCGTGTGAGCCGTGTGAACCGGGCCGTGGAGATGTTCATGAGAGCGGCGCCCTCCGTGGTCCCCACGGCTCTGATGCGCTCCATCCACGCCTCGGGGAAACCCTCCCCGGCACGGACGCGCTCGATCTCCTCGCGTGTGACGCGGCGCCGTCCGCCGATCGCGTCGCTGACGGTGTGGATGCGTCCCAGCATCACGGCGAGCTCGAACTCGCCGCGTTTCAGCCCCAGTTCCCGTGCCGCTCGGCTCTGCGTGACCGGCGCCCGCTCTGCCGTGTCGGCGGTTTCCTGCGTGATCGTCTGACCTGTCATGGTGGTTCTCCCCCGTGAGGCGTCTTTGCTCTCGGGAAAACCGTAGCGCGATCAGCACAACCCGCGTCGGGCCTGTGGATAACTCTCGTCACGTCGCCGTTTCAGCTGGTCAGAGGTCTACGACCGGTGTCCGTTCCGGCTGCCGGGCGCCTACTCCGAGGTGCTCGCCGACGCGATTGACGAGGAGCGTCATCTCGTACGCGACCTGACCGATGTCCGCCTCCGCGGAGCTGAGGACGCACAGGCAGCTGCCGTCGCCGGCCGCGGTGACGAACAGCACGGCGTCGTCGAACTCGATCATCGTCTGGCGCACGCTGCCCGCACGGAAGTGCCTCCCCGAGCCCTTGGCCAAGCTGTGCAGACCCGACGAGACCGCGGCCAGGTGTTCCGCGTCCTCGCGCTTCAACTCCGAACTCGCGCCGGTCACCAGGCCGTCGTTGGACAGCACCAGGGCGTGCCGTACGGACTCCATGCGCTTGGTCAAGTCGTCGAGCAGCCAACCGAGGCCCGTGTTCTGCACCATGTTCCCGTCTCCCCGCTTTCTGTTCCCCCTGGCTGAAGGAACTGACCTGCCAGCCTTCCCCACCATCGGCCGCCCGGCAAGCATGATGAGGACATGGCACAGAAGATGACCGAGGACCAGTGGCGGGCTTTCATCTCGCAGGGCACCCGTACCGGCAAGCTGTCGACCGTCCGGGCGGACGGCAGCCCACATATCGCACCGATCTGGTTCCTGTTGGACGGGGAGGAGTTGGTGTTCAACACCGGCGCAGAGACCGTCAAGGGGCGGAATCTGGCGCGGGACGGGCGCGTCGCCCTTTGTGTGGACGACGACAGGCCTCCGTTCGCGTTCGTGGTGATTCAAGGCCAGGCACGCTTGATCGACGACCTCGACAAGGTGCGGCACTGGGCCGGCCGGCTCGGCGCGCGCTACATGGGCGAGAGTCGCGCCGAGGAGTTCGGCGAGCGCAATGGCGTGCCCGGCGAGCTGCTCGTACGCGTCAAGATCGACAAGGTGGTCGCTCACGGCGGCGTCGCCGACTGACGACGCCTCACCCACCTTGCCGTGCTCACCCTTCGGGCGTGCTCAGCCCGACGGCTGTACTCACCCAGCGGCCGTGGTCAGCCCACCGTGTCGAGCAGCCGGGCGGTATGCATCCGCCCGGCGTACTCGACCAGGCGTATCAGCACCTCCTTTCCCGAATCGCGGTCCCGTGCGTCGCACAGCACCACGGGGGTGCCGCGGTCGAGGTCCAGGGCCCGTGACACTTCATGTGCGCCGTACGTACGCGCGGTCGCGAAGCAGTTGACTGCCACCACGAACGGGATGTGCCGGTGCTCGAAGTAGTCGACGGCGGGGAAGCAGTCCTCGAGCCGTCGGGTGTCCGCGAGGACGACGGCTCCGAGCGCGCCCTGGGACAACTCGTCCCACAGGAACCAGAAACGGTCCTGCCCTGGCGTACCGAAGAGATACAGCGACAGGCCCGACCTGATGGTGATGCGGCCGAAGTCCATGGCGACGGTCGTCGTGGTCTTGCGGTCGACTCCGCCGGTGTCGTCCACCGACTGGCCCACCTCGCTGAGGAGTTCCTCGGTGCGCAGCGGGCGGATCTCGCTGACCGCGCCGACCAGGGTGGTCTTGCCCACCCCGAAGCCGCCCGCGACCAGAATCTTCAACGCCATGGCGGTCGTGTCGCCGCCGTCGGCGTCAGAGCGCTCGGAGCCCATCGATCACCTCTCGCAGGATCTTCTCGTCGGGTAGCTGCGCGGGGGGCACAGGTCGGTTCACCTTCACGCAGCCCATTTCCAGCAGGTCGCCGAGCAGCACCCTGACCACCCCCACGGGCAGGTCGGCGTCGGCCGCCAGCTCGGCAACCGTCTGGGTCTCCGTGCGGCACAGTTCGATGAGCGACCGGTGTTCCGGGCCGAGCGCGGTGTCGTCCCCGGGGCCCGGTGCGCTCTGGTCCAGAGTGACGAGTGCGATCAGATCGAAACGCACTCCACTGGGGCCGGGCCGGGTCCGCCCGCCCGTCATCGCGTAGGGACGGACCAGTGGTCCGGCCTCGTTGTCGTACCACTGGCTGCCCGCGTCGCGCGGGTCGCCGCTTCTGTTCTCGGTCATCTGCGTAGACCGCCCTGTGTCATCCGACAGCGGGTGGCTGCGCCGCGAAACGCGGGGGCGTGTACAGGTGCTCGCCGACGCGTTTGACCAGACGCGCCATCTCGTAGGCGACCAAACCGATGTCTGCGGTCACGGCACTGAGCACGGCGAGACAGGAGCCGTCACCCGCCGCCGCCACGAACAGGAAGCCGTCGTCCATCTCGACCATGGTCTGGCGCACTCCCCCGGCCCCGAAATGCCGGCCCGCGCCTTTGGCGAGGCTGTGGAACCCGGAGGCGACAGCGGCGAGATGTTCGGCATCCTCTCGGGTGAGGCCGGTCGAGGCCCCTACGGCGAGTCCGTCGTTGGAGAGCACCACGGCATGCCGCACCTCACCGACACGCGATACCAAGTCGTCGAGCAGCCAGTCGAGTTCGCCGGCCCTGCCTGCGGTGATGCTCTGATCCTGGATCATGCGTGATCTCCTTCGGTGCTGTCACTGGCCGGGGCGGACCCTGGGATGTCGGGGACCGCGCCGACGATGCCCGGCCTGCGTCCGCCGCCGCGGGCCCAGCCGTCGCGGTAGGCGGACATGCGGTCCCGTACGTCTTCGGGGCTGCGTTCGGTGTCTTCGTGGACGCTCACGGATGTGGTCGCGTCGTCGCGGGGTCGCTCACGCAGCTGGGGGGCGAGGCTGGCCTGGCGCACGCGGCGCGGGAGGTCGTCCGAAGATTCCGGGGCGTGGTCGGGTTCCGCGTCCGGGGGCTTGTGCAGGCGCAGAGCCGTGACGCCTGGGGGTGGCGTCGCCGGGGTCTCCGTAGTGGCGGCCAGTGCGGGGCGGGCGGCCGGGGCGGGTACGGGGTTGCCGTTCATCGGTGCGGCATCGGGCACGCGCGCGTGTCCGTTCTGTTCGCGGTCGCGTTCCATGGTGTGTGCTCCGGTGCTCTCCGGCGTGGTGCTCTGCAGCAGTGCGGTGGGCAGGAGGACGACCGCGGTGGTGCCGCCGTAGGGGGACGTGCTGAGGTGCACTTTGATCCCGTGTCGCGCGGCGAGCCTGCTGACGACGAAGAGCCCCAGTTGGTCGCTGTCGAACAGATCGAGTGCTTCGGACTGCTCGATGCGGTGGTTGGCCTCGGCCAGGGTCTCTTCGCCCATGCCGAGGCCACGGTCCTCGATCTCCAGGGCGTAACCGTTGCCGACCGGTTCGCCGTTGACCCGCACCTTGGTGTGGGGCGGTGAGAACTGGGCGGCGTTCTCGACGAGTTCGGCCAGGAGGTGGGTGAGGTCGGCGACGGCCGTGCCGACGACCGCGGCGGCGGGGAGTTGTCGTACCTCCACGCGCGCGTAGTCCTCGACTTCGGATACGGCCGCGCGGACGACGTTCGTCAGCGAGACCGGCAGGCGCCAGGCGCGCCCGGGGGCGGCTCCGGAGAGGATGATCAGGCTCTCGGCGTGCCGCCTCATCCGGGTGGTGAGGTGGTCGAGGCGGAAGAGGTCGCTGAGCTCGTTCGGGTCGTCCGACCTGCGTTCCATGCTGTCGAGGAGGCTGAGCTGGCGGTGGACGAGTACCTGGCTCCTGCGGGCGAGGTTGACGAACACGCCCGAGATGCCGCTGGCGAGTTCGGCACGCTCGATGGCGGCACGCAGGGCCGCCCGGTGCACCGTGCCGAGCGCCTCGTTGACCTGCCCCGTCTCGTCCTCCGCGGGCGGGCCGGGCGGCGCTTCGGCGTGAATGTCGATTTCCTCACCGGCGCGCAACCGCCGCATGGCGTGCGGGACTTTGTGCCGTGCGATCTCCAGGGCGCCGTTACGCAGGCTCACCAGCTCGACGACCAGGCCTCGCCCGATGCGTACGGAGATGACCAGTGAGGCGGCGACGGCCAGGAGCCCGAGCAGCACGGCGGCGCCTGCCGGGGTGAGCAATCCGCGCGTGAACGGGTCGGCGCGGCCGGCGGCGCTGCGGCTCGCGCCCTCGTCGATCGCGCGCAGTTCGTCCCGTACGGCCGCATGGGCGCTGTCCCACTTGGCGGCGGACGACGCGTCGGCGGCTTTGCGTCCCGGTGGCGCGACGAGCACCTTGTCCTCGACGACGCGCACGTCGGCGTACGCGCTCCCCTCCACGAGGTCCTGCCAGGCTGCTCGTTCGGGTCCGCGCAGATCCGCCACCGCCGCGTCGGTCAGGGTGCGCCGGGTGTCGACGGCTCCGGTGAACTGCCGCAGCCGCTCGCCTTCCAGGGTGCCCTCCAGCCGTGCGCTGGACAGGACCACGTCCTCACGTGCCAGCATCTCGGCGGCCCGGGAGAATTCGAGCAGCACGCGCGCGTCGGAGCCGAGTTCGGCGTCATGGATGCCGGTGAGCGCGCCACCGACTCCGAAGGCGGCCGAGATGGTCTTGGTGTACTGGCCGTAGACCGCGTCCCAGCCGGTGCGCCGGTCGAGGACGTCGGTACGCACCGTGCTCAGATCCTCGGCAGCGGATACGAACGTCTCAAGCCTGGACGCCACACCGGTGGGCAGTCCGGCGCCGTCGGCGACCGTTCCGCCTTCTCCGCGGCGCAGCTTCGCCACCGCGCGGTCCGTGCGTTCCGCCTGCCTCTCGAGTGCGCCGCCGCGGTCAGCCGCGGGCTCGGTCGCGTAGCGCACGGCGGCCAGGCGCTCGGCCTGCAGTGCGGCGATGGCCGCTTCGACGGGGTCGCGCACCTGTGTGTCGACGCGCTGCAACTGCCGCAGGCTCGCCACGTCCTGGGCCGTGGTGACGGTGGCGTATCCCCACAGCCCGAGCAGGGAGACCACCGGCACCATGAGCAGGCACACGATCTTGGCCCGTACGGTGCGAGGGCGCGGCCACCACGAGCGCTCGCGCGCCGCGGGGTTCGTGAGCGGCCCTGGCTCCAAGGAGGCTTCAGCGGCGGGCCGTTCGTCGGCGGGCGGTCCCGCGTGTGCGCGTCGACCGCGCGCCGGGGCCCCGGGCTTCGGCGGCACTGTGCCGTCGGCCGGGTCGGGGGTCCTACGGGGTGTACGCATGGCCTCCTCGCTCGGGGAGATTTCTGGGGTGTCCGCCCGGCCGTGACCGGTCCGGCCGTGCCGCTACCGGGCGGCGCCCTCCACTGGTCGTTGGGCCGCCACGGAGGCCTCGCGCTCTCCCGAGGTCGGCGAGAGCGCGACAAAAGCCGCGGTCAGGAAGAGGTAGGAACCGAGGCCGACCGCGAGGGGGAAGATGAACTGCATGGTCGTCGCCCCGGGCAGCGCCGCACCCGACTCGGTGACCCGTACGCTCACGGCCAGCATTCCGGTGTAGTGCATGCTGCTCACCGCCCCGCCCATGACCAGTGATGCGACGGCGACCGCGAGAGGCGACTTGATGTTGAGCGCCGCCCACAGGGCCGCGGTCGCCGCTACGACGGCGATGACCACGGAGAGGCCGACGAGGACGGGGTCGTACCGAACGTTGCCGTGCAGTCGCAGTGCGGCCATGCCCAGGTAATGCATGCTCGCGACGCCGAGACCGGTCGTGAGCCCGCCGAGCGCCAGCGCACGCCCGCGGTCACGGCCGTATCCGACGGCGAAGACGCCGGCTCCGACGACGGCCATCGCGACGACGAGGCTCAAGATCGTCAGTGGCACGTTGTAGTGGATCTCGGTGCCGGTGACGCCGAAGCCGAGCATCGCCACGAAGTGCATCGTCCAGATACCCGTGCCGATGGCCGAGGCCGCGGTGATGAGCCAGTTACGGCGTGAGGTGCCCGTGGCGCCGAGCGCTCGGACGGTGCAGCGCAGCCCGAGGGCGGCGCCGATACAGGCCATCGCGTACGACAGCACGGGGGTCAGCCAGCCGAAGGTGGCGTGGTCCAGGTGTCCCATGGCTCCGGGACGCTAGTCCGGACAGGGGCGCACAACGGGGGCGCAGTTCGAAAGGTGTTGGAATATGACAGAGAGACGGTCCAGAACGATCGCGTCACGCTCGAACGTGTGCCCCCAGCGCGCAGCCGAGTCGTTGCGTAATCATGTCCACATGAGCGATGACCAGACGCGCGTCCGTGACTTCTTCTCCGCCCGAGCTGCCAACTGGGACAGCCGGTTCCCCGACGACGGCCCCGCCTATCGGGACGCCGCGTTCGAGCTCCGCCTGCGCCACGGTCACCGCGTTCTCGACGCCGGGTGCGGCACCGGACGTGCGCTGCCCGCCCTCAGGGAGGCCGTGGGGCCCTCCGGGGTCGTCGTCGGGATCGACCTGACTCCCGCCATGCTGGAAGCCGCCACACGGGCGGGCAGAGACCGCGAAGGGCAGCTTCTGCTCGGGGACGTGACCCGTCTCCCGCTGCGCGACGCATCACTCGACGCCGTGTTCGGCGCGGGGCTGGTCTCTCATCTGCCCGATCCGGCGGCGAACCTGCGGGAGTTGAGTCGCGTCGTGCGCCCCGGAGGCATTCTCGCCCTCTTCCACCCCATCGGACGAGCGGCGCTCGCGGCGCGCCAGGGCCGCAGGCTCACCCCGGACGATCTGCGGGCCGAGGCGAACCTCCGCCCCCTGCTCGCCCACGCGGGCTGGCAGTTGACGTCGTACATCGACGAGGATGCGCGTTTCCTGGCGCTTGCCGTACGGGAGGACTAACCCTCGGGGTCGGCCACTCTCCCGGGGAGGCTGCTCACTGGCGCTGGGCGGTCTCGGAGGCGAACACATCCGGACTGGCGATTTCGGAGGCGAACAGCTCCGGATTCTCGAACATGACGTTGTGCCCCGCCTCCGGCACGTCCACCACCCGCACCCCGGACGCCACCAGCTCGTCCGCGCCCACGAGTTTCCCGCTGCGCTCACCCTGCAAGAAGACACGCTCCACGGGCAGCTCCATGAGCATCGCGCGCATCGTGGGTTGCGTGCCTTTCACGAGTCCCGTCGCACTTCGGTGCAGGGCGCGGGGATCAGCCAGCCGCATGGTCGCTGCCCACAGCGGGCCGACCTCGGCGAGCACGCGCGCGTGGCCCTCGGCCACGAAGTCCTCCTCCTCGTAGGCCGCGATGCCGCTGCTGCCCTGTGTCGCGGCCGGGTTGGGGTCCAGGTTGGCCTCGGTGAGGACCAGTCGTGACACCAGGTCGCCGCGACGGTGCGCGAGCACGATGGCGACGGAGCCGCCCATGCTGTGCGCGACGATCTCCGCTCCGGTCACCTGGGCCGCATCCAACGCCGCGGCCAGGGCGTCCGCGTGTTCCTCCAAGGAGTAGCCGAAATCAGCCGGGCGGTCGCTGATGCCGTGGCCCGGCAGGTCGACGAAGAGCGATCGGCGTCCGGACAACTCGGGCCTGGCGGCGATGTGTGCGTGATAGGCCGCCGACGCCGCGCCGAGCCCATGCACATACACCCGGGCAGGCTCGGCTCCCGCGCTCTCCGTCCAGCGCACACAGCTGCCCTGCCCGTCGAACCGTGCCTGTCGCATCGCCGCTCTCCTTCGAATCGTCCACTCCTACCTCCGAGGGAGAGTACATCGCAACCGATGTATTGCAGAGAGGAGGTACACCGTTGGTGCGGCAGAATGCACGGCATGCTCGAACTGGCCATCCTCGGATTCCTCTACGACGCACCCCTGCACGGCTACGAACTGCGCAAGCGCATCACCGCGCTGACCGGGCACGTACGACCGGTCGCGGAGAGCACCCTGTACCCCGCCATCAAACGGCTGGAGAAGGCGGGCCTGCTGGCCCGCGAGACACAGCCCGGTTCCGTGGCGGCCCCCCGCCACGTCCTGAACCTCACGGCGGAAGGCAGAAGCGAACTGCGCCGCAGGCTCACGGAACCGCAGCAGGCCGACATCACCGACGAGAACCGCTGGTTCACGGTCCTCGCCTTTCTCCGCCACGTCGACGACAGAGCGGTCCAGGCCACGGTCCTCGAACGCCGCCTGACGTTCCTCGAGGAGCCGGCCAGCTTCTTCTACGAGGGTGAGCGGCCGCTGCGCGCCGAGGAGTTGGACGACCCGTTCCGGCGCGGCATCCTCACCATCGCACGGGCGACGAGCCGGGCCGAACTCGCGTGGCTGCGAACGACGTTGGCTGCGCTCCGCTGAAGTCGAGCTCACTCCGCCGAAGTGGCCGCCGACTCGTCGATGTGGACCACAGGGCAGCCCCGGACACCGGGCACCGGGAACGTGCCGAGCTCGCCCACCCGATACCCCTTCGGGTAACCCTTGATCTCCCAGTTCTGCCGGGCGTAGTGCGGCGCTTTGCGGGGCGGCATCAGGCGCACGGCACGCCCGCGCAGCCGCACCGCGCGCCTGACCAGCGTCCGGGTTGCGGAGCTGGGCGGTTCGTAGCGAAAGGCGCGCAGGAGGGGTTCGTCGAGCAGTGCGAGAGTCGAGGCGCGCAACATGGGTGCCAGCGGACGCGGATACCACGAGGCCATGAGGTCGAGGGTCGCGTCGGAGACCCTGCGCGCTCCCTCGTCCCACGCGAAGTGGGCCTCTTCGTAGTCATCGAGACACTTCTCGAAGGCTTCGTAGGAGTCCGGTATGCCCTGGATCCCCATGTGGCGCCCCAGGGTGCGGTAGTAGACGGCGGCCGCGGTCCTCTCGTGGCGTGACAGCTTGCGCCATCCGTAGGCGTCGATCCAGCGCTTGGGCATCACCACGAACGTGCACAGCACGTAGCGCATGTCTTCGTTGCTGATGTCGTAGCTGCGGTGCATCTGGTTGATGCGGCGGATCGCGGTGCGGCCCTCGTCCGTGCCGAAGCCGTGCTCCACAACGGTGTCGAGGAGCAGGGCCGTGTCGTCGTACCGCTTCTGCGTACGGTCCGTCAGTTCCGCCGTCTCGGCCAGGAGTCGACCGATGGTGGGCACGGCGTAGGTGCGGTAGAGCGCAAGCTCCAGAGCGCGGGTGTAATCCCAGGGGAACTCGTACGTCGCGGTGAGCCGGTAGATCGCCAGGGCGTCCTTCTCCGGGTCGAGACGCCGAATCTCCTTGAGCCGGTCATAGCGCTTCACCGCACCGTCCCCCTTCTGTCGTCGGAGCTCCAACTCTACGTTGGGGTACAACAGATGAATGATCATCAGCGGCAACCACAACCGGGGGAAGGTGGCCCACATGTTCGACAAGCTCCGCAAGCTGTGGCGCTCGGAGGGATCTGTGCTCGTTCAGAAGGAGGGGCGCCCGCACAACCTCTTCGAGGCGGCCGCCGTCTACGTGGCGGCGTGCGCCGAGGACGATCAGGACCGCCAGGACGAGGCCACGGGCTGGGTCTCGCCGGAGGCCCTGTCCTTCGGTGTCAGCGAACTCGCCTGCCGAGCGGTCATCGCCCTCGCACGGGAACGCGACGAGTCGCCGACGGACGTGGCGCGTACGCTCCTTGGCCTGCCTGCCGCCTGACATCCGCGTGCGTGGGATCGGGGCAGGCCAGTGCCTCATGGACGGGGTTGCCTGTCCCGGTCGCGTGCGTGAGGCGCTCTCGGACCTCGCGCGGGGTGCGTGGGCGGTAGCCGGGGCCGCCGCAGCAGCCCTGCCGGAAGCGGAGCCCGGCCAGCAGGACCGCGCTCAAGGCGCGCCAGGCCGCCCTGTCGCGGCGCTTGGGCACGGCAAGCGCGGAGCCCGCGTTGAGCAACTGGCCTCCGCACTGAGGGCAGTTGTCGACACGCACACGGCTGTAGTCGGCCTCCTTCTTGAAAGAAGCACGGCACGGCAGACAGACGAAGTGCGAACTGGCTCTGGGCATGACACCCAGCGTAGGCGTCGGACACGAGGGTGCACGAGCGAGTTTCCCGGTGCGTACGAGCGACTTTCCTGGTCACGCACCCCTCGACGATCAAGCGGACCTGTGGTTAGGGTGCGCCGACGGATGAACCGATGGGGAGGCTGGCATGGCCGGAACGGACGACGCTGTCGCCGCCGAGGACGACGCGCTGTACGTGCTGACCGCGGTGCTGCTGACACCCGCGAAGTTCCCGAGTGTGCTCGGTGACGACTATCCGGAGGCGTGCGCGGCCCTGGGGCTCGCGCCGCTCGCCGCCGGTTACGGTCTGGTGCTCGGTCAGGACGGTGCGGGCGCCCGGTGGACGGTCGTGGTCGACGACGTGTCACTCGTGGCCGTCGCCATCGCCTCCTGGGACTGCGGCATGGAGTACGACCTGTCGCCCGACGAACGTACGGTGGTCGCCGCGCTGCCCGGCTGGCCGCTCGCGGTCGCCGTCGCGGCGCCCAACGTGCCCCCTCCGCACGACCCCGAGCCCGAGGAAGCGGACCAGAAGCCGCTCTCTCCTCCGCAGTCCGACACCTGGGGACCTGCTCAACGTCGGCTCGGCGCCGACGAGATCGCGCTCCAGTGGGCGGCGTGGCGCGAGCAGATCGACGACGCGGATTTCTTGACCGACAGCGCCGAGAAGGACGCGGCGCAGGATGACGAGGAAGCCACCCCGGAGAGCGGCGAGACCCCCCAGGCCAAAATCGCTGCGGGCGCCGATTCCGACGCCGAACAGGCGCCCCTCACCGGCATACGTCGCGTGCTGGCGGAAGCTCGGGACTACGTGAGCACTCCGCCGCCCCTGGGTCGCGTGCGGTCGTCCTTCGCCTCCGGAGAGGCGCGCACCCTGCGAGCCGACGGTCCCGGCTGGTCCATGGTCGCCAGGACCGACGACATCGCGTTCGTGCTGCTCGACGAAGAGCCGGGAGAGGTGCTGCCGGTGGGCCGCGGGCCCGAACTCCCCTGGCTCCTCGACGCGCTCGACAAGATGGCCGTACGCCCCGCCTGATCCCTCTGGTCCCGCTGGTCCCGCGTCTTGTCACAGCTCGCATGACCATCGGCCGATGTCGGTGTGAACCACGCCGCGCCCGCGGATACGCTCACCGGCCCCACGCGCCGCGGAACTGCTGGGGCGCATGGGTTTTCCGCTCGCGGTGCCGCCTTGGGCGGGACCGCGAACGGAGAGGCCGTCAGCACCTGCGCATGGGGGTGCGCCCCTGGTGCTGTGCCCGCCCGGGGTGCCGGGTCAGTGGCCGAGTTCCTTGCGCGAGACACGGCGCAGCCTGCGCCGCTGTCCGGGATCCAGGGTCAGATAGGCCGCGGCCGGGACCCCGAGCACGATCAGGAGGGCGGCCCACCAGGGCAGCCAGATCAACAGGATGAGGCCGGCCGCCACACCCCCTGCGGCGATCTTCGCGTTCTTCGACATGTGCGTCGCCTCCTTCGCGGCTGCTGCCGCTCTCTGTCTTGAGAAACGGGCTTTGACCGCCCACAGTTCCAGACTGCTCCCCTGATAGACCCCTGAGGAGCGACCCTGACGCAACCCTGAGCCGCGGCGCGTGTCCGCGTGGCTACTCAACCCTCAGCGGCTCGCCGACCTCGTACATGTGACGCAGTACCTGCCGGTAGGAGTCGATGAATTTGGCCTCCGTGTACGGCATGCCCAGCTGGGCGCAGTGGGCGCGGACCAGGGGCTGGGCGCGCCGCAGGCTGGGGCGGGGCATGCTCGGGAAGAGGTGGTGCTCGATCTGGTAGTTGAGTCCGCCCAGAAACCAGTCGGTCAGGGCGCTGCCGCGGATGTTGCGCGAGGTGAGGACCTGGCGGCTGAGGTGGCCCCAGCGCTCCCCGTCCGGGTCGGGCATCTCCATGCCCTTGTGGTTGGGCGCGAAGGCCAGTCCGAGGTGCAGGCCGAAGAGTGCCTGGTGGATGGCGGCGAAGGCGAGGGCGTGGCCCACCGGCATGGTGACGAGCAGCAGCGTCACGTATCCGACGAGGTGCGCCACGAGGAGAGCGCCTTCGAGCACGCGTTCGCGCGGCGCTTGGCGGCGCAGGTCCTGGAAGCCGTAGATCTTCATGGCGACGCCCTGTAGCAGCGTCAGCGGAAAGAACAGCCAGGCCTGGTTGCGGGTGAGCCAGCGCCGGAATCCGACACGGACCTTGGCCTGCTTGCTGGTCCAGACGAGGACGTCCGCGGCGACGTCGGGGTCCTTCTCGAGGTGATTGGGGTTGGCGTGGTGGCGGTTGTGCTTGTCGTTCCACCAGGCCGAGCTCATGCCGAGGAGGAGGTTGCCGTGCACGAGCCCGATGGCGCGGCTCACGTTGCGGTCGCCGGTGATCTGGGAGTGCCCCGCGTCGTGACCTATGAACGCCGTTCGGGCGCACAGCACGGACAGGACGGGTGCGAGGAGCAGCACCCACCAGGAGCCTCCGATGAGGGCCATGCCCGTCGCCACCGCGGCCAGCGCAACGGCGTTGACCACGATGGTGCGGGCGTACCACCCGGTGCGGCGGCCCAGCAGCCCCTGCTCCTTGACGGTGCGCAGGAGAGGTGCGAAATCGCTCCCGGCGGGCTGCCTTGCGCTGGTACTCGAGGGACGATCCGCGACTGCTGCGACGGCCTGGGACATGGTGAGGTCTCCGGTCTCTGACTGGATCGGGCTGACGTTGCACAACGTATGAGCCCGTGACCTGCGCAAACCATGACGCCTTCACCCGTCTTGGGAGGGGGCCAGCACCGCCCGGAAGGGGGGCTAGGTACACCTCCGGGTAGCGCCCCCTCGCTTTCGTGACGTGGATCACTACGTGATCGCTAACGTCTAAGGCAGTACGTGTTGTACTCTCGGCCGCTCCGGTCCCAGTAGTCAAGTTTGAGGAATGCGCCATCGCCGTGCCCAGGCCCCCTGCTGTGTCACCTTCCGAGATCTCTGAACTGTCCAGCTGCTCCGTCCTGTTCGTCTCCGGCGACCCGGCGCGCACCGGCCGCGTCGCCTTCTGGCGCCCCGAGGGGGACGCACCGCCCAGCTGCTCGGCAGGCACCGTCGAGGAGTTGACCGTCGCGGTGCCCGGCGCCGAGGGCGTCCAGCTCAGCGACGTGTCCGCACTGGTGCTCCCGCTACGCACAGCACTGCCCGTCCTGACACGCGCGCGTGCGTCGGCAGGAGTCCACCCGACGGCCGCCTTCTGGGGCACGGCAGGCGTGCTCGCGCTGCAACTCGCCGCGCGTGGACTGCTGTTGCCCGGCCTGACGCCGAGTGATCACGACGCATGGCGCTCGGGCCCCCTGGGCGCCGACGATCTGCGACGCCTGCGGGAGCTCGCCGCTGCGATGCCCCCCGCCGCGCACGCCCTTCCGTTGGAGGGCGGCTCGGAGCCCTTGCGGTTGCCCGAACCGGAGCGGCTGCTGCGCCAGTTCCTCGATGCGGTGGCCGACACGCTGCCGCGCTCCCCCGCCGCGACGCTGGCCGCCGGCGCCCCGGCCTTCGCCTCCGCGCAGCCCCAGCACGTCCCCACACAGCGCCCCTGGGCCACCGATGTCGCCGCTGGGCACGATGCCGGCGTACGGATCTCGCTGCGCGTCGAGGTGCCCGGCCTGGTGTCGGACACCCCCGACGGGACCCGCCTGCCGTTCCGCGCCGTGCTGCAGATGCACAGCGTCAGCGACCCCTCGCTCGTCGCGGACGCGGCGGAGGTGTGGGCCGCTTCGGGCGCGTCGGGGCAGGCCTTCGGGGCGCGGTCGCGGATGGACGCCCTGCTCGCGCTGCGGCGCGCCACGCGCGCGTGGCCGCCACTCGCTCCGCTCCTCTCGGCCACCGTCCCCGATGCGATCGAGCTCGCCGACGAAGAAGTCACCTCACTGCTGGGCGAAGGCTCCCGCATGCTCGCCACCGCCGGCGTCGAGGTGCACTGGCCCAGGGAACTGGCACGCAACCTGACCGCCCGTGCGGTCATCGGCCCGCCCGACGACGACGCGAAGGATCCGGGCAAGCCGTCGTCGGACACACCCTCGTACCTCTCCACCGACGCGTTGCTCGCTTTCAACTGGCGGTTCGCGCTGGGCGATCAGCAGTTGACCCGCGCGGAGCTCGACCGTCTCGCCGAAGCCAACCGTCCGGTGGTGCGCCTGCGCGACCAGTGGGTGCTCATCGACCCCGAAGAAGCCCGGCGTGCTCGCGCGCACCAGGACCACAAGGTCACCCCGATCGACGCCCTGAGCGCCGTCCTGACGGGCACCACCGAAGTGGGCGGGCAACGCATCGACGTCCAACCGACCGGCTGGCTCGCCACGCTGCGCGAACGCCTCGCGGACCCCGAGGGCATGGAGCCCGTCGGCCAGCCAGCGGCGCTCGCCGCGAACCTGCGCGACTACCAGCTGCGCGGCCTGAACTGGCTGGCCCGGATGACCTCCCTGGGCCTGGGCGGCTGTCTCGCGGACGACATGGGCCTCGGCAAGACGATCACGCTCATCTCCCTTCATCTGCACCGGCAGACCGACACCGACTCCGCCGGACCCACCCTCGTCGTCTGCCCCACGTCCCTCATGGGCAACTGGCAGCGCGAGATCGAGAAGTTCGCCCCCGGCACCCCCGTACGCCGCTTCCACGGCGCTCAGCGCAGCCTGGAAGGCCTCGCCGACGGGGAGTTCGTGCTCACCACGTACGGCACGATGCGGCTCGACGCGGACGCCTTGGCGCACGCCCCGTGGGGCATGGTCGTCGCCGACGAGGCCCAGCACGTCAAGAACCCGTACTCGGCCACCGCCAAGCAGCTACGCACCATCGGCGCACGCGCGCGCGTGGCGCTCACCGGCACGCCCGTGGAGAACAACCTCTCCGAGCTGTGGGCCATCCTCGACTGGACCACCCCGGGCCTGCTCGGCAAGCTCGGCACCTTCCGTACCCGCTACGCCCAAGCCGTCGAGAGCGGCAAGGACCCGGCGGCCGCCGAGCGGCTCGGCCAACTCGTACGCCCCTTCCTGCTGCGCAGGCGCAAGTCCGACCCGGGCATCGCACCCGAACTCCCGCCCAAGACGGAGACCGACCGAGCCGTTTCCCTCACCACGGAGCAGACGGGCCTCTACGAAGCGGTGGTGCGCGAGACGCTCGCCGAGATCTCCGGCGCCGACGGCTTCGCGCGGCGGGGCCTGATCGTCAAGCTGCTCACCGGTCTCAAGCAGATCTGCAACCACCCCGCGCAGTACCTCAAGGAGGACAAGCCTCGGATCGATGGCCGTTCCGGAAAGCTGGAACTGCTCGACGAGTTGCTCGAAACGATCCTCTCCGAAGACGCGAGCGTGCTCATCTTCACGCAGTACGTCCAGATGGCGCGCCTCATCGAGCAGCACCTGGCGGCCCGCGGCACCCCGTCCCAGTTCCTGCACGGCGGCACACCCATCGCGGCGCGCGAGGCGATGGTGGAGCGCTTCCAGAACGGCGAAGTCCCCGTCTTCCTGCTGTCGTTGAAGGCGGCCGGCACCGGACTGAACCTGACGCGCGCCGAGCACGTCGTGCACTACGACCGCTGGTGGAACCCCGCAGTCGAGGCACAGGCCACCGACCGCGCGTACCGCATCGGGCAGACGCAGCCGGTGCAGGTGCACCGCCTGATCGCGGAGGGGACGATCGAGGACCGCATCGCCGACATGCTGTTGCGCAAGCGGGAGTTGGCGGACTCGGTGCTCGGTTCCGGGGAGGCGGCGCTGACGGAACTCACCGACGCCGAGCTGTCGGATCTGGTGGAACTGCGTGGGGGGACTCGATGAACGACATGAACGACATGTACGAAGGGCCGAGCGGCGAGACCCACGGGGACGGCGGTCACGGGGAGGGCGGGGACGGGCAGGAGCGCACCTTTGCCGCGCTGCCGCCCGCGCACGGCCGGGGGTTCGCGCAGAGCTGGTGGGGCCAGGCCTGGCTGAAGGCCCTGGAGGACACTGCACTGGACCTCGCGCAGTTGAAGGCCGGACGCAGGCTCGCGCGCGCGGGAGCCGTGGGCGCGGTCTCGGTGCGTCCCGGCCGGATCACCGCGGTCGTCCAGGACCGCGACGGCACCCCGCGCCGCTCCGACGTACTGCTGCAGCGGCTCGGCGAGGACGAGTGGGACCGCTTCCTGGGCATGGCCGTCGAGCGGGCCGGGCACATCGCGGCGCTGCTCGACCGGGAGATGCCGCCGCATCTGGTGGAGGACGCGGCGGCAGCGGGTGTCGAACTCCTGCCGGGCATCGGCGACCTGGAGCCGGAGTGCGACTGCGAGGCCTGGGACCACTGCGGGCACACCGCCGCCCTCTGCTACCAGGTGGCCCGGCTCCTCGACCAGGATCCGTTCGTGCTGTTCCTGATGCGTGGACGGGCGGAGCGCGAGCTGCTGGACGAGCTGCAAGTACGCAGCGTGGCGCGGACAGAGGCCGAGGAGGCGCCGACGGAGGAGCAGGAGGGGGCCCAGGAGGGCGTGGATGCCGACGAGGCGTACGCGGAGGGTGCCATCCTGCCTCCGCTGCCCGAGCTGCCTCCGCTGCCGCCAGAGCCGGGCCTGCCGCCCTCCCTCGACACAGAGGCGGAACCCGCGCCCGGTCTCGATGTGGCGGCACTCGAGTTCTTGGCGACCCAGGCGGCCGTGGAGGCGCACCGGATGCTGGCCGAGGCGCTGTCCCCGGGGCACGAACGGCACCCGGTCGAGCCGGAATTGACGCTCGACGAGGATGCCGTACGCCTCGCCGCCACAGCTCCCGCGCCGGTGGCCTCACGCCTCGCGACCGCCGGGGACCGCGGCAAGGACGGCCTCGCGCTGGCCGTACGGGCCTGGGAGTACGGAGGTCCGGCCGCACTGTCCGTCCTCGAGGAGGAGTGGGCCCCGGAGGCGGACGCACTGGCACGCGCGCGTGCGGCGCTGGACGTGGCCTGGGACGACGGGGAGCGGCCGCAGCTGCGCGCCGCCCGCAACCGCTGGACCGTGGTGGGCGGCGACGCCCAGCTGCGGCAGGGCCGCGACGGTCGCTGGTGGCCCTACCGCAAGGAGCGCGGACGCTGGACCCCGGCGGGTCCAGCGGCCCACGACCCCGCGACGGCACTGGCCGTGGCGACCGGCGGCGAATAGGCCGGGCAGGTCCGGTGCGAGCCTTCCACGTGCCCGCACCGGCCGCCAGCCACGGCTCGTCCACAACAGCACCGGCCCCCGAACCCAGCACTGGACCCCAGCCACAACGCACTCACAACAGTCCCCCGCTCACACCAACACCCCGGAAGCGTCCGACTTCCCGGCCCGGCGCCCTCCGGCGCATCCGAGCCGCTCATGCGCACGCCGGGAACACCGGCACGTGCACTCCCCCTGACCAGCGATTGAGCGCGAGCATGACATCCGCCAGGGTGGACCCCACCGGTTCAGGGGTGCCGACCGCGACTGGGCTCCCCCGTCCCGCAGGGCCCCGGAGTGATGGAGTACGTCAGCGCGATCCAGCCGAAGGGGGGCGACAAGGGCCAGGTGCCCAACTACCGCTGACCGGCCCGTAGGTGACGGCGGCGCCTCTTGCCCCTCGCGGGAGGCGCCGCCAGTGCGCCCCCTCACGTTCACCTCTCTGCCTCCCTGTGTTCGTGGCGACGGCGAAGCCTGATCGCTGTCACCGAACACTTGCACCCCAGGAGGCACTCATGTCCCCGCACGCCGCCCGAAAGCGTCGCGTCCGCCGTTCCGTCGCCGCGGGTGTGCCGTTCGCCGTGCTCGCGGCGATCGCGGTGACCGGCACGGCCACGGGTGCCCAGACCAGCGGCAAGGAGAAGGCGCCTCGGATCACCTCGACGGCGACCCTCGGTGACGTTCCGCTGGGGACGTTCAGCAACTCCCTGCTGCCCGGCACGGTGAGCGACGACCGCGGTGTCGATCTCGGCGGCATCGGCAGTGACATCTATCCGGCGGGCCGCAAGGGCGAGTTCTGGACGGTCACGGACCGCGGGCCCAACGGCCAGATCAAGGTGGACGGCAAGAAGCGACGCACATTCCCCGTCCCCGGTTTCGATCCGGCGATCGTCAAGATCCGCGTCTCCGGTGACACGGTGAAGGTCATCGACGCGCTCCCGCTGACGACTTCCTCCGGTAAGCCCGTCACCGGACTTCCCAACCAGGAGAGGCGCGACGAGACCCCGTACACGTACGACGCGAAGACGGCGCTGACCTACGATCCGAACGGCCTCGACACCGAGGGCATCGTGCGGGCACACGACGGCAGCTTCTGGCTGGTGGACGAATACGGCCCCTCGCTCGTCCACGTCTCCGCGCGCGGAAAGGTGCTCAAGCGCTATGCCCCCGAGGGCCTGAAGCTGACGGGTGCCGACTATCCGGTCGTCGAGGCGCTTCCGGGCGTCCTGTTGCACCGCAAGGCCAATCGCGGCTTCGAGGGGCTCGCGCAACTACCGGGCGGTGACCTGGTGATGGCGGTGCAGAGCCCTCTGTCGGTGCCGGACGAAGACGCGGGTGACGCGTCGCGGACGGCACGTTTGCTGCGCTTCTCGCCGAAGAAGCAGGCGGTCACCGCCGAGTACGCGTACCACTTCGACGCGGTCGGTGTGGTCGACCCGGGCGAGGACGACACGTCCGAGCTGAAGATCTCTTCCGTGGTGGCCGTCGGCCGTGACCGGCTCCTGGTCGAGGAGCGCACCGACAAGGCCGCTCGGCTGCAGACGGTGAAGCTGGACCGTGGCTCCGACATCCTCGGCGAGCGGTGGGATGACGCCTCGACGAAGCCCTCCTTGGAGGAGCTCGACGATCCGGCGGCCTCCGGAGTGCCCGTCCTGAGGAAGCGTCTCCTGGTCGACCTCGGCGCCATGGAGGGCGTACCCGACAAGATCGAGGGCGTTGCCCGCGTGAACCGTCACACGCTCGCCCTGATCAACGACAACGACTTCGGGATGACGGACGGCGCGGAGGCGTTCGACGAGGAGGGGCGGCTCGTGGACAGTGACGTGCAGACCACGGTGACGTACGTGCGGCTGCCGAAAGGCCTCTGAGTCCGGTGGTCTCGCGCCCGATACGCCGATCAGAAACCCCGTTCGGTGACGCCCGCTTTGATGACCTCCATCTTCAGGAAGTAGAAGCGCGCTTCGTTGTCCGCGCGTGACGGGAGCAGGGAGTCCAAGTCGCTCGGCAGATCGCTGGGAAGCTCCGACGGCAGACCGCTGGGCAGGTTCGAGGGCACCTCCGTCGGCAGGTCCGTCGGCAGCTCGGAGGGGATCTCCGACGGGATGCTCAGCGAGGGCGTGGGCTTGCCGCCCGAGCTCTCACTGCTCTCGGATGGGCCCTTCTTGTCGTCCGAGCCGTCACCACCAGTCGCCACCAGGACTACAGCGACGACGGCGCCGATCGCGACGATCAGCGCGAGCAGGACGAAAAGGCCGCCCCGGCGCCCTGACGGCCCGCCCGGCGGCGGAGCAGGCGGCCATCCGCCACCGCCCGGGGGCATACCGTCGCCTCCCGCTGGAGGCCATCCCCCGCCGCCCGAAGGTGGTCCGAACCCGTCGCCCGGAGGCGGGCCGTACCCTCCTCCGGGCGGACCGTAGCCTCCACCGGGCGGACCGTAGCCGCCGTCACCCGGAGGGGGCGGGTCACCCGGCGGAGGGGGCGGCGGTGGCGGTACGGGCGGCATGGCCATACCGTCCAGAGTCGCCTCGAAAGGGTCAAGATGCGACCCCTGCGCAGAACTTGATGCCTCCGCAATCGGGGCGTCGGGTCAGCCCCGCGCCCCCAGAAGGTGATCCATGGCCAGCTGGTCGAGGTGCTCGAAGGCCATGCCCCGGTCCGCGGCTGCCGTCACGTCGAAGTCCTCGAAGGCGGCCCGGTCGGCGAGCAGCCCGGAGAGGCCGTCCTCGGCGGTGGGAAGGGACAGCTCGTCCAGGCGGGACGCGCGCAGGGCCTCCTGGACCTCCGGGTCGGCGCGGAAGGCGGCCGAACGCTCCCGAAGGATGAGGTAGTTGCGCATGCAGCCGGCGGCCGACGCCCACACGCCCGTGTAGTCCTCCGTGCGCGGCGGCTTGAAGTCGAAGTGGCGCGGACCTTCGTAACCGCCCCTCTCCAGGAGGTCGACCAGCCAGAAGGCGCTGCGCAGATCGCCCGCCCCGAAGCGCAGGTCCTGGTCGTACTTGATGCCGGTCTGGCCGTTGAGGTCGATGTGGAAGAGCTTGCCCGCCCACAGGGCCTGGGCGATGGAGTGCGGGAAGTTGAGGCCGGCCATCTGTTCATGGCCCACTTCGGGGTTGACGCCGAACAGTTCGGAGCGCTCCAGACGCTCGATGAAGGCAAGGGCGTGCCCCACGGTGGGCAGAAGAATGTCGCCGCGCGGCTCGTTCGGCTTGGGCTCGATCGCGAAGCGCAGGTCGTAACCCTGCTCCGTCACGTAGTCGCCGAGCAGGTCGAAGGCCTCCTTCATGCGGTCGAGGGCGACGCGTACGTCCTTCGCCGCACCGGATTCGGCGCCTTCCCTGCCGCCCCACGCGACGTAGGTGTGTGCGCCCAGTTCCACCGCGAGATCGATGTTGCGGATGGTCTTGCGCAGCGCGTAGCGGCGTACGTCCCGGTCGTTGGCGGTGAACCCCCCGTCCTTGAAGACGGGGTGTGTGAAGAGGTTCGTGGTCGCCATCGGCACGACGAGGCCTGTCGCGTCGAGTGCCTGCCGGAAGCGCTTGATGTGCGACTCGCGCTCGGTGTCCGTGGCGCCGAAGGGGATCAGGTCGTCGTCGTGGAAGGTCACTCCGTAGGCCCCCAGTTCGGCCAGGTGCCGCACGGAGTCGGCCGGGTCGATGGCCGCCCTGGTCGCGTCGCCGAACGGGTCCCTTCCCTGCCAGCCGACGGTCCACAGGCCGAAGGTGAACTTGTCCTCAGGAGTGGGCTGGTACGTCATGTTCGCTCCCTGGATGGCTGGTGCACAGCTGTGTGGCGGAGTGGGCATGGCTGCGTGCCCGCTCGTGCGCGGCTGCCGCGACTATTTCGTCATGGCGCTTAACAAATTAGTATCCGGAGGCATCCCTGGGAAGGTCGGACGGAAAGAAGTCCGGGCGTGCCCGGAAAGAGCCGCGGGAACGGAGACCCCCGATGTCATCAGCGCCAGCAGCCGACGGGCCCCTCGTCGTCGGCGTGGACAGCTCCACGCAGTCCACGAAGGTCCTGGTCGTCGACGCCGCCACGGGCAGGGTGGTGGCGAGCGGTCAGGCCCCGCACCGCGTCAGCTCGGGGCCCGCCCGCGAGAGTGACCCCGAGGACTGGTGGAACGCCCTGTGTGCGGCTCTCGACCAGTGCGGCGAACCGGCGCGCGAGGCCGCCGCGGTGTCGGTCGGTGGCCAGCAGCACGGGCTTGTCACGCTGGACGCGCGGTCCAGGCCGGTGCGGCCCGCGCTGCTGTGGAACGACGTGCGCTCGGCGGCGCAGGCCCGCTCTCTGGTGGACCGCCTGGGGGGCCCGAAGGCGTGGGCCGAGCGCGTCGGCAGCGTGCCGGGGCCCTCCTTCACGGTGACCAAGTGGGCCTGGCTCAGCGAGCACGAACCCGAGGCGGCGCGGGCCACCGCAGCCGTGCGGCTCCCCCACGACTACCTCACCGAACGCCTCACGGGATCCGGCACGACCGACCGGGGCGATGCCTCCGGCACGGGGTGGTGGGCGTCGGCGACGGAGGCGTATGACGAGGAGATCCTGGGACTCGTCGGCCTTGCCCCCGAGCTGCTGCCGCGTGTGGTGCGCCCCGGTGAGGTCGTCGGCACCGTGCGCGGGAGCGGCGAGCTGCCCTTCTCCAAGGGCACCCTCGTCGCCCCCGGAACCGGCGACAACGCGGCGGCGGCGCTCGGGCTCGGCCTGCGCCCCGGAACGCCGGTCCTGAGCCTGGGAACGTCGGGCACCGTGTACGCGGTCTCCACGCGGCGCCAGGCGGATCCCACGGGCACCGTGGCCGGGTTCGCCGACGCACGCGGCGACTGGCTGCCGCTGGCCTGCACCCTCAACTGCACTCTGGCCGTGGACCGGGTGGCCGCGCTGCTGAGCCTCGACCGTGAGGCGGTGGAGGCGGGCGGCGCCGTCACCCTGCTGCCCTACCTGGACGGTGAGCGCACTCCTGACCTGCCGCATGCTTCGGGACTGCTGCACGGGCTGCGCCACGACACGACTCCGGGGCAGCTGCTGCAAGCGGCCTACGACGGGGCTGTGCACTCGCTGTTGGGCGCACTCGACCTGGTCTTGGACGCGGACGCGGACCGCTCGGCTCCGCTCCTGCTCATCGGCGGCGGGGCGCGGGGCGCGGCCTGGCAGGACACCGTGCGGCGCCTTTCGGGGCGGGCCGTTCAGGTGCCCGAGGCCAGGGAACTGGTCGCCCTCGGTGCCGCCGCCCAAGCCGCGGGCCTCCTGACGGGCGAGGATCCTGCGGCTGTCGCCCGCCGCTGGGGTACGGCTGACGGTCCTGTGCTGCCCCCTGTGGAGCGGGACGAGTCGGCGCTGGCCCGGATCGCCGGGGTAGTCTCCGACGCGGCGTCGCTGCTCGACTCCAGGGGCCATCTCGACGCCAAGGGCCACGAGGAAACCCGGCCATGAGGACGGAAGACAGGGACTGACGGGGGCATGACCGCACCACCGCACGACGCGAGCCGGGGCACGTCCGGAGCCCCGCTGCCCGACACGCAGCAGGGGATGCGCCGCCGCAACCTCTCGCGTGTCATGCACGCCGTCGCGGCGCACGGACCGCTGTCCCGTGCCGCCGTGGCCACCCGGATCGGCTTGACGCGGGCGGCGGTCTCCACGCTGGTGGACGAGTTGATCCGCTCCGGTCTCCTGGACGAGCTGGGCCCCGGGCGGCCCGGCAAGGTGGGGCGCCCCGGATCCGCGCTCGCGGTCAGTGGGCGCGGGCCGGCCGGCATCGGCGCCGAAATCGGCGTGGACCACCTCTCGGTGTGCGTGGTCGACCTGCGCGGAGAGGTACGCGCGCGTGCCGTGCGACAGGGAGACAACCGGGGGCGCGCCCCGCAACCCGTCCTACGGGAACTCATCGCACTGGTGCGGCAGCTGAGCGACGAAGCCCACCTGGCAGGGCTGCGTCCGGCGGGCCTTGCACTCGCCGTCCCGGGCCTCGTCGCCCGCGGCACGGGGGTGGTGGTGCGCGCCCCCAATCTCGACTGGCACGACATCGATCTCGCCGCCCTCCTGCCCGAGGGGCTGCCACTGACGGTGGACAACGAGGCCAACTTCGGCGCACTGGCCGAGCTGTGGCTCGGTGACGCGGCGCCCCAGGACTTCCTCCACGTGTCGGCGGAGATCGGCATCGGCGCCGCGCTGGTCGTCGACGGACGGCTGCTGCGCGGGACACGCGGCTTCGCGGGCGAGTTGGGGCACGTACCGGTGTGGCCGGACGGTCCACCGTGTCCGTGCGGCGGCCGTGGCTGCCTGGAGCAGTACGCGGGCGAGGAGGCGGTCTTGCGTGCGGCGGGTCTTGATCCTGGTGCGGACCGCGTCGGTCTCCTCGCAGAGCGCGCCGCGCAGGGCGATGATGAGGATGTACGAATGGCGTTGCACGGTGCGGGAGCCGCACTGGGCATGGCGCTCACCGGCGCGGTGAATCTGCTGGACCCGCGCTCGGTGGTGCTCGGCGGCGCCCTGTCGCGGCTCGCACCGTGGCTGCTGCCGTCACTGGAGGGCGAGTTGGAACGCCGCACGGCGGGCACGGCGTGCGCTGTCGCCGTCTCCGCCCTTGGCTCCGACGGCCCGTTGCTGGGGGCTGCACACTCGGTCGTACGGGCTGTGCTTGATGATCCGGCGGGGGCGGCAGCGGCGTAGGGCCCACTGCCTACTAGTGCCGCATCAGGCAAGGTTTGCCCTGTCCTAGATACGGTGTGTCCTATGAGTGGTGCTGGCCAGCCGGATCTGGACAAGATCGAAGCATGCTTCGCTGGTGTGGTTGAGGGACGCGTGAGCAGGGACGCGGCTGACCGGTGGGCCGGGCGATGGTACGCCGACGACACCCTCGAGTGGGACGAGTTGTCTCTCTGGGCGCTCCGGCTCCTGTACGGGATCGACCTGAGGTCGGGCCCGGAGGAGCCGTACCTGTACGACGACGATCAGGTACGCGGGTGGCTTGAGGAGCTGCGGCGCCGACGCGCCTCGTGACGCACCGCCAAAGTCCTGTTCTTGCCCACGGCTTGCCGTCAGGCTGTTCGCCTATGGCAGAGCGAGTGCGTGTACGCGAGATCGACGATGACGAGGGCCGACGGCTGCTGCGCATCATCCGTCGGGGCACCGGCTCGGTGGTGACCTGGCGGCGGGCTCAGATGGTGCTGCTGTCCGTGCAGGGCATGGCGGTGACGAGGATCGCGGAGGTGTCGTTCACCAGCGGCGACCGGGTCCGCGACGTGATCCACAACTTCAACACCGACGGCTTCGACTCGCTCTACCCCAAGTACAAGGGCGGCCGCCCGAAGACGTTCACGCTGCCCGAGCGGCGCGAGATAAAGAAGATCGCGAAGTCGCAGCGGCCCGAGCATGACCTGCCGTTCTCGACCTGGAGTCTGACCAAGCTGGCGGACTTCCTGGTTGCCGAGGGGGTGGTCGACGACATCAGCCACGAGGGCCTGCGCATTCTGCTCCGCGAGGAAGGCGTCTCCTTTCAACGGCTGAAAACCTGGAAGACCTCCCGCGACCCGGACTATACGGCCAAGAAGGCCCGCGTCGAGCACCTCTACGCGATTGCCGACGGTGAGGTCATACCCGACAAGAACGAGCCCGAAGTCGTCTTCTGCATGGACGAGTTCGGACCCCTCAACCTCATGCCCCATCCGGGGCGGCAGTGGGCCGAGCGCGGCGGCAAGAACAAGGACTCTGACCGTGAACCCCGTCGGCGACGGCGCGCTACCTACAACCGCTACGGCGGAATCCGGCACCTGTTCGCCGCCCTGGACCTGGCCAAGGACAAGCTCTACGGCCACATCAAACCGATCAAGAAGCGGACCCAGTTCCTGGAGTTCTGCCGCTACCTGCGCACCCTCTACCCGACGACGATGCGCATCGCGATCGTCTGTGACAACTTCTCCCCGCACCTGACGACGAAGAAATGTCAGCGGGTCAGGTCCTGGGCGACGGCGAACAACGTCGAGATCGCCTACACCCCGACGAACTCCTCCTGGCTCAACCGGATCGAAGCCCAGTTCACCGCCCTGCGCTACTTCACCCTCGACGGCACCGACCACGCCGATCACAAAGAACAGGGCAGCATGATCCGCTGCTACATCATCTGGCGAAACCGCCACGCCGACGACCAGCGCCTACGCGCCGTCGTCGACAGGGCAAACGTTGCCTGATACGGCACTAGCTCCGCCCCTCAGTGGTCATTCATCGGCGGTGCGCGCGGCCTGGGGCTCGAAAGAGGCGTGGCCACTGAGGTAGCGCCCCGGGGAAGTGCCGATGGTTCGCCGGAACGCAGCAAGGAAAGCGCTCGGTGTCGCGTATCCCACGGTATGTGCGACCCGCGAGACGGGCTGCCCCTCGGCGAGCAGCGGAAGCGCGGCACGCAGCCGCACATGGGTGCGCCAGCGGTCGAAGTGCATGCCGGTGTGGTGGACGAACAGCCGGGTCAGGGTGCGTCGGCTCACCCCGATGGCCCGTGCGTGCGCCTCCAGGCTCCGTGAATCCGCGGGGTCGGCAAGCAGAGCGTCGGCCACGGTGCTCACGCGGTCATCGGTGGGATGCGGGACATCAATGGGGGTGCTCGGCAAGGGATGCAGCAGATCCAGGACGACTGCCTCGGCCCGTAGCCGCGCGTCATCGGGGAGGTCCTCGCGGCCGAGGTAGGCGATCAAGTGGGCCAGCAGCCCGTCGACACCGACCGGTGTGGGCTCTGACCATCTCACGTCGCATCGATCGGGTTCGAAGTAGAGGCTGCACAGCACTGCTTCGCGGGTCGCGCCGGTCCGATGGACGACCCCCGCCGGCAGCCACAGCGCTCGTGTGGGGGGCAGGACCCAGTAGGAGTCGTCGACAGCGACGCCGAGCACACCGTTCCGCGCCCAGGCCAACTGGTGCTGGGTGTGGCTGTGCGGGATGAACCACTGCCCGGACGCCAGGGGAAAGTTCCCGACGACGATCGCACCCACCCCGGCCGGGACAGCCCCCATGACGGCATCGGTCATGCCCCCAACCTATGTCCTCAATGCGATACGACGTGGCCTCGTAGCGCATCGCGGCCAACACGGCCGGTACATAGCGTCGTTCTATGCCGATCCATCATCCGCGCCACGGGCGCTACCACCGATCGCACAGGCCGCTGACGAGAACAGGACGCCCCCTATGACGTCGCTCCCGATCACGGCCACTGCCAACTCCCCTGGACGGCGCGGGCCCGCCCTGGTGGTGCTGTGCTTCGTGCAGTTCATGCTCGTTCTGGACGACAACGTGGTGAGCGTCGCGCTGCCCAGCATCCGCGACGACCTCGGCTTCAGCACCGCGGGCCTGGCCTGGGTCGTCAACGCCTACTTCCTCGCCTTCGGCGGGTTGCTGCTGCTGTTCGGCCGCATGGCCGACCTACTGGGCCGCAGGCGCGTCTTCCTGACCGGTGTTTCGCTGTTCGGGGTGGCGAGCCTGGTCTGCGGGCTCGCGCAGGAGCCCTGGCAGCTCGTGGTCGGACGGTTTGTCCAGGGCGCCGGCTCGGCCATGGCCAGTCCCGCCGCCCTTTCCCTGATCACACTGCTGTTCCCCGGAACCGACGAGCGCGCCAAGGCGTTCGGTATCTGGGGCGGCATCGCGGCACTCGGCGGCACGATGGGCCTGGTGATCTCCGGTGCGCTGACCGGCCTTGCGTCCTGGCGCTGGATCTTCCTGATCAACCTGCCGGTGGCGCTGGCGGCAGTAGCCCTGCTGCCTCGCCTGGTCACCGAGAGCCGGGCCGGGCGTGCGGTACGACTTGATGTGCCTGGTGCGGTACTTGGCACCGGCGCCTTGGTCTCCCTGGTCTACGGTCTGCTCCGGACCGGCGAGTCGGGCTGGGGCGACCCGGGCGCAGTCGGGTCCCTGGTGCTGGCATTGCTCCTTGCCGTCACCTTCGTCGCCGTCGAGGCACGGACCGCCGAGCCGCTGGTTCCGTTGGCGTTCGTGTCCTTTCGCCTCCGCACCGTCGCCAACGGGGCCACCCTGCTGTTCTCCGCCGCCATGTACGCGATGGCCTTCTTGTTGATGGTGCACTTGCAGACCGTGCTGGGCTACCGCCCGCTCACGGCGGGCGTCGCCTACCTGCCCTACGGTGCCGGCATCCTCGGGGGCATGTGGCTCTCCTCCCGGGCGGTCGTCAGGCTCGGCGTGCGAACGGCCCTCGCTATGTCCTTTCTGATCAGCGCGGCCGGGCTCCTCATGCTGTCCGGCGTGACACAGAGCGATGGTTACGCATCCGGAGTGCTGCCCGGCATGCTCGTCACCAGCCTCGGATGCGGACTGAGCCTGCCCGCCCTGACCGTCGCCGCTCTCACGGGCACCACCGAGGAGAACGCCGGGCTCGGGTCGGCCATCCTGAGCTCCGTTCAACAAATCGGCGGCGCCGTGGGGGTGGCGGTCCTGGTCACTCTCGCCGCGCGCCGCAGCGACGCCCTGGCCGTACAGGACGACCCTTTGCACGCATCGGCGGAAGGCTTCTCATTCGCGCTCACCGTCGCCGCCGCCCTCCTCTCACTCGGTGCTGTCCTCGTAGGCACCTTGCTCGGGAAGCAGCACCGCCCCGAAGACGTGGACGCAACCAGTGACGCTCCGGCCGACCACGCGAACCGGTCGAGTGCGCAGTAAGTACTGGCCTCCATCCCGGTGAACGAATCAACTTGAGTCTCCAGTAGGGGGAGACACGAAGGTGGGGTCATGAACGGCGACACGCTCTACTCGATCGGTGATCTGGCGCGGCGGACCGGCCTGACGGTCAAGACCGTCCGGTTCTACTCCGACGCGGGGATCGTGCCGCCCGCCGACCGCAGCCCGGCCGGCTACCGCCTGTACGGCACCGACGCAGTCGCCCGCCTCGACCTCGTACGCACGCTGCGCGACCTGGGTCTTGACCTTCCCACCATCCGGAAGGTCGTGGACCGGGAGGTCTCGCTCCCCGAGGTCGCCGCGGCGCACGCGGACGCGCTTGAGGTTCAGATCCGCGTGCTGCACCTGCGGCGCGCGGTCCTGACAGCGGTGGCCAAGCGCGGGTCCACCCCTGAGGAGTTGGATCTCATGCACAAGCTGGCCAAGCTCTCCGAGGACGAACGTCGACGCCTGATCGACGACTTCCTCGGCACCGTTTTCGACGGCCTGCACGACCACCCTGCCTTCGCGGCGGTCACCCGCTCCCTCACGCCCGAACTGCCGGACAACCCCGAGGCCGAACAGGTCGAGGCCTGGGTGGAACTGGCCGAGCTGTTCCAGGACCAGGGGTTCCGCTCCACCATGCAGGGGATGGCCCAAGATCTGGCGGTCGACCGCGCCCCGGACGACCGCACCGGCCTGCCACGTATCCTCGCCGATGCCGGTCGGGCACAGGTCACCCCCGCCCTGGCGGCAGGCATCGATCCGGCCTCGCCCGAGGCCGACTCGATCGTCACAGCGCTCGCAACGCATTACGCGCACATCCTCGGCCTTCCCGACGGCACCGCCGTGCGCCGGCGCCTGGTAGCCCGCCTGGAGACCATGGACGACCCCCGCAGGGACCGTTACTTGACGCTGCTCGCAACCATCAACGGGTGGCCCCTGCCCGAGAGTCTGGCGCCGGTGATCGACTGGACCGTCCGGGCCCTGCGTGCCCGTCTGCCTCGGTAGTGGGCCGAGCAAGCGCAACCTGTTCCGATCCGGCAGAGCCGACCGATGCGGCCGACGTGGCGCCCCGGGGATCCCGCTCCGGCTACCGAAGTTTGATGGACGTGCCCGGCTTCTGGCGCCTCACCGCGATCGGGATGGCGTCGAAAATACCGGCCGCCATGATCGGCCTGAGCCTGCTGCTCCTGGTCGGTCACGACGACTCGTACGGGGCCGCGGGCCTCGCGGTGAGCGCGCTGGCGCTCGGCCAAGGTGTCACCGCTCCCCTGCGCGGCCGGCTCATCGACCGGTATGCACCCTGCCCGGTCCTGCTGAGCTTTCTGGCCGCCTACCTGGTGGCCACTCCCCTGCTGGTGCTGGTGGTGCGGGGTGGTGGGTCCGTCGCCCCCATCCTCGCGCTTGCCGCAACCATGGGGGCGAGCGCTCCTCCCGTCGCCGTCATGATGCGCTCGGCCTGGCACCGCTCCACCAGCAGCGGCCCCGCCAATACCGGATTGTTGGCCACGGCGATGGCTCTCGACTCTTCGATGATGGGCGCCGCGCTGGTCATGGGCCCCGTGCTCGCCAGTTGGCTGAGTCTGGCGATCTCGCCGGTCATGCCGTTCGCTGCCGTCGCGCTTCTGACGGCCGCAGCGGTCGGCCTCTTGATCAACACACCAGGTCCACCGTCACGTCCCGCTCGGCCCGGCCACTGGCTCGGACCACTGACATCCGCTCCCCTGCGACGCCTGCTGGCCGCGGACGCCCTCTTCGTCATGGCGGTCACCGCGGTGGATGTGGTGCTGCCGATCTACGCACAGGAGTACGACGCGGCCGAGTTCACCGGCCTGTACCTGGGGGTCCTGTCCGTCAGCAGCGTGCTGGGCAGCCTCGCTCTGGGCGCCGTACCTCAACTGTTGTCCCGCGGGCCCAAGATCTCCATACTCCTCTGTGCGTTCGCGGCAGGGGCCGGTGCGCTGACGCTCGTCGCAGGGATGTCTCCTCTGGCGGCGCTCCTGGTCTGCCCGATGGCCGGGCTGGCGATCGGCTGTACCTTCGCCGCGCTGCGCGCGACCGGCGGCGACCTCGCGCCCGAAGGACAGGTCACCGAGACGATGTCCTGGCTGAGCAGCCTCGACCTGGTTGGCGGTGCGATGGGCGCGGCGGTGTTCGCACACATCGCGGCAGAGAGGGGAAGCCGGGCCGCGTTGCTGTTGATACCGGCAGTCGCCTTGCTGGCCGCGGCGATCACCGCCCTGCCCCTGTCGCGCACCGCCGAATCGATGAATCGGTGAATCGACGAACCGAGCGTCGCCCTCGAATCCCACGGGTGGAATCGCCAGACTGAACCGACTGAACCGACTGAACTGGCTGAACTGGCTGAGCCGACTGAACCGCCAGGCGGTCGGGCGGGCCGATCCGACGGAAGACGGAAGAGGGACAGCGATGGAAATGGACCGGCATACCCACGTGCTGAGTGGCACCGGCCACGAAGCCGCTCGCCACTACGAGCGAGCGCTCGACGCGCTGTTGTTCTTCCGTGCCGAAGTCGCCGACGAGACGCAGGCGATGGCGGCGGCCTCCCCGGATTCCGTGATGGCGCACGTTTTCAGCGCCTACCTCGGGCTTCTCGGCACCGAGGAGAAGGACGCGGCCGACGCGCGGCGTTCCTTCGGAGCTTTCCGAAGCACGGTCGATCCCGGCGTGCTCTCGCCCCGCGAAAAAATGCATGCGGCGGCCGCCCAGACGTGGTTGGACGGGGACATGCTGCGGGCCGGTGAGATCCTCGGCGAGATCAGCACCGAGTTCCCCCGCGACGCCCTCGCCCTGGCTGTCGGACACCAGATCGACTTCTTCACCGGGGACGCTCAGCGGCTGCGCGACCGGATCGGTGGCGCGCTCTCCGCGTGGGACGGTGAGGATCCGCACTACGGTCCGCTCCTGGGGATGTACGCCTTCGGGCTCGAAGAAGCCGGGCACTACGGCCACGCCGAGGAGATCGGACTGCGGGCGGTCGAACGTCACCCACGGGATGTGTGGGGAATTCATGCGGTCGTCCACACGTACGAGATGCGAGGGCTGTTCGGCGAAGGGATCCGCTATCTCGACGCGCGGACCGAGGACTGGGCCGACGGCAACTACCTCTCTGTGCACAACGCTTGGCACTACGCCCTGTACGCACTGGAGGCCGGCAGCATCGGACGGGTCCTCGCCGTCTACGACAACACCCTCCACAACGAGGCATCGCAGTCCGTCGCCATGGAACTCCTCGACGCCTCCGCCCTGCTCTGGCGACTGCTCCTGGCCGACATCGACGTCGAGCCCCGCTGGGTGGCGCTCGCCCAGGCATGGGCCGGCCGCGAGGTCGGTGCCTACTACGCCTTCAACGACGTCCATGCCGTGATGGCGTACGTGGGGGCAGGTCGGCTTTCCGATGCCGAGCGGCTGGTGACGGAGCGCGAGCAGTGGCTCTCCCGGACCGACCCCTCGGTGACGAACCACGCGATGACACGCGAGATCGGCATCCCGGTGTGCCGCGCCCTCATCGCCTACCGCCGGCAGCAGTACGCCCGTGTGGTCGAGTTGCTGGCCCCCATCCGCTACCGCCTCAACTCCTTCGGCGGCAGTCACGCACAGCGTGATGCCATCCAGCGGACGCTCGTGGAGGCTGCCATCCGCTCCGGTCGGCAAGACCTGGCGCGGGCTCTGCTCAGCGAACGCATCAACCTGCGTCCCATCTGCCCCTACAACTGGCGGGCCCGTGCCCGGCTCGCCGACCGGCTCGGAGACACGGCTCAGGCAGCGACCGCCCTCGCTCGCGCGGAGGAACAGGCTGCTGTGGGTGCGGCCGCCTTGGGCTGAAGCTGGCTCGTCCCCTCGTCTTCACCCGCCAGAGTGACCACGTTTTCCACAATCACGGTGCTGTACACAGATTTGGATTGCACCCTTCCGACCCAACCGACCCTCGCCGTAACGTAATTGACGCGGGACACCACCGGCCGGCCCTGGCGGCGGTGTCGTGTCCACGCGGATCGGGGGGATCAGGTGTCGGGAGCAGAGCCGTCCTGGGCTGCGTCGCGGGACCATCGGGCCGAGCACGGTCGCCGAGTTTCCCACGGAGCGACAGAAGAGAGCAGCCCTGCCATGAACCAGCCTCGCATCCTGACCGTACGGCCCGAACCTGGCGAGTACGCCTGGACATTCGGCGGTGCGCCACCCGTGGCACGGATCGCTCCGGGCACAGTGCTCGACCTGTTCACCGAAGACTGTTTCGCGGGGAACGTCCGCTCCGAGAAGGATCTGGTGTCGGAGGTCTGCCAGTTCCCGTTCCTGAATCCGCAGACCGGACCCTTTTATGTCGAGGGTGCGGAGCCGGGTGACACCGTCGCCGTGCATTTCGTGTCGATCGAACCGGCTCGCGACTGGGCGGCGTCCACCACGGTCCCCCTCTTCGGGGCTCTCACCTCTACCCACACCACCGCATCGCTCCAGCCGCCACTGCCCGAGACCGTGTGGATATGGCAGCTCGACCGGGACCGGCGCACCGCCCACTTCAGCGCGCGGGACGGCGACTTCGAGATCGCGCTGCCGATGGATCCGATGCACGGCACGGTCGGCGTCGCACCCGCCAATCTGGAGGTGCGCTCGGCGCTCGTCCCCGACGCGCACGGCGGGAACATGGACACCCCCGAGATGCGGGCCGGGGTCACCTGCTACCTCGGGGTGAATGTGGAGGGTGCGCTTCTGAGCCTGGGCGACGGGCACGCCCGGCAAGGCGAGGGGGAAACCTGCGGAGTCGCCGTCGAGTGCGCGATGAACACTGTCGTGATCGTCGAACTCCTGAAGGGGGTCGCCACGCCCTGGCCGAGGCTGGAGTCCGACACCCACATCATCTCCACCGGTTCGGCACGTCCGCTCGAGGACGCCTTTCGAATATCCCAACTCGACCTTGTCCAGTGGCTGGTGCGCGATTACGGCTTCAGCGAGCTCGACGCCTACCAGTTCGCGACACAGACCGTCGAGTCCCCGCTCGCCAACGTCTGCGACACCAACTACACGTGCGTGGCCAAGATCCGCAAGGAGTGGCTGCCCGCGCGCGAAACTCACCGGGGGCTGCACGCGCGCCTGCGAGAGACGGCCCTGCTGCTGCCCCACTGATAAGTCCAGCTGTTCCCCCACCGAGAGGCAGGCCAGCCATGGATCAGCGAACCAGAGGATTCCCCAGCCGGCGCAGGCTGTTGCAGGGGGCGGCCCTGGCCGCCGTCCCCGCCGTCCCCGCCGTGCTCCTCCCCGCCACCCGCGCCACGGCCCGGCCTCGGGCAGTCGACTATCCGCTCGCCGAGTGGGTGCCGGCCAGCACCTCCAACTACACGGCGGCCAACCGCCCCAGCACCTACCCCGTTGACTACGTCGTCGTCCACGTCACCCAGGAGACCTACGCCGACACGCTCGCCATCTTCCAGAACTCGGCGAAGAAGGTGTCGGCCCACTATGTGGTGCGCTCCAAGGACGGACGCATCGCCCAGTGCGTCCGCGAGCGCAACGTCGGCTGGCACGCGGGCAACTGGGACTACAACACCCGAAGCATCGGCATCGAGCACGAAGGATGGGTGGATCAGCCCGAGTACTTCACCGACGCGATGTACGAGCAGTCCGCGCTGCTGACCGCGTCCATCTGTGACAAGTACGACATTCCCAAGGACCGCAAGCACATCATCGGGCACATCGAAGTGCCCGGCGCCGACCACACCGATCCGGGACCGCACTGGGACTGGACGCGCTATATCCGCCTGGTCAACTCTGCCTGACGTCGGCCGGCCCGCACCGCCACGGTTGCCGAGGCGCTTGCCGGAGCACGTGTCGGAGCGCTTGTCGGGGCACGCTCGCGGGGCGACGATGGCAGAACCGCATCGCCGTCCCGGGAGGCCGAGTTGACCGAACCATGGGTGGCCCTGGAAGCCGGTGCCGATCCTGCCGAGCGGGTGCGGGTGCTGCGGCGCGCCCACGAGAGGTTCACGGAGGCGGGGACGCTCACGCGACCGGTGCGCTCCGTGGTGGCCGAGTCGTGGAGGCGCTCGGCCAGGGCCAGGGTCAGCCCGGAGGACACCGGCGCGGCGGTGGAGCTCACCGACGGAGACCTCGGCTCGTACCGTGCCGAGCATCCCTTGGCCGGGGTGATGCCGCTGTTCCGTGAGCTGATGGGCACGTTCGCCATGGATGGTGAGCATCTTCTCGCGGTGTGCGACGCGCACGGCAGGCTGCTCTGGGTCGAGGGGCATTCCGCGACCCGGCGCCAGGCCGGGCGGATGAACTTCGTGCCGGGCGCGCGGTGGGCGGAGTCCGCGATGGGGACGAACGCACCGGGCACGGCGGTGGCGGTGGACCGGCCGGTACAGGTGTTCGCGGCCGAGCACTTCATCCGGCGCGTCCAGCCGTGGACGTGCGCGGCGGCCCCGGTGCACGATCCGCGGACCGGCCGGCTGCTCGGGGCAGTGGACATCACCGGAGGTGATGGTCTGGCGCATCCGCACAGCCTCGCCTTCGTGCAGGCGGTCGCTCGGGCAGCGGAGTCACAACTGGCGTTGCTGTCACCGCCGGTGGAGGCCGCGGACTGGGTCGGTCTCACCGCGCTCGGCCGCGATGAGGCGTTGCTGCTGACCGGCGGGCGCAAGGTGCGGCTGAGCCGAAGGCACAGCGAGATCCTCGTTCTGCTGGCCCGCCACCCGGAGGGGCTGACCGGCGATGAGCTGCTGTGCGCGCTGTACGAGGACGAGTCGGTGACGCCGGTGACGCTGCGGGCCGAGTTGGCCCGGCTGCGGCGGCTCCTGGGGCCGGAGCTGCTGCGGTCGCGCCCGTACAGGCTTTCGGTGCCGGTCGAGTCGGATATCGATGCCGTGGAGCGGCGCCTCGGATCGGGAGCGGTCACCGCGGCCGCCGCCGCGTACGCAGGTCCGCTTCTGCCCGCTTCACAGGCTCCTGCGGTGGCCAGGCTGCGGCGCAGGCTCGCCGATCAGCTGCGGGCCGCGTTGATCGCCCGCCGCGACCCGGATCTCCTGGCCGACTGGGCCCACGCCCCGTGGGGTGAGGACGACCTGGCGGTATGGCGGGCGCTGGCCGAGGTACGGACGACGCCGCCGGTGCTGGCTCGACTTCGAGAGCTGGATGCGGAGTTGACTGGCGCGAGGTAGGAGAGCGGAGGTGCGGGGTTGAGGCCTGTGCGAGGTGCGGGCGTACCCCGCGCGGGGACCGACCACCCCACTCGAACAAGCCGCAGACCGGGCGGACGCCCGGTACGAACGATCCGCGGGCCGGCTCCCGCAACGTACCTGCAACGTCCGTCCTCCTACTCTCCGGGCGAGAGCTGCCCAACGGCGGGCAGCCTTCCCCGGGAGGCCACCAAGATGACCCGTTACGCAGCGCCCGGCACCGATGGCGCAGTTGTCTCCTACCAGTCCCGCTACGACCACTTCATCGGCGGGGAGCACGTCCCGCCCGCGCGCGGGCAGTACTTCGAGAACCCGAGCCCGGTCAATGGGCAGCCGTTCACCGAGATCGCCCGCGGTACGGCCGAGGACGTGGAGAAGGCCCTCGACGCGGCGCATGCCGCCGCGCCCGCGTGGGGCCGCACCTCCCCGACCGAACGCGCGGACGTCCTGCGGAAGATCGCCGACCGCATGGAGGCGAACCTCGAACAGCTCGCGGTGGCCGAGAGCTGGGAGAACGGCAAGCCGGTACGCGAGACGCTGGCCGCCGACATCCCGCTCGCCATCGACCACTTCCGCTACTTCGCGGGGGTCATCCGCGCGCAGGAGGGGTCGCTGAGCGAGGTGGACGAGGACACCGTCGCGTACCACTTCCACGAGCCGCTCGGCGTCGTCGCGCAGATCATCCCGTGGAACTTCCCCATCCTGATGGCGACATGGAAGCTCGCGCCCGCACTCGCGGCGGGCAACGCGGTCGTCCTCAAGCCCGCCGAGCAGACTCCGGCGTCCATCCACTACTGGATGAGCCTGGTCTCCGACCTGCTGCCGCCGGGTGTCGTGAACATCGTCAACGGCTTCGGCGTCGAGGCGGGCAAGCCCCTCGCCTCGAGCCCGCGCGTCGCGAAGGTCGCCTTCACCGGTGAGACCACCACGGGGCGGCTGATCATGCAGTACGCCTCGGAGAACATCAAACCGGTGACCCTTGAGCTGGGCGGGAAGTCGCCGAACATCTTCTTCGACGACGTGTGGGCCGCCAACGACGACTTCCGCGACAAGGCGCTGGAGGGCTTCACGATGTTCGCCCTCAACAACGGCGAGGTGTGTACCTGCCCGTCGCGTGCTCTCGTCCAGCGGGGTCACTACAGCGAGTTCATGGAAGCGGCGGTCGCCCGTACCGAGCAGATCGTGCCGGGCCACCCGCTGGACACCGACACGATGATCGGGGCCCAGGCCTCCAACGACCAGCTGGAGAAGATCCTCTCCTACCTCGACATCGGCCAGCAGGAGGGCGCCAAGGTCCTGACGGGCGGCCAGCGCATCACGTACGACGGCGAGTTGGCAGGCGGCTACTACGTCCAGCCGACGATCTTCGAGGGCGACAACCGCATGCGGATCTTCCAGGAGGAGATCTTCGGCCCCGTAGTCTCGGTCGCGTCGTTCAACGACTTCGACGACGCGATCAAGACCGCCAACGACACTCTGTACGGCCTGGGCGCCGGAGTGTGGACCCGCGACATGAACACCGCCTACCGGGCGGGCCGCGCGATCCAGGCGGGCAGGGTCTGGACGAACTGCTACCACGCCTACCCCGCGCACGCGGCGTTCGGCGGCTACAAGCAGTCCGGGATCGGGCGCGAGACGCACAAGATGATGCTGGAGCACTACCAGCAGACGAAGAACCTTCTGGTGTCGTACTCGCCGAAGAAGCTGGGCTTCTTCTAGCCGCAGAAGGACGACGCCTGACCAGGGGTTGTCGACCTCGACGGCGACAACAAAGTTCTGAACCCGCCGCCCAAACACTGGCCCGGTACCGCAATCGTCCGCGATACCTCCCTGGCCCGGCTGACCACCACGCGCATCGGGGACGGAGACGACGGCAACGGCCTGTACGAGTTCGTCGTCCCCGGCTATGGGCCCCACGGCTCAGCACTGGCATCGCGCTGCAACGAGGTCTCATATGTCGCGAAGCCGGTGGAGGCCGCTCTCGGAGGCAGTGGCGGCATTCGGCGCCGTGGTTCAGCGCGGGGAAGCAGGCGGCGGCGCGGTCTGTGTCCGGAGCGGTCCGGTGCGGGACCCGTTCCGCTCCCCCTCGGTGCGGTACCTTTCACTGGACACGAAAATCGATCGGATGTTCGTTTGCTGGGATCTCCGAGACGTCCGCTGTCGGCAGTAGACGCTCACGTCTCCGACGTGCGGCGTGCCACACGATCGGACCGGGTGACAGCTCATGGCAGGTACGGACCACGAAAAGGCGCTGGACACCGCGCTCGCACAGATTGAGCAGAAATTCGGCAGGGGTGCGGTCATGCGCCTCGGCGAGCGGCCCAATGAACCCATCGAGGTGATCCCTACCGGGTCGACCGCGCTGGACGTGGCGCTGGGTGTGGGCGGCCTGCCCCGCGGCCGCGTGGTGGAGGTGTACGGGCCGGAGTCCTCCGGCAAGACGACGCTGACGCTGCACGCGGTGGCGAACGCGCAGAGGGCCGGCGGCTCGGTGGCGTTCATCGACGCCGAGCACGCACTGGACCCGGAGTACGCCAAGAAGCTCGGCGTTGACACCGACAACCTCATCCTGTCCCAGCCGGACAACGGCGAGCAGGCGCTGGAGATCGCCGACATCCTGATCCGCTCCGGCGCGATCGACTTGATCGTGATCGACTCCGTCGCGGCCCTGGTGCCGCGCGCGGAGATCGAGGGCGAGATGGGCGACTCCCACATGGGTCTGCAGGCCCGCCTGATGAGCCAGGCCCTCCGGAAGATCACCAGCGCGCTCAGCCAGACGAGGACGACGGTCATCTTCATCAACCAGCTCCGCGAGAAGATCGGCGTGATGTTCGGCTCCCCGGAGACCACGACCGGTGGCCGCGCCCTGAAGTTCTACGCCTCCGTGCGCCTCGACATCCGGCGTATCGAGACGCTGAAGGACGGTGCCGACGCGGTCGGCAACCGCACCCGCGTCAAGGTCGTCAAGAACAAGGTCGCGCCGCCGTTCAAACAGGCCGAGTTCGACATCCTCTACGGCCACGGCATCAGCCGCGAAGGCGGCCTGATCGACATGGGCGTGGAGAACGGCTTCGTCCGCAAGGCCGGCGCCTGGTACACGTACGAGGGCGACCAGCTCGGCCAGGGCAAGGAGAACGCCCGCAACTTCCTCAAGGTCAACCCCGGCCTCGCCGACCAGATCGAGAAGAAGATCCTCGAAAAGCTCGGAATCGGGGTACCGGCGAAGGCCGCAGTCGCCGAAGCCACGGGCTCCATCCTGGTCGCTGATGCCGCACGGACCGCGACGGGAAACGCCGCCTGACAGGCAAGGGCGCGACCCGGCCCGGGGGCCAGGCTTCCAACACGTACAGCATCGCGGCGTGCTCCACGGCCCAGATCCGCTCGGGCGATACCAACCCTTACGCGAGGCACAGGGGACTTCGGCTCGGCAAGGAGTCGACGACCGCGTCAGGATCCGGCTGGTCGGGAGCGGCCCGATGCGTCGGGAATGCCGGGCACTTCGGGCATGGCCCCTCCTGACGGGAGTTGACTGGAGGCACAGGTGACCGGAAAGCGCAGGGAGTTGTGCGTCCCACGCGAGCGGAGATGTTCCGGCGCGCAAGATCCGGACCATTCACGGACCAAGGTTGGCGGCCGTCACCGACAGCACTCTCGTTCTCACAGATCAACGCAGCCGCCGCGCGTGTACCACCAGCGGACGAAGAACTTTCTCGTGTCGTACTCGCCGCAGAAGCTCGGCTTCTTCTAGGCACGGAAGCTCGGCTTTTCCAGGCGCGAAAGCTCGGCTTCTGCTCGGCCTCCTCCACAGGCCGCCGGACCACGACCCAGGGCCTCGGTCGCACCGTGGCCCTGCTGTCGTCGTCCACGCGGTCGTGGGCGCGGGATCAGGCGTCCCCGCCGCCCACCACCCGCTGCACCGCCTGCTGCGCGGCGTAGAAATCGGCGTCAGAGACGCCGGGATCGTCCTCGACCTGGTCGAGCCAGTCCGAGATCTCCTCAGCCGTCCACAGGTCGAAACCCTTTGGAATGTCCAGCGTCGTCGTACTCGACCGCAGCTCCTCGGCAGCAACCGCTTCAGTGACGCTGCGTGTGCTCACTTCTGTCAACGTGGCTCTCCCTTAGGGATATATGGGGTACCGGACGGGCGACCATGCCAGAGGCCTCCCGGGGATGTCCAGCTCGTCGCTCTCGCGTTCGCCGTGGGGCGTCGCTCTCGCGTTCGCCGCGCGGTGCCGTGTGCGAACAGTCAGCGGCCGACCTGCGCCAGGACATCGTTCAGTGCGCGCCCCAGGGGGAGGTCGATGCGGCGGGCGGCCCAGTGGTCACCGCGAGTAGGGCCCTGGTTCACGATCAGAACCGGTGTGCCGGCCTGCGCCGCCTGGCGCACGAAGCGCAGCCCGGACATCACCGTCAGTGATGACCCAAGGACTAGCAACGTGGTCGCCCCGTCGACCAGGCTCCGGCACGCCGCCACGCGCTCGGGCGGCACGTTCTCACCGAAGAACACGACGTCCGGCTTGAGTCCCTCTTTGCCGCACGCCGCGCACGCCACCACCTGGAACTCACGCACTGCCTCGTCGGGCAGGTCCACGTCGCCGTCAGGATTCACCCGCGCCGCGCGGTGCTGCTCGACCATGGCCTCGAACCCCGGGTTGGCCGCCCGCAGCCGGGCGTCGAGCTCCGAGCGCGCGGTGGCATGCCCGCAGAAGAGGCAGGTCACGCGGCTGAGGCTGCCGTGCAGCTCGACGACGTCCCGCAGCCCCGCGGCCTGCTGCAGCCCGTCGACGTTCTGCGTGATCACACCCGTGACGCGCCCCGTTCCGGCCAGGGCCGCGACCGCCCGGTGACCGGAGTTCGGGCGGGCCCGGGTCAGGGACCGCCAGCCGAGCTGGCTGCGGGCCCAGTACCGCCGACGCGCGTGAGCGCTGTCCGTGAACTCCTGAAACGTCATGGGCACGTGGTTGCGGCGAAAGGCTCCGCGCTCCCCGCGGTAGTCCGGGATACCGGACTCCGTCGACAGGCCCGCTCCACTGAGCACGACGACGCCTCCCGCACGCACGGCGTCGACGACCGCCGAGACGTCCGTCGAGGCGGGAGGCAGGTCGCCGCGCGGCTCCCAGGTCAACGTGGGTCGCGTCCTCATGCCCGCCAGCTTACGTACAGGGCGACCGGATAAAGTGCGCGCGTTGACAGTCCGGCTGCCAGTTGGCAGTCCTGCTGCTTGTCGGCAGTCCGGCAGCTTGCCGGCAGTCCGGCTGTTTGAGGAGGGGAAGCGTGACCGACACCAGCGAAGCCCGGCCCGCGGACGGTACGGCGCGAGCGACCGAGCCGAGCCGACTGCGCCGCCTGATGCGCTACATCCCCTTGATCGCCCCGGTCCTGCTGTGGGCCGTGCCCTGCTGGGTTCTCCTGCACGCCGGCCAGCACTGGCCGCTCCCTGTGGCCCTGGGCGGCACCGCCCTGTTCGTCCTCGGCCTGATCACCATGCCGCTCACGATGGCGCGCGGCCACGGCAAACGGCAGCAGGACCGGGCGGCGATCGTCGGAGACACCCTCCTCGGGACCGGCTGGGTCCTGTTCACCTGGTCCGTCCTGCTCGGCGTCCTGCTGCGTCTCGCCCTGGCCGTGGCCGGCGTGGGCGACGGTCAGGACCGGGCCCGGATCGTCACCTGGGCGGTGATCGGCACCGCCGCCGTACTGCTCGCCTGGGGGTACGCCGAGGCCCGCAGGGTGCCACGGGTCCGCCGCCTCGACGTGCAACTCCCGCGCCTGGGAGCCGGATTGGACGGCACCCGTGTCGTCCTCATCACCGACACCCACTACGGCCCGCTCGACCGCGCCCGCTGGTCGGCGCGGGTCTGCGCGAGGGTCAACACCCTGGATGCCGACCTGGTCTGCCACACCGGCGACATCGCCGACGGCACGGCCGAACGCCGCCGCGCCCAGGCCGCTCCGCTCGGCACCGTGCAAGCCACCCGGGCGCGGGTCTACGTCACCGGAAACCACGAGTACTACAGCGAGGCCCAAGGCTGGGTCGACCTGATGGACGAACTCGGCTGGGTGCCGCTGCGCAACCGGCATCTGCTGCTCGAACGCGGCGGGGACACCCTCGTGGTCGCCGGCGTGGACGACGTCACCGCCGAGTCCTCCGGCCTGGCAGGCCACCGCGCCCACCTCGCCGGAGCCCTGGACGGAGCCGACCCCGAGCTGCCCGTCCTGCTCCTGGCCCACCAGCCCAAATTCATCGACCGTGCCACGGAAGGCGGCGTCGACCTCCAGCTCTCCGGTCACACGCACGGCGGCCAGATCTGGCCCTTCCACCACCTCGTCCGCATCGACCAGCCCGCCCTCGCCGGTCTCAGCCGCCACGGCGCCCGCACCCTCCTCTACACCAGCCGCGGCACCGGCTTCTGGGGCCCACCGTTCCGCGTCTTCGCCCCCAGCGAGATCACCCTCCTGGTACTCCGCTCCCCCCAGCGGCCCGCCACGTCGTGACGCGGGGCGGGCTGCCGCGTCAGGAGCGGGTCGAGGTCGTTCCTCCCGAACCCTCGTTCGCAGCGCCCGAGATGGCGTCCAGGACGGCCCCGACGGGAAGCCGTTCCTCAAGAGCGTTGCGGTGGATGCAGGTGCCCACGGCGGGGCTGACCGCCGTCAGGGCGACGCAGATACCGACCAGGTCCAGGGCCTCGCAGATGCCGAGCAGCGTGTACAGGCTGGCGTTGTCGCAGTAGGTCACGGCCGACAGGTCCAGCAGCAGACGTCCGCGTATCTGGGGCTGCGCCGCGAGAAGCACCACGGCTTCCCGCAGGTCGGCCGAGGTGGAACCATCCAGCTCCCCCGTGAGTGCGACCATGATTCCGGATCCGGCCTGGTCATGCCCCTGCTGGATGACCAGACGGGGCAGAGGAGGCTCGCTCATCGTCAGTCCCGAATGCGTGCCGATCCGCCTCACTGCCGAAGCGAATCCTGGCAGCCCGAAGATACCCTCCCTGGACACCCTCCGTTCCCGGTTGCGCACCCGCACACCACCGCCGGGGAGGCCGCTCGGCGACGTCGGAGCCCCGTGAGCCTGACCATCCGGGGGATCTCACGGCAATCCTGTTTCACCGGCGCCACTCCCGGTCACCCGAAACTGACAGGCTCCGGTGTCGAAGAGAGAGCGCGCCGGAGCATCCGGCAGCAGAGATGGGACGGCGCTTCACCATGGCCACAGCAACGGCACGAGACATCATGACCGGCGGCGCACAGTGCGTACAAGCTCACGACAACGCCCTCGACGCGGCACGCAAACTGACGGAACTTCAGGTGGGCGCCCTGCCGATCTGCGGCGAGAACAACCGGCTCGTCGGCGTCGTGACCGACCGGGACATCGTGGTCAGGGTCCTCGGTGCGGGGCTCGATCCCACGGAGGTCGAGATGGGCACCCTGGCGCAAGGAAGGGCCGTGACGATCGGCGCGGACGACGACGTGGACGAGGTCTTCACGACCATGACCCGGCACAAGGTCAGGCGTCTGCCGGTGATCGACGGCACGGACCTCGTCGGCATGGTCGCCCTCGCGGACGCCGCCCGCGCTCTCGAAGCCCCCGAAGCGGGACGCCTCATCGAGGCCCTCTCCACCGACTGAGACCTCGCCGGCATCCCGAGACCGGCGCGGGGCTACAGCAGAGGCGAAGGGGTCTCGGTGAGCCGGCCCGCGCACTCCAGGAGCAATGCGTGGACGAACGCCTGCGGTAGGTTGCCGCGCATCTGCCGCTGGATGATGTCGTACTCCTCGGAGAACAGTCCGGGTGGTCCGCACGCCGCGCGGTTGCGTTCGAAGTAGCGCAGGGCGCGCGCCGTATGACCCTGCTGGTGCTCGGCCAACGCCATCATGAAGCCGCACAGCAGGAACGCGCCCTCCGCCTCCCCCAGGGGCCGCTGGTCCTGGCGGAAGCGGTAGACGTACTCGTCGAGGGCCAGTTCCTGCCGTACGGCACGCAGGGTGGCGATCGTGCGAGGGTCGGAGCCGGGCAGTGCGCCCCGGACCGGGGGCAGCAGAAGGGCCGCATCGACGCCGGGCTCGTCCGGGGCCCGCTGCCAGTAACCGTCGGCGTGCAGGCTGGTGCGTGCCGTCTCGGCGAGAAGCGCGTCGGCGAGTGAGGTGAAGCGTGTGACGTCCCTCCTGGCTCCCGGCAGCGCGGCCACCGCACGCAGCCCGGCGACGCAGGCGAGCCGGGAGTGGGTCCAGCGCCGGTCGTCGATCTCCCAGATGCCGGCCTCGGGCTCGTTCCACAGCTGTTCGATGGCGGCGACCGCGGTGTGCACGGCGCGCCAGCCGACGCCGTCGAGCCGGTCGCACTGGCCCGCGGCGGCAAAGAGTTGCAGGGCCTCGCCGTACACGTCGAGCTGGAACTGCTGGTTCACCCAGTTGCCGACCTTGTCCGTCCCTCCCGGATACCCGGGCAGGTCCAGGGTCCGCTCGGAGGGCACCGCGCCGCCGGTGACCGTGTAAGCAGGTTTCAGCTGCGGCCCGTCCTGGAGGACCTTGGCCGCGACGAAGCCGACCGCGGTGTCGAGAAGGCCGGTGGCGCCGACGCTTGCCGCGGCGATACCCGCGTAGCACTGGTCGCGGATCCAGGCGTAGCGGTAGTCGTAGTTGCGGCCCGCGCCCGCGCGTTCCGGCAGGCACATCGTGGCGGCCGCGACCATGCCGCCGGCGCTGCTGGTGAGGCCGCGCAGGACGGCGAGGGCATGGTGCGCGTCGCGCGTCGCGATGGTCTTCGCGGGCTGCGGACAGGCCCGCGCCCAGGCCTCCTCGGTGCCGGCCCACGCGGTATCGGGGTCCACCGCTTCGTCGGGCAGCGTGTGGGGCGACAGTTCCAGTACGAGGTCGTGGTGTCCGCCCGGAGGCACGGTCAGGTCGAAGGCGAGCACCTCGCCATTGCCGTTCTCGGAGCGGGTCGTCCGCGCCGCTTCCGCGCCGGTCCAACGCCAGCGCAGCGCCCCGGTCCTGCCCGTCCACACACCGTTGTGCTGCCGGACATGACGGCTGCGGTCGTCGCCGAACGCGCCGCGCGGTTCGAGCAACACCCGTACGCGTGCGGGGCAGTCGGTGGCCAGGATCCGGCGCAGCAGGACCACCCGGTCGGCCTCGCCGGGAAAGGCGAGGGCTTCGCGGCACTCGACGGGTCCGGCGCCGGTGATGAAGCGGCTGTGCCAGATCAGGCTTCCCGTTTCGTAGAAGCCGCCCCATACGTGCCGGGTTTCGAGCGGCGTGACGGCGTACGTTCCTCCGCCGCCGACAAGCGTCGAGAACACGGCGTCGGAGTCCCAGTACGGCGCACACATCCAGGCGATGTCGCCGTGCGGGCCGATCAGGGCGCCTCGTTCGCCGTCGGCCAGCAAGGCGTACTCCCGCAGCACGTGCGGAGGGAACTCGGGGCCGGGGTCGATCGATTCCGGCTTCGGCATGCCGTGGCGTCCTCTCCATCGGTGTCGGGGGCGGTAGTTGCGGGCTCAGGAGAGGCGGTTGTCCTTCTCCCCCGCCGCACCAGGTCCGCTGTCGGAGCGGCGCCCCGGCAGCATCTCCTGCACCTTGGCCTTGAGTCCCTGCCGGAACATGCCGAGGCGGTCACTGTCGCCCTTGACGATCGCCGACGCGGCGGCTTCGATCTGGTCGAGCTCCGCGTGCGGGGGGATCGGCGGTACCGCGGGGTCGGTGCGGAAGTCGATGACGAACGGCCGGTCGGCGCCGAGTGCGCGGTGCCACGCCGCCTCCACGTCCCCGGGCTTCTCCACCCGTACGCCGTCGAGGCCGATGGACTTGGCGAAGTCGGCGTACGGCACGTCGGGGAGCGCCTGCGAGGGCAGGAACTGCGGGGCCCCGGACATCGCCCGCATCTCCCAGGTGACCTGGTTGAGGTCCTGGTTGTTGAGTACGGCGACGATCAGCCGGGGGTCCTGCCACTCCCGCCAGTACTTGGCGGCCGTGATGAGTTCGGCCAGACCGTTCATCTGCATGGCACCATCGCCCACGAGCGCGATGGCGGGCCGCCCGGGGTGGGCGAACTTGGCACCGATCACGTAGGGAACGCCGGGTCCCATGGTGGCGAGCGTGCCGGACAGGGAGCCGCGCATCGTCCCTCGCATGCGCAGATGCCGGGCGTACCAGTTCGCGGCGGAGCCGGAGTCGGCGGCGAGGATCACGTCGTTCGGCAGCAGGGCGTCGAGTGCGTGCACGACGTACTCGGGGTTGATGGGATCGGCCTCCACGGCAGCGCGCCGCTCCATGACCTTCCACCAGCGCGCCGTGTCCTTCTCGATCTTCTTCCGCCAGGAGCCGTGCCTCTTCTTCTTCAGCTGCGGCAGCAGGGCCTTGAGGGTCTCCTTCGCGTCGCCCACCAAGTTGACCTCGAAGGGGTATCGCAGCCCGATCATGTGCGGATCGATGTCGATCTGGACGGCTCGGGCCTGGTCGAGTTCCGGCATGAACTGGGTGTACGGGAAGCTGGACCCGATGACGAGCAGCGTGTCGCAGCCCTGCATGAGGTCGTACGAGGGGCGGGTGCCCAGGAGGCCGATCGCCCCGGTCACATACGGCAGATCGTCCGGCAGCGCGTCCTTCCCCAACAGCGCCTTGGCGACGCCGGCGCCCAGCGTCTCGGCGACCACCTCGACCTCGGCGCGGGCACCACGGGCGCCCTGGCCGATGAGCACGGCGACTTTCTCGCCCGCGTTCAGCACCTCTGCGGCCCTGGTGATCTCATCTGCCGCGGGAACGGGCGCGTACCGGGCCAGGCCCAGGCTGGAGGGCACCATCTTGAACGCGTGCGTCGGCGGTGAGTACTCCAGCTCCTGGACATCCGCGGGGATGATGACCGCCGTCACCGTACGGCGGGCGTAAGCGGTGCGCATGGCCCTGTCGATGACGTTGGGGAGCTGCTCGGGGACCGTCACCATTTCGCAGAAGTCGGAGGCGACGTCCTTGTAGAGGCTCAGCAGGTCGACTTCCTGCTGGTAGGAGCCGCCCATGGCGGTGCGGTTGGTCTGCCCGACGATCGCGACGACCGGAACGTGGTCGAGTTTCGCGTCGTAGAGGCCGTTCAGGAGGTGGATCGCGCCCGGCCCCGAGGTCGCCGCGCACACGCCGACCTTGCCGGAGAACTTCGCGTACCCGACCGCCTGGAAAGCGGCCATCTCCTCGTGCCGTGCCTGAATGAACCGCGGCTTGTCGTCCGCGCGCCCCCAGGCGGCGAGCAGGCCGTTGATGCCGTCTCCGGCGTAGGCGAAGACGTGCTCGACATCCCACTCACGCAGTCGTCGAAGGACGTAGTCCGAGACTTTCGTGGACACGGGGTTGGCCTTCCTGTCGGCGGACGCGGGCATGCGCGGCACGGGTCGTGCGGGCTGTATCGCCCTACCGCCTCACAGCAGCAGGACGAGGGCGTAGACGATGAAGAACGCCGCCATCAGCGCCACGAGGACGCCGATCAGCGTCAAGGGGCCCTTCGCCCACCCCTTCGTGGGGTTGTGGGTATCCCGGGGACCGGCTCCCGACATGCTGCTCTCGTCGGGTGGCGTCTCTCCCGGAGGCACGCTCCCGCCGGGTGCTGGTCCTGGGGTGTCGCGGCGGTGCGGATCCGGGTCCGCATCCGGGTTCTGGGAAGGGGTCATGTGATCCAAGTTGCCACGTCGTGGCCGGGTCCGCCGTCCGACCACGATGGGCCCCGGCCCGCGCAGCACTCACAGGCCTCCTCCCAGGTTCGGCCATGGGAGGCCGCGGGGCTCCTCGAAAGCTCGCCCGGCTGAGGAGGTGAGGCAGCACGGCCGTCGCGCTGCCGTCGCCCGGATGGACCTGAGCCGGCTGCCCGCCGCGCGTGTGATCGACGACCTCGCCGGACAGCTCGGCCGGATCGACGTCCTGGTCAACCATGCCGGGACCGGCACGGCGACCCCCTTCCTCGACCTGGCTCACGAAGACGTTCAGCACGTCCTCGACGTCGACCTCGTCGGACCGTTCCTCTGCGGCCAGCACGCCGCGCGCTGCATGATCCAGCAGGGCGACGGCGGCCGGATCGTCAACGTGACCTCCGTGGACGAGCACCAGCCCCGGGTGGGCGCCGCACCGTACTGCGCCGCCAAGGGTGGGCTCGGGCTGCTGACTCAGGTAATGGCCCTGGAGCTGGCCGAGCACGGCATCACCGTCAATTCCACCGCGCCCGGTGAGATCGCCACCCCGATGACCGGGCAGGAGGACATCGACGTCCACAGCCGGAGCCGCCCCGGCATTCCACTCGGCCGACGAGTGGCGGCGGCCCTGAGCGGGGCCGACTGACGTGCCGACTGACGTGAGGTTGCGCCCCTGAGCGAGACGCTGGGCGGCGCTCCTGAGCTTTCCGAGGCCGTTCGCCTCTCGCGGGGAGGTGGCGTGCTACCCCCTGCGGTATAAGGGAAATCGCGCCTACCTGTGCGCCGCGGAGCCGTACAGAGACCCGTTTTCGTATATCAGTCGGCGGTTGGGGTACCGGTGCTGCCTGGAGCAGGGATCGTCGAAGAGGGCCGACCCGCACGAGCGGCGGTCGGCGTCCGGAAACGGAGCAGCAGGTGACGCGGAACGCGGAAAGCCCCAGTCCTGAGCGACACCCGACTTTCGACCGACCGAGTTCTGTGACAGAGCTTCCGCCCGATCTCAATCAAGCCATTCTGGAGGCGACCAAACAGGTCGCCGCCGTTCTCAAGAAACACCGGCACGACTTCGCCCTCGCCGGCAGCGTCGCCGTATACGCGCACGGCGGGACCACCAACCTCCAGCACGACGCCGACTTCTGCATCAAACCCGAGGACGCCGAGGCGGTCTCGGCCACCCTTCAGGAAGCCGGCCTCACGGTGTACGCGCCACCCGAGGACTGGCTGCTCAAGGCCAAGTGCCTGGGGCAGGACATCGACCTCATCTTCGAGCTGGCCCACCAGCCCGTCACCGCTGAGCTGCTGGGGCGGGCCGTGGACCTGCCGGTGGACTCGGTGCTCATGCCGGTGCTCGCACCGACGGACCTGATGCGGGCCCTGCTGTCCGCCTTCTCCGAGCATCACTGCGACTTCGGCGCCGTGCTGCCCATCGCGCGGCAACTGCGCGAGATGGTCGACTGGCGGACCGTGCGCCAGGCGTGCGGGGACGCACCGATGCCCGCCGCCTTCCTGTACCTCCTCGAACGCCTGGAAGTCATCGCACCGGACGGAGGAGACCGATGACCGACTCTGCCAATGTCGAGTACCGCATCGCTCATCTGCAGGAGCGGCTCGCCGCGGGAGAACTCGGCGAACTGGGCATCCGCATCGCGATCCGCGGCAACTCCGTGACGGTCGTCGGAACCGCGCCCACGACCCAGTGCCGCGAGGAGCTCGTGCGCACCGTGAACGAGGAACTGGCCGGTATGACCGTCCACTTCGACATCGCGGTGGCCGATGCGTCGGCCCCGGACCACCCGGAGGAACTGGCATGATCCGTGTCGCAGCCGTGGGGGACATTCACATGGGTCTGGACAGCCAGAGCCTGCTCAGGCCCGCGTTCGAGACCCTTCCCGACTGTGCCGACCTGCTGCTTCTGGCAGGGGACCTCACCCGCCACGGCACCCCGGAAGAAGCGAGGGTGGTCGCGCGGGAGGTGACCGATCTGCCAGTGCCGGTCGTCGCCGTGCTCGGCAATCACGATCACCACGACGAGCGGCCCGAAGAGGTCACCGCCATCCTCCGCGACGCGGGCGTGCGGGTGCTCGAAGGCCAGGGCACCGTCGTCGAGGTGGAGGGGAGGCGCGTGGGCGTCGCGGGCACCAAGGGGTTCGGCGGCGGGTTCGTCGGCCGGTGCGGCAGCGAGTTCGGCGAACCCCTGATGAAGGAGTTCATCCGGTACACGCGCCGCTGTGCCGAGGGTCTGCGGGCCTCTCTGCACGAACTGGCCGAGCAGGGATGCGACACCCGGGTAGCGCTCACGCACTTCGCGCCGGTGCCGGACACCCTGGCGGGAGAGCCGCTGGAGATCTATCCGTTCCTCGGCAGCTATCTGCTGGCGGAGGCCGTCGACGAGGCGGGCGCGGACCTGGCCGTCCACGGCCACGCCCACGCGGGCACCGAACACGGTATGACCAGCGGCGGCGTGCCGGTCCGCAACGTCGCCCAGCCGGTCATCCGCAAGGCGTTCAACGTCTACCACCTGCCGGACCGCACCCACGGGGAACCCGCTGCGGCCGCGTCCTCCGCTGACGGCGGCCGGGCATGACGACCCGGGCATGACGACCCGGGCGTGACGGTCCCCGGTCGTATCCCTGCTGCTTCTCGTCGCCCTCCTACTTCGCGGACGGTACGACGGCCACGGGGCACTCCGCGGTGTGCAGCGCCTCGCCGCTGACGGAGCCGAGCATGAGCCGTCGCAGGCCCTTGCGCCCGTGGGAACCGACCACCAGCAGGCCGGCCCGCCGTGACGCCTCGGCGAGCACCGTCGCGGGGCGTACGCGCTCGACGTGCACCTCGACCGTGACGTCCGGATACCGGCGCAGACGCTTGGCGGCCTCTTCAGCCAGCGCCTTGCGCGCCCTCTTGTCCAGAGCCTCGAAGTCGGGGGCCACCATGCCGGGTCCCGCGGGCATCTGGCTCATGTGAAAGGCGCCGTGCACCATCCGAAGCTTGGAGCCTCGAAGATGGGCCTCGGCGAAGGCGAGATCCAAGGCCTCCCCGGCCACATCGTGTACGTCCACCCCGACCACGACCGGGTTGTCCGTGACGGGACCCGCACCGGGGCGCACGACGACCACGGGGCAGTGAGCGTGCGTGGCCACCTGCCAGCTCACCGAACCCAGGGGCAGGCGGGTGAATCCGCCACTGCCGCGGTGCCCGACCACCACCCATGACGCCTCGGCGGAACGCTCCACCAAGGTGGCCGCGGGCTTTCCCACGACGGCCTCCGCCGTCACCACCACCTCGGGGAACTCCGCCTCGACGAGCTCCACCATCGGCGCCACGACGGCCGAGAGCGCCTGCTCCACCGGACTTGTCCGCTCTCCGCGTTCTTCCGCGGACCCGGCCGGGAGGGATCCCGTCGCCACGTGCAGGAGGTGCAGCGGGCTGCCGTGCAAGGCCGCGTGCCGGGCCGCGTACCGCACGACGGCGCCCTGGTCACTCCCTTGCTCGACCCCCACCAGGACGAGTCGCTTCGTCTCGTCGTCGTGGTTGAACATTCCTTCTCCTTGCCGATCGGTTCCAGCGAGCCTGGGGCTGCCCGGACGTCTGCCGGTCGCCTCAAGTACCCCGCACACCCGATATCAACCAGCAGATGGGGATATGTGCAACAGCGTTACGTCTTGCCGGGTCCTCCGCCCCCGAAGGAACCGCTTGAGCCCGGCGACCAGCGGCGGCGCTTCTGGTTCTCGCTTCGCTTCGTCCCTGAAGCGTGGAGGTTCTCAGGACGCAGCCGCTCGCTCTCGTCCTTGGCGTGCGGCACCTCGTCCGGCTCGCGCATCTCCCGGATCTCGTGGACCGGGCCGGAATCGGGCAGCTTCGGCTGCTCCTCCGGCCGCGGCGGCCTCGGCTCCCGCCCGCGCACCCTGTTTCCCAGCCAGAAGGCCCAGAGCAACGCGCCGACCAGGGCGAGACCGCCGACGAAGGCGGCAATCGTGCCGAGGGCTGCGCCGGAGACAGCGAGGACATGCAATTCGCCGCTAGCCGTAACCATGACGTTCGACTACCCGCATATCAGTACCAAAAACTCACCAAACGCCCATAAATGCCCTATTAACCGTGGGCGAACGAGTGATACCTGCGTGCGACTAGGGTGATCCCGCCATGGCGCCACACACGCTCAGGAGGGGCAACAGTGCGGGCTGAACCCCTGCCGATACGCGTGCCGGTCGGATACGACTCCGGACGCTGGGCCAGCCGCGCGACGCAACGCCGGGTTCTGCTCGTGGTCCACAACGTCACCTCCGCCGGCCGCCTGCTGGACGTGCTGCCGCTGTTCCACGACGACTTCCGCGTGCAGGTGCTCGTCACCGCGACGGGTTCCTCCGCCTTCCAGGACGGAATCGACGAGCTCTTCTCCGGCTTGGGCTTCCCCGTGCTCCCCTGGGAGCAAGCTCTGGCCACACCGGTCAATCTCGCCGTCTCTGCAAGCTTCGGTGGTCAACTCACCTCCATTCAGGGCAAGTTGTCCATTCTTTCACATGGGGTGGGGTACACTAAGAAACTAACCCAGCCGGGAGCCGGGAGCCGGGAGCCGGGAGCCGGGAGCCGGGAGCCGGGAGCCGGGAGCCGGGAGCCGGGAGCCGGGAGCCGACGTTCGGCCTCTCGCCGGAGTGGCTCTTGGCGGACGGCAAACCGTTCATGGATGGCCTCGTGCTGTCGCATCCGGAACAGATGGATCGGTTGGGTCGCGTCTGTCCGGGGGCCGTGGACGTCTCCGTTCTCGCCGGGGACCCTTGCTTCGACCGCATGCTCGCCGCGCGCCCGTACCGCGATCGTTTCCGCCGCGGCCTCGGCGTGCGGCGAGGCCAACGGCTCGTCGTACTGAACTCCACCTGGAATCCCGAGGGTTTCTTCGGCAGTGGAGGCGGTCATGACCTCCTGCCGAGTCTTCTGCCGCGGCTCGCCGCGGAGTTGCCGGCGGATGACTACCGTCTCGCTGTCGTGCTGCACCCGAACATCTGGTACGGGCACGGCCCAGGGCAGATCCGCGCCTGGCTGGACCAGGCCCGCCGCAGCGGACTGACCCTGATCGACCCCGCCCAGGCATGGCGGCAGGCGCTGCTCGCCGCTGACGTCGTCATCGGCGACTTCGGAGCGGCGACCTATTACGCGTCCGCGCTGGGGGTTCCCGTGCTGATGGCTGCCACCGGGCAGGACAGGCTGGACCCTGAGACGCCGCTCGCCGCGTTCGTCCGCGACGCACCGCGGCTCGACCCGCTCGGCCCCCTGCGCCCTCAAGTGGAGAAACTGCTCGCAGACCATCAACCGGCCGCAGATCCCGCCGAGTTCGTCACCTCCGCACCCGGCAGCTCGGCCGCGCTCCTGCGGCGCCACTTCTACGCGTTGATGGATCTTCCCGAGCCCACCGCCCCCGCCCTGCTGGAGCCGCTGCCCCTGACTCCCCATGATCCGCCGCGGCGGACCGCACCCCTACGGGTGCTCACACGCGTCCGTCACACCGACATCGTCATCGCCAGATCCACCGAGCAGCCCTACGAGGCTGACGGCGACGTCCACCTCGCGGTGCACGAGGACACCCGGGACCCGGGCGTTCTGGAGCTGGCCGACGTGATCGTGCGCGAGGGGGCCGCCGACGACCCGCGCCTGGGTGGCCCGGAGGTGTGGACCGCCGAGGTTCTGGGCCGGCACGCGCACTGCGCGGTCGCCGCGTACGTGAGCGGCCCGCACGAGTGCACGGTCCGCAGCCGGCAGCACGGCCTGCTCCGGTTGTCCGCGGGACCGGGGGCGGACCTCGATCCGGCGGCGTATGCCTCTTCGCTGTACGCATGGCTTGCGGACGGCGGCCGAGTGCCGCCCGCCGGTGTCACGCTGGCGGTGCACGCGGCAGGCGGCGTACACCCGGTGGTCGTGGAACCCGCGAAGGACGACGGCTAAGGACGACGGTTAAGGACGACCCTCGCAGCGCAGCCGCAACCCATCCAGATACCGCAGGTGTGGAGCAGCCGTCGGGCCCAGCAGCCCCTCGGCCTCGGTGATCCTCGCCAGAGCTTCGGTGTCCTCGCCCGCGTCGTGGAGGGCCTCGGCGAGGTCGGTGAGGGCGCGCGCCTGGTTGTAGCTCTCGCCCTGCTCCTTGAAGAAGTCCGTGGCGACCTCCAGGAGATGCCGGGACTCCTCCAGCCGCCCCATCCCCCGTAGCGCACGCCCTTGGTGACGTCCCGTCAGGGCTAGTGCGCGTGCCACGTCCTGCGCCCCCTCTTGGCCGGGAGCGATCCTCCGGTAGATGCGCTCGGCCTCGACGAACCGCTCATGCGCTGCCGCGTAACGCCACCGGTAGAGGTTCAGGAGACCCAACAGCTCGACCGACGACGCCTCGCCCCGCACATGGCCTGCTGCGCGCTCACACTCGGCGGCGGCGTGTGCAGCCTGCTCGGCTTCCTCCCATCGCCCGAGTTCGCCCAGACAGTGCCCGAGTTGAAAGTGCAGCCCCGCCGCCGTACGCGAGCGGGGCTGATGCTCGTCGGCGCACCGGGTCGCGACACGCAGCGCGGGCAGCACCTCGTCCCAGTGTCCTGCCTTCAGCTGGAGTGGCCACAGGGTGCGCGCCAGCCGCAGGGCGGTCGTGATGTGCTGGTACTCCTCCGCCACGCTCACCGCGCGGACCAGATTGCCCACCTCCGCTGCCAGCACCGTCACGCCCTGCGCTTCGTCGCGGTAGGCGTCGCTGTCCGCCGGCAGGGGCTCGGTACGCCAGCTCTGTGGCAGGGCGGTGTGGGCCGCGCGCAGAGCGCGGTTCAGGAGGGTGTCGAGCGTGCGCTCGACGGCGGCGGAGCATTCGGGGATCCCGTGCTGCGGCCCCGCGGCGTCAGCCAGCACGCGCCGTACCTCGGGTCGGAAGCGGTAGCGGTCGTCGCCCACGGGGTCCAGGAGTTGGACGTCTGCCGCCTCGGTGAGCATGCGTGCCGCCTCTTCAGGTGCGACGCCGGCGGCTGCCGCAGCGAGGTGGGCGTCGATGGCGGGCCAGCCACCCAGCGCCGTCAGGCGCAGCAGCCGCGCCGTGCCCGCCCCGACGCCGTCGCAGGCATTCCGGACGGCACCGCGTACGGGATCGCCCGCCGGTGCGTCGTCGCCCGGCTCCGGGATGGCTTCTTCCGCCAACAGACGCATCGCCTCGGCCTTCAGCGCGAAGGCGTTGCCCGCGCAGTGCTCCAGCAGTCCGGGTATCCGCGCCTTGACCCGCGCGACGTTGTCCTGGCCAGCGACCTTCTTCACCATCTGCGTCGCGTACCGGTCGGTGAGGGGAGCGACGTGGACGCGCTCGGCCTCCAACGCGAAGGGGCGGCCGGAGACGACCACCAGCAGGAAGACGTCCGGCGTTCCCGGTATCAGGTTCCGGACCTGTGCCGCTGATGTGGCATGGTCGACGATCAACAAGGCCCGTCGTCCCGCGGTGAGTTGACGGTAGAGCTGTTCGCGGCCCGAGGCCGTGGGGGGCATCTGCTCCGGCGCGACACCCATCTGCCGGAGCAGTCGCAGCAGAACATGGGCGGGTTCCGGGTCGTGTCCCGCAGCGGCGTCACGCAGGTCGACGTAGAACTGCCCGTCGGGGAACTGTGCGTAGAGGGTGGCGCCCAAGTGCAGTGCGACGGCGGTGGTGCCGATGCCCGGCGGCCCGTGCAGCAACGCGACGCGTGGCCGCCCTGCCGCGGGGCGGGTCGCCTCCCGCTTGAGCTGCTTCAACGCTTTCTGCCGGTTGGTGAAGTCCCTTGCCGCAGGCGGCAGTCCACCGCTGGGAGCCAGTGGCAAGGCTGGCTGCGGGAGGCTGCGGGCGAGGAGCGCCCACTCACCCGCCTGCTGCGGGTCTCGGCTCAGCCGCACGTGCATCTGCCCGGCCAGTGTCCGCCACTCTTCGGGGCCGGTCGGCTGTGGTGTCTCCCGGCCCATGGTCCTTCTCGCCAACGCACCGGTGGACAGGAGGAGTTGTTTGCCCATCTCCCCTGCGGCGCCGTTACCCGCTGCCGTGAGAAAAGCAGTCAGCGCACTCAGCGCCACGATCTCCAGCACTACGGCCCCTCCCCTGGGTCACGATCCGATCTTGCCGGACTGTATCGCCGTATCCGCCGGGCAGGTCAGTCGACGTACGATTCGAGCGTGCCGCGGCGCCGCAGGTCAAGTGTGGCGCAGTGGAAGGTGCCGCTCGGCGATCACCCGCTTCTCCTCGTCGCCCTCGTCCGGGCGCGTGACCGTTATGCCGAGGGAACGAAGGCTTCCGTGCCTCAGCGGGCCTGGGCCAGCTCCCAGCTCGTGGCCGCCACATCCAGGCCCGTGCGCACCCCGTCGACGACTTCCTGGGGATTCTCGGGGAGGTTGATGCCTCCTTCGCCGCTGGATTCCTCCGCACTGGCGGGGCCGGTCACGGCAAGGGCAGCGGCGGCAACGGTCAGGGCTACGACGACGCGCTTTGTGTTCCTCATGCCCTCCTGAACGATCATTCGGCGCCGAGGATACGGAATGCCGGTCCTGCGGGGTCTTCCGGCCGGGCGGGCCGGCCGGGCGGGCTGCGGGCGACAAGGGGGAACCGCTGGGTCAGAATTGGTCGGAAGGAAGACTTTCACCCCCGACCGTGTCAGGGGGTCTCCCGTCATGGATGTGCCGTTCTGGCTCTGGGCGACGTTCGTCGTCACCGTGGTCGTGTCGCTGGCCGTGGACCTGCTGGCGCACCGGGAGGCGCATGTCATCGGGTTCAAGGAAGCGGCCGCGTGGAGCGGCGTGTGGATCGGACTCGCCCTCATCTTCGGCGCGGTCGTCTTCCTGGTGCTCGGCACGGATCCGGGAGTGGAATACACCACCGCGTGGCTGCTGGAGAAGAGCCTGTCGGTCGACAACCTCTTCGTCTTCGCGCTGATCTTCGCCTACTTCAGGGTGCCGCGCGCCTACCAGCACCGTGTCCTGTTCTTCGGCGTCATGGGGGCGCTGGTGTTCCGGGGTGTCTTCCTGGCCGCCGGAGTGGCCGTGGTCAGCCGGTTCACCGCGGTGCTCTTCGCCTTCGCGGCGATCCTCTTCTACAGCACCTACAAGATCCTCAAAGGGGAAGAGGACAGCTTCGACCCCGGCAAGAGCATCGCCGTACGGCTGCTGCGCAAAGTGGTGCCGGTCAGGGACGAGTACGCCGGAATGAAGTTCTTCGTGCGGGAGGCCGGCAAACGCGTCGCCACGCCTCTGCTCGCGGTCGTCGCCGCGATCGAGGCAGCCGACCTGATCTTCGCCGTGGACAGCGTGCCCGCCGTCCTCGCGGTCAGCGACGACGCCTTCATCGTCTACACCAGCAACGCGTTCGCCATCCTCGGTCTGCGGGCGCTCTACTTCCTGCTCGCCGGCCTCCTCGACCGGTTCCACTACCTCAGCAAGGGCCTGGCGCTGATCCTCTCGTTCATCGGCGTGAAGCTGATCCTGCAGGCGTCCCACAAGCTGATCAGCAGCAGCATCCCGGAGATCCCGTCACCGATCAGCCTCGCGGTGATCGTCGCGGTCCTGGCTGCCTCCGTCACGCTGAGCATCCGCCGTCCGCCCTCGCCGCCACCGGACACCACCCCATCGCTGTAAAATTCTGCCCATTTTATGGCAAAAGAGCTTATTCTGGTCGCATGCGCAGCAAAGAGCACATACAGCCCCCGCAGGCCGGCGCTGATGTCTGCCCCGCCTGCCACGAACCCGTGACCGCGGAGCTCACGCGGCACAAGACGATGGGAATCTACGTTCCGCAGTGGAAGCCGGGTTCCTGCCACAACCCGAGCTGTTCGAAGTGCCAGGAAGCGGAGAAGACCACGCCGCGCCATACCGCGAACCCATAACGGAGCTGTCTCGCACGCCCTCGGTCAGAACCTCTCGGTTTCGAACGTGCGCAGCAGATCGGCGGCGACGCTCACCGCGATCGTCGCGGGCTCCTTGCCCGTGATGTCCGCGAGGCCGATCGGGGTCTTGATCCGGTCGATGGTTGCCTCGTCGTGCCCGCCCTCGGTCGCGAGGCGCTTGCGGAACCGCACCCACTTGGCCGCCGATCCGATCAGCCCGACGGAGCCGAGATGGGTGGTGCGCAGGGCGGCGTCGCACAGCGCGGCGTCCTCGGCGTGATCGTGGGTCATGATCAGGACGTGCGTGCCGGGCGGCAGCTCCGCGAGCACCTCCTCGGGCAGCAGCGGCGTGTGATGCACGTGCACTTGCCCCGCCGCGTCCGCAAGCACGCCGAGCCGCCGCTCGGAGAGCAGGTCGGAGCGGCTGTCGACCAGATGGAGGTCGAGATCCTGGCGTGCCAGGATGCGCGCCAGTTCGAGCCCGACGTGGCCGACGCCGAAGATCGCCACCGCCCGCACCACCGCCAGGGGTTCGAGCAGGACCGACACCGTGCCGCCGCAGCACTGCACGCCGTGCTGATTGGTCACCTTGTCGTTCAGGGCGAAATCGATCAGCTCCGGCTCCTGCTTGGACGCAACGATCATTTCCCGGGCCCGGTCGATCGCCACGGCCTCGACGTTGCCGCCGCCGATCGAACCCCATGCCTCGGTCTGCCCCACGACGAGTTTCGCTCCGGCGTCGCGCGGGGCATGACCGCGCACGGTCGCGACCGTCACCAGCACGCCGGGCTCCCGGCGTGCTCGCAACCGCGCGACCGCGGCGACCCACGTCATGTCAGGCACCGTTCAACGCTGACGCCGACGCGTCGGTTCGGACCTTGCCGGTCTCGGTCCGGCCGATGCCGGTGTGGCCGTTCGTGGCGGGTCCGCCCTGGGCGGACCCGTTCCGGGAGGCGTCGGCCCGGCGGGCCGCCTCGATCGCCCAGAAGACCGCCTCGGGCGTCGCGGGCGACGCCAACTCGACGCTGACCCCGCTGGGCCCGAACGCGGCGGCTGCCTGCCGCAGGGCTTCCCGTACGGAGAACGCCAGCATCAGCGGAGGTTCGCCGACCGCCTTTGATCCGTATACGGCGCCTTCCTCGGTGGCGTTCTCCAAGAGCGTGACGTTGAACTCCTCGGGCATCTCCGAGAAGCTCGGCAGCTTGTAGGTGCTCGCGGCCTGCGTGAGGAGACGACCGCGGTTCGGCCCGTCACCGGCGTCCCAGCGCATGTCCTCCAGCGTCAGCCAGCCCGCGCCCTGCACGAAACCGCCCTCGACCTGACCGATGTCGATCATCGGCGACAGGCTGTCGCCGACGTCGTGCACGATGTCCACGCGCCGAATGCGGTACGCACCCGTGAAACCGTCCACCTCCACCTCGGCCGCGGCGGCGCCGTGGGAGAAGTACTTGAACGGCGAGCCCCTGAACGTCTTCGCGTCCCAGTGCAGCCCCTCGGTCCGGTAGAAACCGGCCGCCGACAGCTGAACCCGCTGGAAGTACGCGGTGCGCACCAAGTCGTCCCAGGCCAGCTCCTTGTCGCTGCCCAGCGTGCGCGCCGTGCCCTCGACGATGCGCACGTCCGATGCGTTCGAACCCAGCTGGGTGGCGGCCACCTGCGACAGCCGTTCGCGCAGCTGCTCGCAGGCGTTCTTCACCGCAGCGCCGTTGAGATCCGCCCCGGCACTCGCGGCGGTGGCCGAGGTGTTGGGGACCTTGTCGGTGCGCGTGGGAGCCAGCCGCACCTTGTGCAGCGGGATACCGAGCGTGGTCGCGGCCACCTGCAGCATCTTGGTGTGCAGACCCTGGCCCATCTCGGTGCCACCGTGGTTGATCAGGACCGAGCCGTCCTTGTAGATCAGGACCAGTGCGCCGCCCTGGTTGAAGGCGGTGAGGTTGAACGAGATCCCGAACTTGATACCGGTGACCGCGAGGGCCCGCTTGGTGTGCGGGTGCGCGGCGTTGAACGCGGCGATCTCGCGCTTGCGGTCGACGAGCCCAGCGTTCTCCTTGACCTGGTCCCAGACGGCCGCGATGCGCTTGTGCTGGACGACCTGCTGGCCGTACGGCGTCGCCTGGCCCTCTTGGTAGAAGTTGCGCTCCCGCAACTCCATGGGGTCCAGGCCCAGCAGGGGCGCGCACCGGCCCATGATGTCCTCGATCACCAGCATGCCCTGCGGACCTCCGAAGCCGCGGAAAGCGGTGTTGGAGACCTTGTTGGTCTTGGCGATGCGACCGGCGATGCGGGCGTTGGGAATCCAGTAGGTGTTGTCGATGTGGCACAGCGCTCGCGCCACCACCGGCTCGGAGAGGTCCAGGCTCCAGCCGCCGTCCGCCGTCAGGGTGGCGGCCAGGGCCCGGATGCGGCCGTCGGCGTCGAACCCGATCTTCCAACTGGCGTGGAAACCATGGCGCTTGCCGGACATGGTCAGGTCCTGCGTCCGGTTGAGCCGCAGCCGGACCGGCCGACCCGTGAGCTTGGCGCCGAGCGCGGCGACGGCCGCGAACCCGTGCGGCTGCATCTCCTTGCCGCCGAAACCGCCGCCCATGCGCAGACACTGCACCGTCACCTCATGACTGTGCAGGCCCAGCACGTGCGCGACGATCTCCTGTGTCTCCGAGGGGTGCTGGGTGCTGCTCTGGACGAACACCTGCTCCGCCTCGTCGAGATGGGCCAGCGCCGCGTGCGTCTCCAGGTAGAAGTGCTCTTGGTCGGAGAACTGGAACTCGCCGCTGAACACGTGCGCGGAGTCGGCGAAGCCCGCGTCGACATCGCCGGTCAGCATCACGGGCCGAGCACCGTGAAAACTCTCGGCCGCGATCGCGTCCTGCAGTGTGACCAGGGAAGGCTGTTCGTCGACATCCACCTCGACGGCCTCCGCGCCGAGCCTGGCCGCCTCCAAGGTCTCGCCTAGCACCCACGCGACAGCGTGGCCGTAGAACATGACCTCGTCGGGGAACAGCGGTTCGTCGTGCTTCATGCCCGCGTCGTTCACGCCGGGTACGTCGGCTCCGGTCAGCACGCGCACCACGCCGGGCACGGCGAGCGCGGGCTCGGTGCGCAGCGCGGTGATCCTGCCGCAGGCCTTCATGACCTGGACCGGGTACGCGTGCAGCACGCCCTTGGTGCGCTGGACCAGGTCGTCCGTGTAGAGGGCGGCGCCGGTGACGTGCTGGAAGGCACTCTCGTGCGGCATCGAGACGCCGACGACGGGCTTTTCGGGGCGTTGGGACAGTTGGCTCATGAGGAAACCGCCTCGGTCGTCTGCGCGTACAGCTTCAGGAGGCTCTGGCCGAGCATCGCGGAACGGTAGAGAGAGCTGGCACGGTGATCGCTCATCGGTGTGCCCTCACCCCGCAGCACACGGGCCGCGGCCTCGACGGTCTCCGTCGTCCACGGCTTGCCCTCCAGGGCCGCCTCGGTGGCGTGGGAGCGGATCGGGGTGGCGGCCACGCCGCCCAGGCCGATCCGTGCCTTGCGGACGATTCCGTCCTCGATGTCGAGGGCGAAAGCGGCCGCCACGCTTGAGATGTCGTCGAAACGCCGCTTGGCGATCTTGTGGAAGCCCACGACCGGCGACAGCGGCAGCGGGACGCGCACCGCGCGGATGAGTTCGCCGGGACGGCGCACGCTCTGCCGGTAGCCGGTGAAGTAGTCGGCCAGGGGGACCTCGCGCTCGCCGTCCGCGTCGGCGAGGATCACCGATGCCTCCAGCGCGAGCAGGGCCGGCGGGCTGTCACCGATCGGGGAGCCGGTGCCGAGGTTGCCGCCCAGGGTCGCGCCGTTGCGAATGAGCCGGGACGCGAACTGCGGGAACAGCTGAGCCAGCAGCGGGACTTCGCCGTTCAGACGGCGTTCGATCTCGGTGAGCGTCAGGGCCGCCCCGATCTCGATGTGGTCGGATTCGACCCGCAGTTCCCGCAGTTCGGGCAGCCGGTCGATGGCGACGACGCAATTCTCCCGCCGGGAGCGGATGTTCACCTCCACACCCCAGTCGGTGCTTCCGGCGACCACCACCGCCTCGGGCCGCTCGCGCAGCAGTCGCAGCACTTCCGCCAGGGTGCCCGGTCGCAGGAACGACCTGTCGCCCTGGGTGTATCGGGTGGCGACCGGCGCGGGCGGCGACTGCTCGCGCCGCTGAGCCAGCAGGTCCTCCTCGGTGGGCGTACCGACGGCGAACGCGGCGTCGCGGATCGGGCGATAGCCGGTGCAGCGGCACAGGTTTCCGCTCAACGCGTGCAGATCGAAGCCGTTCGGGCCGTGCTCGGCGTCCGCGGTGCCGCCGGCCTCGGCGCCGTCGGCTTCGGCGCCGTCGGCTGAGTCGGTGTGCGCGCAACGGTCGGACCGGTAGTACTCGGCGGCCATGCTGCAGATGAACCCCGGTGTGCAGTACCCGCATTGGGAGCCGCCGCGGACCGCCATCTCCTCTTGCACCGGGTGCAGCGTGGGAGGCGTTCCGGGCTCCCCGGGGGTGGCGAGGCCTTCGGAGGTGATGATCTCCTGGCCGTCGAGGGCAGCCGCCGGGACCAGGCAGGCGTTGACCGCCACCCAGTCGGTGGGCTTGTTCACCCCGGGGCGGGCCACCAGAACCGAACAGGCACCGCACTCACCCTCGGCGCAGCCCTCCTTGGTGCCGGTGAGGCCACGCTCGCGCAGAAAGTCCAGCGCGGTGGTGTGGGGTGCAGCCGGTGAGATCGGTGCTTCTTTCCCGTTGACTGTGATCCGCGCCGCTACCATGCCAGGCCTTCTTTTCGGTGCGTGATGGGTCGATACATCATGTTCGCCAATTTCAGGCAGCTTTCTGTGTTCAAAGGCGCCAGTGGAAGAAGCGGGCGCAAAACGGCACGCAAGAGTTACGTGCCAGGGAGCGGTGAGGTGCGAGGGGAACCCGGGGATGGGCCACGAGCGTGCGGGCATACGAGTGCCACGGACACAGGCACATCAGAACGACGGGCTCGGCGGCCGTTCGAAACGGCGGCTCAGCGGCCGATCGGAGCCGACGATCAGAGCCGGTCAGAACGGCGGATTCAGCAGCCGTGCGCGATCCGGCCCGGAACCCAGACGGTGCGCTGGGCGAGGCGACCGAGGTCAGAGCTGGTGTTCATCTGCTGGTCGCCCCCTTTCACCGGTGACAGGTCGACAGCCACCGCAAACTAATGGGCTGGAGCCATCGAGGTCAAGAGGTCGCCCTCCCGTGAGGAGCCGCACCGCGGCCCGTATGGCCGAGTCAGGGCAAGCCGCGGTTGTGCGCGCCCGGCGGACGGCGGATTCTGTAGGTGATGAACGGGGCTGATGTGGCGCCATGACGGCATGGAACGCGGAGCAAGGTGCTGACTTTCGTGGACCCCTCGACGTCACCAGGGCGGCCACGGCGGTCGTCGATGCCCAGGACACGGTCATCGGCTGGAGCCCCGCGGCGCAGCGGCTCCTCGGTCACCGGCCGCAGGACATCGTCGGGCGGCCCCTGAGCACGTTCCTCTCCCCCGGCCCGGTGCCCCCTGCTCTGCCTCTTCCCCCCGAGTTCCGGGGCAACGAGATCCGTGTCGCCCGGCACCGGGACGGGCATGAGCTGATCGTCGCCATCGCGGTGTGTGCCCTGCCGGGCGACGGGCCGGCGGCGCGCGTCCTCGTCGCGACGGAGCTGAAGGACCTCCAGCTGTGGGAATCCCGGCTGGCCCTGCTGCACGGCCTTGCCACGCAGTCACCCGTAGGACTGGGAATCTACGACGACGACCTGCGCCTGACCTGGTGCAATACGGCGTTCGAACGAGAGATCGGACAGCCGTTCGCGGAGTTCCAGGGACGGAGGGCGGATGAGCTGTACTCCGAGGGGAAATTCGTGACCAAGGGGCACCCGCCCACCCTCGAAGCGGTCATGCGCCATGTACTGGACACCGGTGAACCCTTCCTGGACCTGCACTTCCAGGGCAAGCCGCCCAGCGACCCGGAGACGGTCCACCTGTGGTCCTGCGCCTATTACCGGCTCCAGGACGCCGACGGGCGGGTCATCGGCGTCTGCGAGGACGCGTTCGACATCTCCGACCGCTACAAGGCCCAGCGGCGTCTGGCCCTGCTCGTCGAGGCGGGCCGGGGCATCGGCACCGCCCTCGACGTGCGGGTCACCGCAGAGAAGATCACCGAAGTGGCGGTGCCGGAGTTCGCCCACACGGTGACGGTCGATCTCGCCCAGGCGGTGCTTGAGGGCGAGGTGCCGGCCACCAGCGGCGCGGCGGCGACGTCACTGGTGCGGGTCGCCCGCTGCTCGGACGGGGAGACCGGCCATGAGAAGCCGGGGCGGCGGCCCCCTCCGCCCGACCCAGTCGTGAACGAGCACGTGGATTACCCGCCAGGCTCGCCGCAGCATCGCAGCCTCTCCTCGGGCGGGCTCGTGCTCGACGGCTCGGACCTGGTGGTGCCGCTGCGGGCCGGGAACAACACCCTGGGGCTCGTCACCTTCACGCGCGACGGCATCGGTTCGGCCACCTTCGACAACGGCGAAGTGGCACTGGCCGACGAGCTGGTCGCCCGTACGGCCGTGTCCATCGACAACGCCCGCCGGTTCACCCGCGAGCGCACCGCCTCGCTGGCCCTGCAGCGCCAGTTGCTCCCGCAGCACGTGCCGGAGCAGTCGGCGGTCGAGCTCGCGCACCGCTACCTGCCCACGGACGACGTGACAGGGGTCGGCGGTGACTGGTTCGACGTCATCCCGCTCTCCGGCACCCGGGTCGGGCTCGTGGTCGGGGACGTGGTCGGCCACGGGCTGCAGGCAGCCGCCACCATGGGCCGGCTGCGCACGACCGTGCGCGCGTTCGCCCAGATGGACATGGACCCCGTCGAGTTGCTCTCGCGCCTCGACGATCTGGTGGCGCAGTCGGCGGAGGAGCAGCGCAGCGAGCTCGGAACGCCCGACGGGACCTACGCCGATGTGACCACCGGGGCGACCTGCCTCTACGCCGTCTACGACCCGGTGTCGCGGCGCTGCGTGATGGCCAGGGCCGGGCACCTGCCACCGGCCGTCGTCGCCGCGGACGGCCGGCCGACCTTCCCCGACCTGCCGGCCGGCCCGCCGCTGGGCCTCGGCGGCCTGCCGTTCGAGTCGATGGAGATCGAGCTGCCGGTGGGCAGCCTGCTGGCTCTGTTCACCGACGGCCTGGTCGAGGCGCGCGACCGCGACATCGATCACGGACTCGACACCCTGGCGCGGGTGCTCAGCGACCGGCACGCCTCCCTTGAGGAGCTGTGCGACCGGGCGGTGGCGGAACTCCTGCCGAGCGGCTCGACGGCCGACGACACCGCCCTGCTGCTCGTGCGCACCCGGGAACTCGACACGTCGCAGGTCACCGAGTGGGAGTTGCCCCCGGAACCGGTCGCCGTAGGACGCGCCCGTGACCTGGCGACCCAGCAGCTTCACCAGTGGGGGCTTGAGGAACTGACGTTCGCGACCGAACTCGTGGTCAGCGAGCTGGTGACCAACGCGGTCAGATATGCCGAAGGGCCGGTGCAGGTGCGCCTCATCCGCGACCGCACCCTTCTGTGCGAGGTCGCGGACAGGGGCCACACCTCACCGCACCTGCGCCACAGCGGCGACGAGGACGAGGGCGGGCGCGGCCTGTTCATCGTCGCCCAACTCGTCCAGAGGTGGGGAACGCGCTACACGCGCTCCGGCAAGACCATCTGGACCGAACAGGCCTTCCCGGCCTCCGGCTGAGACGGCGCCCGGCCCTCTAGGGCTCAGCCCTTGCGGAGGGACTCAGCCGTTGAAGCGGTCCGGGTCGGGGCCGGTCCGCTCGTCGCGGTTCAGCGCCGAGATCTCCCCGAGGTCGCCCTCGGTGAGCTCGAAGTCGAAGAGGTCGAAGTTCTCCTCGATGCGCTTCTGGGTCCCCGACTTGGGAAAGACGATGTCGCCGCGCTGGATGTGCCAGCGCAGGGTCACCTGGGCCGGCGACTTGCCCACCCGCTGCGCGATGCGGTTGAGGGTGGGGTCGTCGAGCACCTTGCCCTGCGCGATGGGCGACCAGGCCTCGGTGGCGATGTCGTGCTCGGCGCCGAAGGCCCTGACGTCGTCCTGGGTGAGGTAGGGGTGCACCTCGATCTGGTTGACCGCGGGCACCACGTCACTGTCCTGCAGCAGGCGACGCAGGTGGTGGGGCTGGAAGTTGGAGACACCGATGGCCTTGGACCGTCCCGAGCGGTAGATCTCCTCCAGGGCCTTCCAGGTCTCCACGAAGTCGCCCTTGCCGGGCAGCGGCCAGTGGATGAGGAAGAGGTCCAGGTAGTCGAGGCCCAGGTCGTCCATGGTGCGGTCGAACGCCTTGAGTGCGTCGTCGTGCGCGTGCGCGTCGTTGTTGAGCTTGCTGGTCACGAAGATGTCGGCGCGGTCGATGCCGGAGTCCCTGACCGCCTGGCCGACCTCCTTCTCGTTGCCGTACATCTCGGCCGTGTCGATGTGCCGGTAGCCGGCCTCCAGCGCGGCCAGCGTCGTCTCGCGGGTCTCCTCCGGCTCGATCTGGAAGGTGCCGAAGCCGAGCTGGGGGATGCGCACTGCGTTGTTGAGGGTGATGTCGGGTACTGCGGTCACGATGGGCTCCTTGGCGTTGCTCATTGGTGGTGGTCAGGGTGCTTTCAGCCGGCGATTCCGTGCAGCTTCGCGTCGGGCGGCAGGATGCGGACGAGCTTGCGGTTCACGAACTCGCGCATGCCGAGCTCCGACAGCTCACGCCCGTAGCCCGAGCGCTTGATGCCGCCGAACGGCAGGTCGGGCTGGGTCGATGTCGGGTGGTTCACCCAGACCATGCCGGTCTCCACGCGCTCGGCCACCCGGCGGCCACGCTCCACGTCCGCGCAGAACACGGAACCGCCGAGGCCGTACTGGCTGTCGTTGGCGAGGGCGATCGCCTCGTCCTCGTCGGCCACGCGGTAGACGACCGCGGCGGGCCCGAAGAGCTCCTCGGCGTAGGCGCGCATCCCCGGCTTGACGCCGGTGATGATCGTCGGCTCGACGAAGGCGCCGGGACGGTCGATGCGGTGCCCACCGGTGACCAGTTCGGCTCCCTGGTCGACCGTCTCGCGGATCTGGTCGGCCAGGTCCGTGGCCGCCTGCTCGGAGGAGAGCGGGCCCAGGGTGGTCGCCTCGTCCGCGGGGTCGCCCGGACGCAGCGCCTCGAACTTGCGACGCAGCCCGTCCACGAAGTCGTCGTACACGTCGTCGAGGACGATGAACCGTTTCGAGGCCACGCAGCTCTGGCCGGTGTTCGCCATCCGGCCCGCCACCGCGGCACCGATGGTGCGGTCGAGGCTCTCGCCGTCGAGGACGATGAAGACGTCGCTGCCGCCGAGCTCCAGCAGGCTGGGCTTCATGTTCCGCCCGGCCCGTTCGGCGACCTTGGACCCCGCCCCCTCGCTGCCGGTCAGGGAGGCTCCGCGGACCACCGGGCTGTCGATGATGCGCGAGATCTCCTCGTGGCCCACGAAGAGGTTCGTGTAGACGCCTTCGGGGGCCTGGGCGTCGCGGAAGAGTGTCTCCAGGGCGAGAGCGGACTGGGGGCAGATGCCCGCGTGCTTGACCAGCACGGTGTTGCCGAGCACCAGGTTCGGCCCGGCGAAACGGACCACCTGGTAGAGCGGGAAGTTCCACGGCATGACGCCCAGAAGCACGCCGAGGGGTTCGCTGACGAGGTACGCCTCGCCCTCTCCCTCGAAGTCCAGCGGCTCGGCCGCGGCGAAGTCCGGGCCGCGGTGCGCGTAGTACTCCAGGATCGACGCGGCGAGGTCCACCTCTCCGCGCGCCTCCGCGATGAGCTTGCCCATCTCCAGGGTGATGAGCTGGGCGAGCTCTTCCTTGCGTTCCTTCATCAGACCGGCCGCGCGTCCGACGACGGCCGCCCGCTCCGCGATCGGACGCTTCCGCCATGCGTCGAACGCGTCGCCCGCCGTTTCGAGCGCCGCATCGACCTCTTCGCCCTCGATGACCGGGAACTCCACGAGGGTCTCCCCCGTGTACGGACTCACGGTCGCGAACGAACTCTTGCGCTGATCCGACATGAACTCTCCAGAACGACGACTGGGACAGTGAGGCAAAGGGCGGAACGTCACGTTCCGACTCCATCCCGGGGTACCCGTCATCGCAGGGGGCAAACAGTTCATATGCCAAAAAGGGTGCGTATGCGCTCTGTGCCGGACGGATGCGCGGCGGACGTCACCCCCGGTCGCCTGCCCGCGCCGCGGGACCCACATGGATGCTCAGCCCTCCGAACCGGTGGGACGGCCAGTCGCGCGCGTACCCCGGCGGCGCGTCCTGCACCCTGGCGAGGGTGGCCGTCGGCGTCCGCCGCGCGGTCCGCAGGAGCTCATCCCGGGTGATGCTGGCGTTGTGCCCCTGGGTCTGGGCGGATGAGCACCCGGCGTAGAAGGCGATCGGCAGCGCCTCATGTCCGTTCAGCACGCAGGGCGGCCGTACCCCGAGCCGGTGGAGCTCGGCCGCTGTGCGGGCCCATGCCTGGCGGCCCGCGGTGGAGCGGGCCACGGCGTCCTCGAGGATCGCGTACTGCACGGCCAGGTGACCGGCGAAGACCAGCGCGGCCAAGGTCACCGCCACCGGCCGCCACGTGCGGCGCGTGGCGGTGACCAGATGGACGAGGGCGTCGGCGACCGGGATGGCAAGCAGCGCGTAGAACGGCAGCAGGAAGCGCGGCGCGGCATAACCGATCATGAACAGGTACGGGATGCTCGCCGTGGTGGCGCAGGCCAGCGGCAGGAGCGTACGCGCGGCACGCCCGCCCCGGACCGCGACGGCGAGACCCAGCGCGGCGAGCAGCGGCAGTGCGAACCACCACGCGATCAGCTCGGGAGCCGGGACCGAGGAGTCGCACGGGCGGCACAGGGTCTGGCCGCCCAGGCTGCGCAGCTGATCCAGGACGGCGATGTTCCAGCCGAGGCCGCCCTGGATCCGGGAGGCATCGGCCAGCCGCTCACTCAGGCCGCCGAAGCTGATGTACGCCTCGGCCACCCAGCCGAGCGCCCCGGTCCCGAGTCCGGCGACGAGCGCCGCCAGGAGCCGCGGTCGCCGCCACCGGCGGACGCACACCAGCAGCACGAGGAGCGGAAGGACCACCCAGACGGCGTCGGTGGGCCGCATCCACGCCAGCAGCGCCGCGCTGGCGCCCGCGCCCCACAGCGCGGCCCGGTCCCGGCGGTCGGCCTGGGCACGCAGGAAGCATCCGACGCCGGCCAGGGCGCCGATCGCGACCCAGTAGTTGGGCATGACCTCCGGGCCGTAGAACACGGTCACCCAGAGCGTCGCGAAGAGGACGCCGGCGAGGACCACCACCCGTTGGGGGAAGAGCCCCCGCCAGACGCGCAGCGCCAGGAAGAGGCCGAGGCCGGACAGCAGCGCCAAATAGATCCGCAGGAGTGAGGTGGACGACGACCACGAGGCGATCGGCGCGACCAGGAGGGAGATCCCCCGGGATCGTGGTGCACTGAAGAACGCCGCCGGGGCGTGGCCGCTGACCTGGCTGACGTACACCGCCTCGTCCCATCCGAGCCCCATTCCGGGCCGTACGAATGCCAGTTGGGCCAGCGTGAAGGCCACTGCCACGGCAGCCGGCCACCCCCGGCCGGCGACGCGTCGCGGCGTACGGACGACCGGCGTCGGGCCGCGGCTCTCCACTCCGACGAGCGGGGCACTCAAGGTCTTGACCATCGTCTGCCTTCCCCCCTACACGCGGCAGGGCTCCCTCTTCCGGCCTACCGGGCGTAGGGCAAAAGGTATTAGTCGGAAAAACGTGCACAAACTAACCCGACTCATCAGGGAGCGCAGCGCGAAGGTGCGGGGCATTGGGCCGACATCGGAGACAGGTCGCGCGGAACGGCACACCGAAGGGTGCCTGCCTCTCCCGGTACGTCCACGACATGCGCCGCCCGGCACCCCTGCTCCCGATGTGGTTTGTGCGCGTCACATCCGGGGAGGCGCACCGGAGTTCACACGGGAGGTGCACGTTGTTCCCCAACGCGGGACAGAACAGCCAGTGGGTCCGCACGCGCACAGAGGCAGACGCGAAGGCCTTCATCGAGGAGAAGCACGCCGATCAGGAACGCTCCCTCCAAACGGGGACCGGCACGCTGATCCTTACGGGTGTGGTCGTCCTGCTCGTGGCCGCAGGAGCCCTGTACAGCTGGCTCAGCTGACGACCCGTCTGCTGCGTGCGCGGCACGCGCCACGAACCTGGTCCGGGCTCGCCCGCAGAGCACAGCGGTCAAACGGAAGCCCCCGCCTCGGCGCCGAGCGCCGAGGCGGGGGCACAAACACCCGGGAGCCTCAGGGGCGCCCGCTGAACCTCCACGTCCCGTGCGGCGCCCGGTACACCGCGTAGCCCGGTTCCATGCGCACGAACTCAGTGCCCTGGGGCGCCTCGGCCGCCTTGCGTGCCGCGGCGGGGACATGGACCTCGGCCGTCGCGCCCACCGGCACCCGCACCGTCAGGCGCACGGTCTCGTCGACGAGCGACCAGGACACCTCCGCCGGTCCCCGCACGGTGTGGAACTCCGTACGCGCCCAGCTGACGCCCGTGCGCGCGTCGGGCCGCACGGTGAAGGTCCGGTATCCCTCGTCACCGGGCCGCAGCCCCGCCACGTTCTCGTACAGCCACTGCACCACGGTGCCCTGGAAGTAGTGGTCGCGCGAGCGCGAGTCGAGCGGCCACATCTCCCACATGGTGTCCGCGCCGTTGTCGAACCAGTGGCCCCAACTCGGGTACGTCCGCTGGGTGGCGATGGCGTGGGCCACGTCCGAGTGGCCCTGCGCGCTCAGGCAGCGGAGCAGCACACTGGTCCCGAGGCAGCCGGTGTTGAGGTGGTTGCCCCGCTTCTTGATGTCTTCCAGGAGCGAAGCCGTGACGCTCGCCCGCGCGCCGGGCGGGACCAGGCCGAAGGCCAGCGGGACGCAGTTGTTGGTCTGCCGGTATTCGGGGTCCTTGGCCGTGCGGTAGTGCCCCTCGGGGGCGAGGAACGTCGCGTTGAGGCTCTTCTTCAGCTTTTCGGCGGTGGCGAGAAAGCGCCGCCGGACATCGTTGTCACCCGCTACGCGTGCCATCTCGGCGGTGTCGGTGAGCGCCCGGTACAGGTAGGCGGTCGCGGTGAGCCGGGTGTCCTCGGGCGGGTTGCCCCCGTAACCGGGCGAGAGGTAGTCGCCGAGCGCCGTGACCGCGAGGCCATCCTTCAGGCGGTCGGTCTCCCAGTCCAAGTACCGTGCCAGGGTGGGCAGATGGGTCTCGATGACTCGCTCGTCGCCATAGACCCGGTACATCTCGCGCACCAGGAACGGGTAGACCGTGGTCCACTCCGGGGACGGTCCGAGGTCCCCGTACCCCCAGCCTCCGCTCGGCACGATGACCGGCAGCTGGCCGTCCTTGTTCTGGCTGTCCCGCAGGTCGCCGAGCCACTTGCCCAGGAAACGGTGCATGCCGAGGGCGTACATCATGACGGGCGCGCCGACCTGCGCGTCGCCCGTCCAGCCGTTCTTCTCGTACATCGGCGTGTCCGTGGGGATGCCGTGCAGGTTGTTCTGGATCGTGCGCCGCATGGCCTGTTCGAGCCGCTCGTAGAAGGGCTCGGAGCACCTGAACGTGCCCGTGTCGTCGACGGGCGTGTGCACCAGACGGCCGAGCACATCATCCGGGTCGGGCTTGCCCGGCAGCCCACTGATCTGGACATAGCGGAAGCCCTTGTACGAGAAGCGGGGTTCCCACGCCTCGTCGGCTCCGCCACCCGCGCAGATGTACTCGTCGGTCTGGAAGCGGCCGGGCACATGGCCCGTCTCGGCGTGCACGCTCCCGTCGTCCTTGAGCTTCTCGCCGTGCGCGAGCCGCACGAGGGTGCCCGCGTCGGCCCGCACGCGCAGCCGCGTCCAGCCCGCCATGGTGCGCCCCATGTCGACGATCCAGTCGTCGCCGTGCGCCTTCACCGCCACGGGACGCACGGTGTCGATGATTTCGATCGCGTCGTGCGGCTGCGCGCGCAGCTCTCCCTTCGGCGGATCACGGCGTACGGGCTTCTTCCAGCCGCCGTCGTCGAAACCCGGGCCGGTCCAGTCCGCGGGGTGCTCGCGAGCGTCGTAGGTCTCCCCCGCGTAGAGGGAGTTGGTCCGGGTCGGGCCCTCCGTGATCCGCCAGGAGCCGTCCGTGGCGACGGTGGTGCGGGAACCGTCCGAGTGGTCGACCTCGAGTTGGCCGAGGAGTTGGGGCTCCCCGTGCCACGGCGGCTTGTGCCAGTTCCATACGTTGGGCGTCGTCATGCCGAAGAAGCCGCGACCGAGCGTGACCCCGATGGCATTGGAACCCCGGCGGAGGTCGTCCGTCACGTCGTGCACGGCGTAGAGCACCGTCTCCTCGTAGTCCGTGAAGCCCGGGTCGAGCACCTGCCGGCCCACCCGGCGGCCGTTGATGTGGGCCTCGTAGTAGGCGAGGCCGCTGATGTAGAGGCGGGCGCGCGCCACGGGTTTGCGGAGGGTGAACTCGCGGCGCAGCAGTGGCGCGGGCTGCTCGGGCGCCGGAACCTGTGCGTCGCTGCCCCAGGGGCCCTCACCGAACGGCGCGAGCACCTCTGCCTCGGGCCAGCCGCTGTCGTCGAAGTCGCGGCCCTGCCAGCCCTCTTGCTCCGACTCCGCGCATCGCCACCCTTCTCCGGACGCCAACTCGTGGGCTCCGCCGCCGGATTCCACCAGCAGACGGACGAGCAGACCACCGGGGTTGACCGAGGCGCTGCCCCGGTTCGTCGCGCGGGCGGCGACCACTACGCGCCGGCCCGCGCCCCGTACGCGCTCGGTCACGTCGGCGAGACGTGCGGTCCGCCAGCCGTCGGTCTGCTCGGCGGCGTGCAGGACCTCCTCGCCGTCCACGTAGAGGGTGAAGTCGTCGTCGGCGGTGGCCACGACCTGGGCGGCGGACACATCGGTTCCCTCGGGCAGTTCGAGCTCGCCGCGGAACCACCGCGCTCCCGCCGGGGCGTCCTCCACGGTGGCGCCCGGCGACCAGATCCATGACGCCCCCTCGAAGCCCGGCGGTTTCGGCGCGGCGTCCGCGCCGATCCAGTGCCCACGCCAGGCGTCCTTCGCCAGAGCGGTCTCCCACCAGCGTGAGGTGCTCCAGGCGGAGGGCCGGCCGTCGGCGTCCCAGACCCGCACCTGCCAGTGATAGCGGGTGCGGGGCTTCAAGGCCGGTCCGCCGTAGGGGACTTGGATGCTGCGCGAGGAGGTGACCCGCCCGGAGTCCCAGACCTTCTTGGCGCCCTTCTCGCCCGCGCCGGCCGGCGGGCCCAGCGAGACCCTGATCTGGTACGCGCTCTGCCGGGCGCCATGGCCCGGCCCCGACAGTTCCCAGCTCAGCCTCGGCTCGGCGAGGTCGGTGCCGAGGAGGGAGGTCGCGTACTCGACCGTGGTGCGCTCGACTCTCAGCGTCGCTTCCCCCTCCCCCTGGCCCCCGTGCTCGTCAGCGGCGACCACTTCCCCGCTCTGGCTCAGCCCGATGACGCCCACTCCGGCGCCCACCGCTGACGTCCTCAGGAAGGCCCGCCGGTTCCAGGCACTGCCACGCGCAGTCTCACGCTCTTCGCTCATCGCACGCCCCTTGGATCATGAATCCCATGATGAATCCGAGTGTCCACAACAGAAATGAAACGTTTCATTCATGACCCGGCAAGCCTAGGTCGAGCACTGCGGGCAACTCAAGAGGTGTGCACGGGCCGCCGGTCGACGCTGACGGCCCGTCACATCCAGGTTTGGTCGGACTGCTTCAGCGGCACAGGGCCGCGTCCACGACTTCGTCCACGCGCTTCCTGCCTGCCGCGTCGCCGAGTTGCATGGTCACAGCGACATGGGCGGCGCGGCCGTCGTCCGTGGCTCCGCCCCGGGTCTCGTACCCCGGGAAGCTGCCACCGTGACCCCAGTACAGGCCGCCTCCCGCACACGCGAGCGGCTTGCTCACGATCCCCAGGCCGTAGCGGGCGCCGGGACCGAAGGTGTCATCGGCGGGGCGGGTGGAGCGGCGCATCTCGGCGAGCTGGGCCGGTGCGAGGAGGCGGCCGCGGTCGGACAGAAGCTCGGAGTAGAACCGGTTGAGGTCGGAGTTGGTGGAGATCAACGCACCTGCCGCCCAGCCCCAGGAAGGGTCGATCTCCGTGACGTCCTGCAACGGCGCGTCGGCCGAAGGCCGGTGGTAGCCGTGCGGGTGGGGCCCTCGGATGGTGGCGTCGCCCGGGGCGGGGAAGTAGGTGTCGCGCAGCCCGATGCGTTTGATGACGCGTCGGTCCATCTCCTCCGCGAGGGAACGTTCGGTGACCTTCTCCACGATCAGGCCCGCCAGGACGTAATTCGTGTTGCTGTACGCCCACTTCTTCCCGGGGGCGAACTCGGCCTTGTGGCGGAGCGCGATGTCGACGAGTTCCCGAGGCGCGTAGTAACGGACGTCGTCCTCCAGGTAGTTGCTGTAGTTGGGGAGCCCGCTGGTCTGCTGCAGGAGGTGACGGACGGTGATGCGGTGTCCGTCGATCCCCTCCCCGCGGACGAGGCCCGGCAGATAGGTGTCGACCGGGGCGTCGAGGTCGATCTTTCCCTCGCCGACCAGTTGCAGCACGACCACCGCGGTGAACGTCTTGGTGTTGCTGCCGATCCGGACCCGACCGTCCCTGGGCACCTTCGAGCCGGTGGTCAGATCGCCGACTCCCGCGGTGTAGGTGCGGGTACGGCCATCGCGGTCCCGGGCACTGGCCAGCGCGGCGGGCAGGCCGTCGCCACGCACCAGCGAGTTCACGCCCTGTTGGACGGCGTCCGGCCTGGCGGCTGCGGACGCAGCGGAGGCCGCGGGCGGCGCGATGGCACCCAGCGTCATGACGCCGACGACCATCGCGGCGACGACCATCGCGGCGGCGGCCGGGACGGTTCCGCGCAGGCCGAAGCACTGCTGCCGGGAAGAACGGGACCTCTGCCAAACCTGCTCACGCACGAGCCAACTCCTACGGAATCTCGGAAACCAGCGGCATATGCCGGTCCCAGCATTTCCGAAGGCGACCGCCCGGGACGATCCCGCTGGCCGCCGGGCTCCTGGTAGGGCTACCCCCAGGGACGCCTGCCGGGTGACGGCCAGGGGCGGGGAATCCCGGCAGCCCGCTCAGCCCGTGATCGAGTCCAGCTGCTCGGCTGCGGGACGCAGCGCCCACAGGTCACCGCCGGGCGGTGTCTCAAGATCGGGGACTGCCTTGCGTGCCGCCGCGTTCCCGGCGTCGGCCGCCGCGTGCACGACATCGCTCGCGGCGAACCGGTGGAACTCCAGCTCGGGGTGGGGCCACCGCGCCGCCCCGGTAGCAGCGGGCAGAAGATAGTCGACGGCCTTGAACAGGCTCTGCCCGTCAGGGCCTTGATGCGACCAGAGGTCCACGCCGACGTGCCGGCCGATGGCGGCGAGCCGGGTGTAGGCGACCAGGTCGAAGGTCGAGTAGTGCCAGCTGCGCGTCCGGGCGAGTTCCTGCGGCTGGCTGCCGTCACCCGCGATCTGGGGGTCGATGCGGCGGGCACGGGCATCGAGGACGGTGCGGCGGGCCAGCGCCGTGTCGCCGGTGGCGTAGGCGAGGGCGGCGACCTGCATGTCGTAGAACGTGCCGTGATTGTTCTGCGCGGCGCTCTCCTGCTTGCCGAATTCGCTGTGGACGAGCCAGCCGAGGAAATCCTTGTTCCACTTCGCCATCGCCGAGCGGTCGCTCTTGGACCAACCGGGTGCGCCGGTGCCGAGAATCGCGACCGCGTCCACGACGCTCGTGTACGACTGCGAGAAGTCGATGATGCCGATGGCCCGGCCGTCGTACTTGCAGGGGATGAACTGGGCGTGATCCAGGTTCGGGTTCATCTTCGTCGCCGGATCGAGGAACCAGGTGCGCAGAACGGAGGCCGCCTTCTCGGCATAGCGCTGCTTTCCCGTGTAGTACCAGGCCAGCGTGAGGTCGTACGTCGAGTCGAAGACCTTCTCCACGTCCTGGCGGTCCGTTCCGGTGTCGACCTCGGGGTTGCGCTGCCCGTCGCGCTGCTCGTACGGGCAGCCCCACGGGTTGTCGTCGGTCGGGGGCTGCGTGGGCCACCAATAGGGCGCCTGGCTCAGGTAGTCGTGCACGTCACCGCCGGGCGCGGGCTTCGGCTTGTCGACGACCGTCCAGGGCCCTTGCCCGAGCCAGGCGTCGGCGCGGGTCGTCAAGTCCTTGACCGCTCGCCTCAGTTGGGGGTCACCGCGGTCCAGCCGGAGCTTGGTCTGCTGGAGCCGCTGGCCGTCGAGCACGGCGGTTCGCGGGGCGGGCTCGCGGGCGGAGGCGTTCGCGACCGGCATCAGGACGGAGGCGAGGGCCGCCGCCGCGGTGAACAAGGCGCCGAACCGTACCCGGGATCTTGCGCGCATCACACACTCCAGTTCCACTCAACGGGCAAGCCTTGAGAGCGAGTTGAGGCATCGAGTTCAGAACTATGAACATCGTTCGCGATGTGGACTGGAGGTGAGAGTAGAACCCGCAGGGATGACAGGCAACGGCTGCGGCATGGCGGCTTACACCTCTTCTCTTTCCTCTCTGCTCCCTCCTTTCTTTTTCCGATCTAGGACAGCATCTGGCCTATAGGGGTCATAGCGTGGTCATCGACCGGCGGGACAGGAAAACTTCGGAAGGCGGAGCCCATGACTTCGAACGAGCTGACCACGACCCCCGACCAGGCAGAAACCCCGGCCGTCACCGGCGAGCGCGCCGAATGGCTGGACGCACTGGCCAAGCACCGGCACTTCCTGCGCTTCACCGCACGCGACCTCACCGACGAGCAGGCGGGGCAGCGGACCACCGCAAGCGAGCTGTGCATCGGCGGTCTGATCAAGCACGTGACGGAGGTCGAGAAGGCCTGGGTTGACTTCATCCTGGACGGCCCGTCGACGATGGGGGACTTCACGTCCATGACCGAGGACGACTGGGCCGACCGGAACGACGGGTTTCGGCTACTGCCGGGCGAGACTCTGGCCGGCGTACTGGACGACTACGAGAAGGTGGCGCTCCGCACCGACCAACTGGTCTCCACACTGCCCGACTTGGACGTCACGTGGCCGTTGCCGAAGGCTCCGTGGTTCGAGGCCGACGCACAGTGGTCGGCCCGGCGGGTGCTGATGCACATCGTCACGGAGACCGCCCAGCACTCCGGCCACGCCGACATCATCCGTGAGTCCTTGGACGGCGCGCAGAGCATGGCCTGAGGCGGACTGGCAGGCGGCCTGGGAGCCCGGGAGCCCAGAAAGAATCTGACTACATTTTCAGTAGTGCCGGATCCATCACTCCTGCAGCAGCGCCAGCTCGGCGTCGATGGCCCCGCGCATCAGGTCACGCGCGTGGTCGATGCGCAGTCCGCCGCTGAGCCAGCGCATGCTGAGTCCTTCGAGGAGTGCGGTGAGCCGCTCTCCCGCCGCGGCCAGGGCGGGCGGCGGCGCCGTCGGCCGCACCTGGCCGATGAGGGCCGCCACCTCCTGCACCCATACGAGGGTGGCCCTGGCGAGGTCCTCCCGCAGCACCTCGTCGAAGATGGCGCTCGCCCGCAGCTCGCCCCAGGCGGTGCTGTTCTCCCTGACCACCTGGCGGTCCTGCAGTTCCAGGAGCAGGGTCTCCTCCAGCTCCGCCCGCGGTGTCAGCGGCTCGGCGTCCGCGGCGCGGTCGGTGGTGTAGCGCTCGGCGCGGTCGTTGATGAACTCGAGCGTGTGGCGCAGGATTCCGGTGCGGTCCTTGAAGTGGTAGTAGATCAACCCGGTCGAGACACCCGCCTCTGCGGCGAGCTCTTCGACACGCAGGCCGCGTACGCCGCGACGGGCGATGAGCCGCGCGGCGGCTTCGAGGATCTGGAGTGTGCGGGACGACGCCATGATTCCGAACCCTATCGGCCCTCCCCCGGCTCGGTGATCTCGGGGAGCCGACTTCTTTGACTGAATTTTCAGTTCATGTCACAGTCGAGGCATCGAGCGGCCCCCGCGATGATCGGAGCTCACCCGTGTCCCCCCTCCTCCCGCCTCTTCCGTCTCGCCCGTCTCTCCTCTCTTCGTTGCCCTCCCGCCGCACCGCTCTGCGCGCGGTTGCCGGAATCGGTACCGCTGTCCTCGGGGCCTCGGCCTGCGGGCCCGGCGCCGAGGCGGCGAAGGCCGCGGACGACACGGAGACCGAGGGGCTGCGCATGGGTGCCGAGTGGGAGAGCCACGCGCGCACCTTCATGTCGTGGCCGGCTCTGGAGTCGGTGTGGGGCAAGGACCTGCCTTACGTACGCGAGGACATCGCGCGCGTCGCCCGGACCATCGCGGAGTACGAGTACGTCGTGATGCTGGCCGGGCCCGACCAGCGGAAGGCCGCCCAGCGGGCCTGCGGGCGCGACGTCGAGGTCATCCCCCTGGTGGTCGACGACCTGTGGGCCCGCGACACCGTGCCGGTGTTCGTGGAGCGGGACGGCGAGGTCGTCGGTGTCGACTTCAACTTCAACGGGTGGGGCGACAAGCAGGAGCACACGAACGACGCCCGCGTGGGCCGCACCCTCCTGTCGAAGTACGGGATCCCGCGCGAGAAGGCTCCCCTGATCTCCGAGGGCGGCTCCTTCGAGACCGACGGCGAAGGAACCCTCCTCATCACGGAGAGCTCGATCGTCAACGACAACCGCAACCCCGGAAAGAGCCGCGGCCAGGTCGAGGCCGAACTCAAGCGGACGCTGGGCATCAAGAAGGTGATCTGGCTGGCCGGCGTGCGCGGCGAGGACATCACCGACGCACACGTGGACAGCCTCGTACGCTTCACCGCGCCCGGCGTGGTGCTTCTCGACCGGGCCGCCCCCGGCACGCCCGCCGACTCCTGGTCGCGCGCGGCCGACCAGGCGAAGGCCGTGCTCAGCAAGGCGAAGGACGCCAAGGGCCGGTCCTTCGAGATCATCGATCTGCCGCAGCCCGACCTGGACAGGATCACCGGGGAGGGCGACGACTTCGTGTCGACGTACACCAATTTCTACGTCGCCAACGGCTCCGTCCTCATGCCCAGGTTCGGGGACCGGAAGGCCGACGACCGCGCCCGGAGCATTCTGCGGGAGCACTTCCCCGAGCGCGACGTCGTACCGGTCCGGATCGACACCATCGCCTCCGGTGGCGGCGGCATCCACTGCTCCACGCACGATCAGCCCGGCAGCCCGGTCGACTGACTCCGCGGGTCAGTTGCCGCCCGCGCCGATCTCGGCTCCGACCGCCGCCAGGGCGGTGGTCACGGGCTGGAAGAAGGTCTCGCCGCCCGCGGTGCAGTCACCGCTGCCGCCCGACGTGAGGCCGATCGCGCTGCCGTCGGCGGTGAACAACGAGCCGCCGCTGTCTCCCGGTTCGGCACAGACGTCGGTCTGGATGAGACCGCTGACGGTCCCTTCGGGGTAGTTCACCGTGGCGTTGAGACCGGTGACCGTCCCCGACTGGAGGCCGGTGGTGCTGCCCATGCGGGACACCTCCTGCCCGACCGCGGCCTCGGCGGCCTGCACGATCTCCGTGGTCTGGCCGTCGCCCGTGTTGACCGTGCTCGGGGCCTCCGTCGCCGGATCGTCGTACGTGACCAGGGCGAAGTCGCCGTCCCCCGGGAACGTGGCGGCCTGGACGGTGCCGATGGCCGCGCCGTCCTGCGCGTCCGACCAGCTTTCGGTGGCGACGCCGCAGTGTCCCGCGGTGAGGAAGCCGGGGCTGCCGTCCTCGGTCGTCACGTTGAAGCCGAGCGAGCAGCGTGCGCCGCCACCGAAGATGGCGTCACCGCCCGCGGCGAAGGGCTTGAACTCTCCCGCGGACTTCTGGATGCGGGCCATTCCCGAGCCGAGTGAATCGACGGTCGACTCGAGCTTGTCCCAGCGTTCGCCGGTGACGGTGCGGTCGGCCGTGACCACGATCTGGTTGGTCCTCGGGTCGGTGGCCCACGCGGTCCCGGCCATGGTGGCCCGACTCGCCAACGCCTTGGTGGCGGAGCCCAGTTCACCGGTGCTGTTGTCGACGCTGCGCGCCACCGCCCCGGCCTTTCTCACCTGTTCGTCCACCGCGTTGTCGCTGCCCACGACATTGACGACGAGCTGCTGCTTCTCCTCGTCGTAGTACGCCCCCGCATAGGCATCGCCGAGCTGCGCGGCCAGCGGCTCGACCCGCTGTGACGCCGATGCCGCGCTGATCCTCCCGGCAGCGGCCCCTGAGGCGGTCTCCGACCCGGACTGCGAGGCGTTGGCCTGCTGCAGCAGGACGGCCGTCGCGACCATGCCCAGGGCCGCGGACCCCGCCAGAACGGCCTTTCGCTTGGGTATTCGCTTGTGCCTCAACTCGTCGCCTCCTGTGGGGGATACCGAATGTGCCGACCGGCCGAAGCCGGTGACATGTCCGGTCCTAGATACGGGGGCGACGAGAGTTGTGTTCAGTGGTTGCCGCGATCAGTCGGGCGACAACGATCAGTGACTCAGGGCTTGTTGGTGTGCGGCGACGGCGTTGCGGTCGTGCCGGCCGCCTGCAGTCTCTGCGCCAGCGCGCGGCAGCGGTCCCCGAGCTCCGGAGGTTCGAGCACCTCGAAGTCGTGCCCCAGCAGGACCACACGCATGAGGACGGCGTCCAGGTGCTCGGCGCCGCTGAGCACCTCGCAGAGCTCGCTCCCCCGCGGTCGAACGACCGCCGCCGACGCCGGAATCTGCGCGCGCACGGTGTCGGCCGGCGCGTGAACGAGGAAGCGCGCCTGATGTGGGTAGACCCGGCTCGCCACCCCCTCCTGTACGTACGGGGCGGCGTCGGGGGCCTCGCGCGGACGGAAGCGGAAGGTCCGGGCGGACACGTCGGTCATCCGGTCGACGCGGAAACTGCGCCAGTCCTCGCGATCGAGGTCGTACGCGAGGAGGTACCAGCGCCGGTCGGACGCGACCAGGCGGTAGGGCTCGACCCGCCGCCGTCGCACTGCGCCCTTGGAGGGGTAGTCGAAGCCGGCCTCGACCTCGTCGCGGCACGCTCTGGCCAGCGTCATCAGCGCCTCGGGATCGACGGGCGTGCGGCCCCCGCCGAAGAACTCCACCGAGCCGGAGAGCGCACGCACCTCGTGCCGCAGCCGCGCGGGCAGCACCTGGTCGAGCTTGGACAGCGCCTGGAGGGCGGCGTCACCCGCACCGGCGACCGCGCCTCCCGCACCGGCGAGCAGCGACACCGCGGTGGCGATCGCCTCCTGGTCGTCGAGGAGCAGCGGCGGCAGGTCCCGCCCCGGGCCGAGCCGGTAACCACCGCCGACGCCCTGTCCCGCGTGCACGGGATAGCCGAGCGTGCGCAGCCGCTCGACGTCACGCCGTACGGTGCGCGACGTGACCCGGAGCCGGTCGGCCAGCTCGGGGCCGGTCCACACCTGGCGTTGCTGCAGCAGCCCCAGCAGGGTGAGTACCCGCTCCGTCGTGCCCAGTTCGTCGTCGCGTGCCCCGTCCATGCCGCTCAGCCTGCCAGAGACAGCGGACCGATCCTGTCCGCCAGGGGTGTCACGGTGGCTTCGGGAACGCAGCCGGGCGTGCGTCCGCGCGGCGCCTCGGAGACGCTGGCTGCGTGCGCCGACCGGCGAGAAGCACCCCGCCTCACCCACCTGAAGCGCGCCACGAACGGAGCAATCCCATGAGCCGCCACATCCAGATCACCTTCGACGCCCATGACCCGCGGGCTCTGTCGTCCTTCTGGCGCGATGTGCTGGGTTACGTCCACCCCGGTCCGCCCGGGGTCGACCTGCCCGAGGGCGCCGACGCGCTCGCCGCGTGGGACGACTTCCTCGCGCAGATCGGCGTACCGGAGGATCAGCGCAACTCCAAGTCGGCCATCGAGGACCCGGCGGGGGACGGGCCACGGGTGTTCTTCCAGCAGGTCCCGGAGGACAAGGTCGCCAAGAACCGCGTCCACCTCGACGTCCGTGCGGCTCCCGGGCTCGAGGGCGCGCAGCGCATGGCGGCCCTTGAGGCCGAGTGCGAGCGCCTCGTCGCGTTGGGGGCGAAGCGGGTGCGCCGCGACGAGCCCGCTCCCCCGGTGAGCGCCGGCTTCATCGTGATGACCGACCCCGAGGGCAACGAGTTCTGCCTGGACTGACTCCACCCCGTTGTGACCGTGCGTGACGGCTGAACGGGCAGGGTCTCCATGTCCCGCTTACGTTGAACGCAGAGGCCGACACCGTGTGTGAGAACGGTGGGCGCTGTACCGACAAAGGAGTGGGCATGGCTGACAAGGGCGGCATGGACAAGATGAAGGGCAAGGCCAAGGAGATGACCGGCAAGGTCACGGGCGACCGCGGCAAGCAGGCCGAGGGCAAGATGGACCAGGCGAAGGGCGAGGCCAAGAAGTCCATGGGCGAAGTCCGCGACCGCGCCCAGGAGGCGCGAGACTCCACGAAGCGCCGCGACGCCTGACCGGCTCCGCCGAAGCCGAAGCCACAACCGAAGCCCCCGCCCACTCCCGTGCGGGGGCTTCGGCCGTCCTGATCGAAGCCGGTGAGCTCGGCTCATGACTCCACGGGGGTCGAGGGCGGCTGAGGTGCGTACGGCGCGATGCCCGCCTCGCCCGCGGCCTCCCGCAGGACGTCCTTGAGCATGTCCGGCGTCAGCCGGCCCGTGAACGTGTTGCGCTGGCTGACGTGGAAGCAGCCGTACAGGGTGACGGGGCCCGGGGCGGTCCCGCCGGGAGCGACTGCCGTCTGTTCGGTCTCACGCTCCAGCGTCACCCGCGCCCCGTGAGCGAACCGCGGCCGTGGTCTGGGCACGCGCCATCCCGCGGCCGCGAACGCCGGCAGGGCGGCCTGCCAGCCGAACGCCCCCAGGATCACCGCCGACCGCAGCCGCGGTCCCAGCAGCTCCAGCTCCCGCACGAGCCACGGCCTGCACGTGTCCCGCTCACCGGGGGTCGGCTTGTTCTCGGGCGGTGCGCAGTGCACCGGTGAGGTCACCCGCAGCCCGCGCAGCGTCAGGCCGTCGTCGATGGACACCGCGTGCGGGCTCGATGCGAGACCCAGGTCGTACATCGCCCTGTACAGGACGTCTCCGGACCGGTCACCCGTGAACATACGGCCCGTCCGGTTGCCTCCGTGCGCGGCGGGGGCGAGCCCGATGACGAGCAGCGAGGCGTCCGGCGGCCCGAAACCGGGCACCGGCCGCGCCCAGTACGTCCAGTCCATGAAGGCGGCCCGTTTGACCCGGCCCACCTCCTCCCGCCACGCGACAAGGCGGGGGCACGCCGAGCATCCGGCGACCTGAGCGTCCAACTCGTCCAGCGGGTTCATTCGGCCCCGAAGAGCGCGGCGTCCGTGGAGCGGACCAGGCGTGCCTGCATGTTCCGCTCCATCATCTGCAGCGCGGCGCTCGCCAGGTCGCCGTGGATGCTCGCGCAGGCGTCCTCGGCCACCTCCACGTCCAAGTGCCGGATGTGGGCGTCGAGTGCCGAGTAGAGGATGCACTGCTCGGTCACCTGACCGCAGAGGAGCACGGAGTCGATGCCGCGCTGGCGCAGCAGGTACTCCAGAGGGGTGTCGTAGAAGATCGAGTGGCGAGCCTTCACCACGAAGAGCGAGTCGCCTTGGGGGCGGATCGGAGTGACCAGATCGGCATGCGGCCCGCTCAGGACGATGTCCAGGAGCTCGTCATGGTGAGAGCGCCACAGGCCGAAGTTGTCGTTGGCGTAGATCACCACGACGTCCTCGGCCCGCGCCCGCTCGATCAGCCTGCGGACGTTCGGCAGCACTTCCTCGACCGACTTGCGGAGGATTTCCGCATCGGGGTGGTCGTACATGTTGATCATGTCGACGACGATGAGAGCCTTCACAACCATGCCCCGAGTCCATCACGGGCCTCACCCGTCCGCACGGCCGCCCCGGCTGAGATCGAGGGCGGCGCCTATCCGACGACGACCGCTTCGACGGAGAGCTGGATCTTCAGGCGGCGACCGGTCATGCCCTTCGCCGTGGTCACGCCGAACGCGTACCGGTCGATGGTGGCCGTGCCCTCGACGGTCAGCCGCCGCCCGTTCAGTGCGACCCTCCCGATGCTGACGGCGACGGGCCGTGTGACACCCCGTACCGTCAACTCCCCTTGCAGTACTGCCGTTTCCGTCGCTGATTCCGACACCCGGCGGCTGCGGAACCCGATCTCCGGATGCTCGGCCGCGTCGAGGTAGTCGGCGGAGGTGACGTGCCGGTCGCGGCGCTCCAGACCCGAGTCGAACGAGTCCGTCCCGACCGTCACGTCCACCGAGGACTCCTCGACGGCATCGGCCACGGTGATCCGTCCCCGGCTGATGCCGAAGGAGCCCCGGACCGGAAACAGGCCGAAGACCGTGCGCGTACGGAAGCTTACCGTCGAGGCCGCCGCGTCGATCTCGTACGTGCCGCTCTCCGGCACCGTCTGATCTTTCCGAACCGCCAGAACCATGATCCCCACGCCTCCTTCTACTGCCGTCCGCCACTCATCTCAGCCTGCCCGCCGAGCTCCGTGCGCGGCAGATCCGGATGTCGCCGGTCCCCCGGTACAAATGTCACCGCCACGGACGGTCAGTGGCCGGTGAGTTCGCCGCTGAGCTTCTCGTGGAGCTGGGCACTCGGCCTGTTCAGGCCGACGATCTCGACCGTCTTGCCGCGCTGGGCGTACTTGGCCCCGATCGCGTCCAGGGCGGCGACGGACGAGGCGTCCCAGATATGAGCGTCCGTGAGATCGACGACGACCTTGTCGGGGTCCCCGGCGTAGTCGAACTGCCCGACGAGGTCGTTGACGGAGGCGAAGAACAGCGCGCCGGTCACCGCGTACGTGACGTTGCCGTCGTCCTTGTCCGTGGTGGCGGTGACCTCGGCGAGGTGGGCGACGCGCCTGGCGAAGATGACCATCGCTGTGACGGATCCCGCGACCACGCCGACGGCGAGGTTGTGGGTGGCGACCACGCAGGCCACGGTGACGAACATGACCGTGATCTCGCCGGCGGGCATCCGCTTCAGCGTCTTCGGTGCGACGGAGTGCCAGTCGAAGGTCGCGAAGCAGACCATCACCATCACGGCGACCAGGGCGGCCATGGGGATGTCGGAGACGACGGGTCCGAAGACGATGCACAGGACCATCAGGAAGGCGCCCGCGAGGAAGGTGGACAGGCGGGTGCGGGCCCCGGACACCTTCACGTTGATCATCGTCTGGCCGATCATGGCGCAGCCGCCCATGCCGCCGAAGAAGCCGGTGACGATGTTGGCTATGCCCTGGCCGATGGACTCGCGGGTCTTGGAGGAGCGGGTGTCGGTGATGTCGTCGACGAGCTTGGCGGTCATCAGGGACTCCATCAGACCGACCAGCGCCATGGCGAGCGCGTAGGGCGCGACGGTCGTCAACGTGTCCAGGGTGAACGGCACGTCGGGCAGGCCGGGCACCGGCAGCGAGGACGGCAGCTCGCCCTTGTCGCCGACGGTCGGCACCGCGATCCCGGCGGCGACCGTGATCGCGGTGAGGATCACGATGGACACGAGCGGGGCCGGGATCACCTTCGTGACCTTAGGGAAGAACACCATGAGGGCGAGGCCGGCCGCGATCAGCGGGTAGACGGGCCAGGGCACGTCGTGCATCTCGGGGACCTGAGCCATGAAGATCAGGATGGCGAGGGAGTTGACGAAGCCGACCATCACGCTGCGGGGCACGAAGCGCATCAGCTTGGCGACGCCGACCGCGCCGAGGATGATCTGGAAGACGCCGGCCAGGATGACGGCGGCGACCAGATAACCGAGTCCGTGCTCGCGGTTGAGCGGGGCGATCACCAAGGCCACGGCGCCGGTCGCGGCGGAGATCATCGCTCGGCGTCCGCCGACGAGCGAGATGGTCACGGCCATGGTGCAGGACGCGAACAGACCGATCGCCGGGTCGACCCCGGCGATGACGGAGAACGAGATCGCCTCGGGGATCAGCGCGAGCGCGACCACAAGGCCGGCGAGCACCTCGGTGCGCCAGACCTTCGGGTCGGAGAGCCAGTCGGGGCGCAGGCCACGCAGCCGGGCGGCCGGGGACGGTGCGGACGTGGACAAGAGAGGTACCTGTCATGCTCGGGCAGCGCCGGGCATCACCCTGGGCGTGCGAAGAGAAAGTGGGCCGAGAACGCCGCTCCCGACGGCTGCGACACGGCGGGGGCTCGGAAGGCTCCCGCACCCGCGAGCGGGGAGAGCACTCGGGCCGAGCCCGGCATCCGCCGGCCCACCTTAACGTTACGGCAGAGATCGAGGGTGGCTCCCCGGCGGCCTCAGATGCCGGCGCCCTTGCCGATGTAGATCTCGGCGAACGCGGCCGCGGCGGCCGGTGAGCCGAGGATTCTGCGCAGCCGGGCGGCAGCGGTGCCCGCCTCGAACGGGACACCCGACGACGTCCCGTGCAGGAGTTCCGAGAGCCACCGGGAGAACTCCTGGTACTGCCACACCCGCGGCAGACAGGCGTCCGAGTAGCCGCGCAGGTCGCTGTCGTCGCCTTCCGCGCAGTAGGCGACGAGGGCGTCGCCGAGCAGGAAGGCGTCGTGCAGGGCCAGGTTCATTCCCTTCGCGGCGATCGGAGCGGCGAGGTGCGCGGCGTCGCCCGCGAGATGGAGCCGACCGTAGGACATGGGCTCCACGACATAGTTGTGCATGTCGAGGACGCGCTTCTCGATCAGACGTCCCTCGGTGAGCGGCGGCGCCCCCGCCACCGTGAGGCGGGCGTGCAGTTCGGACCAGACACGCTCGTGCGGCCAGTTCTCGGGGTCGTCGCCGGGCGGGCATTCGAGGTAGTAGCGGGTGACCTGGGGGCTTCGCGCCATGTGGGCGGCGAAGCCGCGCGGGTGGATCCCGAAGACGACACAGTCCGAAGAGGGTGGCGCCTCCGCGAGGAGGGCGAGCCAGCCGATGCCGTAGTCGTGCCGGGCGACGGTGGCCCGCTCCGCACCCAGGTAGGTGCGCGTGACGCCGCGCGCGCCGTCGCAGCCCGCGACGGCGTCGCAGTCGATGCGTGTGCGCTCGCCCGTCTCCGGGTCGGTGTACGACACCGAGGGGCGGTCCGTTTCGATGTCGTGCAGGGCCACGTCGCGTACGCCGAAGCGGATGTCCCCGCCCGCCTCGTCGGCGTAGGAGCGCACCAGATCCGTCACCAACAGGGGCTGGGGGTAGACGAAATGGCGGTGCCCGGAGAGCTCGCCGTACGCGAACCGGTGGCGCTCCCCGGCCCAACGGAATTCGCACTCGCCGTGCGTCTGCGCGCGTGCGAGGAGCCGGTCGGCGAGCCCCCGCTGTTCCAGGGCACGCACCGCCCATTCCTCGATGAAGCCCGCGCGGGGCCGCTGTTCGATGAACTCTCTGCTCTCCGTCTCGAGAACCACGCAGTCGACGGAGGCGGCACGGAGGATGTTGGCGACGGTGAGGCCCGCCGGTCCTGCTCCCACGACGACGACGCGGGCACGCCGTGGCGGCATGGAGGGCTCGGGAGTTGAGGCGAGGTTCATCCGGGAATTATGACGGGGACACGACCAGAGGACGACGCCGGACGGCCCTCCTCCCATGTGGTGCGACAATCTGCCCGAGACAACGCCCCGTGCCCCGTCTCCGGATCTCCGGTGCGTCGGTCTCGTTGCGGGAGGCGCCGGTCACGGACGTCCCCGGGGCAGTGGCGCCCCGGCGGACCGGCGGTGGGGAGGAATCCATGGTGGTGGAGTGGCGGTACATCGCCAAAGGCGTACGGGTCGTTCCCGAACCTGTGGCCACGCCCTTCATCTGGACGGGAGCCTACGCGGGCGCCTTCGTGCTGGTGACGGTGCTCGATCTGCTCGGTGCGCTCGACCGCACGGGGATCGCGCTCGCGGCTCTCTCCGTGCTTGCCGCGCTGCTGGGGGTGCGTGGCCGTTTCATCGCGGCGCCGGGGACGGCCCTGTTGTGCTGGATGCTCCTGAACTTCTTCGCCGCGCATCCCATCGGGGAGATCTCCTGGGCCGGGCACCGGGACCCCGAGTGGATCACGTGCCTGCTGGCCGCGGCTCTGGTCGGCACGACGGCGGGACGCGTGCTGCATGCGCGCGCCGCGTACCGCCGCGTCAGCCCGTACGACGGCACGGGCTGACCGGCGAAATGCGTTTCCCGCGGTGCGGTGCTGCTTCTACTGTGGCGCCGTGACAACTCAAGTGATCGTTCTCAACGGCGGTTCCAGCTCCGGGAAGTCCGGCATCGCGCGGTGTCTGCAGGCGGTGCTGCCCGACCCGTGGCTGGCCTTCGGCTGCGACACGCTGGTCGACGCGATGCCCGCCTCCCTGCGGACCGCGTCGGAGGGAATCGAGTTCGGCGCCGACGGCGAGGTGATCGTCGGCGCCGGCTTCCGGGCGCTGGAGGCGGCGTGGATCGAGGGGATCGCGACCATGGCGCGGGCCGGCGCCAGGGTCATCGTCGACGAGGTCTTCCTCGGCGGTGCGGCATCGCAGGAGCGGTGGCGCAACTCCCTCGGTGATCTGCGGGTGTTGTGGGTCGGAGTCCGCTGTGACAGCACGGTCGCCGCCGGCCGGGAGACGGCGCGGGGCGACCGGGTGGCCGGAATGGCATCCTCCCAGGCCGAGGTGGTCCACCACGGCGTGCTCTACGACATGGAAGTGGACACCACGCGCACCGAGTCCCTGGAGTGCGCGCGAGCCATCGCCGCCCGAGTCCGCTGATCTGCTGCGCAGCCTCGCGGTTATTCAGCGGTGCAGAAGTTCAGGTTGTTTCTCGGAAACAGCTGAATGGCGCCCGAGGCAGTAAATGCCTCGGGCGCCATCGATTTCAGTGGGGCGGTGTGGTCACGCCCCGGTCATGCCTGCGCGAGGTTCAGTGACCCGGGCCAAGACCGCCGTAATAGCCACCGAGCTGGTCTCGGTAGGCGGGGTCGCCCAGGTGCTTTTCCTTGTCGAACTCGGGCGCGTCCTTGATCTGCTCCTTGGTACGCGAGACCAGGATCTTCCGCGCCTCGTGGTCGATGGCGGTGACGGTGCTCGCAGGCAGCAGCACCTCCTTGCCAAAGATCCACACTCCGGTGTCGACGACGATGTACTGGTTGGCGACCTCGTTCGAGTGCTTGTCGACCTTGCCGATGTGGCCGTCCGCGGCCTCGACCTTGTAACCCGTCAGATCGGCGTCCGGGCCGTGACCGGCGGTCGGGGTGTAGCTCCAGATTTCGTTGCTCACGAGAACTCCTCAATTGGTTTTCCCTGAAAAGCAGGGATTCACATAGCGCGAGGAGATGATCAACCTCCAAGGCTTCGGGTGCCCTGCGGGAAAGAGCCCAAACAGAAACTTCAGGCCGTCTCACCTCGGCTGCTTCTGCCGTGGTGTCACAGCAAGTCGCGGGGCACCGTTTCATTCCAGGTACGCGAGAAAACCCGCCTGTCACCCTCGTAACCGTCCAGCGTGGCGTCCACCCGGAAGTTGTCCTCGTCGCAACTGAGGACCGTGCGGGTCTCCACCCGTACGTCCCAGTCGTCACGCCGGAAGGTCATCGTCCAGGTCGATTCGCCGGTGGCGGACGTGAAGTCCTCGGCCACGGAGGTGTAGCGCTCGTAGGCCCGGCGGCCGACGTCGAGGTTGATGTCCTCGAGCCGCATCGTCCCCCGGTCCTTGACGATCTCCAGCTCCGCGGCGTAGTCGACCAGGTCACGCTTGACCTGCCAGCGCGACTCGGGTGGGGACAGCTGGACGGGAGACCTCGGCCGGGTCCCTTCCGGCTCGTCGAAGGGCTGGTCCGGCAAGGCGTCGGGCTCCGCCAGCGGGCGGACCGGCAGTGTCAGGGTGCTCGACGTCTCGTACACGGTCAGGAGTACCGGCTTCGGCGGCGGCCAGGCCAGCGGCCAGTACGAGGTGGAGAGGGACAGGCGGATGCGGTGGCCGGGCGGGAAGGCCTGGGCGACACCGTTGAGCGGGATGACCGCGCGGTAGCGGCGCCCCGGTTCGAGCGGACGCGGATCGCCGTGCGCCTCACTGCGGGTGAGGTTGAGCAGCCCGTAACTGACCCGGGTGGCACTGCCGTCGGGGGCCACGTCGGAGAGGCGGGCCGCGACCATGGCGACGGGTTCGTTGACGCTCAGGTCGAGCTCGACGCTGGGCGAGCCGAGGATCTCCGTGCGCTCGGTCAGCTGGTCGGTCTGGAAGACCAGCGAGCCGCCGTCCTCCTCACGCTGGTCGTAGGGCAGGTCCGGGGGCGCGTTGTAGGAGGCCCACTTTCCACCGAACTGGCCTACGGACAGCGGAGATTGGACGGAAAGCCCCTCGTCGGGGCCAGCGGCGTCGGCCGGTGCGTCGCTCTGGTCGACCGGCTCGGACAGACCGTGGCGCGTGAGGCGCCGCACGACGGGTGTGATGTGCGGGGATGGCCAGGAAGGCTCCCCCACCCAGCGGCCCGGACGTTCCTCGTACGACGTGGAGGGCGGGACGCTGTCCTGCATCCACGTCCGCAGCATCGGGCCTTCCATGACGCCGTTGTCGACGCCCTTCAGCCAGTGGTCCCACCAGCGCACCACTTCCTGGAGATAGCCGATGGCGGGGCCCGGTTCGCCGAGGTGCGGGAACTTGTGGGACCAGGGGCCGATCAGGCCCTTGCGCGGCACGTCCAGGTTGCCGAGCAGCCGTGTCACGGCGTTCGAGTAGCCGTCCGCCCAGCCGCTCGACGCGAGGACGGGGCAGCGTACGGCCTGGTAGTCCTCGCAGACCGATGCGTGCCGCCAGTAGTCGTCCCGGCGCTGGTGCTTGAGCCATTCGAGCACCCAGGGGCGGGTGCCCTCCATCCGCTCGTGCCACATGTCGCGCCACCGGTCACCGACCATGGCCGGGTCCGGCGGCATGGTGCCGTAGGCGAACATGGTGCCCGCCTCGGCGAGGTTGTCCGACAGCAGCTGGCCGCCCATGTAGTGCATGTCGTCGGCGTACCGGTCGTCGGTGAACGACGCGATGACGATGGCGCGCAGGCTCTCCGGCTGCCGCGCGGCGACCTGGAGCGCGGCGAACGCGCCCCAGGAGATCCCCATCATGCCGGTGGTGCCGTCGCACCAGGGCTGGTCGGCGAGCCAGGCCAGGACGTCCTCGGCGTCGGTCTGCTCCTGCTCCAGGTACTCGTCCTTGAGCACCCCTTCGGAGTCACCGGTGCCGCGCAGGTCCACGCGGACGCAGGCGTAGCCGTGCCCGGCGATGTAGGGGTGGTGGATGGAGTCGCGCTCGGCGGTGAGGTCGCGCTGACGGTAGGGGATGTACTCCAGGACCGCCGGGACGGGTTCCTGGTCGGAGGACGTCGGCCGCCAGATGCGGGCCGCGAGGCGGGTTCCGTCCGCCACGGGGATGCTGACGTTCTCCTCTTCCTTGGTCTCGTACGGAAGGTCGCTCACATAGCGCAAGCCGGGTCGCTCCTTCGTGGTGCGGAGGGTGTTCGCGGTTCAGTCGTTCTTCGTGTCGCGACCACCCGGTTCGGCCTCGTCGAAGGTGAGGCCCAAGGCGGCCACGCACTGGTCGTACTTGGCCCGTATGTCCTCCTCGCTCTCCCCGCCCGTGAAGATGTGCGCCAACTCGTAGCTGTAGCTGTCCTGTTCGGACGCGTCCGACAGGCGCTGCCCCTCCTCGACCACCACGTCGACGCGCACGCCGGGGATACGCCGCTCGATGCTCTCGATGTCCTTGCGGGAGGGCACGTTGTGGACCGTGGCGTCGGCGAACCAGCGGTAGTACCACTTGGCTGCCGTCTTGTACTCGCCCTGGCGGAACGGCAGTTCGGGGTCCTTGCCGAGCGCGAGGCTCAGCATGCAGTGGTGGTTGGGCACCCCGTCGACGAACTCGAACATCTCCGCGTGCGACTGGGAGTGGCGGGGGTTGATCTCGAGCAGGTTGATCGTGTCGGCCCGCGGGTCGTAGAAGTACTCGATGCTGAAGGTCGCCGCTTCCATGCCGATCTGCCGCATGACCCTCTCGGACACGTCCCGGAGCCGCTCGAGCACAGGCTCGGGGAGGGTGGAGGGGTACTGGTGGCGCAGGAAGCACGGCGAGTCGGGGTACTGGATCGAGTCGAGGATCCCGTAGACGGTGACCTCGCCCTCGTGGACGTACCCCTCGATCGCGACCTGGATGCCGTTCAGGGCGCCTTCGGCCAGGCACACCTGGCCGCCCACGTCGGCCATCTCCGGGGGCAGCTCGACGCGGGCGAGGATGTCCTCGAAGGGCCGCCCGATGCGCCCCATCCCCTCACGGATGCGGTCGGCCGCCTCGGTGAACTCGGTCTGGTCCTTGACCCCGTATGCCAGTTCCGATGAGTACGACAGCGCCGGCTTGAGCCACATCGGGAAGTCCATGCCCTCGGGAGGCTTGGGATCGGCGCTTTCCATGTCGACCCTGCCGAACGGCGGGTGCGCGTCGGTGACCCGCCGCTGCTCCAGTCGGCTCCAGTACTTGTGCTCGCACTTGACCACGGAATCCAGACTGGTGCTGCGCGTCCCATACCGCTCGGCGAGAATCGGGATGAGCGTGCTGACGGGGAAGTCCCAGTAGCCGACGATCGCGTCGATGTGACCGTCGAACGCGTCGAGGATCTGCTCGGCCTTGGTGAGCAGACCGGGGACCGACACCTCGCCGCTCTGCAGCTCGTCGACGGTGAGCAGCGGGTGAAAGACGTAGTCCTGCGCGTTCGGGACCGCTCGCAGTGTCGGCAGGTTGGCCTCGTCGAGGCCGAGTACGAAGATGTTGTACGGCATGGCGCCCTTTCGTCGTGGGGTGCCACAGCTGTGTTGCTGGGTGGCAGGACTGGCCGCGTACCCACAGCACAGGGGCGCAATCACCACCCCTCTCCCGCATCGGCACCGCTCCCGTGTCCGGCGACGCCGGGCGGGAGCCGCACGTGTGCTTCACGGTTCGTCGGGCACCAGGGACGGACGACAGTCGCGGGAGCGAGCCCCGAGTACCAAAAGGAACCCATGAGGCCAGAGGGACACGCAGTCGGCCCGGCATGTCACCGTGCGTCATCACTCGAGTGGTGGGCGGCGCTGGAACAGCGGAGGGTGGTGGGAGGGCGGAGCAAGGAGGGAAACCGCCCGGCCGGCCCCAGAACGACCGGAGGTGCGTGATGATCGCCGATACGACAGCGGGTGCGGCCCCGGGCCGTCTGCTGACCCTTCCCGGGGTCTACGCACCGCAGGACGACACGGGCCTCCTCGCCCGCGCCCTCTGCCGCGAGGACATCGGGCCGGGCACGGACGTACTGGACCTCGGCACCGGCAGTGGCGCACTGGCCGTTCACGCGGCGCGGCTCGGCGCCCGGGTGACGGCGGTGGACATAGCCCGGCGAGCCGTCCTGACCGCCCGGCTCAACGCGCTGGCGGCGCGGCAGCGCGTCACCGTGCTGCGGGGCGACCTCACGGCCGCCGTACCGGGCCGGTCCTACGACTTCGTGGCGAGCAATCCCCCCTACGTGCCCTCCCCCTCCGGCCGACTGCCGCGACGCGGTGCGGCCCGTGCCTGGGATGCCGGGCATGACGGCCGCGCGGTGGTCGACAGGATCTGTGACGCGGCGCCTCAAGTGCTGCGCCCCGGAGGCGTGTTGCTCATGGTCCACTCGGCTCTGTGCGGAACCGACGAGACGCTGCGGCGCCTGTCGAAAGCAGGCCTGGAGACCTCGGTCGCCGACCGCGCCCTGATACCGCTCGGCCCTGTCCTGCGCTCACGCCTGGCCTTCCTGCGCGGTCAAGGTCTCCTGGGGGACGAGGACTTGGAAGAACTGGTGGTCATCCGTGCCGAACGCACCTGAGCCCGCGCCGCCGACCGCACGGGAAGCACGGCCCCGCCGGGTCACGATCGACCCCGAGGGCCCCCTGCTCGTCGAGGGGCCCGTCGAAGTGGTCGCGGACGACGGCACCGTCATCGCTTCCCGGCGCTTCACGGCCGCGATCTGCACGTGCCGCCGCAGCCGGACCTATCCGTGGTGCGACACCAGTCATCGCCGCCGCGTGAAGCCTGAGGACAACGACTCGTCAGCCACCGACACCGGCACCAACACCAAGGAAGCCGAGAACACCACGGGGGAGGAAGCACCCGATGTCCGTTGAGAACCAGGTCGCCCCCGACGCCGTCCGCGAGTCGCGCCACACCAGCCCCGCGCTTCCCGAGCCCCGCGGCCCGCTGTCCCGCCTCGTCATCAGCACGCTGCGCTCCGGCGGGAGCCCGGGTCCGCTGCCCCTCGACACGCACGACGCCGACCCCTACGGGGACGACCTCCAGCTCGCCCTCTACACGCTGTACGAGCTGCACTACCAAGGCTTCGACGGGGTCCGCGAGGACCTCGAATGGGATCCCGAGCTTCTTGGTCTGCGCCGCGCGCTCGAAGGTCGCTTCCTCCACGCCCTGCGCGCCAACTGCCGTTCCACGGACAGCGCCGAACGCGCCCTGGCCGACCTCCTGCTGGAACCCATCGGTCACAGCGACACCAGTGTCAGCCACCACCTCCAACGCGACGGCGAGCTCTGGCAGTTGCAGGAGTACGCGGCCGCGCGCTCGCTGTACCACCTCAAGGAGGCCGACCCGCACGCCTGGGTCATCCCCCGACTGCACGGCCGCGCCAAGGCGGGCATGGTGGCCATCGAGTTCGACGAGTTCGGGGCCGGCCGCGCCGAGGACATCCACGCACGGCTCTTCGCCAACCTCATGGCGGACCTCTCGTTGGAGACGGCGTACGGCTACTACCTGGACGCCGCTCCCGCCGAGGCGCTCGCAACGGTCAATCTGATGTCCCTGCTCGGCCTGCACCGGGCGCTGCGCGGCGCGCTGGTCGGACATTTCGCCGCCGTGGAGGTGACCTCGTCGCCGGGGTCGCGGCGGCTGGCGAAGGCCATGCGCAGGTGCGGCGCCGGGCAGGCGGCCGAGCGGTTCTACGACGAGCATGTGGAGGCCGACGCCGTTCATGAGCAGGTGGTGCGCCGTGACGTGATCGGCGGCCTGCTCGCGAGCGAACCCGGCCTCGAAACCGACGTGGTCTTCGGCATCGAGGCCACGGGCTTCCTGGAGGACCGCCTGGGTGCACGGCTTCTGGCCGCCTGGCGCGACGAACACAGCGCCCTGCGCGCGCCGTTGGTGGCGGCAGGCTGACGGCGGGGTCACCTCCCCCGGTCGGCCGCGCTCTCCCCGCGCACTCTGCCGATCTGGGTCAGCGCCTCCCGCAGGCTGGTGGGCCGCAGCGCGCCACGGACCGCGGGGCCCGCCCACCCGGGCCCGGCGAGCATGACCACCGGGCGGCCGCGGGCGCCGCGCATCCCCCATCGGGTGTCGGCGATGTGCCGGGCCAGCGGGAGGCTCGCGGTGGAGCGGGCCTGGGCCCACAGCACGACGACGGCCGGACCCGTTCTGCGCACGGCTGCCGAGACCGCTTCGACCGGCACGGCAGCACCGAACATGCGTTGTGGGACGCCGAGTTCACCCAGCGCCGCGCTGAGCGCCTCCAGCGGGAGTGAGTGCTGTTCACCCGGTACGCAGGCCAGGACGAGGGGCGCTTCGGCGGCGGACGCGCCCGGCTGGGCCGGGGCGGTCGGAGCGGCCGGGGCCGTGGCACAGCGGTGCAGGGTCCGGGAGACGTGCCAGGAGAGCAGATGCTCGACCTCGACGTAACGGTCGCCGGCCTCTTCCCACTTACGGCCCACCGCGTGCAGCGTCGGCACCATCACCTCCTGCCACGCGGTGACCAGACTGTGGTTCTCCACCGCGTCGGCCAGCAGGTCCTGCAGGGTGGGGGCGTCGAGCCGTACGGCGGCGCGCGAGAGGCCCCGTCGCCGACGCACGAACGTGTCGGGCGACTGCTTCGGGGCGGGACGCGCGGGCCGTCGCTGTCGCTGTCGCGGCACAGCGTCCTGGTGGGGCTGTTGGGGCTGTTGGCGACCGGCTTCGGCGCCGGTCCCGGTGTCGAGCAGCTTGAGCGCCTCGTGCGCGGCCTCGGCCGGCGGCATCCCCGATGAGGTGAGGCGGGCCATCTCCTCCACCATGGCGACGTCCCCCTCGGACCAGCGCCGATGGTGCCCGGGATCGCGCCGGGCAGGTCCGAGTCCGTACCTGCGGTCCCAGGTCCGCAACGTCGTCGGCGACACACCGAGCCGCCGCGCCAGGGCGCCGGTGGTGAGTCCGGTGACCGTCGAATCGCTGCCCTGACCGCGGCGTTGCCCCTCGCTCATCCGGCCACGATACGACGCACGAACGATCCAGGTTGCCGTGCGCGAGCGGCTGCTCCAAGGATGACCGGATCGCGGAGACGGTGACGGTACGGATGCCCGTTTCCGTTCGGTCGTACGGCGATTGCGATCGCCGGGAGGAGCTGACGAGACGCCGATGAGCCCACTGGCGCCACAGCAGGCGCGAGCCCCCGTCCCGGACGCCGAGGACGAGGACGAGGCGAGCCTCGCGGCGGTGTACCGCCGGTGGGGGCCCCTGGTGCACGCCCTGGCCCAGCGCTCGCTCGGCGACAGTCGCGAGGCGGAGGACATCACGCAACAGGTGTTCCTCGCCGCATGGCGCGGCCGGGCCGGCTACCGACCCGAACTCGGCAGCCCGGCGGCCTGGTTGACCGGGATCACGCGGCGCAGGATCGCGGACGCGCTCCACGCGCGCGCCCGACGGGCGGCGCTCGTCGAAGGTGCGGGGGCGCAGTACGCCACCATGGATCACCGCGCCCAGGAGGGCATGGACCTCGCGCTCGACCGGACGCTGATGACGCAGGAGCTGGCGAGGCTGCCGGCGCCGCAGCGGACGGTGTTGCGCCTGGCGTTCTACGAGGACCTGAGCCATCCGCAGATCGCCGAGCGCACCGGCTGGCCGCTGGGCACGGTCAAGAGCCACGCCCGGCGCGGGATGCGCGGTCTGCGGCTCCGCCTGGAGGACGTACAGGACGGCGGCGGCTGAGAATTTCTCGGGCGCGGGTGCATCCATCGACGCGGTTTCGACCGAAGCAAGAAGTGGCTCGTCGTGACCGTCATGGAGCCTGAGGTCGGCAGGTCCGCCCGGACCCTGCATCCTGTCGGCCTCAGCGGAGTCGGTGCCGCTGAGGCTGTCGTCGTCGCCCCCGAGACGGCGACCGTGCGGGCTGTGGGTGGCGCATGTGTCGGTGGCGCCACCCACGGTCAGCACCTCACGGCTCACGGCTCCCGGCTCACGGCTCCCTCAGGCGGCGTATCCCTTCGGCGGGATGAGGGTGGCGAGCTGGTCGAAGGAGAGCCAGTAGATCTGGTTGCCGCCGAAGGAGGCGGGGTCGGCGATGAGGACGGTGCGGTTCGCGTCGTCGTAGCCGATGACCGTGAAGTAGTGGTAGATCGTCTGGTCCGACGGATAGCCGGGCGGCTGGTTGCCGGGCGGCGCCACGATGTTGGTCACCAGCGGGTAGTTGTTGTCGATGTCCAGGACGATGTCGTTCCACAGCAGGTCCTTCTGCGCCTGCGTGGGCGGGTCGTTCGGCATCTCCTTGGTCTCGTACCAGCCGGTGCCGAGGTTGGCGTTGAGCACCCCTGTCACCTGGCTGATGTGATCGGTGCCCGCCTCGGTGGTGCCGAGCTGCGCGGCCAGAGCGCCCTGGCTCGGCGGGGCGATCCTTGCGGACAGGGCGATGCGGGTGGCGGCGGGGCCGCACCAGTAGCCGGTCTCCTGGACCTGGTAGTCGACCGGGAGCGTGTGGGCGCTCCTGGTCCGGGCACCGCCGACGCTCAGCCGGGTGCCGGGCTCGTTCTGTCCGCTGACGACCGCGGTGCCGGCTTTCGAGCCGTGGCCGAGGACGGACACGCTGTGCGGGTGGGCGGGCTCCGCCTGGGCGGCGGCCGGGGTGACGAGGGCGCCGACCGCTGCCACGGCGATCGCTGTGGAGACAAGTCTCTTGCGCATACGGGCTCCTGGGGTGAGGGAACGGTGGTGAGATGCGGGAGGTGCGAGGTACGGAGAGCGGCGGGGGGATCAGGGAATCGGCGGGACCGTGGGCCCTTCCTGGGCGAGCAGGTCGCGGGCGAACTGTTCCCACTGCGCGTAGCGGTCGGGGTAGGCGGAGACCTGGACGGCCTGGCAGACGTCGCCCGGGGGCATGGTCTGCCAGCCGTCGATCTGGATGAGCCCCGGGTTGTTGCCGAAGGGGGCCACTCCGTAGAAGGACTTCGACGAGGTGGCGACGTCGGTGATCTGCTCGGGAGTGCCCCAGCCGGCGCTCGGGCGCTGCTGGAAGATCCCCAGGGAGTCGTGGTCCACCGGCGTCAGGTAGTTGACGAACTTCGATTCCTGCATGGCGGTCATCAACGCGATGACCAGGCCCTGTTCCGGGATCTGCGCCCCCTTGCCGACACCGATGACGGTGCGCGCGTTGGCGAGTTCCTCGGGCCCGAGGTCGGCAACTGTCCGGAACGTGCGGCGCAGTTCGGCATCGGAGGCCTGCTGCAGGGCTCTGGCGGTCGCACTGTCGACCGAGCCGGTTCGTGGCAGGCCGTGACGCTCCTGGAACCACTTCAGGCCGTGCCCGGAGGATGCCACGGAGGCGGTGGGCGGCGTGGAGGCCTGGGCCATGCCGGGCACGGCACAGAGGGTGCCTGCGACGGCCAGCGAGGCGGCCACGGCCGCACGGCGGGTGAGGGTACGAGTAGTGCGCAACGCCACTCCTTCATCGGATCGTCGCTGCGTCCCCCTCCTGCCGCGCGCGGGATTTCACACGTGGACGCGCGTCGAACGGCGCGCGCAGGGAGGGGTGTTGGGACGCAACGCGGTGGGGGGATGCGTGGGCAACAGCCCGGCCAGCTTCCTTGCATGCCCATGCCAGAAGCAATCGATGAAAGCCCAGACTTACGCCCCGCAGCTGCGCAGCAGCGCGCGCCCTTCCGCCGTCGCGACGTGGAGCGAACGCCCCGCCCTGCGGACCGTGGTCACCAGGCCCGCGGCGCGCAGCACCTTGACGTGCTGGCTTATGGCCGGATGGGTGACCGCCAGAAGACGGGCGAGCTCGACGGTGGACGAGCCGGTGCCGGCCGCTCTGAGGACGGCGGCGCGCGTGTGTCCGATGAGCGGCCCCAAGGCGCCGCCGTCCGGACGGTCGGCGGGTGCGGGGTCGTGCGTCCAGTCGCTCGCGTGGTCTATGGGATACACCAGGACAGGCGGCAGTTCGCCGTCGGCGAGCGTGACGGGCGTGGGCCAGCAGAAGAACGAGGGCTGCAGCGTGAGTCCTCGCCCGTCGAGAAGCAGCTCCTGATCGACCGGGTAGTCGACCTCCAACACCGGCGGCTGCCAGCGCAGTTGGGGTCCGAGCCCGGCGAGGAGCCCGTCGGTCCCGCCGTCGAGGAGGCTGTGCAGGCGGATGATGCGGTCGGCGTCGATCTGTGCGTGGATGCGGGGCCAGAACGGCGCGAGCGCCTCCAGGTGATACGTGTGGAGTGCTCGCCCCAACTTCCGCAGCGCGGCGGCGTCGCCTCGCGCCAGCGACTCCGTCCAGCCCGGCAGCCGACGGGACGCGGCCACCCGTGACAGGTCGGTGCGCAGCCGCGGCAGCGGGGTGCGTACGAGGGTGTCGACCGCGGCGTGGAGCGTTTCGCCCGCGCCGTGGGTGGGGGTGAGGAAGTCCGGGGAGCAGCCGTGCGGCGGCAGGAGCGGCGAAAGGAGTCGGCAGCTCTCCGAGAGTCGCGGCCTCGCCCAGCGCCGCCACTCCCCGAACGCCCTTGCTCCGTCGCGCCGTTGCAGCGTCTGTACGCTGTTGCTGATCTCCCAGAGGACGTCAGGACCCGAGGCGACCCGCACCCGTGCCAGGTCCTCGGCCGTGAAGTACACCCGCAACATGGCCCGCCTCTCCCCCGTGTGTCCCTTCGCCCCCTTGCGGCTGGCCTCCAGGCGAACGTCGCAAGGCAGTTGCTGTCAAGACGCCCGCGGGCGCCGGCGCGTTTTGCGGGCCCGCATGTCCGCGTACCCCGTCAGTCGTAGTCTCCGGAAGGCAGCGGCCAGGTCCGCGCCGCTCTCGTGAAGGACGCGGCGGGGCACACCCTGCTCCATGCCTCCTGGAAGCGTGCGTGCCCCCGATCGTCCATGCCCGTGAAGCGGAAACGGAAGCGGCGGCCTTGACGGATGTGGAGGTGCAGGACGGCCGTCCCGGCGCCAGGGCTGTCGGGCTCCTGAAACGGCGTGACCACCAGGTGCACCCGGCTGACCGAGGCCGCCGGGATCTCCACGGCCCGCCCGACGGCCCTGCGCAGTCTCAAGGCGGTCCGCTCGCCGGGGACCACGTGCACCTCGACGACGGCCCGGCTGTCGCGCACCCAATGGACGCCCACAGGCAGCGCGACGAGCAGCAGGCAGCCCATGACCACGGCGGCGGCGACGTGTTCGTCGGCGGCGAGCAGCAGGCCCCCGAGAGCGAGCCCCGCCCCGACCGTGACCGCGGCGCTCGGTATCCGGCGCCGCAAGTGCGCGCCCCGGTCCGCGGCACGCCAAAGGACCTCGCCGTTCGCGACGGCAGCATCGACATCGTCGTCATCCCGCATGCCGACATGATGACCGCAGGACCTGACGACACCAATGGGGCCGTCACCCTCAAGTCGGCGGGCGGGCCGCGGCGGGTGGTGGAGTGCGCGGTGATCGCACTGGCAGAGCGCGGAGGCCCCGCCCCCGACTGGCGGGCGGTCAGGGCTGCTGGGGCACGTTCAGGACGAAATCGAAGTCCGCCTCCTTCGCGTTCCCGACGCTACGTACGTTCATGAGCAGCCGGGCGTCGAAGATCGGGTCCGTGTCGTTGCGCGGCTCGCCGGGGAAGTACAGCTGGGTCGTGAGGACCGGGCGTCCCGGGGCCTGCACCTTGACGTGCAGGTGCCGGGTGCGGCCCGGGTAGAGGCCGGGCACGATCGTGGTGAGCCTGAACGCGCCGTTGGCGTCGGTGAATTGGTGCCCCCGGAAGCGGTAGCCCGTGTTGTCGTACGTCCCGTAGGTGTCGGCCTGCCAGAAGTCCATCAGGACGCGGGGTATCGGCCGGCAGGCGCGTCCGAAGACGTAGCCGGTGACGGTGAGCCGTGTGCCCGGTGTGCCGGGCTGCAGGAGCGAGGTGCGCCGGGGCGAGTTGGGTTTGAAGTACGGCCCCTCCATCTGCGGTGGCGTCGGGTCGTCGCCGTCGTCGCAGGCCGGGGTCGCCTCCGGCACGACGCCCCGCTCGCCGGCGGTCCGCGCCAGAGCGGGGACCCCCATGAGGGCCACGGGTACGGACATGCCCACCGCGGCGGCCGCTCTCAGGACGGTCTTGCGGCTGGGACCGCTGTCGCCGGTTTGCTTCGGCCTACTTGCCCCGGTGCCGATCTCGCGCTCCATCGCTCCTCCTGAAGGGGGTGGGGTGGGTTCCGGATCGGCTCCGAAACTATGCGCGGGGGCGTGCGCGGGCGATGGACTCAAGTCGGTGGTCGTGGTGAATATCGCCACCGCCGCGCCGGAAGTTTCCGGGACTCGCGCCGGTCTCGCGGCGGAAGAAACGGCAGAAGTAGGCAGGGTCCGCGAAGCCGACACGACCCGCGACCTGACGGACCGACAACTCCGTGCGCAGGAGCAGGCGTTTGGCCTCGTGCACCCGCGCCTGCCGGATCAGTTCGCCGGGCGTGCGGCCGGTGGTCGTCTTCACCGCGTCGCTGAGGTAGCTCTCGGAGACGCCCAGGTGCTGCGCGCACGCGCGCACGGACTGCAAAGAGCCTTCCGGAGTGCCGAGCAGCGTTACGAATTTGGCGGCGACGGAGCCGGGTCGTGTGCGCCGCGATGGCGGGTCCTGCGACTGGCGTGCGGGCAGCCGCGCCGCCCGCACCACGAGGACGTGCAACAGGGCCCGCAGCACGCTCTCGAACCCGTCGGCCCCCGCACGGTATTCACCGTCGAGGTCGGCGACGAGGCGCGCGGCCTTGTCGGCCGCGTCGTCGCGGAGTTCGAGCCATGAGCGCCGCCCGTGTTCCCGCAGCGCGCGGATGTCCGCGGGGTGGTCCAGGAGGAAGTCGTCGGTGAAGAGGATGACGCTCCCCTCGAGACTGGTGACGTTCTCCCAGTGGTGCACCTGGCCGGGGGCGATGAAGCACAGGTTCGGCGGACGCAGCGGGAAGTGGGCCAGGTCGACGACGTGCTCGCCGGTGCCGCCGGTGACGTGGACGATTTCGTGGAAGGTGTGCCGGTGCGGGAACGACGCACGCGACATCGGCCCGATGGTGTCGAAGGTGCCGATGGCGAAGGGCAGCGTGTTGGGCATGGGAACTTCCAGGCGATGCGTCGGCATGCCCGGATCGCCGGGTGATCCGCTGCTGCCGCCCCCGGGTAAGCCACTGTTCCCCTCGCCGGGCAGTACCGTTGTGCCACGCATGCGTACGCTCCTCACCCTGACCGGAGGCTGGTCCAGACCCTGACCGGAGGCTGGTCCAGACCAGCTGACTCCCTCACCATGGCACGCGGCGCCACCGGCGGGCAGGGGGCGGCCACAGTGCGCCGCTGAGCCGGGAGCGGCTCCCGGCGTGACAATGGTGGTGCGGAACACGCCTGCCGTTGCGGAGAGGCGGCCCACGGATGCCGTACATAACAGTCACCGCGCTGAGCCACCCCGGACTCGTACGCGATCACAACGAGGACAGCCTTGCCGTCGGCCCATGGACGCTGTGCGGGACGATGACCGAGAACCCGCAGACCCTGGGGTTCCCGCTGGGCAACCCCCTCGTCGTCGCGGTCGCCGACGGCATCGGAGGTCAGCCCGGCGGCGAGGTCGCCAGCGGCCTCGTCGTTCGGCAGCTGGCGATGATCGGGCACTCGCTGGACAGCGAGCAAGCCGTCCATGACGCGTTGAACGCCTGCAATCACGCCGTGTACGCGGCGGCCGAGCAGGACCCGGAGCTGACGACCATGGGAACGACGGTCGCCGGTCTCGTGCTCCTCGGGAAGGAATTGCTGGTGTTCAACGTCGGTGACAGCAGAGTGCTCGACGTGAGCCGCCGCGGCGCGGACGGCACCCTCCGCCAGGTGAGCGTCGACGACAGCCCGCCGCCCGCGCCCGGCAGGCGCACCACGTCGATCGTCACGCAGGCACTCGGCGGCGCGCTGCGATTCAGCGCGATCACACCGCACGTCAGCACCCTGCCGCTGATCGGAGGCGAACGCTTCTTGGTGTGCAGCGACGGCCTGACCGACCCCGTGCCCGAGGACACCCTCGACGAGATCCTCGCGGCCCACGACGGCGGCCGGGCGGTCTTCGAACTGTGGAAGGCCGCGATCGAGGCCGGCGGCCCCGACAACATCACGCTCGCGCTGATCACGGTCGTCGACGACGACTGACCCCGCATGGCCTGACGCCCGGCCCCGGTGTTCTCGCTGCGCCCGGTGGGAAACCGGAGTCCGCTGTTGCGATCCCGTAGGCTCGGCGAATGGCGAAGTATTTTGACGTGCACCCCGAGAATCCCCAGCAGCGGAGCATCAGCACCGTGGCCGACAGCATCCGCTCGGGTGCGTTGATCGCGTATCCGACGGACTCCTGTTTCGCCCTCGGCTGCCAGCTGGGCAACCGCGACGGCCTCGACCGGATCCGGAAGATCCGGAACCTCGACGATCGCCATCACTTCACCCTGGTGTGCGAGAACTTCGCGCAGCTCGGTCAGTTCGTGCACGTCGACAACGACGTGTTCCGTGCGATCAAGGCGGCCACCCCGGGCAGCTACACCTTCATCCTGCCCGCGACGAAGGAGGTGCCGCGCCAGCTCCTGCACCCGAAGAAGAAGACGGTCGGCGTCCGGATCCCCGACCACGTCGTCACGCAGGCCCTGCTCACCGAGCTCGGTGAGCCGCTGCTCTCCAGCACCCTGCTCCTGCCGGACGAGGAGGAGCCGCTGACCCAGGGCTGGGAAATCAAGGAGCGCCTCGACCACGTGGTGGACGCCGTGGTCGACTCGGGAGACTGCGGGACGAGCCCGACCACGGTCATCGACTTCTCCGGCGGCGAGGCCGAGATCGTGCGCCGAGGGGCGGGCGACACCTCGCGGTTCGAGTAGTCGCCGGGGGTCAGCCGGTGAGGCCGGTGACCCGCATCGTGATGTTCAGGCGGCCCGATGTCAGGCCGGTCGCGGGGTCCGCGGTGCCTTCGTGGACCTTGGGCACGCCGTGGAAGATGTAGCGCGAGGGGCCGCCGAAGACGAACAGGTCACCGGAGGCCAGCTCGACGTCGGTGTAGGGCTTGGTACGGGTCTCCGTGTTGCCCACGCGGAAGGCGCAGGTGTCGCCGATGGACAGGGAGACCACCGGGGCGGACGACCGCTCGTCCTTGTCCTGGTGCATGCCCATCTTGGCCTGCCCGTCATAGAAGTTGATCAGCGCCGTGTCCGGGGTGTAGTCGGCCGCGGCCGCCGGGTCGCCGTCGCCGTACGCCGCCGCGAGAGCACGGCGGCCGAGGTCGGCCATCCACTCCGGGAAAGCGGCGACCCGGCGGCCGTTCACGTCACCGGCGGTGCGCGTGTACCGGTAGGGCTGCCAGTGCCAGCCCACGCACACCGTCCGCACGGACATGACGCCTCCGCGCGGAAGCTCGGTGTGGCGGATCGGCACCGGCCCCGTGGCCCACTCCCGGCACGCCGTGACGAGTTCGCGCTGCTGGTCGAGGGTGAGCCACTCCGGCACATGTACGGCGCCGGGGGCGATCTCCCTGATGGGACGGGGGATCAGGGCGTTCACGAGGTCACCTCCGCGGGCGGGCGGGCGGTGACCCAGCGGTGGCGTACGTCCCAGGTGCCGCCGTCCGTGGTGACGCCGCGCAGGCCGTCAAGGACGTCGTCCCCGGCGAGTGCGGGGACGCGGGAGTCCTGGAGGGAGGCGAACGCGTAGGTGCGGGCCGGGTCCCAGTCGGTGGAGTGGCGCAGGCGGCGGGCCAGCTGGGCGAAGCCGAGGGGCGCCGCGGCCATCACCCAGGCGTCGGGGAGCTCCGCGGTCAGCCGGTGCGCGGGGCGCAGCCAGGACGCGGCGGTCTCCGGCCAGCTCACCGCGGTGAGGACCGTACCGCCGCGTTCCGTCCACGCGGCGGCGAAGGCTTCGGCGGCGGCGCGGGACGCCGTGTCGCGGCTGTGGCCGAGGGTGACGGTCTCGATGCGGGCCTTCGGGATCGTCAACAGGCCGACGAGAGCGTCGAGTTCAGCCTCGGTGTGGGCGGCGGGGGCGGGCAGGCCGGCGTGGGCGGACTGCTCGGCGGGGCGGATGAGGGGCGAGCGGGAGGATTCCCGTTCCTTCAGGATGCTCATGATGTGCGGGTGCTTTCTGCGTCTGCTTTCCATCGAGCGTACTGAGCGGGGAGGCAGACCGCACAGGGCCGGTATCCGGCCGCGACCGCGGTGGCCTCGTCGGCGAAGAACACCCGGTGGGCGGCGTAGGGGCCGCGGGCGACGGCCCGCAGCGCGGAGGGGCAGTCGAGTCGGCCGTACAGACGTCCGCGGCGGTGCCCGCCGAGCGTTCCCGGCGTGCCACTTGGGTACGGCATCCCGTCCGGGCCGCACAACCTGTACGTAGGCGGGCGGCGTGGCTCCCCGGCCCGGGAGGGAGCCCCGAAAGGGGGACCGGAGGGGTTCACGCCGCGTCGTGGAAGACCAGGCCGAGTGTGCGCCGGCGCCCGGAGCGGACGGTGCTCACGCCGTGCCGCATCGGCCCGGTCGACCAGCCGCGCTTGGACGCCACGGGCCGGTCGCGGGTCGTGAAGATCAGCCCGTGGCCTTGCGGCAGCGTGGTGGACGAGCCGCGTGACTGGGCGCGGGGACGCTGCTCGGTCATGATGAACTCGCCGCCGGTGAAGTCGGTTCCCGGAGCGTCGAGCCCGATGACGACCTGGAGCGGGAAGAGCATGTCTCCGAAGACGTCGCGGTGCAGGGCGTTCCAGTCGCCGGGTCCGTAACGCAGCAGGATCTGCGCGGACTTGGCCTGCCCGGCCGCGTGGCACATCTCCAGCCACTCCCCCAGGCTGTCGGCCAGGGGGCGGGCCTGTCGAGCCTGGCGGCCCAGTCGCGGGCGATGGGCAGCAGCAGGGGGTAGAACGCCTCGCGCACATCCCGTACGACATCGGGGAGTTCGTGGGTGAAGTAGCGGTACTGGCCGGATCCGAAGCGGTAGCGGGCCATGTCGATGGTGGCGCGGAAGCGGTCGGTCTCGTCGTACAGGGCGGCGATGGCGCGGCAGGCTCCGGGGGTCAGGAGCCGGCCGGTGAGGGCGTGGCCGTGCTCGTCGAGTTCGGCGGCGAGCGCGCCCCAGTCGCACGCTGCGACGCGTTCACCGACGCGGGTGTCCGCCGGCTGCGTGGTGTCGGTCATGATGAAACGTCCTTCATGGGCGTGCGGATCAGACGAGGGTGGGTTGCAGGGCGCCCTCGTGGGTGAGGAGGTGGACCTTGCGCTCCACGCCGCCCGCGTAGCCGCGCATGGAGCCGTCGGCGCCGATCACTCGGTGGCACGGGCGCACGAGGAGCAGCGGGTTCGCGCCGATCGCGGCGCCGAGGGCCTGGACCCGCGCACGGTCCACGCCGACGCGCACCGCGAGCTCGCCGTAGGTGGTGGTCGTGCCGTACGGGATCTCCTCCAGGCCACTCCAGACGCGCCGCTGGAAGTCGGTGCCGCTCGGGGTGAACTCGACGTCGAACGATCTGAGTTCACCGCCGAAGTAGGCGGCCAGTTGTCGTTCGATGCCGGAGAACCGGTCGGGTTCGTGGACCCAACTCCCCTGCACGGCAGGCGCGTTCCGCTGGCAGGACATGGACAGTGACGTCAGCGAGACCCCGTCCGCCGTAGGCACACCCACAAGCAGCAGCTGCCCGAGCGGACTGGGGACGGTGGTGTAGACGGTCATGGGGTGACCTCCCTTTCCCTTGCTCTACTTCCACCCCCAACAGTGCGGGGGCGCGAGCGGGGATGCTGGCGGAAATCGGACACCGCGCTGACGTATCGCGGCTGCCCGCGCCTCACTCACCGGGACGCCCGTGGTCCCCTAGCCCCGATCATTGACCCCCGGCTCGATGACCTCGTCCAGGACCTTTCGGGCCGCTTCGTAGACGGAGGCGAAGATCTCCGCTTTCAGGGCCTCGTTCGGGTCCTTCTTCTCGGGGCTGTCGGACTCTGCCTTCCAGTGCTGCTCCTCCTGCTGGGCCCAGGTCCGGGCTCGCTGGATGCGGCGGAGTAGTTCGTCGGCGTCCACGGTGTCAGTCATGCGGGGAATCTACCCACCCGAGTCCCATGCCAGCCGGACGTATCGAGGCTGCCGGGGCCTCCTTCGGTGGTGCGGCCGGAGTTGGCTTCGGCGGTGCGGCCGGGGTTCGCTTCTGGCGGCGCGTCATGCTCACCCCGACGAGTACGACCGCCATCCCCGCGGCGACCCGGAAGCTGAAGGCCTCGTCGAGCACGACGGCGCCCAGCGCCACCGACACCACCGGCAGGAGATACCCGACCGTCGCCGCGTTGGTCGCGCCCTCGTCCGCGATGATCCGGTAGGTGAGGTGGAAAGTGACGCCTGTGGCGAAGATCCCCAGGACGGCGACGGCGATCAGGGTCGTGGGGGCGACCTGGAGCGGCTGCGCGCCGCCGGCCGGCAGGGCAAGCGCCGTCAGGCCCGTCGCCGCCATGAGCTGGGCGGCGGAGAGGGACAGGGTGGGCACGCCCTTCCCGACCAGGTGGTGACCCATGTACGCGAAGCCGACGGCGTAACTCGCCGCCGCACCCACGATCGCGAGGGCGCCCCAACTCGTCAGCCCTGACTGCTCCCACGGGGCGAAGATCAGCGACGTACCCGCGAAACCGACGAGGAGCCCGGCGAGGCGGACCGGGCGCAGCCCCCGTTCCGTGCCGATGGCGAGGCCGATCAGGACGGACCACAGCGGCGTCGTCGCGTTCAGCGCCCCCGCCACCCCGGAGTCCACCGTCTGCTGCCCGACGCTGAAGAGCCCGAAGGGCAGGGCGTTGCAGAAGAAGGCGGCGATGAATAGGTGTTTCCACATCGCGCGGCCCCTGGGGAGGCGGTTGCGCGTGAGGAGGAGCAGGACCGCCAAGGTCGCCGCCCCGAGTGCGCAGCGCACCAGGGTCACCTGCACGGGAGACAGGCCGTCAAGGGCCAGTTCGATCCACAAGAAGGTCGATCCCCAGAGGAGGGCGAGTACGCCCACCCTTGCCGCTGCCCACGTTCTGCCGGGAACGCCGTTCACTGTTGCTCTCCTCGCTCACCTGGTGCGCCTGGTTCGCCGCACCGTGGTCCTCGGGCCGTTGTCAGTGAACGATGCCGTCGCCGACATGAAAGGACAAGCAAAAGGTTTTGAAGCTTCTTTAAGCTCTGCTACATCCACAGCTGCATTCCGCTGGCTACTTCAGGACGCTGACCCCGTTCGCCGTCACGATGGCGGCGATGGCCAGCCACTCCACCCCGTCCAGGGACTGCCCCAGGACGACCATGCCCACCAGGGCGGCGAGGACCGGGTTGACGCTCATGAAGATCCCGAAGAAGCGGGCGTCGACCCGGCGCAGGGCGAGCAGGTCGGCCAGGAACGGGACCGCCGAGGAGAGGATCCCGGCGGCGGCAGCGCAGGCCAGGGCGGTGGGCGTCGGCGTGTGGTGGGCGAACACGACGATGCCGACCGGCAGATAGAGGAACCCGGAGATTCCCGCGGCGGCGGCCGCGCCCTCGACGCCCGGGATACGGGCTCCGACCGTACGGTTCAGCAGGATGTACGAGGCCCAGCAGGCCGCGGCGAGCAGACCGAGCGCGATGCCGGCGTAGTCCGTGCTGGCTTGCGGGCGGGCCAGCGCGACCACCGCGGCCCCCGCCACGACCGCGCAGCCGAGGTCCACCGCACGGCGGGAGGCGGCGAGCGCGACGGTCAGCGGGCCGAGGAACTCCAGGGTCACCGCGAGGCCGAGGCCCACGCGGTTGATCGCGGTGTACAGCGAGAGGTTCATGGTGGCGAAGACCGCCGCCAGGCACAGCAGCGGCCACCACTGGCGCCAGGTGAAGGCGCGCACCTTGGGCCTGCCCACGGCCAGGAGCACGGCTCCCGCGACCCACTGCCGTACGGCCACGACGCCGACGGGGCCGATGACGCCGAACGCCAAGGCGCCCGTGGCGGCACCGACCTGGTTGGACAGACCACTGCCGAACATCATCACCATGCCCGGGAGGCGGCCGCCTCGCCAACTCCGCGCCGGGTCACCGGCATTCGTCGGGGGTCCCTGGACTTCGGCGGGCACGGGTCGGCTCTGGGACATGCGCATGCACCGCAGGATGCGTCACTCGACCGCATACGAGAAATGCATGCGAGCCACCATCCATACGTTCTGGTTATCCATACGCTTGAGTTATCCATGCGCCCCCAGCAGTCCATACACTGAGGCCATGGATCTGGAACTGCGGCATCTGCGCTGCCTGGTCGCCATCGTCGACACCGGCGGCTTCACCGATGCCGCCGCCGAGTTGGGTGTCTCCCAAGCGGCCGTCTCCCGCACCCTCGGCGGACTCGAAGCGGTGCTCGGGGTGCGCCTGCTGCACCGCACCAGCCGGAGCATCACGCCCACGACCGCGGGAGTGCAGGTGCTCGCACGGGCCCGGCATCTGCTCGCGGAGGCCGACGACCTCATCCGCGAGGCGACCACCGGACACACCCGGCTGCGCATCGGCCACGCCTGGTCGGCGATGGGCCGGCACACGGCTGAGTTCCAGCGCCGCTGGGCCGCAGGCCACCCCGACGTGGAGCTGTACTTGATCCGGACGAACTCCGCGACCGGCGGCCTCGCCGAGGGCCTGTGCGACCTCGCCGTCGTCCGCACCGCCTTCGACGAGACCCGTTTCGCCAGTGCCGTCGTCGGTCACGAGCGCCGCTTCTGCGCCCTGGCCAGCGATGACCCGTGGGCCAAGCGGCGCTCCGTCCCCCTGGCCGACATACGGGACCGCACGCTCCTCATCGACCGGCGCACGGGCACCACCACCGCCGAGCTGTGGCCCGAGGAGGCCCGGCCCCCGGTGGAGTACACCCAGGACATCGACGACTGGCTGGCCATCATCGCGTCGGGGCGCTGTGTCGGCCTCACGCCGGAGAGCACCGCCAACCAGTACCGCCGCGACGGCGTCGTGTTCCGCCCGCTGCGCGACGCCGACCCCATCGCCGTCCATCTCATCTGGCGTCGCCACGACCCACATCCGGTGACGCACGCCGCCGTGGCGCTCCTGACGGACCTCTACCGCAAGTGAGCCCACCGGACACCACCGACTAGCACAACAGTGTCAACAACCCCATGCCCCAGGTGATGTTGCTGTGGCAGACTGCGGCGATCCAAGCGTCTCTCAGCAGCAACGGAGTACGTCATGACCGCAGGTGAGCCCCAGCCGACGATCGACACCAGCAAGCCGCATCCCGCGCGTGTCTACGACTGGTTGCTCGGCGGCAAGGACAACTACCCCGTCGACGAGGCCGTGGGCGAGAAGCTGCCGCCCGAGGCGAAGGACGCGGCGCGGCAGAACCGCGCGTTCATGAACCGCGCGACCGCCTGGCTCGCGACCCAGGGCGTGGACCAGTTCCTCGACATCGGCACCGGCATCCCCACCGCGCCGAACCTGCACCAGATCGTCCAGGAGACGGTGCCGGCGGCGCGCGTCGTCTACACCGACAACGACCCCATCGTGCTGCGCCACGCCGAGGCCCTGCTGGTCAGCCACCCCGACGGGGTGACCGACTACATCCAGGCGGATGTCCGCGAGCCGCTGGAGATACTCGGACACGCCCGCGGCCTCCTCGACTTCGACCGCCCGATCGCCCTCTCCCTCATCGCGCTCATGCACTTCCTGCCGGACGACCAGGACCCGTACGGCATCGTGAGCACGCTGGTGGGCGCGCTGCCGTCCGGCAGCCATCTGGTGCTCTCGCACGCCTCGTCCGACATCTTCCCCGAGCTGGCCGAGCAGGTCACCGCCGAGTACGCGAAGGGTGGCATCAAGCTTGGATTCCGGACCCGTGCGGAGGTGAGCCGCTTCTTCGAAGGACTCGACCTCGTCGACCCGGGCCTGGTGACGGCCACCGAGTGGTTCAAGGACACCGAGCGGCCGGACGCGGAGGCCAGCGGGATCTACGCGGCTGTGGCGCGCATTCCCTAGTCGCTCCCCTGCCGTTCCTCGTCGTTCCTGGTCGATGTCATGAACGCGTTCGGAGCGAACGCGTTCGTGCAGACAGCTCCCCAGAGCTTGATTGACGATCAGCGCGGGCGGGCATCACCGAGGGGCAGGATCGGCCGCGCAAGACATGCCGCGGCCCCGGTGAGCGGAAGTCGTTGCGAGCAGCCGGTTGTCCCAGGGGAGGGAAGTGAGTCGCCATGCGTGCGCACAAGCGCGCCCATCGGCACGTCGCCCGCGTTGAGTACGCACTGCCGCAGGAAGCCGCTTCGGCCGGCCAGGCGCGGAAGTTGACCTCCGCGTTCCTCACCCGGCCTCGTCGGCACCTGACAGAAGTGGACGCCGAGCGGGTGGACGATGCCACGCTGATCGTGTCCGAACTCGTCGCCAACGCCACCCAGCACGGCCGCAGTTCCTGCCGACTGCGCCTCGAGGTCTCCGACGACAAGGTGACCGTCGAGGTCCACGACGCGAGCCCCGTCGGCCCGCGCGTGCTCAAGCCGAGTACCGACCGGGACAGCGGACGGGGTCTGGCCATGGTGCGTCATCTCGCCGCGCGCCTCGAGGTCGTCGGCAGCGGCCGACGCGGTAAGACCGTTCGGGCGGTACTCGCCTAGGGCCGTTCGGGCGATGTTCGCCGGAGGGCCTAGTGGCTCGCACCCTGGGCCGCAACGTCCTCGCAACCTCGCGCGCGGTTGCATGGGCCCATGACCGATACTCCGCGCGTGGAGCTGACCCCTGCCGCCGCCGATCTGGTGCGGCGGTTGCGGGAGGCCCACGGCCCCCTGATGTTCCATCAGTCCGGCGGATGCTGCGACGGCAGTGCGCCCATGTGCTACCCGGAAGGCGAGTTCCGCACCGGTGATTCCGACGTGCGCCTGGCGTCGCTGACCGTGGAGGGAGTGGCGGAACCGGTCTCCTTCTGGATGTCGAAGAGCCAGTACGACGTGTGGAGCCACACTCGGCTGATCGTGGACGTGGTGCCCGGCCGGGGCAGTGGCTTCTCCCTCGAAGCCCCGGAAGGCGTACGTTTCCTCATCCGTTCCCGACTGGTCGGCACCTAGACACCGACCCTGCACCCATCCGGCGCTGCCCTCTGGTGGACTTTCTGACCGACCCTCAGACTGGGGCGGTTGGACGGCCAGAAGGACTTCAGGGGGCTACGGGTGGCATCACCTCGCAAGCACATCTTGGGACGGTTCAGAACGGCGAGAGCGGCGCTCTCAGTATTGACGGCATTCGGAACGCTGGCCGGTGCGGCTCTGCTGGGAGCGGCACCGGCCGGCGGCGTGGAGGCGGACGAGAAGACTGCGGCGTCGCGGATCGCGCCGGGCGTGGAGTACCGGCAGTTCGACATCCCGGCCTCCCACGGCACGGCCCGCGCACACGTACTCGACGTCGATCTGAGCAACAAGAACACGGGAGTCGACCTGCTGTATCCGGGCGCGGTGGGCGCCCGCTCCGTCGTCTCCGCGCTCGCGGACGGAGCGGGGGCGGTCGGCGGGATCAACGGCGACTTCTTCAACATCTCCGAGACCCAGCATCCGGGCGTCGAGCCCACCGGCGCGCCCGTCGGCCCGGCGGTCGCACGGGGCCGGGCCCTCAAGGCGGCGGTGCCCAACGGTCAGCGCTTCGGGCCCGCGATGCCTCCCGGCGTGACCACCGAAGCCGTGCTCGGCGTGGGCTTCGACCGCAGGGCCCGCATGGACAACCTCAGCCTCGACGGCGAAGTACGGACCGCGCAGACCCGATTGCCGCTCGGCGGGCTCAACCAGTACGCCATCCCGGTGGACTCCGTCGGCGCGTTCACCAGCGACTGGGGCAGCACATCGCGGGTGCGTTCCACCTGCGGCACCGACACCAGCCGCGGCGCCCCCTGCAGCACGGACACCCATGAGGTGACGGTGCGCGACCGCCGTGTCGTGGCAACCGCGGGCACACCCGGCAGCGGTCCGGTGGCCGCCGGCACCACGGTCCTCGTCGGACGCGAGGCGGGCGCTCAGGAGCTGCGCAAGCTCTCGATCGGCGACCGGGTGCAGGTCAAGCACCGGCTGGTGGCGGCCCACTCCGGCGCCCCGTTCCGCTTCGCGCTCGGCGGCTTCCCCGTCCTGCGCGACGGCGCCCCGCTGCCCGGCCTCGACTCCGTCACGTCGGCCGTGCGCACAGCGGTCGGGATCTCCGACGACGGCCGGCGCCTCCTGCTGCTCTCGCTCGACGGCTCCCCCGAGTTCCGTACGGGGCTGACCATCGCCGAAGTCGCATCGGCCCTGCGGGAGTTGGGCATGCGGGACGGCTTCAGCCTGGACGGCGGCGGCTCATCGACCCTGGCCTCCTCCACCACCCTGGTCGCGAGGGCCCCGGGCGCCGAGGCCGTCACCGTACGCAACAACCCGAGCGGCGGCGTGGAACGCGCGGTGCCGAACGGCATCGGCGTGTTCTCCCAGGGCTAGCCGACGGGCGTGTTCACTCGGTGTCCCGCACCGCCACCAGGCCGTTGAACACGCCCACGTACGCGGTGCCGTCCGGCCCCAGAGTCACCGGCGCCCAGTTGTTGTCGTACGCGACGCCCGTACCGGCGAGCCGTTTCCACTTGGTCTCGCCGGTGCGGAAGTCGACGGCCGTCAGGTACCACGCATCGATGCCGATGCTGCTCGGCTCCTTCGTGTAGAAGTACAGCAGGCCGTTGGCGGTGGACAGTTTCGGCACGTTCGACGGGGCGCGGACGCCGCTCTCCCACACCGTGTCGCAGCCGCTGCCGTCCTCGCGTACGTCGATCCTGCTGACGCCGCCGACGACACTGCGCCCGAAGGTGAGCGAGGTGATGTTCTCGTAGCCGTAGTTGTTCTCGACGACGAGGCTGTTGCCCCAGGTGATCAGCGAGTTGTCGGTGGTCGACGCGCCGGAGCGGAAGACGGGGACCTTGCAGACGAGGCGCTTGTCGTCGGCGATGTCCTCGCCTCTGCGGTAGACGAGGACGTTCATGCGGTCGTCGGCGTTGTCGGTGATCGCCACGTACTCGTCGTCGCCCTTGCCGAAGAGGTCGGGCGTAGTGCCCGAACCCTGGTTGACCGAGCCGGGCTTGGTGCCCGTCCCCCGGTCGTACGTCTGACGCCAGACGGCCTTCGGGGTGCCGTCCGCGTCCGCCCGGAAGCTGTAGAGCGCGTGGTCGGAGACGATCGAGACGCCGTCCTCGGCGACGGAGAACGAGTTCTGGATCTCCTCGCCGTCGAGCCGGACGGAGCGGACGTCACCGGACGCGGGGTCGACGGTGCCGACGCGCCCCTGCCGGGTCACCCACCAGATGCGGCCGTCCCAGTCGGGCATCACCGACGTGACCGGGTCGCATTCACCACTCGGGTAGAGATTCGACCAGGTCACGCAGTCGTGCGGGACGTGCGTCGTCAGATCCCAGTCCTTGTCGACGACGAAGCGCCAACTGCCGTCCGCCGCCTGCTCGTGCGCGAGGCGGACGATGTGCTGCCGGGAGTCGGCGAGGACGAGCCGGTCCTCGTTGTCGAGGTAGGAGTAGGCGCCGCCCGAGGTGTCCTTGAAGATCTTCGAGAAGTCCAGGCGCGTGATCGCCTCGACGGTGGAGGGGCGCTGCGGGAGCTTGTACTCGGCGAGCGTGTCCATCGTGTCCGGGTCGAGCAGCTTGACCAGGAAGCCGGTGAACGTGCCGCAGACGGTGATGATGCGGCCGGCCCGGTCGAAGGTGACGGTGGCGCACTCGCCACCGAGCGCCGCCATCTTCTCGCTGCTGACCTGAGGCTTCTTCCCCAGCGGCCCGTTCCAGGGATACGTCCCGCTGCCCGCGGCATCCGCGTGCATACCGCTGCGGCCGTTCGCTGCGAGATACGGGTGCTGGGGCGGCTGTTCACCGGGCAGCGGCCGAGGATCGACGGGCGCGCCGGTGTACTGATCGACGAGCCGGTGCCCCGGCGCCTTCGGTATGTCGTCCGCCAGGGCGGCAGGGCCGAGGGACACGGCCGAGACCGTGAGGGCGGTCAGGGCGACGGCGGTGCTGAGGGTTCTACGACGCGGCATGGGCCGAAGCTAGGGGCAGCGCCTTGAAGTGTCCATGGAAACGTGACAGTTGTTCACGAACACGCAACGATCATGGCCCGAGGGTCATGGCTGCAAACCGCTGACGATGTCCGCGGCGGCCGTGACCCCGTTGTGAATGGTCGGCGCCATGCTCGAACTCGCCAGATAGAAGCCGAGCAGCGCACAGACGATGGCGTGCGAGAACTTCAGCGCGCCGTTGCGCAGAAAGACCACTGCCAGGATCACGAGCAGCAGCACCACAGAGACCGAAATGGCCATGGGGACAACCTCCTCCGCCACGTCAACACCGCGGCTTTCGGCCGAGTGTGGCGCAGCGGAGGGACCATCCGGACGACCGGCATGTCCTCCGAACGGGTGTTATGTGCCGGGGCGTTGCTTCAGCGGCCCGAAGCCTGGCGCCCGCGAGCGTCGAGGAACGCCTCGAGCCCCGCCAGGTCGTCCGTGTTCAGGTGGTCGACGCCGGCGGCGAGCAGCTCGCCCCACACCGCGTCGCGTGCCGGGCCCGCCAGGTCGGGTGTCGCCCAGAAGCGGACGCGCTGACCGCGCTTGTGCGCGGTGGCGACGATGCCGCGCAGCTTGTCGCGCTCGGCGGCGGGGATCGCGCCGACGCCCTGCCAGCTGAAGTTGAGCGTCCAGTTGTCGCTGATCAGCGGGATGAGCGAGGCGGGTGCCGGGCCGCCCAGATCGGCGAGGCGGCCGTCGTAGAAGGCGCGGCGCACGCGCTGGGCCTCCATCGGCGCGCGGGCCGCGCGGTCGCCGGAGATCACCGCCGTCACGGGTCCGCGACGCACCTTGCCGTGGGAGTACGTGGTGAACAGGTGCCGGTAGCGCCGCAGATGCCGGTCGAGTTCCAGGTAGGTCGCGGCGCCCTCGGTCTTGATGTCGATCAGGAGCTGGAAGGGGGTGCGGTGGTGACCGCGGTACACGGAGCCGTGGTTGGCGCGCACGCGGGCCGCCAGGGGGTCCAGGTAGAGGGATTCGAGGGTGCGGGTGGGGTCGAGGTCGATCGGGTCGTGCGCGACAAGGAGTTGTCCGTCGACGAGGTAGATGTCGGCCTCGACGCTGCCGAAGCGGTGGTCCAGCGCGTCGTACAGGGGGCGGGGGTGCTCGTAGTCGTTGTGCGCGTGGGCGCGGATGAGGGGGCGGGGGTGATGCCCTCGCTCGGTGGCCTGGGCGTACGCGGGAACGGCGGCGGTGCCGGCGAGTGCGGCGCCGATGGTCAGGGCTCTACGACGGGTGACGAGTGCCACGGAGACTCCCGGGGAGGACGAGGACGACGGGCGGGCCTCAGTGAGTATGAGGCCATGCTCGCGTCAAGAAACCCCTCGGTGACGGGAGTTGGCGCTATCGACGCCCCTCGTTCATTGCGGACGCTTCACGCGCCCCGTGGGGTCTCCCCCACCAGTTCGGTCCAGTGGACGGTCCGCTCGCACCATCGCTCCAGGAGCACCCGGTCGTGCCCGACCGCGAGCAGTCCGGCGCCGCTCTCGCGCCGGTACTCCTCCACGGCGTGCACGAGTGCCGCCGTCGTCGAGGCGTCGAGCATCGCCGTCATCTCGTCGCAGATCAGCCAGCGCGGACGCAGCACCAGGGCGCGGGCCAGGCAGGCGCGCTGGAGCTGGCCGTCGCTGACCTCGTGCGGCCTGCGGCCCAGGAGGTCCTCGCCGAGGCCGACCGTGGCCGCCAACTCCCGTACGCGCGCGGTGGCTTCGCTGCCGCGGCCGGCAGCGCGCAGCGGCTCGGCGATCAGGTCCGTGAGGGTGAGGCGTGGGTCGGCGGAGAGGCGGGGCTGCTGGAAGACGACACCGAAGGCGGTGCGCTGGGCGCGGGGGGCGCGGTGCCGCCACCCGCGGGCGGGCTCGCCGTCGATGACGACGCGGCCGGCGTCGGGCTTGTGCAGCAGGGCCGCGACTCGGGCGAGCGTCGACTTGCCGCAGCCGCTGGGGCCGAGAAGTCCGACGGAGGCGCCCGGTGCGAGCGTGAGGTCCACACCCCGCATGACGGGGGCGCGGCGGTCGTACCCGGCGGTGACGGAGAGGAGTTCAAGCATGGGGTGCCTCCAGCACGGCCGCCCTGTGGGGGTGGTGGCAGGCGACTCCGGCCACGGCCTGCGGGACGGTTCCGCAGGCCTCGTCCGCTCCGGTGCAGCGGGCCGCGAACGCGCATCCGCCCGGCAGCGCGGAGAGTTCGGGCGGCATGCCGGGGATCGGCGTGAACTCCCGCTCCGGGAGGGCGTTCAGGAGGCCGCGCGCGTACGGGTGCCGGGGCCCGGTGGCGCCGAAGAAGTCCTCGGCGTCGGCGAGTTCGACGATGCGGCTCGCGTACATCACGGCGACGCGGTCCGCGATGCGCTCGGCGGCGGCGAGATCGTGGGTGATCAGGAGCAGCGCGCGGTCCTCGCCCACATGTTTGCGCAGCTCGTCCACCGTGCGGTCGACGAGATCGCGGTCGAGTCCCGTCGTCGGCTCGTCGGCGAGCAGCAGCGGTGCGTCGCCGATGAGCGCGAGGGCGGTGGCTGCCCGCTGGGCAAGGCCACCGGAGAGCTCGTGCGGGTAGCGGTCGAGATGCCCTGCGGGGAACGCCGCTCGCTCGGCGGCTTCTTCGGCGGCCGTGTGCAGCTGCGGGCGGCGCACGTCCGCCAGCTCCCGCAGGGTCTCCTCCAGCTGGGCGCGGACCGTGCGCACCGGCGTGAGGTGCGCGGCCGGGCTCTGCGGTACGAGACCGACGCGCCGCCCGCGGACCGTGCGGGCCAGGGTGCGCTCGTCGGCGGTCAGCAGGTCCACGTCGCCGATGAGCGCGGAGCCCGCCGTCTCCGCGTTCTGCGGGAGCAGCCCGAGCAGCGCCGACGCGAGCACGGACTTGCCGCAGCCGCTCTCGCCGACGAGGGCGAGGCACTCCCCCGCCGCCAGGTCGAAGTGCGCGTCGGTGACGGCGGAGACGAAGGTGTCGCCGCGCATACGGAACCGTACGGAGAGACCGCGCACGGAAAGCACCGGGGGCGGCGAGGTCGGGGACGAGACGGGCTCGGTCTCGGTTTCGGTCTCGGTTTCGGTTTCGGTCTCGGTTTCGGCGGTCACAGCATCAGCTCCGATCGGCGCCGGGGATTGATCCGTTCCCGCCAGGCGCCCGCGAGGCCCGCGATCGCCAGGGTGGGCACGATGATGAACAGGCCGGGGAAGAGCGTCGGCCACCAGTCCCCGGCGAGGAGCGATCCGCGCGCGCTCTGCACGAGGGTGCCGAGGCTCGCCTGGTGGGTGGGCAGGCCGAGCCCGAGGAAGGACAGCGCGGACTCGTGCCAGATGGCGTGGGGCACCATCAGGACGGCGGCGAGACCGGCCTGCGGCAGTACGCCGGGCAGCAGATGGCGCACGGTCACACGCATCCGCGACGCACCGCCGGAGATGGCAGCGTCGACGTACGGACGTGACCGCAGTGACAGGACCTCGGCGCGCACGATGCGGGCCGTGGACAGCCAGTGGGTGAGCGCCACGGAGACGACCACCGGCCAGACCCCCGGCCGGAACATCGCCACGATGAAGATGCCGAGCAGCAGGTGCGGCACGGACGAGAAGACGTCCACGAGCCGCATCACGATCCGGTCGACCCAGCCGCCCGACGCGGCGGCGAGCGCACCCACGGCCGTACCGATGACGGTGGCGACGACGGCCGCCACCACACCCACGAGCAGCGAGACCCGCAGCCCGTACACACAGCGCAGGAGCAGGTCGCGGCCCACGTCGTCGGTGCCGAACGGGTGGCCCCAGGACGGCGGTTGCAGCTTGGCCGCGAGGTCCACGGCCTGTTCGTCGAGGTTCACCAGCGGCGGCACGACGAGGACGGCGAGGACGACCGCCGCGACGATCACCGCGGAGGAACGCACCCGCCACGCGCGCGTGGAACGAGTCTTCGAGGCACTCCCCAGAGAGGCGCGCCAGGTCGTCGTCTCAGCCATCGAATCCCACCCTCGGGTCGGCGAGGCCGTACAGCAGGTCGGCCAGGAGGTTGCCCAGGAGCACCGCGGCCGTGGCGAGGACGGTGAGCGCGGCGAGCAGCGGGAAGTCCACGGCGGTGGCCGCCGACACGGTGGCCGCTGCGATGCCGGGCCAGCTGAAGACGGTCTCCACCAGGAGTGCGCCGGTGATCAGTTCGGGGACGCGCGAGCCGATCAGCGTGAGCACCGGCAGCATGCCCGAGCGCAGTGCGTGCCCGAGGAGCACGGTCCGTTCGGCGAGGCCACGCGCGCGTGCACCACGGACGGGGTCGTCGCCGAGCGCGTCGCCGACCCCTTGGCGTACGTAGAGGACGAACCACGGCAGCTGCGAGATCGCCAGGACGCAGGCGGGCAGCACGAGGTGGCTCGCGACCTGCCCGGCGGTCACGGCCGAGCTCGCGGTGTCCGTGAGCCCGCCCGATGGCAGCACACCCAGCTTCAGGGCGAAGAGCCAGACGGCGAGCAGGCCGATCCAGAACGGCGGGGCGGCTTCGAGCGTGTACGCGAGCGAAGTCACGACGCGGTCGAGCCAGCCGCCGGGGCGGCGCGCGGCGAGGACGCCGAGCAGGGTGCCGACGAGGATGGCGAGCAGGAACGCGGTGGCGGCGAGCAGCACGGACCAGCCGATGCGCTCACCGATGACGTCGGAGACGGGCTGGCGCAGGGTGCTCGAATCGCCGAGGTCGCCGTGCACGGCCGCCGTCAGCCACTCCCACCAGCGCTGCGCGAGCGGCTGGTCGACACCGAGGTTGGCACGCAGCTGGTCGAGGTTCTCCTGCGAGGCGGTCAGCCCGGCCGTGCCCGCGTACGCCTTGACGGGGTCGAAGGGGGACGCGGCGGCGATCGCGAAGACGCCGAAGGTCACGGCGAGCAGGACCGGGACGGCGAACAGGGCCCGCCGTCCCGTCATGCGCGCCATCGGCCCCCAGGGGAGCTTCCGGAGCGCGGATCTCACTGCTTCGGCTGCCAGTCCTCGACGTTCCACCACGGCCCGGACGCGAGGCCGTGGTCGTGCGGCTCGGTCTGGGTGGTCAGGTCGCCGAAGCGCTTGTCGACGACGTACAGGTGGTCGATGTGGGTGAGGAAGGTGTAGCCCGGGTTCTTCACCAGCTCGCGTTGGATGGTGTCGTACGCGGCCTGCCGCTCGGCGTGGTCGCCGCTCTCGCGGGCCTCGTCGAGGGCCTTGTCGACCTTCGGGTTGTCGTAATGGGCCATGTTGTTGAAGCCGTCACCGGCGAGCGAGGACTTCAGGAGGGTGTACTGGTCGAAGTCCGGGTCGGCCGGGGAGCCGCCGCCCGCGAGGACCGCGTCCTTGGGCATGCGCGGCTCGATGACCTCCCACGTGCCGGCCTGCACCTCGACCTTGACGCCGAGCTTCTTGGCGTCGGAGGCGTAGGCGAGGGCGTGGTCCTGGCGGAGCTTGTCGCCGGAGAGGTACCAGAGCGGGAACTTCGCCTGGACGCCGTCCTTCTCGCGGATGCCGTCCTTGCCCGGCTTCCAGCCCGCGTCGTCGAGGATCTTCTTGGCCTTGGCGGCGTCGAACTTCCGCTCGGTGCCCTTGGTGAACCAGGGGCTGTCGGTCGGTACGGGGCCGTAGGCCTCCTTGCCCGCGCCGTCCAGGATCGAGTCGACCATGGCCTTGCGGTTCACGCCGGTGTCGAGCGCGCGCCGGATGTCGGTGTCGCCCGTGACCTTGTTGCCGGTGGGCAGGGTCACCACGCGGTAGTCGAAGGTCTTGGCGGCGTACGACTTCTTGTTGCCGTCGCTCTCGTACTTCTTCGCGAGGTTGGGCGGCAGGATCGCGCCGTCCAGCTCACCGGCGTCGAGCCGGGTGGCGCGGATGTCGTCGTCCTTGATGATCGCCATGGTGAAGTTCTTGACCTTCGGCGCGCCACCCCAGTAGCCGGGGTTGGCCTTGAAGGTGAGCTTCTCGCCCTTGGACCACTTCACCAGCTCGTACGGGCCCGTGCCGACCGGCTTGGTGGTGAATTCACCGGTGTTCACGTCCTGCTTGCCGGCGATGTGCTCGGGAGCGATCGGCAGGACGGTGCGCTCGGCGAAGGGCGCGTAGGGGTACTTGAGGTGGAAGACGACGGTGTCGTCGCCCTTCGCCTCGACGTTCTTGACGGCGTCGAGCTCGGTCTTGGCGGCGTTGTTGGTCTTCTTGTCGAGGATCGTCTCGTACGTGAAGACGACGTCCTTGGAGGTGAAGGGCTTGCCGTCGCTGAACTTGACGCCCTTGCGCAGCTTGAACGTGTACGTCTTGCCGTCGTCGCCGACCTTGGGCAGCTCGGCCGCGAGCGCGGGCTTGAGCTTCATCTCGGCGTCGTGCGTGAGCAGACCGTCGAAGATCTTGGAGTTGCCGTCCTTGCCGTAGCCGAGGAGCGGGCTCAGGGTGTCCGGTTCGTACGCGATGCCGACGACCGCGGAGTCCTTGGCGCCGCCCGCGTTCTTGCCGTCACCCGGCGCCGAACAGGCCGAAGCGGCGACCGCCAGTGAGGCGGCCGCCGCTACCGCGCCCGTGCCCCGTATCGATCGGGCCCTCATGCTCCACACCCCTACTGAAGATCAAACGTTATTGCGAACGGGTCGCAATTATGCCTCATGTAATGGGTGCGTAAAACGTGCGGACCGTACCGAGTGGATCACGATGGCCACGACCGCCGAGGTCAGGGCGCGGGCAGGTCCACCAGCGCGGCCAGCTCCTCCCGGTGCCGCCCCACCGTGCCGAGCGCGATCGAGTCGGCCTTGGCCCGCTTGAGGTAGAGATGGACGGGGTGCTCCCAGGTCATCCCGATACCGCCGTGCAGCTGGAGCGCCTCCTCGGCGATGTGCACCGCGGCGGGCGACGCGTAGGCCTGCGCGAGAGCCGCCGCGACATCGGCGTCCGCGCTCCCGGCGGCGAGGGTGTCGGCCGCGTTGCGGGCGGCGGCGCGGAGGTTGACGACCTCGAGCCAGAGCTGGGCGAGGCGATGCTTGAGCGCCTGGAACGAGCCGACGGGCCGGTTGAACTGGTGCCGCTCCTTCGTGTACCGGACGGTTTCGGTCAAGCACCAGTCGGCGAGGCCCAGTTGCTCGGACGCGAGGAGCCCGGCCCCCGCCCGCAAACCACGCCGTACCGGCGTTCCGGATTCCGGAGCGACCACGCGCGCGCGTGCCCCGTCGAAGGTGACCGTCGCGAGTGGCCGGGTGGGGTCGAGGGAGGTCCGGGGCACGACGGTCACCCCGGCCTCCTCCGCGTCCAGCGCGTACAGCCCCACGGCCGTCGGCACGAGGAGGACATCGGCGGCGACCGCGTCGGCGACACCCGTGATGCTCCCGTGCAGCGCGCCGTCCTCCACGCGTACGTCGGGCAGGGCGCCACCGGGAGCGGTGGTCAGTGGCACGGTGAGCACGCCGACCCTGCGCCCCGACGCGAGCGCGGCCAGGAGTTCCCGCGCCCCGTCGCCGTCGCAGGCCAGCAGCGTCTCGGTGGCGATGACGGCACTGGTCAGATACGGCACGGGCGCAACCGCGTGGCCCAACTCCTCAAGGACCACGGCGGCTTCGCGGTGCGTGGCACCCTGGCCGCCGAGCTCCTCGGGCACGAGCAGGCCCGCGAGACCCATGCCGTCGGTGAGTGCCTTCCACAGTTCGCGGTCGTGCGGCTCCGCGGACTCGGTACGGGCGAGCACGGCTGTGGCGTCGCAGTGGTCGGCGAGGAGGCCGCGTACGACCGAGCGCAGCGCCTCTTCGTCTTCGGAGTACAGCAGGTCGCGCGGCGCGGGCTGCGGGGGCGGGGAGGGCTGCGTACTCATCGGGCGAGGTCCTTCCACGCGACGTCCTTGTCGGTGCGCGGCTCGGACGGTAGTCCAAGTACGCGCTCCGCGACGATGTTGAGCAGCACTTCGTTCGTACCGCCCTCGATGCTGTTGCCCTTGGCGCGCAGATAGCGGTAGCCGGCGTCACGGCCGACGAAGTCGACCGTCGCGGGCCGCCGCATCGTCCAGTCCTCGTACAACAGCCCGTCCTCGCCCAGGAGTTCGACCTCCAGGCCGCTGATCTCCTGATTGAGGCGGGCGAACCCGAGTTTCATGCCCGAGCCCTCGGGGCCCGGGTGCCCCGCGACGAGCTGCTGGCGCAGGCGCTCCCCGGCGAGCCGGGCGACCTCGGCCTCGACCCACAGTTTGAGGAGCCGCTGGTGCAGATCGTGGGTGCGCAGCTCGGGGCGGTCCCGCCAGGCCTCGGCGAGGGGGCCGATCATGCCGCCCTCGCGCGGGATGCGGCTGCCGCCGATGGATACGCGCTCGTTCATGAGGGTGGTCTGCGCGACCTTCCAGCCGTCGCCGATCTCACCGAGGCGGTGCGCGTCCGGGATGCGTACGTCGGTGAGGAAGACTTCGTTGAACTCGGCCTCGCCGGTGATCTGGCGCAGCGGCCGCACCTCGACGCCCGGGTCGGTCATGTCGCAGACGAAGTAGGTGATGCCGCGGTGCTTGGGCACCTCCGGGTCGGTGCGGGCGATGAGGATGGCCCAGCGGGCGGCGTGCGCCCCGGACGTCCACACCTTCTGCCCGTTGATCACCCAGGTGTCGCCGTCACGGACGGCGCGCGTACCGAGGGCCGCGAGGTCGGACCCGGCGCCGGGCTCGCTGAAGAGCTGGCACCACACCTCGTCGCCGACCCACAGCGGCCGCAGGAAGCTGCGCTTCTGCTCGTCGGTGCCGAAGCGCAGGATGGTGGGCGCGGCCATGCCGAGGCCGATCCCGATGCGGCGCGGCTCGTTGTCGGGGGCGCCCGCGGCCTCCAACTCGGCGTCCACGACAGCCTGCAGGGAGCGCGGAGCCCCGAGCCCGCCAAGACCCTCCGGGTAGTGCACCCAGGCGAGTCCGGCATCGAAGCGGGCCTTGAGGAACGCCGCGCGCTCCGTGGTGGCGGGCGGGTGCGCGGCGAGGAACTCCTGCGTCCGGCGGCGCAGTTCGGCGGCGTCCGTCATGCGTCGCCTCCGCCCGGGACCACGGCCACCCGTCCGGTGGTGACACCGTCGGCGACCCGCTGGACGGCCGCGGAAGCCTGGCCCAGTGGCACACGCTCGCTGATGAGGGGCTTGATCGCGCCCTTCGCCGCGAGCTGGGTGAGCTCCTCGTGGCAGCGCAGGATCGCCTGCGGGTCCTTGGCGTTGTACAGACCCCAGTGCAGGCCGAGGACCGAGTAGTTCTTCACCAGGGCGTGGTTGAGCGCGGGCGTCGGGATGACTCCGCTCGCGAAGCCGACGACGATGATCCGCCCCTCGAAGGCGACACACTTCGTGGACTGCGTGTACGCGTCGCCGCCCACGGGGTCGTAGACGACATCGGCGCCACGACCGCCGGTGGCTTCCTTGACCGCGCCGATGACGTTCTCCGTACGCCGGTCGATGACCAGGTCGCAGCCGAGCTCCCGCGCGACCTCGGCCTTCGCGGCGCCGCCGACGACTCCGATGACCTTGGCGCCCGCCGCCTTGCCGAGCTGGACGGCGGCGCTGCCCACTCCCCCGGCGGCCGCGTGCACCAGGAGGGTCTCGCCCTCCTGGAGGTGCGCGCGGCGGTGCAGGCCGAACCAGCCCGTCTGGTAGCCGATGTGCAGGGCTGCGGCCTCGGCGTCGTCCAGGGCGTCGGGCGCGGGCAGCACGGCCGCCGCGTCCGCGATGGCGTACTCGGCGAAACCTCCGTACGGGAGAGCGGGGTTGGCGATCACGCGCCGCCCGTCCTCGGTCTCGCCGCAGATCTCCACGCCGGGTGTGAACGGCAGCGGGGGCGTGATCTGGTACTGCCCGCGGCAGAGCAGGGCGTCGGGGAAGTTGATGTTGGCGGCGCGGACCTTGAGGAGCAGCTGTCCTTCGCCGGGCACCGGCCGGTCCACGTCTTCGAGGCGCATCACCGCGCTCGGCTCGCCGTTCTGGTGCACTTGCCATGCCTGCATGCGGGGCCTCCACGGGGCTTTCGTAGACCGAGCTCCGTCGCATACTAAGCGGTCGCTTGCAGTCAGGGGAACCGTCTCGTCAGTCCGTTTTGCGCTTCTGCCGGGAGGGCTGAGCCCGTACGTGCATCCGCTCGCCCTGCGGCCCGAACAGGCTGAGGAATTCCGCGGGCCCCTCTCCCGTGGACCCGAACCAGTGCGGGAGCCGGGTGTCGAACTCCGCGGCCTCGCCGGCCGTGAGGACCACGTCGTGATCAGCGAGGACGAGCCGCAGCCGGCCGGACAGCACGTACAGCCACTCGTACCCCTCATGGGTCTGCAGGTCGGGCTCCACGGAACGCCGGGGCTCGAACACCTTGTACGCCTGGAGGCCACCGGGCTGGCGGGTCAGCGGGACCATCGTGCGGCCGTGCCGGACGATCGGCTTCGCCCGCACCCGCGGGTCGCCGACCGGCGGGGCGCCGACCAGCTCGTCCAGCGGGACCTGGTGGGCGCGGGCGATGGGGAGCAGGAGTTCGAGGCTGGGCTTGCGGTGGCCGGACTCCAGTCGGGAGAGGGTGCTCACGGAGATTCCGGTGGCGGCGGCGAGGCCCGCCAGCGTCGCACCGCGCTCCTTGCGGATTCTCCGAAGGCGGGGGCCCACCTCGGCCAGGACGCCGTCGAGATGCGCACTGTCGTCATCGTTGTCTGCCATGCCCCCATTGCAGTATCGGCAAAGTCAATTGTCAATCCAGCACACCACATCCGGGGCGTGCGCCGCCCGGAAGCACGGGGGCGGACATGAATTCCGTACCGGGCATGGAGCTTTACAGCGTTACGCGATAGCGATGCGGCCATGACGGACCACGCGAACGAAGGCATGCTGCCGGGGCTGCCGGCCCCCGCCCCGCCGGGCACGAGCGCCCTGCCCGAAGGAACGTACGAGGGGGTGGTGGTCCTGGTGACCGGCGGTGGGACCGGCCTCGGCAAGGCGATCGCGACGGAGTTCGCGCGGCTCGGGGCGGATCTGGTGATAGCGGGCCGCAAGGAGGAGCGGCTCAAGGCGGCACGGGACGAACTCGCGGGCCTCGGTGGGCGGGTGGCGGCCACGCCCTGCGACATCCGGGACCCGGACCGCATAGCCCAGGTCTTCGAGGCGGCACAGAGCGCGTTCGGACTGCCGGACGTCCTGATCAACAACGCGGCGGCGAACTTCCCCGTGCCCGCCGAGGACATGTCCCCCAACGCGTGGCGCTCGGTCGTGGACATCACGCTGAACGGCACCTTCTTCATGACGCGGGAGTTCGCCCGCCGTCATCTCGCGGCGGGCACGCCCGGCTCCGTCATCAACATCGGGGCGTCGTACGCATGGACGGGCGGCCCCGGCTTCGCCCACAGCGCGGCGGCCAAGGCAGGCGTGAAGAGCCTGGTCGAAACCCTGGCGGTGGAGTGGGGCCCGTACGGAATCCAGGTCAACGGCCTGGTGCCGGGCCTGATGCCGCACGAGGACATGACGCCCGACATCCGCGCGAACCTCGACCGGGCGGCGCCGCCGGAGCCCCGTGAACCGGGCGCGGCAGTCGGGGAGTTGAACGCACGCCAGCCGGCCCTCCGCGTAGGCGCCCCACGCGAACTGGGCTGGGCGGCGACATTCCTGGCCTCGCCCTACGCCCGCTTCATCACCGGACACACCCTGGTGGTCGACGGCGCGAACTGGCAACGGCGGGGGTTGGTGAGCCCGGAAATGGTGACGGTGCGGGGGCAGATGGGGCGGGGCCGATTCGGGGGATAGCGAGCCCACACACCCCGGGCCCTCCCCCGTGACGGCGAGACAGACTGGTGCACCCGCGGGTACACGCCGCGCGAGCAGACGAGACGCGGACGCTCGGGGGGATGCGGGGCGCCTCGCCTCCCCGTATCCCAGACCGCACCCTGCGCGACCCTGCTCCCTTCGCGGCAGCGGTGGCGGTTACTTGCCCTCGAACTGCGCTGTCCGCCTCTCCCCCTTCGCCGCGTACCCCGCACGCGAGTCCTCGGACGTCAGCGTGATCGCCGCGTTCATCGCGACCCGGTCGAGAGCGGCGCCCATCCCCGCGTCCGCGTACGCGTCGATGCCCCGCTTGATGCCCTGGACGGCCAGCGGGCCGTTCGCCGCGATCTCCGCGGCGATCTCACGGGCCGTCTTGGTCACCTCGTCCACGGGCGTGACGAGTTGCACCAGCCGAAGCCGTTCGGCCGTGGCCGCGTCGATGCGGCGGCCGGTGAGGGAGAGCATTTTCGCCCAGCCGGCGCCCGCCTCGCGCGCGATGCGCAGATCGCCGCCCGCGTCCACCGCGACACCGATCTGCGCCTCGGGAAGCGCGAACACCGCGTCGTCGGACGCGATCCGTACGTCCGCCATCAGCGCGAGCTCGAAGCCGAACCCGAGGCAGTACCCCTGCACGGCGGCGACGATGGGCTGCGGAAGGCCGGCGAAGGCGCGGAACCGTTCATGGACCCAGCGCAGGGCCTCGTAGTAGTTGCGCGTCTGCTCGGAGCCCGAACGGCCTTCGATCACACCACCGATGTGCGCGGTGATGTCGATCCCCGCACAGAAGGCCCGCCCCTCCGCCCGCAGCAGCACCGCCCTGATCGAGTCGTCGAAACGGATCCGGTCGGCGAAGATGCCCAACTGGCGCGTGGACTCCCAGCTCCACGCGTTGAGCTTCTTCGGGTAGCAGAGGGTGAGGATGCCCAGGCCGTCCTCGATGTCGAGGCGCAGCCTCTCCTCGCCCTCCGGGATGTCCGTGCCGATGGTGTCGATCATCAAGCACCAGCTCCTGCCTGCGTTTCTGACGGCCCATCAGTAATGTGATGCGTCGTCAGCTTAGTGGCGGCGGCTCAGCGCCTGAAGACCTCGTCAGCGACTGAAGACCTCGAAGGCCACCGCGGGCTTACCGCCGAAACGCGGCGCCAGCTGCTCCGCGTAGCCGACGAGGAACTCGCGGCAGTACTTCTCGGGGTCCTCCGCCGTCAACGCCTCGATGTACGTGCGGTGTTCGAGGAGCGAGGCCACGGCGCGCTCGAGCCCGGCCGTCGCGTCCACCGCGTGGGTGGGCGACGACGAACCGGCGATGGCCACCCAGCGCACGCCGTTCCAGGGCTCCAGCGCGTCCTCCTCGATCAGCTCGGGGAAGATCCAGCGGTTGCCCGCGTCCGCGACGGCGTCGAGCGTGGCGCGGCCGACGGCGACGTGGTCCGGGGTGTTCCAGGCGACGCCGCCCCACGTGTCGCGGTGGTTGAGCGTGATCACGAGCTCGGGCCGGTGCCTGCGGACCGCGGCGGCGATGTCGCGGCGCAGCGCCGTCCCGTACTCGATCACGCCGTCCTTGTGGTCGAGGAACTCCACGGCCGACACACCGACGACCGCCGCGCTCGCCCGCTGCTCGCGCTCGCGCAGCGGACCGCACGTGGCGGGGTCGAGCGTGTCGATACCCGCCTCTCCGCGGCTGGCCAGGAGATAGGCGACCTCGCGCCCGCCGTCCGTCCATCCGGCGATCGCTCCCGAGCAGCCGTACTCCAGGTCATCGGGGTGGGCGACGACGGCGAGGGCCCGCTGCCAGTCCTCGGGCATGGGGGTGAGCTGGTCGTTCTCGTTCAACGGCACTGTCATGCCCGCAGCCTAGCCGCGCAGGCCCCCGCACGGAGGGCGGCTCAGGCCTCGCCCCTGGCGAGGGCGAGAAGCCGGTCGAGGACGCGGGGCGAGCCCACCCGGAGTCCGTCGTGCTCGTACTCGTCGGTGACCCATGTCCGCAGGCCGCGGATGGAGCGGGCGGTGCGCAGCGACTGCTCGGTGTCGACGTACAGGTCGTCGTGGTAGATCGCAGCCGCGGCCGGCACCTCGTTCGCGGCGAGGCGTGCCGTGTCGTACAGGGGTGTCCAGCCGGTGCGTGCGGCGAGGAGGTCGGCGGTCTCGCGCAGCGGCCGCAGGGCGGGGTCGCAGTCGAACTGCCGGCGCAGGACGGCTTCGCCGGTGAACAGGAGCGGCGCGTCACCGGCGAGCGCCTTGCCCGGGTCGAACTGCGGGAACTCGCCTCGCAGCCGCTGCGCCGACCAGTCGGTGGGCCGGTCGCCCTGGCCGTAGATGGACTCGTGCAGGAGCGCGAACAGGGGGTGGCTCCCGTGCGAGAGCGCGGCCTGTACGCCTTCCTGGAACGCGTCGGAGAGCGTGTGCCCCGCCGGGGTCCGCACGAAGGCGTCTTCGAGGAGGTAGTGGAGGCGGTGGCTGCCGTCGCCCGAGCCGAGCAGCATGCCGAGGGACTGGAACGCCTCGACGGTGAGGCGGTATCCGCCGTTCAGGACCGGCTCGTGCTCGGCGATGTGGGCGGCGATACGGCGGGCGCGCTCGACATCCTGGGGGTAGCGGGCGTAGTGGGCGCGGGTCTTGCGCTCCATGCGCGGATAGGCGGCGCGGTAGACGTCGTCCGCGTGGCCGTCGAGGGTGGGCAGGCCGCCGGTGATGATGGCGGTGTGCAGCCCTTCGGGGGCCGCCGACAGGTAGTGGGTCGCGCAGAAGCCGCCGAAGCTCTGGCCGAGTACGGTCCAGGGAGCGCCGCCGGTCAGCTCGCGGCGGATCAGCTCGCAGTCGCGGACGATGGAGTCGGCGCGGAAGTGCGTGAGGTAGTCGGCCTGTTCGCGAGGGCCGCCGCGCAGCGGGAGCGTCTGGCGCGTCGCCGGAGTGGAGCTGCCGGTTCCGCGCTGGTCGAGCAGGAGCACCCGGTAGTCCTGCAGAGCCCTGCCGAGCCACGCCTCCTTGCCCACGAACCGGTTGGCACCGAACCCCGGGCCGCCCGGCAGATACACCAGCCACGGCAAGCTCCCGTCCGCATGCGCGCTCGCCACGGCCTCCCGCGCGAAGACCTCGATCCGCTCCCCCGCCGGGTCGTCGTGGTCCAGGGGCACGGAGAAGCGGTGGTCGGTGAGGACGACGCCGGGCTGACGGTAGGTGGCGGTGGCGGTCAAGAGGGCTCCTGGCGGCATACGTGAACGGGACACTTCGCCCCAGTCCAGCACATCCGCCGCGGAGACGATCAGCGGGGCGTCAGGCTGGAGCGCCGCACCACGAGCTCCGGCTGGAGCACCACGCGCCGGTGGCCGTGCTCACCGGGGCCGGCGTCCGCCTCGGTCTCCTCCAGGAGGAGTTCCGCGGCCATCGCGCCCATCTTGATGGCGGGCTGGCGCACCGAGGTGAGCGGGACGACGGCCGCCGCGGCGAACTCGATGTCGTCGTAGCCGACGATGGCGATGTCCTCGGGCACGCTCACCCCGGCCGCGTACATCGCCTGGAGCACCCCCAGAGCGAGCAGGTCGTTGGCGCAGAAGACGGCGGTCGGCCGCTCGGCGAGGCCGAGGACGCGGGCGCCCGCGTCGCGTCCCGCGGCCACGTCGAGGCGTTCGGTGGGCAGCTCCCGCAGCGCCGACGCCGGAAGCCCGGCCTCGGCGAGGGCTTGCAGCGCCCCCTGCCTGCGGTCCTTGACCTGGTTGAGTCCGGGCGGACCGCTCACGTACGCGATGCTGCGGTGCCCGGTGTCGACGAGATGGCGCACCGCCAGCGCGCCGCCGAGGACGTCGTCCACGGAGACGGAGCACTCGGTGGCGCCCTCGGCGACCCGGTCGACCAGGACGAACGGGATGGAGTGCCTGCGGAAGGCCTCGATGTTGCGTCCCGTGGCGTCCGCCGGGGTCAGCAGCACGCCGCGTACCCGCTGTTCGGCGAAGAGCGCCAGATACTCGGCCTCTTCGGAGGGGCTCTGTCCGCTGTTGCACATCATGACGCGCAGCCCCGCGTCGAGCGCGGCCCGCTCGGCGCCGCGCGCGACGTCCACGAAGAAGGGGTTGCCCATGTCGAGCACGAGCAGCGCCATGATGCGGCTCTGCCCCGCGCGCAGCTGCCGCGCGGACTCGCTGCGGACGTAGCCGAGGCGGTCGATCACGGACTGCACCCGGTGGCGTGTCTCCTCGGAGACGACGTCCGGGCGGTTGATCACGTTCGACACGGTGCCCACCGACACGCCGGCGTGCTTCGCCACGTCTTTGATGCCGACCATGCGTCCCCTTGTTCCGTGGTGCGTGCGGCGCCTTGTGCGCCGTCGCGTGCGGTCCCCTCAGAATTTGTACTGGTCGATGTTCTTCTTGTCGAAGACGGTCGGCTCGCCGAGATCGACGACTCCCTTGTCGCCGATGGTGAAGCTGCCGAGGTCGCCGGCCTCGAACTTCTCGCCCTTCTTGCCGGTGATCTGGCCGGACTTCAGGGCCACCGCGGTGTGCGCGGCGAGCGCGCCGAGCTTGGCCGGGTCCCACAGCTCGAAGCCCTCGACGGTGCCGTTCTTCACGTACTGGCGCATGTCGTTGGGGGTGCCGAGGCCGGTGAGCTTGACCTTGCCCTTGTACTTCGATCCCGAGAGGTACTGGGCAGCGGCCTTGATGCCGACGGTGGTCGGGGAGATGATCCCGGCCAGCTTCGGGTGCTCCTGGAGGAGGCCCTGGGTCTGCTGGAAGGACTGCTGGGCGTCGTCGTTGCCGTAGGCGGTCTTGACCAGCTTCATGTTCTTGTACTTGGGCTTCTTCAGCTCGTCCTTCATGAACCCGATCCAGGTGTTCTGGTTCGTCGCGGTCTGGGCCGCGGAGAGGATCGCGATGTCGCCCTTGTAGTCGAGCTGCTTGCCCAGGAGCTCCGCCTGGGTGCGGCCGAGCGCCTCGGCGCTGGACTGCGAGACGAACACGTCACGGCATCCGGGGTTGGTGTCCGAGTCGTAGGTGACGACCTTGATGTCGTTCTTCATGGCCTGCTTGAGGGCCGTGCACAGGGCGCCGGGGTCCTGCGCGGAGACGGCCATCGCGTCGACCTGCTGCTGGGTGAGCGTGTTGACGTAGGAGACCTGTCCGCTGGTGTCGGTGGCGCTGTTGGGTCCCGTCTCCTTGTACGTCGATCCGAGCTCCTTGAGCGCCTTCTCACCGCCCTTGTCGGCGACGGTGAAGTAGGGGTTGTTGACCTGCTTGGGCAGGAAGGCGACCGTCAGGTCCTTCTTGGTCGGCGCGTTGGGGTCGGCTTTGGCGTTCGATGCCTTGGCCGCGTCGTCGTCCTTCGACGACTCCTTGGTGGTGCCGCCGCAGGCGGTGGCGGTGAGGGCGAGCGAGGTGACGGCTGCCAGGGTCACGCAGGCGCGGGTGAGGGCGGTGCGGCGCACGGGTCGGCGGACGGATCGGCGGGGAGAGAGCATCGTTGGTCCCTTTCGGACTTTCGAGACGGTACGAGGGGTCAGCGGGCGGGAGCCGCGGCGCGGCGGCCCGCTCGGGCGACGGCGATCTGGCGGGCCACGCGCGGCCCGAGGACGGACACCACGAGCAGCACGCCGGTGACGACGATCTGCGACTGTGCGGAGACGTTGAGCAGGCTCATCGCGTTCTGCAGGGCGCCGAGCAGGAAGACTCCGGCGATCGCGCCGCCGAGGGTCCCCTTGCCGCCGTCGAAGTCGATGCCGCCGAGCAGGACGGCGGCGACGACGGACAGTTCGAGGCCGGTGGCGTTGTCGAAGCGGGCGCTCGCGTAGTGCAGGGCCCAGAAGATTCCCGTGAGGGAAGCCATGAGCCCCGTGGCGACGAACAGCCACAGCTTGTGCCGCTTGACGCGGACGCCGGCGAACCGCGCCGCCTCCTCGTTGGCGCCGATCGCGAAGAGCGAGCGCCCGAAGGGCGTGGCGTGCAGGACGACGACGGCGATCGCGAGCAGCGCGAGGAAGGGCAGGAAGGCGTACGGCAGGAAGGTGTCGCCGATGCGCCCTGCCGCGAAGTCCAGGTACTGGGAGGGGAAGTCGGTGACGGCGTCCGAGCCGAGGACGATCTGCGCGATGCCACGGTAGGCGGCCATGGTGCCGATGGTCACGGCGAGCGAGGGCAGCCCGAGGCGGGTCACGAGGAGGCCGTTGATCAGCCCGCAGACGACTCCGAGGAGGAGCACGAGCGGAATGATCGTCTCGATGGCCATCCCGGCGTTCCAGAGGGCGCCCATCACGGCTCCGGAGAGCCCCGCGGTCGACGCCACCGACAGATCGATCTCTCCGGAGACGACGAGAAGCGTCATCGGCAGTGCGATCAGCGCGATGGGCAGCGTGTTGCCGATGAGGAACGACAGGTTGAGGGCGTTGCCGAAACCGTCGACAAAGGAGAACGACATCAGGAGGAGCACGACAAGGAGAGCGCCGACAACGGTGTCCCAGCGGATGGCGCGCGTGACGTCGAGCCGGTTGGAGTCAGCCATGTCGGCCAGCCCTTCTGTTCGATGCGGCCCTCTTCGTCAGGGCCTTGGCGACGCGCAGGGCGACGATCCGGTCGACGGCGATGGCCAGGACGAGCAGCACGCCGTTGATGGCGAGCACCCACACGGAGCTGACGCCGAGCGCGGGCAGCACACTGTTGATGGAGGTCAGGAGCAGCGCGCCGAGTGCCGCGCCGTAGACGCTGCCGGAGCCGCCGGTGAAGACGACGCCGCCGACCACGACGGCGCTGACGACGGTGAGTTCGTAGCCGTTGCCGGTGGCGGAGTCGACGTTGCCGAAGCGGGCCAGGTACAGCGCACCCGCGAGCCCGGCGAGCGCTCCGCACGCGGTGTAGGCGGCCAGGATGCGCTTGCGTACCGGGATGCCGGCGAGCCGGGCGGCCTCGGGGTTGGAGCCGAGTGCGTAGAGCTCGCGTCCACCGCCGAAGTGCCGCAGGTAGTAGGCGACCGCGACCAGGACGGCGAGCGCGATGAGACCCAGGTACGGCACCGCCGAGATCCCGCCGGAGCCGAAGTCGACGAAGCCGTCCGGCAGGTCGGACGCGGTGATCTGCCGGGAGCCGACCCAGATGGAGTCGACGCCCCGGATGACGTAGAGGGTGCCGAGGGTGACGACGAGGGCGGGCACCTGGCCGAGGCTGACGAGCGCCCCGTTGAGCAGGCCGCAGCCGACGCCGAGCGCGACCGCGAGGAGGATCGCGACCGTCGAGTCGCCGCCGCCCTGAAGGTAGTTGCCGGCGGCGAAGGCGCTGATCCCGAGCGTCGAGCCGACCGACAGGTCGACATTGCGGGTGATGACCACGAGGGCCTGGCCGGTGGCGACGAGGACCAGGATGGTCGCGTTCAGGAGCAGGTCCTTGATGCCCTGCTCCGACAGGAACTCACTGTTGCCCGCCTGGGTGATGCCGATCATCACCAGGAAGACAAGGAGGATGGCCAGTTCGCGCATCTTGAAGACGCGGTCCACCAGGCGCGTGCCCGCGGCCTTCTCAGGGTCGACGGTGGGCGCGGGACTCTGGGTGGTCACACTCATGCCGTCCTCCCCGTGGCTGCCGCCATCACGGACTCCTCGGTCGCCCGCGCGCGCGGGATCTCGGCGGCGAGCCGCCCTTCGTGCATGACGAGCACCCGGTCGGCCATGCCGAGGATCTCCGGCAGGTCGGAGGAGATCATCAGGACCGCGACCCCGTCGGCGGCGAGTTCGGAGAGCAGACGGTGCACTTCGGCCTTGGTGCCGACGTCGATCCCGCGGGTGGGTTCGTCCACGATCAGGACCTGGGGCCGGGTGGCGAGCCACTTGGCGAGGACGACCTTCTGCTGATTGCCGCCGGACAAGGTGCCGACCGCGTCGGCGATGCGCGCGTACTTCACCTGGAGGCGCACCGCCCAGTCGAGCGAGCGGCTGCGTTCGGCGCCGCGGTCCATGAGGCCCGCGCGCACGGTCGTACGCAGGCCGGTGAGTCCGATGTTGCGCTCGATCGACATGTCCATCACCAGGCCCTGCGCACGGCGGTCCTCCGGGACGAGCGCGAGCCCGGCCGCCATGGCGGTGCTCGGGGCGCCGTTGACCAGCTCCCTGCCTTGCACCTCGACCGTCCCGGCGTCCCATTTGTCGACGCCGAACACGGCCCGCGCGACCTCGCTCCGTCCGGCCCCGACGAGCCCCGCGAGCCCGACGATCTCCCCGCGCCGCACATCGAACGAGACGTCGGTGAAGATGCCCTCACGGGTCAAACGGCGGACGCTGAGCGCGACTTCGCCGACCCGCGTCTCCTGCTTCGGGTAGAGCTCGTCGAGGTCGCGGCCCACCATGCGGCGTACGAGGTCGTCCTCGGTCAGACCTTCGAGCGGCTCGCTCGCGATCAGACCGCCGTCCCGCAGCGTCGTGACGCGCTGGCACAGCTCGAAGATCTCCTCCAGGCGGTGCGAGATGAAAAGCACCGCGGCGCCCTGTTCGCGCAGCGTGCGCACGACGCCGAAAAGGCGGGCCACTTCGCTGCCGGTGAGTGCCGCGGTCGGCTCGTCCATGATCAGGACCCGGGCGTCGAAGGAGAGCGCCTTGGCGATCTCGACGATCTGCTGGTCGGCGATGGACAGGCCGCGGGCGGGCTGGTCGGGGTCGAGGTCCACGTCAAGGCGCTTGAAGAGCGCGGCGGCCGCGGCGTGCACGGCCTTGTGGTCGACGCGGCCCAACGAGCGGCGCGGCTGGCGCCCCATGAAGATGTTCTCCGCCACGGAGAGGTCGGGAAAGAGCGTCGGCTCCTGGTAGATGACGGCGACGCCCGCGTCCCTGGCGTCTCCTGGGCCCTGGAAGACGACCGGGGTCCCGTCGAGTGACAGCTCCCCCGCGTCGGGGCGATGGACCCCGGCGAGGGTCTTGATGAGGGTGGATTTCCCTGCGCCGTTCTCGCCCGCGAGGGCGTGCGCCTCACCGGCGTACAGCTCCAGGGAGACGTCGTGCAGGGCGCGCACAGCCCCGAAGGACTTGCTCAGGCCCTGCACGGCAAGGACGGGGGGCTCTCTCATAGATAGCACCGATCGGTTACCCGCCGGACACCCGGCGTGAAAGGTTTCAATCAATTTCCAGGGAAGCTAGACCCGCGCCAACTGTGTCGTCAATGGGGAGGACTTGAAAATCCTCATGACGCTCTGTGCGCCAAGGGTCCGACGCACCAGGGCTCTTGACAGCGGGCGCCGTACTCCCTAGCTTCGCCTCTCGTGAAACGATTCATCGTCGAGTCGTTACGGAGTTAAGTTGTGATCAGCAGAAGACGACTGCTCAGCACCACCGCCACGGCCGCCCTGGGTACGGCGATGGCCGCCGGGGCCGTTCCGGCGGCCCACGCCGCCCCCTCAGCGGGGGGCCGGGCCCTACGCGTGACCAAACCGACCGTCGAGTACGTGAGACACCCGCTCGGTCTCGACGTGCCTCGCCCCAGGCTGAGTTGGCCGCTGGCGTCCGATGCGGACGGCCAGGCGCAGAGCGCTTACCAGGTGCACGTGGCCACCACCCCGGAGCGCCTCTCCAAGCCCGACGTGTGGGACAGCGGCAAGGTCGCCTCCAGCGACTCGGTCCTGGTCCCCTACGCGGGACCCGACCTCACGTCCCGTACGCGCTACTACTGGTCGGTGCGGGTCTGGGACACCGCCGGCAAGGCGTCCGCCTGGAGTGAGGCCTCCTGGTGGGAAACGGGGCTCTCCGGGGCGAAGGACTGGACGGCGCGGTGGATCGGCGCCCCCGCCTCCCTCATCGGCGCGCCCTCCCTGACCGGGGCCTCGTGGCTCTGGTTCCCCGAAGGTGACCCCGCGAACAGCGCACCTGCGGCCACCCGTTGGTTCCGGGGTCGCGTCGATGTCCCCGAAGGGGTCACCCGCGCGCGGCTCGTCATGACGGCCGACGACGGTTACACCGCATACGTGAACGGCACGCAGGTGTCGCACACCGAAGCGGACAGCGCCGCCGACAACTGGCGCCGGCCGGCGGTCGTCGACGTGACCGACCGGCTTGGTGCCGGAGCCTCGGTCATCGCCGTCTCCGCCACCAACGCCACGACCGGGCCCGCGGGTCTGCTCGGTGTCCTGGAGCTGACGACCGCCGACGGTGTCCGCACCCTGACCACCGACGGCACATGGAAGACGACCGACAAGGAGCCCTCGGGCGACTGGCGGTCGACGGGATACGACGACGGCTCCTGGACGGCGGCCAAGGTCCTCGCGCCCTGGGGTTCCGGTCCGTGGGGGAAGGTCACACCCGAGCACTGCCCCGCCGCCCAGCTGCGACACGAGTTCCGCCTCCGGCCGGGCAAGAAGGTCGCGCGGGCCCGCCTGTACTCCACGGCCCTCGGTCTCTACGACGCCTGGCTGAACGGCGAGCGCGTCGGCGACGACCGCCTGGCGCCCGGCTGGACCGACTACGACAAGCGGGTCCACTACCAGACATACGACGTGACCAAGCAGCTCAAGTCCGGCGCCAACGCGCTCGGCGTGACGCTCGCGGTCGGCTGGTACGCGGGCAACGTCGGCATGTTCGGTCCGCATCAGTACGGCGAACGCCCGGCGCTCCTGGCCCAGTTGGAGGTCACGTACACCGACGGGTCCACGGACCGTGTGCTGTCGGGCACCGACTGGCGCGCCGCCATGGGGCCGGTCACCGCCGCCGACCTCCTGTCGGGCGAGGACTACGACGCGCGCCTGGAGACCTCGGGCTGGACGCGCACGGGATTCGACGACTCGAAGTGGGTGGCGGCCGACGGCATCGATGACGTCAAGGCCGCCGTCGTGGCTCAAGTCGACGGGCACACGCGCGTGGAGAGCGAGATCTCCGCCCAGAAGGTGACCGAGCCGAAGCCCGGCGTCTTCGTCTTCGACCTCGGTCAGAACATGGTCGGCGCGGTGCGTCTCGCTGTCTCCGGGAAGGCCGGCACGAAGGTCCGGTTGCGCCATGCGGAGGTCCTGAACCCCGACGGCACGCTCTACACCACCAATCTGCGGACCGCGCGTGCCACCGACACCTACACGCTCAAGGGCGGCGGCAAGGAGACGTTCGAACCGCGGTTCACCTTCCACGGCTTCCGCTACGTGGAGGTGACGGGCTACCCGGGCAAGCCACCGCGCGACGCTGTGAGGGGCCGCGTGATCCACACGTCGGCTCCGTTCACGATGGACTTCGAGACCGACGTCCCCATGCTCAACCAGCTGCACAGCAACATCACATGGGGGCAGCGCGGCAACTTCCTCTCCGTTCCCACGGACACACCCGCGCGTGACGAGCGGCTCGGCTGGACCGGCGACATCAACGTCTTCGCGCCGACCGCCGCCTACGTCATGGAGTCGGCGCGCTTCCTCACCAAGTGGCTGGACGACCTGCGCGACGGCCAGGCCGACGACGGTGCCTTCACCGACGTCGCGCCGTTCGTCGGCACGGTCGGCAAGGGAGTGGCCGGCTGGGGCGACGCCGGAGTGACCGTCCCCTGGGCGCTCTACCAGGCGTACGGCGACCAGCGCGTCCTGGAGCAGTCCTGGTCCTCGATGCTGAAGTGGCTCGACTACCTGGAGAAGCACAGCACCGGATATCTGCGCCCCGCCGAGGGTTACGGAGACTGGCTCAACATCCAGGACGAGACTCCCAAGGACGTCATCGGCACCGCCTACTTCGCCCACAGCGCCGACCTCGTCGCGCGGGCGGCCGAAGCACTGGGCAAGGACCCGGCCCCGTACAAGAAGCTCTTCGGGAGCGTCCGTGACGCCTTCCGTGCGGCGTACGTGACCGGTGACGGACGGGTGAAGGGCGACACGCAGACCGCGTACGTGCTCGCCCTGTCGATGGATCTGCTCGCCGACAGCGACCGCGCACCGGCGGCCGCCCGTCTGGTGGAGCTCATCAAGTCCAAGGAATGGCACCTGTCGACAGGCTTCCTGGGCACACCGCGCCTGCTTCCCGTCCTGACGTCCACCGGCCACACGGACGTCGCCTATCGCCTCCTCGTCCAGAAGTCCTTCCCCAGCTGGGGCTACCAGATCGACAAGGGCGCCACGACGATGTGGGAGCGCTGGGACTCCATCAAGCCGGACGGCAGCTTCCAGGACGCCGGCATGAACTCCTTCAACCACTATGCCTATGGCTCGGTGGGCGAGTGGATGTACGCCAACATCGCGGGCATCGCACCGGCCGACCCGGGCTTCCGCAAGATCCTTGTCCGCCCGCGCCCCGGTGGCGGCGTGACCGAGGCGCAGAGCAGTTTCGACGCGCTCTACGGCCCGGTCAGCACCCACTGGAAGACGGACGCGGACGGGTTCCGGCTGACCGTGACCCTGCCCGCCAACACCACCGCCGAGGTGTGGATCCCCGCCGACAAGCGCTCGCAAGTGACGCACGGCGCGGCGGAGTTCCTGCGGATGGAGGACGGCTGCGCCGTCTTCGCCGCCGCATCCGGCACGCACCGATTCTCCAACTGACCCACCCCGACCGCTCTTTCGGAAGGCTGCGCGATGACCGCCGGAACCAGCAAGGACGCCGTGAAAGCGGCACTCACCACCCAGGCCCTGGAGACCCCGTCCTGGGCGTACGGCAACTCCGGTACGCGCTTCAAGGTCTTCGCGCAGCCAGGTGTCCCGCGCACGCCCCGGGAGAAGCTGGACGACGCCGCCCGCGTGCACGCCCACACCGGCGTGGCACCCAGGGTGGCCCTGCACATCCCCTGGGACAGGGTCGACGACTACGCGGCTCTCGCGCAGTACGCGACCGAGCGCGGCGTGACGCTCGGCGCGATCAACGCCAACGTCTTCCAGGACGACGACTACAAACTCGGCTCGGTCACCAACCCGAACCCGACCGTCCGGCGCAAGGCGCTCGACCACCTCCTCGAGTGCGTGGACATCATGGACGCCACGGGTTCACGCGACCTGAAGCTGTGGTTCTCGGATGGCACCAACTACCCCGGCCAGGACGACATCCGCAGCCGTCAGGACCGCTTGGCGGAGGCCCTGCGGACGACGTACGACCGGCTCGGCGACGACCAGCGCATGCTCATCGAGTACAAGCTCTTCGAGCCGGCCTTCTACGCGACGGACATCCCGGACTGGGGCACGGCCTACGCGCACTGCCTGAAGCTGGGGCCGAAGGCGCAGGTCGTCGTCGACACCGGCCACCACGCGCCCGGCACCAACATCGAGTTCATCGTCGCGACGCTGCTGCGCGAGGGGCGCCTCGGCGGCTTCGACTTCAACTCACGCTTCTACGCGGACGACGACCTGATGGCGGGCGCCGCGGACCCCTTCCAGCTCTTCCGGATCATGTACGAGGTCGTCCGGGGCGGCGGCCTGGATTCGGACATCGCCTTCATGCTCGACCAGTGCCACAACATCGAGGCGAAGATCCCCGCGATCATCCGCTCGGTGATGAACGTGCAGGAGGCCACGGCGAAGGCGCTCCTCGTGGACGCGGACGCGCTGGCCGAGGCCCAGCGGACCGGCGATGTGCTCGCCGCCAACGCCGCCCTGATGGACGCCTTCAACACCGACGTCCGCCCCCTACTGGCAGAAGTCAGGGAGGACTCGGGGCTCGACCCTGATCCCATGAGGGCCTATCAGGAGTCAGGCTGGCAGGAGCGAATCGTCAAGGACCGCGTGGGCGGCGAGCAGGCCGGATGGGGGGCATGAGCGGCATGACACAGCACGCACAAGACGCACAGGGCACACGGCAGGCACAGCACGCGCGGATCAAGGAACTCCTCGACCGCGCCCACCGCTTGGGCGCCGACCCGCGCAACACCAATTACGCGGGCGGCAACGCGTCGGCGAAGGGCACGGCCCCCGACCCGGTCACGGGCGCGGACACCGACCTGATGTGGGTCAAGGGCTCGGGCGGCGACCTGGGCACGCTCACCGAGGAGGGCCTCGCGGTCCTGCGCCTGGACCGCCTCCACGCACTCAAGGAGGTGTACGGGGGCCCTGACCACGAGGACGAGATGGTCGGCGCCTTCGACTACTGCCTGCACGGCAAGGGGGGCGCGGCACCGTCCATCGACACCGCGATGCACGCCTTGGTGGACGCGCCGCACGTGGACCATCTGCACCCGGACTCGGGCATCGCCCTGGCCTGCGCCGCGGACGGCGAGAAGCTGACCGCCGAGTGCTTCGGCCCCACGGTGGCCTGGGTGCCCTGGCGCCGCCCCGGTTTCCAGCTGGGCCTGGACATCGCGGCAGTACAGGCGGCGAACCCGGATGCCATCGGCTGCATCCTGGGCGGTCACGGCATCACGGCATGGGGCGCCACGGCGGAGGAGTGCGAGCGCAATTCGCTGCGCATCATCCGCACGGCGGAGGCGTTCCTCTCCGAACGCGGCAAGCCGGCGCCCTTCGGCTCGCCCCTGGACGGGTACGGCCCCCTGCCCACCGCCGAACGCCGCCACCGTGCGGCCGAACTGGCCCCGCACATCCGCTCGCTGGCCTCGCAGGACCGTCCGCAGATCGGCCACTTCACCGACACCGACACCGTCCTCGATTTCCTGGCCTCCTCGGAGCACCCGCGCCTGGCGGCCCTGGGCACATCCTGCCCCGACCACTTCCTCCGCACGAAGATCAGGCCCCTGGTCCTCGACCTGCCCCCCACCGCACCGCTCCAGGAGGCCATCACCCGCCTCAAGGAGCTGCACGCGGCGTACCGAGAGGAATACGCGGCCTACTACGCGCGCCACGCCGACCCGACCTCTCCCGCGATGCGCGGCGCCGATCCGGCCATCGTCCTCGTTCCCGGCGTGGGCATGTTCTCCTTCGGCAAGGACAAGCAGACCGCACGCGTGGCGGGCGAGTTCTATGTGAACGCGATCAACGTCATGCGCGGCGCCGAAGCGGTCTCCGCTTACGCCCCCATCGACGAGTCGGAGAAGTTCCGCATCGAGTACTGGCCCCTGGAGGAGGCAAAGCTCCAGCGCCTTCCGAAGCCCAAGCCCTTGGCCACCCGCGTCGCCCTCGTGACCGGGGCGGGCAGCGGCATCGGCAAGGCGATAGCGCACCGCCTGGTGGCGGAGGGCGCGTGTGTGGCGGTCGCGGACCTCAACGCGGAGAACGCGGCGGCGGTGGCGGAAGAGCTCGGCGGCCCGGACAAGGCCGTGGCCATCCCCATGGACGTCACGTCCGAGGACCAGATCACGGCCGCCTTCGCGTCGGCGGCCCTCGCCTTCGGCGGAGTCGACCTGGTGGTGAACAACGCGGGCATCTCCATCTCCAAGCCGCTGCTGGACACCACGGCCCGGGACTGGGACCTGCAGCACGACATCATGGCCCGCGGCTCGTTCCTCGTCTCCCGCGAGGCGGCGCGCATCATGCGGGACCAGGCCCTGGGCGGCGACATCATCTACATCACATCCAAGAACGCGGTGTTCGCGGGCCCGAACAACATCGCGTACTCCGCGACCAAGGCGGACCAGGCCCACCAAGTCCGGCTGCTCGCCGCCGAGTTGGGCGAGCACGGCATCCGCGTGAACGGCATCAACCCGGACGGGGTGGTGCGGGGCTCGGGAATCTTCGCGGGCGGCTGGGGCGCGCAGCGAGCGGCGACGTACGGGATCGAGGAGGAGAACCTGGGCGAGTTCTACGCCCAGCGGACCCTCCTCAAGCGAGAGGTGCTCCCCGAGCACGTGGCCAACGCGGTCTTCGCCCTGACGGCGGGCGACCTCACCCACACGACGGGCCTGCACATACCGGTGGACGCGGGCGTCGCGGCGGCGTTCCTCAGGTAGCGCAGCCCTTCCGGCCGCCGCGCCATGCCCGGGGGCGTCCACCACCTACGGAGGGGCGGGCGCCCCACCGACCCGCAGCCGCGCATCCCACCGGAGGGGACGTGTCGGTATGTCCGCCCGGAGCACGGCACGCGGCGCTCCGGCGCCGCAGTAGCCCTACGTGCCAACCGAGATGGCGAGGACGGACACACCGGCGCGGCCCCGCACCACAGAGCACCGGGCGACCACGGCGCCCTACACCCAGCCCGCCCTGGGCGGCCACAGGCACCGCACCCGCACCCGCACCCGACCCGCCTCGCCCCACGCGACCACGGGCACCCGCACCCGGGGGATGCGCCCACGCAAGACCCGCATTCGACCCTCATCCCTGCGACTACGCAGGACCGCACTCCCCCCTCTCCTCTGCGACTACGCAAGGCCGTGCTCGACCTTCACCCCTGCGACCACGCAAGTCAGCCCCGACCCTCACCCCTACAACCACCCAAGTCGGCCTCCCAACCCACACCCCCCCAACCACCCAAGCCAGCCCCCTCACTCGCCCCTCGACACTGCGAGCCACCATGCCCATCGCCACCCCGAAGTCCCGCTCCTCGGACCACCACTTCGCCGCGATCGACCTCGGCGCTTCCAGCGGACGCGTCATGGTGGCGAAGGTCGGCGCCGAGACGCTCGCCCTCCAGGAGGCGCACCGCTTCCCCAACCGGCCTGTCCGCGCCGCAGGCACCCTGCACTGGGATGTCCTGTCCCTCTACGCAGGGGTCATCGATGGTCTCCGCGCGGCAGGTTCCGTCGCCCCTCTGACCTCCGTCGGTATCGACGGCTGGGCCGTGGACCACGGTCTCCTCGACGCGGACGGCGCTCTCCTCGGCAACCCCGTGCACTACCGGGACACCCGTACCGAAGGCATCGCGGACAAAGCGTGGGCCACTGTCCCGGCCGCCGAGCTCTACGCCACCACCGGAATCCAGTACGCACCCTTCAACACCCTGTACCAACTGCTGGCCGCCCAGGGCTCGGCTCAACTGGCGGCAGCCAAGCACCTCTTGCTCGTTCCGGACCTGCTGACGTACTGGCTGACGGGCGAACTGGGCACAGAACTCACCAACGCCTCCACCACGCAGCTCATGGACCCCGGCACGGGCAGCTGGGCCCACGAGGTCGCCGGACGCCTCGGCGTGGACCTGGGGCTGTTCCCGGCCCTGCGCCACCCCGGCGACCCGGCCGGCCACCTGCTCCCGCATGTCCTCGAAGACGCCGGTCTGACCTCGCCCACTCCCGTGACGACGGTCGCCTCGCACGACACCGCGTCGGCCGTCGTCGCCGTCCCCGCCACGACCGACGACTTCGCCTACATCTGCACCGGCACCTGGTCGCTCGCGGGCCTGGAGCTGACCGCCCCCGTCCGCACGGAGCAGAGCCGCGAGGCGAACTTCACCAACGAGCTGGGTATCGACGGCACCATCCGCTACCTGCGCAACATCATGGGCCTGTGGCTGCTCCAGGAGTGCCTGCGCACCTGGAACACAGACGGAAGCGCCCCCACCCTCGAAGCGCTGTTGATCGAAGCCGCCGCCGCTCCCGGCCTGCGCTCCCTCGTCGACGCGGCAGACCCCGCCTTCCTGGCCCCCGGCGACATGCCGCACCGCATCGCCCAAGCCTGCGAGGCCACAGGTCAGCCCGTCCCTTCCACCCCCGCCGAGACGACACGCTGCATCCTCGACTCCCTCGCCCTGGCCCACCGGCGGGCCATCGAGGACGCCCAACGCCTCGCGGACCGAGCCGTGGACGTGGTGCACATAGTCGGCGGCGGGGCCCGCAACGCGCTCCTGTGTCAGCTCACCGCGGACGCCTGCGGACTGCCCGTCGTCGCGGGGCCGGCAGAGGCAGCGGCACTGGGCAACATACTCGTCCAGGCCAGGGCACATGGGCTGCTGGGCGAGGACCGCCACGCAATGCGCGCCCTGCTGGCCCGCACCCAGCCACTGAGTCGCTACGAGCCGACCCGCGACCCCGCGAACAGGGCAGCGTGGCAGGAGGCATCCCGCCGCGTACTCCCCTGACGCGCCTCGCATCACGACTCCCGCACAGCGCCCACAGCGCATACGCTGCACCCATCCGATGATCGACGAGGAGGAACCCGCGATGCGTGTCGCTCTGTTCCTGACCTGTGTCAACGACACGCTCTATCCCGACACAGGCCGAGCGGTGGTGAAACTGCTGACCAGACTGGGAGTTGACGTCGACTTCCCGATGGCGCAGACCTGCTGCGGGCAGGCGCACTACAACACGGGGTACCGCCACCAGGCAGAGCCGCTCGCCCGTCATTTCTCCGATGTCTTCGGCTCGGAGGAGTACGACGCGATCGTCACGCCCTCCGGATCGTGCGGCGCGATGGTCCGCGAACTCTACCCCCGCATGGGAGAGCGGGCCCGTGCCGAGGGCCGAGGTGGCGGCCTGGCGGCGACGCTGGCGCCCGTCGTGCCCAAGACGTACGAACTCACCGAGTTCCTGGTGGACGTTCTCGGCGTGACGGATGTGGGGGCGTACTACCCGCACACGGTGACGTACCACCCGACCTGCCACGGCCTGCGCAGCCTCGGCCTCGGTGACCGTCCCACGCGACTGCTCCAGGCGGTGAAGGGGCTCGAACTGCGGGCGCTCCCGGGAGCGGACGAGTGCTGCGGCTTCGGCGGCACCTTCGCGATGAAGAACTCCGATGTCTCGTCGGCGATGGGCACGGACAAGGTGCGCAACGCGGAGTCGACGGGCGCCGACGCCCTGTGCGCCGCGGACAACTCCTGTCTGATGCACATCGGGGGCACGATGTCCCGGCTCAAGAGCGGCCTGCGCCCGGTCCACATCGCGGAGATCCTGGCGAGCACGGAAGAGGAGCCACTGTCATGAGCGGCACATTCGTAGGCATGCCCGCCTTCCCCGCCGCCGCCCGCGAGGCCGTGGGTGACAAGACCCTGCGCGCCAATCTGCGGCACGCCACGCACACCATCCGTGACAAGCGGGCCCGCGCGGTCGCCGAACTGGACGACTGGGCGCAGCTCCGCGAGGCGGGCAAGCAGATCAAGGACGAGACCCTGCGCCATCTCGACCGCCATCTGGTCCAGTTGGAGAAGTCGGTCACGGCGGCGGGCGGCACCGTGCACTGGGCGGCGGACGCCGACGAGGCCAACCGGATCGTCGCGGACCTGGTCAAGGCCACCGGTGAGTCCGAAGTCGTCAAGGTCAAGTCGATGGCGACCCAGGAGATCGGTCTCAACGAAGCTCTCGAGGCCGAGGGCATCGCCGCGTACGAGACCGATCTCGCCGAACTCATCGTGCAGCTCGGCAAGGACCGTCCCTCGCACATCCTCGTGCCCGCCATCCACCGCAACCGCGGTGAGATCCGCGAGATCTTCGCGCGCGAGATGAGCGAGTGGGGCCGCCCCGCCCCGGATGGTCTCACCGACACGCCCGCCGATCTCGCGGAGGCCGCCCGTCTGCACCTCCGGGAGAAGTTCCTGCGCGCCAAGGTCGGCGTCTCCGGGGCCAACTTCATGGTCGCCGAGACGGGCACCCTGGTCGTCGTCGAGTCGGAGGGCAACGGCCGCATGTGTCTGACGCTGCCCGAGACGCTGATCTCGGTCGTCGGCATCGAGAAGGTCGTGCCGACCTGGCGGGACCTGGAGGTCTTCCTGCAGACGCTCCCCCGCTCCTCGACGGCCGAGCGGATGAACCCGTACACGTCGATGTGGACCGGCACGACCGACGAGGACGGGCCGCGCGACTTCCACCTCGTGCTCCTCGACAACGGCCGCAGCGACACGCTCGCCGACGAGGTGGGCCGCCAGGCGCTGCGCTGCATCCGCTGCTCGGCCTGCCTCAACGTCTGCCCCGTGTACGAGCGGGCCGGAGGTCACGCCTACGGCTCGGTCTATCCCGGCCCCATCGGAGCGATCCTCAGCCCGCAACTCCGGGGCACGCAGAGCGAGATCGACGCCTCGCTCCCCTACGCCTCGTCCCTCTGCGGCGCCTGCTACGACGTGTGCCCGGTGGCCATCGACATCCCCGAGGTCCTCGTCCATCTGCGGGAGCGGGTGGTCCAGGGCGGTGAAGTGACACGGAACGGCACGAAGGCGACGCTGCGGCCCGCGAAGGGGCACGCGGCCGAGCGGGCCGCGATGCGCGCGGCGGGCCTGGCCTTCGGCCGGCCGGGGGTGCTGCGGGCCGGGCAGCGGCTGGCGTCCGGCACCCGGCGCTTCCACCCGCGCACGCTTCCCGGCCCCGGGCAGGCGTGGAGCGGGACGCGCGATCTGCCGAAGGTGCCCGCGGAGCCGTTCCGCGACTGGTGGCGGCGTACGAACGGCGGCCAGGTGGAGAAGGCGCGGAAGGGCGGCACGAAGTGAGCAGCAGGGAGCAGATCCTCGGCCGCGTCCGACGAGCGCTGGCCGACGTACGTGACGGCGAGGAGCAGGAGGAGAGGGACGCCGACAACGCAGCCGTCACCCGCGACTACCTGCGCGAACACGGCGACCGCACCACCGAGCAGACCGTCGACCTGCTAGCGGAGAACCTCGCCGACTATCGCGCGCTCGTGCACCGCTGCGCGGACGCGGAGCTGCCGGAACTGCTCACGCGTCTGCTCGCGGCACGCGGTGCACGGTCCGTACTCGTGCCGCCCGGTCTCCCGCCGGAGTGGCTGGGGGCCTCCGGCGCGACCCGTGTCGAGGACCGCGCCGCGAGCACTCCGCGTGAGCTCGACGCGGTCGACAGCGTCGTCACCGGCTGCGCGGTCGCCGTCGCCGAGACCGGCACGATCGTCCTGGACGGCGGGCCCGACCAGGGCCGCCGGCGGATCACGCTCGTCCCCGACCACCACATCTGTGTCGTACGGGTCCCGGACCAGGTGGTCTCCTCCGTACCGCAGGCACTCGAACGGCTCGACCCCGCCCGGCCGCTGACCTGGATCTCGGGACCGTCCGCGACCAGCGACATCGAACTGGACCGGGTGGAGGGCGTGCACGGCCCGCGCACCCTGGAGGTGGTGCTGGTGAGCGGAGTGTGAGGGCCGCGGTTAGCGTGAGTGCATGATCCGGTTCGAGCAGGTGAGCAAGCGCTACCCGGACGGCACGATGGCCGTGGACGACCTGTCCTTCGAGGTCGCCGAGGGGGAACTGGTCACGCTCGTCGGCCCTTCCGGCTGCGGCAAGACGACCACGATGATGATGGTGAACCGTCTCATCGAGCCGACCGCGGGCCGCATCTTCGTGAACGACGAGAACATCGCGGACGTCGACCCCGTCCGCCTTCGCCGCCGTATCGGCTACGTCATCCAGCAGGTAGGGCTCTTCCCGCACCGGACGATCCTCGACAACACGGCGACCGTTCCCGCGCTGATCGGCTGGAAGAAGGCGAAGGCACGGGCGCGGGCGGCCGAGCTGCTCGACCTGGTGGGCCTCGACCCGAAGACCTACGGCTCCCGCTACCCCGAGCAGCTGTCCGGCGGGCAGCGCCAGCGGGTGGGCGTGGCGCGCGCCCTGGCCGCCGACCCGCCCGTTCTCCTCATGGATGAGCCGTTCGGGGCGGTCGACCCAGTGGTGCGCGAGCAGTTGCAGGACGAGTTCCTGCGGATGCAGGCGACGGTCCGCAAGACGGTTCTCCTGGTCACGCACGACATCGAGGAGGCGGTCAGGCTCGGTGACCGGATCGCGGTCTACGGGGAGGGCCGCATCGAGCAGTACGACACTCCCGGCGCGGTGCTCGGCACTCCGGCGACGCCGTACGTCGCCGGGTTCGTGGGCGCCGACCGCGGCCTGAAGCGGCTCTCGGTCACCGAGATCCAGCCGGACGACCTCGAGCAGCCGACGGTGGTCAGGCTCGACGAGCCCGCCGCGCACGCCGCGGCCCGGCTGCGCGAGGAGGACGCCCGCTGGGGCGTCGTCCTGGACACGGGCGGAGATCTGCACGGCTGGGTCGGCATCGACGAGGTCGCGCTCGCCGGCGAGGGCGGCAGAGTGGGCGATCTGGCCCACCGCATGAAGGCGTGGGTGCCGGTGGGCGCCCCGCTCAAGCAGGCGTTCGGTGTGATGCTCCAGCACGACGCGGGCTGGGTCGCGGTCCTCGACGGCGCTCGCTTCCTCGGCGTACTGACCCCGGCGAAGCTGCACGAGGCCCTGCGCCGCTCGGTGGACGCGGACGCGCAGGGCGTGCCCCGGGATCAGGTGGAGTTCGACTCGGTGGCCGACGCCTGAACTCGAGTGGCAGGCCTCACCAGGCCTCACCACACCACGACGGGACTTACAGCAGCCCCTTCTCCTCAAGGAACGTACGCGCGACGTCCTGCGGCAGCCGCCTCCAGCTGTCCACCTGCTCGTTCATGGACGCCAGGTCCGCCGTGGTCAGCACGGAGTTGAGGCGGCCGAGTGCTTTCGCGACGCCCTCGCTTCCGGCGCGGGAGCGGTTGACGACCGGGACGATGTAGTCGGCGTTCTGGAGTTTCTTGTCGTCCTTCAGCAGGACGAGGCCGAAGTTGTCGAGCGTGGCATCCGTCGACGTGGTGAGGACCATCTGGTCCTGACCGCTCTGCACGGCCTTCTTGGCCTGGGTCGTGCCCACACCCTTCGGGTCGACGGACGTGATGTCGATGCCGTAGACCTCCTTCAGGCCGGGTTCGCAGTACGGGCGTTGCACGCATTCGTCGCCCGCGGCGAGGCGTACCTTCAGGCCGGACTTGCCGAGGTCGCTCAACGTCTTGAGGTGGTGCTCCTTGGCGAAGGACGCCGTGACGGCGAACGCGTTCTGGTCCACGGCCTTGCCCGGGTCGAGGACGGTGAGGCCGCGCGGCGTTGCGAGTCCGCGCAGGGCCTTCATGGTGGCGTCCAGGTCGGGTGAGCCGACCGGCTTCGCGTCGGCGCCGTTCTTCTTGGCGTTCAGCCAGTCCGCGAAGGTAGCCGCGTACTCGGGGACGACGTCGATCTGCCCGGACTCCAGGGCGGGTTCGTAGAGCTCGCGATTGGCCACGGAGAGGATCTCCGCCCCGTATCCGGCCTTCTGCAGGAGCAGGGAGTACATCTGGGCGAGCAGATCGCTCTCGGTGAACCCCGCCGAACCGACGACCAGGTGGCGGCTGTCGCCGGGTGGCGCGGTCACCTCGCCCTGGGTCTCCAGGGACGGCCCCGAGGCGCAGCCGCCCAGGAGCAGGACGCCCCCGACGACGGCAGCCGTACCCCGCCCCACGCGCCGCCTCATCCCGTCCGTCCTCTCCCCCGCGCCCACCCGGGGGCGAGCCGTTCGCCGATCTCGAAGAGCCCCTCGACGATCAGCGCGAACACGGCGACCAGCACGGCGCCCGCCACCACCTGCGGGGTGCTCGCGAGGTTGAAGCCGGCCGTGATGATCCGGCCGAGTCCCCCGCCGCCCGCGAGGGCCGCGATCGTGGCGGTGGCCACGAGCTGCACGGCGGCGATCCGCACCCCGCTGAGGACCAGCGGCATCGCGAGCGGCAGCTCGACCCGCCACAGCATCTGCCGTCCCGTCATGCCCATGCCGCGCGCGGCCTGTACGACGCTGCGGTCGACGCCGCGCATACCCACGTAGGCGTTGGTGAGCAGCGGCGGCACGGCGAACAGTACGAGCGCGACCACGGTGGGGCCCTCGCCCCATCGTCCGATGGGGGTGAGGAGCAGCAGGACGAGGACCGCGAAGGTCGGCACCGCGCGGCCGACGTTGGAGATGTTGACCGCGAGGGCACCGCCCTTGCCGAGGTGGCCGAGGACGAGCGCGACCGGCAGCGCGATCAGGCAGCTCAGCAGCAGGCACACGACGGTGAGGACGAGATGCTGGGTGAGCCGGTGCCAGATGCCGTCGTCGCCCGCCCAGTGGGCCGAGTCGGTGAGCCACTGCCAGGCGTCACTGATGGTGTTCATGAGCGGACCGCCCTCGTCCACGGGGTGAGGATCCGCTGCACGCCGAGGAGCAGCAGATCGGCGAGTACGGCGATGACGACGCACAGCACGGACGCGGTCAGGACCTGCGCCTTGAAGTAGGTGTTCATGCCCGCGTAGATCAGGTTGCCCAGCCCGCCGAAGCCGACGATCGCGCCGACCGTGACGAGGGAGACCGCGGAGACGGTGGCGATGCGCAGTCCCGCCATGGCGGCGGGCAGCGCGAGCGGCAGTTCGACCGTGAGCAGGAGCCGGATCGGTCCGTAGCCCATGCCGCGGGCGGCCTGCCGGGTGTCCTCGGGGACGGCGCGCAGCCCGGCCAGGATGTTGCGCACGAGCAGCGTCAGCGAGTACAGGACGAGCCCCGCGACCACGAGGGAGGCGGAGAGGCCGTACACGGGGAGCAGCAGCGAGAACATCGCGAGCGAGGGGATCGTGTAGAGGATCGTGGTCAGCGCGAGGACGGGCCCGGCCGCCAGGGCCCAGCGGCGGGCGACGACGGCGAGTGGGACGGCGATGACGAGCGCGATGAGCACGGAGACCGCGGTCAGCTCCAGATGCTGGAGGACCGCGTCGACGATGATCTGGCGGCGGGTGCTCAGGTACTCACCGCAGATCCACTCGTTGCGCGCGAGGCAGTCGTCCGGGGGCGCGGTCACGTGTTCATTCCAGCGGGCGTGGCGTGCGACGGCGCGTTCTGGTCCCCCGTACGGGCGGCGACCGATGGGACGCGAATCGCCCACGACTACACATAAAGAAAAAATAAGCGCAGAATGGATACGTGCGACATTCCGCCGCGCGAGGTCATCAGGCCTGTATCAAACAGAGGAGACGAGTCTCATGGCCGACGTCTCACACAGGGGAGACATAGCCGCTCACCCTGACGTATCCGAAATGCGGGATCGGTATGCCCGCGTACTCGGTGGAAAAGATGTGGCACTCGTGGACGGGCCCGTGTTCCTCACGGGCCTCTTCTGTGCCATCTCCCCGTGGGTGGTGCACTTCGCCACCAGCCAGCCAGTCCTCACGACGCACAACCTCATCATGGGCATCGCGATCGGCCTGCTGGGCCTCGGGTTCACCGTCGCGCCTGCCAGGATGTACGGCCTGAGCTGGGCCATGTGCGCCATGGGCGTGTGGATGATCGTGTCGCCGTGGGTCGTCGGTTCGAGCCCTGACATGGGCGTCATCCTGACCAACATCATCATCGGCGGCCTCACTCTCCTGTTGGGCCTCGTGTGCATCGGCGCATCGGCGAAGGAGGGCCGAAAGGCGACCTCGACCTGACACGGGAAGACGGAGCCACACCAGCGCGGCGGCCCCCGGATCGGCGGAGAGCCGGGAGCCGCCGTTTCGGTCGTGCGAGCGCGTCAGGCGGCGCGGCTCACGCGCCCACGATGGCCACGGATGATGTCGGCATAGCGCAGACCGCTGCCCTTGACGGTGCGTCGCTGCGTCTCGTAGTCGACGTGGACCAGGCCGAAACGCTTGTCGTAGCCATAGGCCCACTCGAAGTTGTCGAGCAGGGACCACGCGTAGTACCCGGCCAGCGGCGCTCCCTTGCGGGCGGCGCTCGCGCAGGCGGCGAGATGCCGGACGAGGTAGTCGGTGCGCTCCGGGTCGTCGATCGTGCCGTCGGGGCGTACGACGTCGGGGTAGGACGAGCCGTTCTCGGTGACGTACAGCTTGCGCGCGCCGTATTCGTTCGTCAGGCGCAGCAGGAGCGTCTCGATGCCGCTCGCGTCGATCTCCCAGTCCATGCCGGTGCGGGGCACGCCTTCGCGGCGCACCTGGTGGGCGTAGGGAGCTGGCCCCGCGGGGTCGTCGGAGACGACAGCCGGGAAGTAGTAGTTCAGGCCCAGCCAGTCGAGCGGCTGCGCGATGGTCGCCAAGTCACCCGCGCGCTCCGGGAGTTCGACCCCGTAGACCTCCAGCATGTCGGCTGGGAAGTCGCGGCCGTGCACCGGGTCGAGCCACCAGCGGTTGGTGTGGCCGTCCACGCGGCGGGCGGCGGCTACGTCCTCGGGGCGGTCGCTCGCGGGCTCGACCGTGGAGAGGTTGTTGACGATGCCGATCTGCGCGCCGGGCGCCGCGGCGCGGATGGCCTGGGTGGCGAGCCCGTGCCCGAGCAGCAGGTGGTACGAGGCACGCACGGCGGCGTTCAGGTCGGTCAGGCCCGGCGCCATGCGGCCTTCGAGGTGGCCGATCCACGCCGAGCAGAGGGGTTCGTTCAGCGTCGCCCACTGCGTGACGCGGTCGCCGAAGCGCTCGGCGGCGATGGACGCGTACGCCGCGAAGTGCTCGGCCGTCTCCCGCTCGGGCCAGCCACCGCGGTCCTGGAGCACCTGTGGCAGGTCCCAGTGGTAGAGGGTCACCGACGGCGTGATGCCCGCGTCGAGCAGGCCGTCGATCAACTGGTCGTAGAAGTCGAGGCCCTTGGCGTTGGCCGGCCCGTCACCACCCGGTACGACGCGCGGCCAGGCGAGGGACAACCGGTAGGCGTTGGTGCCCAGTTGCTTCATCAACGCGATGTCCTCGCGCCAGCGGTGGTAGTGGTCGCAGGCCACGTCACCGTGATCGGCGTTGTCGATCTTTCCGGGGGTGTGCGAGAAGGTGTCCCAGATCGAGGGGGAACGGCCGTCCTCGGAGACGGCGCCCTCGATCTGGTACGCCGATGTGGCCGTCCCCCACGCGAAGTCGTTCGGCAGTGCGGCAAGGTCGATGAGCTCGGACACAGACGTCCTCTCAGACGGGGTGGTGACAGGGGAGTGGGTCACTTGACGGCTCCGGCGGTGAGGCCGGCGACCAGATAGCGCTGGAGCAGGAGGAAGCCCGCCACCACGGGAATGCTCACGACCAGTGACGCGGCCATGATCTGGTTCCAGTAGACGTCGTTCTGGGTGGAGTAGCCCTGCAGACCGATGGCGAGAGTGCGGGTGGCGTCGTTCGTCATCACGGAGGCGAAGAGCACTTCCCCCCACGCGGTCATGAACGCGTAGACGGCGACCGCGACGATGCCGGGGATCGCGGCGGGCACGACGACCTTGAAGAGCGCGCCGATCGGCCCACAGCCGTCGACGAGCGCCGCCTCGTCCAGATCGCGCGGCACCGAGTCGAAGTACCCGATCAGCATCCAGATCGAGAACGGCAGCGAGAAGGTCAGATACGTGAGGATCAGCCCGCCCCGGGAGCCGAACAGGGCGATCCCCGTGGCGTTGCCGATGTTGACGTACATCAGGAACAGCGGCAGCAGGAACAGGATGCCGGGGAACATCTGCGTGGACAGGACCGTCACCGTGAAGACGCGCTTGCCGCGGAACTGGTAGCGGCTGACGGCGTAGGCGGCGAAGACGGCGATCACCACCGAGCAGACGGTGGCCGCGCCCGCCACGATCAGCGAGTTCAAGAAGTACTTCGCCAGCGGAACGGTCTTCCAGATGTCGATGTACGGGCGGATCGTGAGCCCGCTCGGCATCCAGCGGAACTTGCCCGACACGTCCTCGAGGGGCTTGAGCGAGCTGGAGACCATCACGAACACGGGGAGGAGTACGAAGCCCGTGAGCAGCGTCAGGAAGATCCGCCGTGACCACAGGAACGAGCGGGGCGCCGCCATCGGCGACCGGGGCTTCGCGGCCCCGCGGGGCGGCGCGGCCGTGCGGACGCTAGACATGAGCGGACTTCCTCTCGCGCGAAGTGACCCACAGATAGACGCCCGTCACGGCGAGCAGGAACAGCAGCAGCAGGACGGACATGGCGGAGCCGGTGCCGAAGTTCCAGGTGACGAACGAGGACTGGTAGATGTGGATCGAGACCAGGTCCGCGGCCTCGGGCGCCGACCTGCCGAACAGGACGTACGGCGTGTTGAAGTCGTTGAACGTCCACAGGAACAGGACGAGCACGAGGACCTGGTTGACGGAGCGCAGGGACGGCAGTGTGATGCGGCGGATCTGCTGCCACATGCCCGCGCCGTCGAGCGCGGCCGCCTCGTACATCTCTCTCGGGATGTTCTGCAGCCCCGCCATCATGATGAGGAAGGCGAACGGCCAGCCCTTCCACACCGACACGGTGAGCAGCGCGACGAAGCTGTTGTCGCCGATGAGCCAGAACGGCGCGCTGTCGGTGAGGCCCAACTGGTCGTGCAGCACGTGGTTGATGAGGCCGTTGTCACGCTGGAACATGAAGCCCCAGGTGATCACCGCGGCGTAGACGGGCAGTGCGTACGGAACGAGGAAGAGCGCCCTGAGGAAGCCCCTCCCCTTGAACGTCTCCTGCAGATAGATCGCGGCGGTCGTCCCGATCAGCCAGCACAGGCCCACCGAGAGCACTGTGAACGCGCAGGTGACGAGGAACGAGTGCAGCAGCGCCTCGCCCACCGGTGCGTCGAAGTCGACCGCGATCTCGTAGTTGTCCAGGCCGGACCAAGGCGCGGCGCCCCAGTCGCGGATGAAGAACTGGGTGAGCTCCTTGAAGCTCATCGTGATGCCGATGACGATCGGCAGCAGATGGACGAGGAGTTCGAGCAGGAGGGCCGGCAGCAGCAGGAGGTACGGCAGGCCGATGCGGCGGAGCCGTCCGGGACGGCGGCGCGGGCCGCGCTCCGTCTCCGGGGCGGTCGCGGACGGCTCCTTCGCACTGTGCACGATGGTCGTGGTCCCGGTCACGGTCGTGTCGCTCACTGCGAGGACATCTGCTGCTGAGCCTTGACCAGTTCGGCCTTCACCGACGCGGTGGTGACCTCACGGCCGTCCGCGGCGTTCGCGAAGAGGTTCTTGACGGCGGTGCCGACCGCGGTCTCGAACTGCGACTCGTTGGGCACCTGGGGCAGCGGCGCGGCGCTCTTGGCGAGGGTGTCGCGCAGAACCTTCAGCTCGGGGCGGTCGAAGGCTGCGTCCTCCTGCGCCGCCTTGACGGGCGGCACGGATCCGTAGGACTTGCACAGGATCTTCTGTTCCGCGTCGCTGGTCATGAACTTCACGAACTTCAGTGAGCCGTCGATGTTCTTGGTGTTCTTGAAGACGGCCATGTTGATGCCGGCGACCATCGAGTTGGTGGCCTTGCCCGCGCCCGGAGCGCCGGAGTCGACCGGCACGGGCGCCACGCCCCACTCGTCGTCGCTCATGCCCTGCGACTTGAAGGTGGTGGCGGCGGCCTGCCACAGCACCATCGCCGTTTTGTCCTTGGCGAAGTCGCTCAGGGACTGGTTCTGCGCGTACTCCGCGTTGCCCGGGGCGATGATCTTGTCCTTCGCCATCATGTCGACGTACTGCTTGACGGCAGCGACCGCGCCGTCCGACGTGAAGTCCGCCTTGCCGTCCGCGGTGAAGAAGTCGGCGCCGTGCTGCTTGCCGAGGGCGAAGACCTGGTGGATGTTGTTGGAGAGGTTCGCCCCCTCGGCACCCAGGGCCCACTTGCCGCCCTTGGAGATCTTCTTGCCGTCCTCGACCAGCTCGTCCCAGGTGGCGGGCGGCTTGTCTATGCCAGCCTCGTCGAACATCTTTTTGTTGTAGTAGAGGGCGTACGCCATGGAGTACAGCGGCACGGCTGCCGGGTCCTTGTCCGGTGCGCCGGCCGAGCCGAGCGCGGACTCCACGAAGCGGTCCTTGCCACCGATCTTGTCGAAGTTCTTCTCGTCCCAGGGCAGCAGGGCGCCGCTGGCCTGGAGCGACGCGCTCCAGGTGTTGCCGATGTTCAGGACGTCGGGGCCCTGGCCCGAGGTCGTCGCGGTCAGGATCCGGTTGAGCAGCTCCGACCACGGGATGACTTCGAGCTTGACCTTGATCCCCGTCTGCTTCTCGAACTTGGCGAGTTCGGGCTTGAGGATCTTCTTGTCCGCCTCGACGTTGGGGCCTTGGTTCGACGCCCAGTAGGTCAGCGTCTTCGGCGAATCGTTGGATCCGCCGCCCCCCGACGTCGAACCGCCGCCGCAGGCGGACGCGGTGAGGGCGAGCGAGAGAGTGGCGGCGCCGACGGCGGCGGCTCGGAATCTGCGCATGGCTCCAGGTGTCCCTTCCGGAGGGAGTCATGGGGAGGATGGCTGGCCCAGCGCCGGGTCGAGCAGCGCCGCGTTCAACTCTTGAATGCCCTCATGACTTAATTTAGGACGTGAGTTAAACCGGCAGGGAAGATACCGTCAAGGGGTCACACAGAACCAACTTCGAGGCAGAGCAGGCCGGAAGGAACCACATGGCAGGGCAGCGCAACGGGCGTACGGTGCACGACCTGCGGCGGGAGAACCGCGCCGCCGTTCTGCAGCGGCTGTACTTCGAAGGACCGATGAGCCGCTTCACGCTCGGGCCCGCCACCGGGCTGAGTTCAGGTTCCATCAGCAATGTCGTGGCCGAGCTGGTGACGGAGGGGTGGGTGGAGGAGGCGGGCAGCGTGGAGTCCGACGGCGGACGCCCGCGTACGCTGCTGCGGGTGGCGCCCGGCCGCGGTCAGCTGATCGGCGTGGACGTCGGCGAGACCCGCGTACGCGTCGAACTCTTCGACCTCTCCCTGTCCGAACTCGCCAGGGCCGAGCGCCCGTTGACCCTGAAGGGCCATGACGTCGGCGGTATCGCGGAGCACATCCGCGACGGCATCGGCGAAGTGCTCGACGCGGCGGGCGTCACGGAGGAGGGGCTCCTCGGCGTCGGTATCGGCGTGCCCGGAATCGTCGCGCGCGACGGCGAACTCGGTGCCGTCGTGCACGGGCAGACCATAGGCTGGGACGCGGTGCCGCTGGAATCACTGCTGCGGGAGGCGGGCCGGGGGTCCACTCAACTCCCCGACTCCGTCCCATACTTCATCGACAACGGCGCCAAGACGCTGGGCCAGGCGGAGATGTGGTTCGGCGCGGGGCGCGGGACACGCAACGCGGTGGTGGTCCTGTTCGGCTCGGGTGTCGGCGCGTGCGTCGTCACCGAGGACGTGGAGCAGGGCCGCGCCGTCGAGTGGGGTCACCTCACGGTGCGGGTGCAGGGCAGACGATGCCGGTGTGGTGGGCTCGGGTGCCTGGAGGCGTACGCGGGTGCGGAGGCGCTGCTCGAACGGTGGCAGGAGGCGGGCGGCCACCCGCCCAGAGGCACGGACGAGGAGAGAACGCTCACCGCCATGCTCGACGCCGCCTACCCGAAGGGCGACAGCGCGGCAGATCCGACGGCCCTGGCCGTGCTGGAGGAGACCGCCGAGTACCTGGGCGCGGGCCTCGCCGACCTGATCAACCTCTTCCAGCCGGAGCGGATCCTCGTCGGCGGCTGGGCCGGGCTCCAGCTCGGCCAGCGCTTCCTGACCGCGGTGAAGCGCTACATCCCGACGTACGCCCTCTCCTACCCCGCGGGGCGCGTCACCATCGACCTCGGCCGCCTGGGCCCGGACGCGGTGACGGTCGGCGCCGCGACACTGCCGCTGGCCGACTTCTTCGCCCGGGGAGGGCGGCGCGCGGCTCCGGTGCGGGTGGCGGAACTCCCGGGCTGGCAGACCGCGTTGGAGGGGCGCCAGCCGTCCTAGAGGAGCACTTCTCGGCCAAGGGCGCGGCTTGGGCGGCCGGCCTCCGGGTGGTCGGCTTCCAGATGGTCGGCTTCCGGGCGATCGCGGCCATCGGTGGTCGTGGCCTGTTGGAGGAGGGTCACTGCTTCCCTAGACGGCGAGCCGGGCTCCGTCACGGCGAGCACCAAGTGCTGGCCCTCCGCCTGGGGAAGGTGCAGGCTCTGCTGAGTGACGGTGAGGGTACCGACGAGAGGGTGGAGCATCTCGTAGCGGGCGAAGTCGCAGGGGTGCACCTGATGACCGGCCCACAGGGCGGCGAACTCCGGGCTCTTGATGGGCGACCGCTGGGCGGTGCGTGAAGACGTTCGCGGCGATGTGCGCCGGGCCTGGGGAGGGGTGCGGTGAGGTGAGGGTGGGCGGAGGGCGCGGGTGGGTCGGGCGGTGGCCCGTGTCTGCCGAAGAAGCGGTATGAACTCATTGCTCGACCGGGCCGCCGCCCGCCTCTTTCCCGACGTCGAGGGCCATCACGGCGTGCTGCCCCCGCTCCTCGTCGTGTTGACGTTCGCCACGGGACTCGTCGACGCCGTCAGCTATCTCGGCCTCGATCGTGTCTTCGTCGCCAACATGACCGGCAATGTCGTCTTCCTGGGTTTCGCGCTCGCGGGCGACGTGCAGCTGTCCGCGACCGCCTCGCTCCTCGCGGTCGGCGCGTTCGTCGCAGGCGCGTGGGCGGGTGGCCGGCTCACGCCGCGGATCGCGCGGCCACTGCGGCTGTTCGCGCTCCTCGTCGCGGCGCACGCCGTGCTGGTGACGGCCGCCCTGGTGCTCGGCCTCGTAGTCGAGGCACGGCACGTCCTGATCGTGCTGCTCGCTCTCGGCATGGGGCTGCAGAACGCCGTGGTCCGCAACCTCGCCGTACCGGATCTGACCACCACCGTCCTCACCATGACCCTGACGGGCCTGGCATCCGACCGGCCGTTCCCCGCCTTCACGCGCAGGTTCGCGGCCGTCGCGTCGATGTTCGCCGGGGCGCTCGCGGGCGGGTTCCTTCAGCTGCACCACGGGACGGCCGCCGCGCTGGCGCCGGCGCTCCTCCTGCTGGCCCTCGTGGCCCTGACGGCCTCGCTGCGGGATGCGGCCGAGTCGCGTGCGCGCTGAGCCGCCTACCGCGCCGACTCGACGAGCCGGGCGAGATGCGCCAGCGCCATGCGCGTCCCCGTCTCGTTGTCGGCGGCGGGCACGCTGTCGGGGATGCCTTCGTGCACGATCAGGACGTCGGTTCCGCCGTCCGCTCCCCCGTCGGTGAGCGTGGTCGTCATCGTCATCGTGCCGCTGAGCTCGGGATCCTCGGTCTCGAAGGCGAGCACCTCGACCACCTGCTCGTTCGGTACGAGCTTCGCGAAGTGGCCGTGGTACGTGTCGGTGTGCGAGGCCGACTTGCCGGTGCCCGCCTGTCCGTCGTAAGTGAGCGATACGCGGAACCGACCGCCCTCGCGGGCATCAAAGGTGTGCACATGACTGCTCATGCCGTCCGGGACACGCCAGCGCGCGATGGCGTCCGCGTCGAGAAGTGCCTGGTAGACGGCCGCGCGCGGGGCGTTCACGTGCCCTGACACCTGTGTCGAGTACATGGGCCCAATCTAGGATGCCGACCGTCCGCGCGGGACCTCACTCTCCTCCGGAAGCCGGTCGCCGAGGCGTGCCAGTGGGGAAAGGGCCATGAACAGCGGGGAGAGCGCCAGACAGACGGCGGTCAGGAGCAGACTCGCGCGCAGCCCCCACGCACCGGCCAGCACACCGCCGAGCAGCGATCCGACGGGCATCAGGCCCATGCCGGCGAAGTTGATGGTCGCGACGACGCGCCCCTGCATCGGAACGGGTGTGATGGCCTGCCGTACGGCCATGAGCGTGACGTTGACCAACTGGCCGAAGACGCCGAACACGAAGTTGATCGCCATGAGCGAGGCGATGGTGACGACCCCGGATCCGTGCAGGGCGGGCACGAGGAGCATTACGCCGTCGGCGAGGACCGCTGAGGCCACGACCACCCTGCCGTAGCCGAACCTCTGCGGCAGCCGCGCCGCGAGCAGTGACCCCGCCACCGCGCCCGGCCCCATGGCGGCGAGCGCAAGGCCGACCGCCATGCCGGACAGGTGCAGTTCGCGTGGCAGGAAGAGCAGGTAGACGGTCATCACCGCCGCGAACGAGAACTGGAAGAGGGCCGAGGCGACACCCACCGCTCGCAACGACGCATGGGTGACGACGAAGCGCAGGCCTTCGTGTATCTCGCGCCGGACGCCCGGAGGCCGCTCGCCCGGCGCGGCCCGCCCCGCGCGCTCGGGCAGCGCCTCGCGTCGGCGGATGCGCCGGATCGACAGGAAGGATGCCGCGAAGAAGAACGCGCCGACGGCGGTGGCGATGGGCGCGGAGAACAGCGACACCATCGCCCCGCCGAGCGCGGGCCCACCGATCTGGGCCGCGGATCTGCTGCCTTCGAGCGCACTGTTGCCCGCCTGCAGCCGGTCGCGGTGCAACAGCCGTACCAGCGAAGCCTGGTAGGCCACATCGAAGAACACGCTGAGTACGCCGACGACGAAGGCGGCCACGAGCAGCGCGGGCATCCCGAGCAGCCCGAGCAGGTACGCGAGGGGAACTGCGCCAAGCGCAAGGGCGCGCCCGAGGTCCGCGAGGACCATCACGTCGCGAGCGCGCCGACGGTCCACCCACGCGCCCGCGAAGAGCGAGAAGAGCAGGATCGGCGCCTGCTCCACCGCGCGCAGGGCGCCGAGCTGGCCGGCTCCGACGCCGAGTGCCACCACGGCGATGAGCGGCACAGTCACTTGGCTTGCCTGCGCCCCGAGCTGTGAGGCGGTCTGCCCCAGCCAGAGTCCGCGGAAGTCGGCGTCCCGCCACAGGCTCGAAGCAGGACGCGCGGGAACAGGACGGGAGGTGAACGGCACAGGGGTCCCTCGGGGCAGCGAAGGTTTCGCCGTGCCGCAACTCGTGGGCAGCACGCGATTGACGGGCCGATGGCGGCCTACGAGTCAACGCGCGCTTCAGTGACCGGGCATTCCAACTCCTGGGAGATCACGCTGTATCGGCCATCCTCGACCACGGGGCCGCGACAGCGCCACCCCCTTCAAGAAGGAGGCGGTGCGGCTCCACCCTCACCCGGGCGGCCCGACGTACTACCGGAGCACGTGCCGGAAGCCGCCGTCACCTTTCCGCAAGGGTGCGACCTGGTCCGGCCCCGCTGCGCCCCCGGCCCCGAGGGACTCAGGCCGCGGCGAGCGTGGCCTTCTCCGAGAGGCGGGTGACGATCTCGGTGAGGGCCGTGACCACCTCGGTGTCGTCGGCCGGGTGCGTCTCGGCGAAGCGCGTCAGGGAGGCGGGGATGGACAGCTTGGCCTCCTCGACGACGACGCCACCGGCGAGGCCGGCGGCCTTGCGGGCCTCGTCCTGCGCCCACACGCCGCCGTACTGGCCGAAGGCGGTGCCGACGACGGCGACCGGCTTGCCGGAGATCGCACCGGCGCCGAAGGGCCTGGACAGCCAGTCGATCGCGTTCTTCAGGACCGCCGGCATGGTGCCGTTGTACTCCGGCGAGAAGAGGAGGAACGCGTCACTGCCGCCGGCCACCTCACGCAGACGGAGCGCCGCGGCCGGGACGCTGCCCTCGACGTCGATGTCCTCGTTGTAGAAGGGCAGGTCCGCAAGGCCCTCGAACACCTCGATGTCCGCACCCGCGGGCGCGTGCTTCACGGCGGCCTCGGCGAGCTGACGGTTGTGGGAGCCGGCGCGGAGGCTGCCGACGAGGGCGAGGATGCGTACAGACATGGCGGATCTCCTGAAGACGTGCGGACGGAACATGGAACATGTGCGGGAGGGGCGATATCAAGCGGACCGAGGTCCGTTTAAAGTTGTACCACCTATCCGGACCGCGGTCCACTTCGCTGGTCTAGGCGCTACGCTGGATTCCATGACCGGCTCCGTTCCCCCGCCCCTCCCCTCGCCCGACGCCCCGGGCGGGGCGGCTGAGCTCGAGCTGACCCCGGTCGGCGAACCGCCCTCGCTCAGGGCCGACGCGGCGCGCAATCGCACGCGTCTGCTGGAGGCGGCCTCGCAGCTGATGGCGGGGTGCGGAGCCGCGCAGCTGACCATGGACGCGGTCGCAGCGGCGGCCGGAGTCGGCAAGGGAACCGTCTTCCGGCGCTTCGGCGACCGCACCGGGCTGCTCGTCGCCCTGCTCGACCACCGCGAGCAGCAGCTCCAGGCCGCCTTCCTGTCCGGTCCTGCCCCGCTCGGCCCCGACGCGCCGCCCCTTGAGCGCCTGCACGCGTTCGGGCCTGCCCTCATCCGCCACGAACGCGACCACCACGAGCTGATCCTGTCCTCACGGACCGACCCGCTGCGCACCTACGGCGTCCCGGCGAACCGGCTGCGCCTCACGCACGTCACGATGCTGCTGCGCCAGGCAGGCGTGGCGGGGGACGCCGAGCTGCTCGCCCACACCCTGCTCGGCTCCGTCGACAGCGTCCTCGTCCACCACCTGACCACCGAACGCGGGATACCCCTCGACCGCGTGGAGGCGGGGTGGCACGACCTCGTCGACCGGCTGGTGCCTGGGCCATAGCCGCGGCCACCTCGCCCGGCCGAGGGCACGCCGGTGCCGCGCCTGCCGCTATACGCCGATCGCGCCGTCTATCCGCTCGCGGAGCAGGTCGGCGTGGCCGTTGTGGCGGGCGTACTCCTCGATCATGTGGATGAGCACCCAGCGCAGCGACACCGTTCCGCGCCACCCGTCGTCGCCCTCCATGTCGAGGCCGGGCGCGTCGGCGACGAAGCGGTCGGCGAACGCCACCTCGGTGCGCCACGCCTGCCACGCGGCGGCGATGACGGCCGGTTCGGGCACCGCGCCGTCGAAGTCATGGTCCGGGTCCGAGTCCGAGCCGTAGAGGGGCGGGGCCTCCTCACCTGCCAGCACGCGACGGAACCAGCGGCGCTCCACATCGGCCAGATGCCGGACGAGGCCGAGCAGCGAGAGGGTGGAGGGCGCGACGGACCGCTGGGCCAACTCGGCGTCCAGGCCTGTGCACTTCAGTTCCAGTGTGGTGCGCTGCGCCGCGAGGAAGTCCACGAGCATGAGCCGCTCGTCGCCTGTCGTGCGCGCGGCGAGCCGGCCGTCCCGCTCCTCTTCGACGAACAGTTCCGCGCGCCTGCGTCCACCGGTCATGACCTCATCCAACCCTGCCCGTCCTGTCCTGGGCCAGGCCTTTTCGCCGCCTCGACGATCACGCCGTCGTCGCGAGGAACTGGGTCGCCGCCAGCTCCCCGTACAGGGGATCGGCCGCCACCAATTCCTCGTGGGTGCCGGACGCGCGGACCCGCCCCGCGTCCATCACCACGATCCGGTCGGCGAGCGTCACCGTCGAGAGGCGGTGCGCCACCACGAGGACCGTCACCTCCCGTGAGATCTCGGACACCACGTCACGCAGGGCCAGTTCGTTCACCGCGTCGAGCTGCGACGTCGCCTCGTCGAGGAGCAGCAGGCGCGGCTTGCGCAGAAGCGCCCTCGCGATCGCCACGCGTTGGCGTTCGCCGCCCGACAGTTGGGAGCCGCGGTGTCCGACCAGCGTCTGAAGACCGTCCGGCAACCGGTCGACCAGGGTGTCGAGGCGGGCGCGTACGAGAACATCACGGATCTCCTCGTCGGTCGCGCCGGGCGCCCCGAAGAGGAGGTTCTCGCGCAGGGTGCCCGCGAGGACGGGCGCGTCCTGTTCCACGTAGCCGATGACGGAGCGCAGTTCGGCGAGCGGCCACTGCCGCACGTCGCGGCCGTCGACGAGTACGCGGCCGCCCGTCGCGTCGTAGAACCGCTCGATGAGGCCGAAGACGGTGGTCTTGCCCGCGCCCGAGGGGCCGACGAAGGCCGTCATGCCGGGGCCCGGGATGTCGAAGCTCACGCCGTGATGGACGTACGGAAGGGCATCCCGGTAGCGGAAGGTCACGTCCTCGAAGGTGACGGCGGCGGGGCCGCTGTGTTCCGTCCGCGGCGTGGGCCCGGTGACGTCCTCCGTCTCCAGACGTTCGGCCCGTACGATCCGCGCGATGGCCGCCGAGCCGACCTGGTACTGCGAGACGCCCTCGACGAGACGGGACACCGGGTCGATCAGGTAGAAGAGGAAGAGCAGGAAGGCGACGAGCGTCGAGACCGAGATGGCGCCGGACGCGACGCGTGCGCCGCCGATGCCGAGGACGGCGAGGAAGGACACCTGCACGGCGAAGCCGACCGAACTCCAGGCCACCGCCTGCCACTTGGCGGACCGCACCCCGTGCCGCCAGGCCTCCCGCGCGGCGGCCTGCACTGCGGCGGTCTCGCGATCCTCCGCGCCCGACGCCTTCAGCGTGCGGAACGCGCCGAACGCCCGCTCCAGCGCCGTCGAGATCGTGCCGACCGCTTCCTGGGCCCGTTCCGTCGCTCGGGCGATCTTCGGCATCACCAGGGCCACCGCGCCGCCGATGAGCACGATCACGCCGAGGGTGACGCCGAGCAGGACGACGTCCATGAGGCCCATCATCACGATCGTCGCGATGAAGGTGAGCCCGCCCGCCACGGCGGACACCACGGACTGCGTGGTGACCGCGCGCAGCAGTGTGGTGTCCGAGGTGATCCGGGACATCAGGTCGCCGGGCTGTGTGCGCTCCACCTCCGGCAGGCGCAGCCGCAGCAGCCGTCCGATCAGGGTGCGCCGGGCCGCGAGCACCACGGATTCGGCGGTGCGTTCAAGGACGTACGCGCCGACGGACTCGATGGCGGTGCCGACCACCACGAGTGCGGTGAGCAGGAGGATGATCCCGGCGATCGAGCCGTCGCTGCCCAGCCGGTCCACCAGGGTTTTCGCGGCGAGCGGCTGGGCGAGGCCGGTCGCCGCGCCGATCAGCGTGCACAGGGCGCCGAGGGCGACGGCCCAGCGGTGCGGGCGGAAGTAGCGATACAGCGCCCGCCAGGTCTCACCGGCGGAGAGCCTCTCCTGCGCCGGTATCTCCGCCGCCGGTCTCTTGTCGGCCGGCTGCTCCGGCTCGTTCTTGGTCACGCGGGAGAGGACGCCCGGGACGGCAGATTGCCTGACCTACCTACCTACCTACCTACCTACCTACCTGACCGGCTGCGCGGTTGCCCGGCTCCTCGCCCCGTAACCCGGATCGGGACACGGAGTTAGAGGGACTGTCGAATTCTTTGCAGTGACGATTCTGCACGGCGGGTGCGGCGGGGGGAGGACAGGCGGGTGCGTGTACGCGGGGGTGGCCTGCTGGGCCGGGCCGAGGATCTGTCGAGACTCCGTCGCCTGCTGGCCCAGAGCAGGCTGGTGACGGTGACGGGCGCCGCGGGCGTCGGCAAGAGCGTCCTCGCCGCGCACGCCGCAGCAGCGGTGAGCAGCCAGCTGCCGGACGGCGTGATCGTCGTGCGGTGGTGGGACGACGGCCTCGCGCGTGGCCAGTCGGTGGCGCGGGCGGTGGCCGAGGCCATGGACGGGGAGGCGGGCGAAGTGACGGCCGGGGAGATGGCCGGGGGTGAGAACGGCGCATCTGTGGCCGGAGGCGGGCGGGGTGGGGGTGGGCGACGCGGCCTCGAGCAGGACGGCGACGAGCGAGGCGGGGGTGGGCAGGACGGCGGCAGGCCACACGACGACGGACAGGACGGCGGCAGGCCACGCGAAGGCGAACGAGGCGGTGGCAGGCGAAACAGCAACGAGCAGAACGGCGACGGACCACGCGGAGGCGAGCAGGAGGGCGGCGGGCGAGGCAGCGGCGACCAGGATGGCGAGCAGGGGCGTGCCGGGCAGGACGACGACGGGCAAGGCGGAGGCGGGTGGGGCAGCCGCGGGCCACTCCGGGACGCGAACAGCGGCTTTGGTGGGGCGGAGCTTGTTGCGCGGCTTCGGGCTCGGCGGGTCCTGGTGCTGCTCGATGACTTCGATCCCGTACGCGACGAGTGCGTACGCCTGGTGCAGTCGCTGCTGCTGGGGGCGCCGGGCGTGCGCGTGCTCGCGGCGGGGCGGCAACCGCTGGGCCTCGGGCAGGAGTTGGTGCATCATCTCAGGCCCCTCCCGGTCGTCGCCCCGGGGGCGGAGAAGGAGCCGGGGCCCGCGGTGGAGCTGTTCATGGAGCGGGCGCGCGGCGCAAGGCGCCAGGCGGACGCTGCGCCCACCCCTTCGCCCCCGGCACCCGACGAAGCCGAACTGCGCGCCGTCAGGGACATCTGCGCGCGGTTGGAAGGCGTACCGCTCGCGGTGGAGCTCGCCGCTGCGCAGACCGGCCTACATACGCCCGCGCAGCTCGCCCGGATGCTGCGGCCCAGCCAGGGGTGGCTCGGAAAACCGGAGGCGCCCCTGCGGCGGCACCGGTCCCTACGGGCCGCCGTGGGCGCGAGTTACGCGCTCTGCGGGCAGGCCGAGCGCAGCGTCTGGGCGCGGCTCAGCATCTTCGCGGGCGAGTTCGACGAGGACGCCGCCGTCTACGTGTGCGCGGGCGGCGGGCTCGCCCCGGAACGGGTGGCCCCCTGCCTCGCGCGGCTCGTCCTGGCTTCGGTGCTGGAACCCGTGCGTGACCCCGGCGGCGTACTGCAGCCCCGCTACCGGCTGCCGGCGGCGGCCCGCGATTTCGGTGCCGAACGCCTCGAATCCACGGGTGAGTCCGGCACGGCGGCCACCCGCCACCTCGCCTGGTACCGCGCCGTCGCCGCGACCGCCCACGAGTTGTGGAGCACCGGACGGCACGACCGGGCGACCCTCCTGCTGCGCGACGAGGAACCCGACCTGCGGGCAGCACTGGAACGGGCAGCACTGGATCCGCCCCCGCACACCGCCGACCGGAGTACGAGCGCGGATATCACCGCCGCGGGTACGACCGCCCTCGGCATGGTCGTGGACCTGTGGTTCTGGTGGGCGGTGTGCGGACACGCCACCGAGGGGCGTGAGCATCTGCGGCGGCTGCTGCCGCTCAGCCAGGCGGACGCCCCGCGCGGCGGGCAGGCCCTGTGGCTCGCGGGCTGGCTCGCGGCGTGCGACGGCGCGCCGGAGGCCGAGGAACTTCTCGGTCAGGCCTGGCGCGTAGCCGTTCTCGCCGGTGACGACGCGACCATCGGCAGGGTCGCCCACGTACTGGGCCTCATCGCCCTGCGCGGCGGCGAGACGGAACGCGCCATCGAGTATCTGCGGGAAGCCGCCCACACCGTCCCCGCCCACGCCCATCACGGCCCGTCCGCCGCGGTCAGCTGGGCCGGACTCGCCGTGGCGCAGGCCCGCGTCCGCCCGGCCGACGCGCTGCGCAGTGTCCGCCGTGCGTCGGCCGGGACGCAGACGCGGCACGACATATGGACGCGCTCCGTGACGCAGTACGCGCTCGCCCTCGTCGAGTACCTGCGCGGTCGGCGCAGCCGGGCCTGGCGCCGCGCACACAAGGCGCTCGCCGGGGTCGTCTCCGTGGCCGGGCCGCCCGGCGCCGCCTCGGTCCATCAGCTGATCACCGCGATCGAGCACGGGCCCGCGCTCGGCGGGATCGAGTGGCCGCCTCCGTGCGGGTGGAATCCACCGGGGACTTGAGGCACTCGGGTCAACATGCACGAAAGAGGCCCAACCATCTGATTCGTTCATCTTCCCGCGGTCTACACATGGTTCGACCCGGTAGCGAACGTGGTTCGACCCGGAAGCGAACGAACGGAGCGAGCGTGTGAATCGGTTGAAGCTGAAGTACGCGTCGGTGAAGTACACGTCAGTGGCGGGCATCGCGGCCCTCGCCGTGCTGGCGGGCCCGGCGGTGCCCGGCGCCGGCGCCGTGAGCCCGCATTCCTCGCACGCACCCGGAAACGCGGCGACCGCGGCCCCGCGTCCGACCCTCACCGCGAAGTCGACCGCGGCCAGCGTCCGTGCGTGGCAGGACTTCTACATCTACGGAGTCGGCCGCAACATGCGGCCCGGCACCCGCGTCACACTGCAACAGAAGCAGGGCAAGCGTTGGGTTTCGCTGCCCGCGTCGGTGTACACCGCGCGCAACGGCGCGTACAAGATGCGGGTCAAGCTCGGCCTCAAGGGCCGCAACTCCCTGCGCATCGTCGGAGGCCGCGCCATCTCGCCCGTCGTTTACGTGAAGGTGCGCTGAGCCCGGAAAGCCCCGGACGAACGCGAGGTGGGCCCGGTCCTCCTCGGCGCGAGCGTGAGCACGCCGACCTCTGCCGCAGGCGAGGTCGGCGCGCAGAACCGACGCGTCCGCGGCGTCCCGAGTACGTCACCCGGACGCGCCGCGAGGGTGGCCGCCCTCGCCCGAAATCCGGACGTAATGTCCCCTTCACCCCCACCCCCAGGCGAAGGAGATTTCTTACGTGCGCGCCCACCGGACCCCCCGGATCCCCCCACGGCTCCTCCCCCGCCTCGTCGTCCTCTTCCTGCTCCCCCTGCTCACCACCCTCAGCGGCACCCTGATCGCCCCGGGCCATGCCCACGCGGACGCGCCCGCGCGGCACGCGCCGGCCGTCACCAGCCTGTATGCCCCGCCGCCCGCTCTCGAAGAGCCGTGCACCAGCAAGGACGCCGCGGTCTGCCTCATCCGGCAGATGACTCCGGAGGAGCGTGAGCAGGCCCGTGAGGTGCGGCTGCGCTACCACCAGCTCCTGGACACCATGGAGCGCGTTGCGGACCGTATGCATGAGGAAGGCCGCTCCGACGAGGAGATCGCCCGCGTCCTCGTCGACATGCGCAACGAGGCCAAGGACATCACCCGCGCCGGGATGACCCCCGAGGCGGTACAGGCCCTGGAGGAGCGGAACATGAAGAAGTACGGCAATCCTCTCGGCCCGACCGCGGACCAGCAGTTCGCCAAGTACGGCAGCTGGGCCAAGGTCATCGAGGCGTCCACCCGCACCAGCGCCGCCGTCGACCAGGAACTCGGCATCCCGCCACGCGCCTGACATTCATGCTGCTCAAGGACTACGACCAGCACGGCCGTACGTGGGCCCTCGACCCCCGCACGGGGCTCCTGTCGCCCGCGTCCGGCCGCTGCCACGGTTTCGTCCACGCGGGCGGGGAGGCGGCAGCGGCGCTGTACGCGGACCCCGCCGACGAGGAGCCGGTTCTCTGGCTCCAGTACGGCCGACGCCGCTGGAACTGCGCCACGGTGACGGTCCATCAGTCCACCCGCCCGGACGGCACCCGCCGCTTCACCGTCGAGGACACGCGGGGCACGGCCCTTCTCGAACTCCGCTACCCCGCACCGGACCCCGGCCCCTTCGACCCGACGTACGACTGGATGGACGCGGAGGCGGACGACTTCTTCCTCTGGGTGGCGGGCCGACTGACGGACAGAGACGCAGCGTCGGATACCACACTCCTGACGCACTTCCGGGCTGGTTTCCTCCCCGCCTGAGGCCACAAGTAGCCTTTCCGAGCGATGAGTTGATGTCTCCCGTGGAGTCTTCACTCACGCAACGAGAAACCGAACAAGACCGGGCCGCGCACAAGGTTCGCGACCCCCACCCGGAGGTACACCATGTGCGCCCACCAGCCCCCGTGCCCGCTCGCCGCGAACCCCGACCACCTCGCGGCCCGGATCGTCTCCGCCCATCCCGAACAGGGCTGGAGCCTGTTGTGCAACGGCACGATCGTCTTCGACGACACCGGCGAACTGCTGCCGGACGGCCGCGTGGTGGGTGCGGCCAGGACGCCGGCCATGGCGGCCTGAGAACACGGACCGACGCGCGCCACGGGGTCGCCCTACGGGGCGATCGCGCCCAGCAACGTCCTCGCGCACAGGTCACGTACCTGTGCGCGCGGCAGCAGCTCGGGCTCCTCAAGCCACTCCAGGCAGACGGTCACCATGAAGGCGAGCCAGCCGCGCACGGCCAGGCGCAGAGCTGGGACGTCGTGGGGGGTGGCAGCCGTCTCGGGGTCAGCGGCCAGTGCTTGCAGGATCTGGTCCTCGTGGGCCGCGAGGCCCTCGCGGTAGATCCTGCGGACCGTGGCGTCGCCCGTCTCCTCCGCCCGGTGGAAGGCGCGGAAGCCCTCGGCGTGCGACTCGACGTACGCGAGGAACGTCTCAAGGCCCGTGCCGATCTGGTCGCGGACCGGGACGCCGGGCACCGCCGCCGTCAGGCGCAGCATCCGCCGGCTCTCGCGCTGCACCACGGCGGCGAAGAAGTCGCTCTTCGTCGGGAAATAGTGGTACAGCAGGCCGCGTGAGACGCCCGCGATCTCCGCCACCCGCTCGACCCACACGTCGTCGTACGGATTCTGGGCGAAGAGCCGCGCCCCTGCCTGGAGCAACTGTTCCCTGCGCTCCTCGGTGCTGAGTCTGCGGCGCGTACGCTCCGGCGGGTTCGCGACCATGGGAGCACCTTACTTGACGTGGATTCAACAGCGGGCCCAGACTGGAACACCTTATTGAATCCGCGTACAACAGGCTCAACGGGTCTGCGGCACAAGGGAGATGGCACACATGGCTCAGGTGTCGCAGACATCGCAGGTGGCGGAGGGTCCCGAGGCTCCCCCCAAGGGCTTTCGCAGCGCCGAGCTGGGGTGGCCGCGCCTCGATCTCATCCCGCACCCGCCGCGCCGCCTGCCCCTGGTGGGCGACATCCTGGGCGCCAACGTCCGCACGCCGGTGCAGGATTCGATGCGCATCGGCAGCGGGCTCAGTCCCATCTTCCGCCGCAAGGCGTTCGGCAAGGAGATCGTCTTCGTCTGGGGCGCCGGACTCGCGGCCGAGCTGGCCGACGAGTCGCGCTTCGCCAAGCATGTGGGCCTGGGCGTCGCCAACCTGCGGCCGGTGGCCGGTGACGGCTTGTTCACGGCGTACAACCACGAGCCCAACTGGCAGCTCGCGCACGACATACTCGCCCCCGGCTTCAGCCGGGACGCGATGGCCGGCTACCACCCGCTGATGCTGGACGTGGCCCGGCAGTTGACCGCCCGCTGGGACCAGAGGGAGGAAGCGGGGCGGCCCGTCGACGTGCCCGGCGACATGACGAAGCTGACCCTGGAGACGATCGCCCGCACCGGGTTCGGGCACGACTTCGGCTCCTTCGAGCGGTCAAGGCCGCACCCCTTCGTGTCGGCCATGGTCGGCACGCTCTCCTACGCCCAGCGCCGCAACGTCGTACCGCCCGCGCTCGCCCCGCTTCTGCTGCGCGGCGCCACCCGGCGCAACGCCGCCGACATGGCCTATCTCAACGGCACCGTCGACGACGTGGTCGCGGCCCGCCGCGCCGCCCCTGGCCCCGGCGACGGTGATCTGCTCGACCGGATGCTGGAGGTCGCCCACCCCGACACCGGTGAGCGGCTCTCCGCCGAGAACATCCGCCGCCAGGTCATCACGTTCCTGGTCGCGGGGCACGAGACGACGTCGGGCTCCCTGTCGTTCGCGCTGCACTATCTCGCGCGCTCCCCCGAAGTCCTGGCCCGCGCCCAGGCGGAGGTCGACGAGGTCTGGGGGGACGCGCAGGAGCCCGCGTACGAGCAGGTCGCCAAGCTCCGCTATCTGCGGCGCGTCCTGGACGAGTCGCTGCGGCTGTGGCCGACGGCGCCCGGCTTCTCGCGCCAGGCTCTGCACGACACGACGCTCGGCGGTGTGCACCCGATGCGCGAGGGGGCCTGGGCGCTCGTCCTCGCCACGTTGCTGCACCGCGATCCCGCGGCGTGGGGCGAGCGTCCCGAGGAGTTCGACCCCGACCGGTTCGCCCCTTCGGCGGTACGCGCGCGCCCCGCCCACGTCTTCAAGCCGTTCGGCACGGGCGCGCGGGCCTGCATCGGCCGTCAGTTCGCGCTGCACGAGGCGACCTTGGTGCTGGGACTGCTCCTGCGCCGCTACGACCTGCACGCCGACCCCGGCTACCGCCTGCGGGTCGTCGAGCGCCTCACCCTCATGCCGGAAGGCCTAACGCTGCGGCTCACCCGCCGCGCCAGGGCGGCGTAGAGCTCGATTGTCAGACCCGTGCGCAAGAGTGGAGGGTCCACCGGTGCGAGCCGCCGGTCCTTTCGAACCCGCGCAGAGGAGCTCTCGACATGACCAGCACGCCGACCCCGGAACTGGCCGCAGCCCAGGCCTGCTTGCGGCTGCTGCACACCGCACGTGCCGCCCTGTCCGGCCCCTCACCGGCCGCGGCGGCCTCGCTCCTCGCCGGACCCATGGCGGAGGCCGACGAGGCGCTGCGCCGCGCGGGCCTGACGGGCAACGAGGCCGAGCTCCTGAACAGGATCTACGACCTCGAGCCCGACCGCCCCGATCCCCGGGCGTGCCCCGCTTCGGCCAGTCAGGCCAGTTCAGCTAATTCGGCTCCGCGGACTCCGCAGGCTCCGCAGGTCCCGTCGACTCCTTGGGCTTCCAGGTGAACTTGTCGCCGCCCACCCAGCGCACCAGATCCGGATCGTCCACGTCGTGTACGACGACGCCCGCCTGAGCTGCCACCTCCAGGACGTCGACAAGTTCCCTGGCCTCGCCGACCACCTCGCCGTCGAGCTCCACGATGCGGAAGGGCGGTCGGCCGGGGTTGACGCCAAGGACCGTGATCCGAGGCTTCGCCATATAGAGGTACGCGCTTTCGGTCATGTCTGGAGGCTTCCACGCTCCGGCTCCGTCATGACCATCACGACCTGCCCGTTCGGCCGCTCGGGCTACGTACCGGTCACATCGGGGCGCCCGACGAGCCGCTCGGCCGCCGAGCGCGCGGAGGCGAGGGCATCCTTGCGGTCCGCTCCGCGCTGCCCGAGGACGACCCGCGTGCTCAGGCCGTCGAGGAGTGCGAGGAGTTCCCCCGCGCGGCCCGCGGCGTCGTCCACCGCGAAGGCTCCCTGAGCCGCGCCCTGGGCCAGCAGGGCCTCCAGATCCGCCTGCCAGCCGAGGTCCAGCTCGTCCTGGGCCGTGCGGAGCGGTGCGTTCGCACCGGAGCGGGCCCACAGCTCGATCCACAGCATCCAGCGGGGGTCGCGCGGCCCCTTGGGCAGGTACATCCGCAGGAACCGGTCGAGCTTGCGGCCGGGCGCCGCCCGGCCCGCGAGCAGGGCGCGCCGTTCCTCGGTGAGCGCGGCCTCGCTCCAGCTCAGGGCTTCCAGGAGCAGGCGATCCTTGCTGCCGAAGTAGTACAGGATGTGGCCGCCGCTGGTGCCAAGGCGCTCGGCGAGCGCGGACATGGTGAGCGCGGCGAGGCCGTTCTCGGCGATCGCCGTCATCGCCTCCTCCAGCATCCGGTCCCGCGCGACCTGCCCGTCCCGCCGTCGTGCCACGCCTGCTCCCGTTCCGGTCCCCGCGCCCTGCTCCACCCGCCGACCCTATCCCCGCCGTCCCCGGCTGATTTCCCGCAGGGTCTTGACGGCTCCCAGGCCCGTGGCGCATTTTGAATGCCGTTCTAGGTAATAGAACGGCATTCAAAGTCTGGGTGCCGGAGAGTGAGGTGCCCGCATGACGGAAGAGGCCCCGGTTTCCGCCGGAACGAAGACCGCCCGAACAGGGACCGAAGCAGCGACGTCCTCCGGCACCGCGACCGCCGGGATCGGCACGGGCGTCACCAGCGACGAGGTGTTCCGGGTCGAGACCCACGGCATCGACCCGATCCCGGACGAGGACCGGCACGGCAGCGCCAAGGACCTGTTCTGGCTCTGGTTCGGCTCCAATCTGACCTTCACCTATGTCATCAACGGCGCCCTCGCCGTCAGCTTCGGCCTCAGCTTCTGGCAGGCCACCGCCGTGGTCGTCATCGGCGGGCTCGCCTTCTTCGTCATCAGCGCGGCAGGCCTCAGCGGCATCCGCACCGGCACCGCGACCCTCGTCATCTCCCGCGCCGCCTTCGGCGTCGTCGGGAACTTCCCCGCCGGGCTGCTCAACTGGGTGGTCTCCATCGGCTACACCATCGTCAACACCGTGGTCGGCACGCTCGCCCTCGAAGCGCTCTTCACCGACCTCGGCTGGGCGGGCGGGGACTCGGCGCGTGCGCTCGCCCTCGCGGTGACCCTGGCGATGACCTTCGCCGTGGCCATGTGGGGCCATGCCACCGTGCAGTTCGCCGAGCGCTGGATGGCGTACGTGCTGGCGGCCGGCTTCGGGGTGCTGCTCGTCTTCGTGCTGCCCGACGCCGACTTCGGAGCGGCAGCGGGCAGTGGCGCGGGCTTCTCCGGCTGGACGCTCGCTTTCGTGGTGATGCTCGCGGGGCCTTTCTCGTATCTGCCGATGCCCGCCGACTACACCCGCTATCTGCCCCGGGACACCTCTCTGCGGTCGATCACCGTCAGCGGCGCCCTCGGCGGCTTCGTCTCCTCCGTGGCGCTCGGCGTCGCGGGCGTCGCGGCTGCCACGCAGGCCGATATGACGGACGCCGTCGCGGGGGTGGAGAAGCTGCTTCCGGGCTGGTTCCAGCCGGTGTTCCTGCTGCTCGTGCTCGGCGGCTCGGTCACCAACTCGATCCTCACGCTCTACTCATCGAGCCTCAACCTCCAGGTGCTCGGCATCCCCTGGAGCCGCGCGAAGGCCATCGTCATCAGCGTCGTCGTGACGGCGCTCGGCTCACTCGGCGCGCTGTTCCTGACCGACTTCACCGAGTCGCTGCTCAGCTTCCTCTCGCTCCTGATCATCGTCTTCGCGCCGTGGGGCGGAGTGTTCCTCGCCGACATGCTGCTGCGTCGCTGCCGGTACGACACCGGGGCTCTGCACACCACCGGCCGCGAGGGGGCCTACTGGTACCGGGCCGGATTCCACCCCGCCGGGATGGCCGCCCTGGTCACCGGCATGGCCTTCGCCGCGCTGACCTGCGACTCGGAGCTCTGGACAGGGCCACTGGTCGCTCCGCTCGGCGGCGGTGACCTCACCCTGCTCGGCTCGGTCGTCGCCGCACTCACGTACTGGGCGCTGGCCCGCCGCAGCGTCCCCGGTTCCTCGCGGGCAGCCGCCTGAAGCATCCCTCCCGCCCCTCTCGTACAACTCGAACCACCCGCATCACCCCAGGAGTTACCTCTCATGACCAGCACCACCCCCAGGCCCGCGGATCTCGTCCTGCGCAACGCCCGCATCCACACCGTCGACCCGGAGCTGCCGTCCGCCGAGGCGCTCGCCGTCGTGGACGGGCGTATCGCATGGCTCGGAGCCGACACGAAAGCGGACTCCTGGACCGGCGAGGGCACGCGGGTCATCGACGGCGGCGGGCGCCTGGTCCTGCCCGGCTTCATCGACGCCCACAACCACGTGCGCCTGGGCTCCGACGACGCCTGCGTGCAGCTCGCCGGCGCCCGCACCCTCGACGAGATCCACGACCGCATCCGCGCCTGGCGCGCCGAGAACCCGGACGCCGACTGGATCGAGGCCGAGGCGTTCGACTACTCCGCCATCCCGGGCGGCCGTATGCCGAACGCCGCCGACCTCGACCCCGTAACCGGCGACACCCCTGCCTTCGTCCTGAGCTACGACGTCCACACCGCTTGGCTCAACACGGCCGCCCTGCGCCGACTCGGGGTCGACCGCGACCGTACGTCGCTGCCGTTCGGCCGCGCCGAGACCGACCCGGAGACGGGCGAACCCACCGGTTTCATCAAGGACTTCGCGATCAAGGGGCTCTCTCACGACGGGCACCGGGCGCTGCGCGAGCTCGGTCTGCCCTGGGCGTCACCCGACCGGCAGTACGGACGCCTGGCCAAGAGCCTGGACGACGCGATCGGCTTCGGCATCACCACGGTCGTCGAGCCGCAGAACTCCCTGGACGACCTGGAGTTGTTCACCCGCGCCCGCGCGGAGGGCCGACTGCGCTCGCGCATCGTGGCGGCGCTCTTCCATCCCCGCGGCACGTCCGACGCGGACCTGGACGACTTCGCCGCCGCCGCACGGCGGTTCGCGGACGACCGACTGCGCGTCGGCCCGCTCAAGCTCTACATAGACGACGTCGTTGAGCCCCGCACGGCCGCGCTTCTGGAGCCCTACTCGGGATGCGGGCGGCACCGGGGCGACACGTTCTACCCCGCGCACGAGTTCGCGGAGCTGCTCGCGCAGCTCGACGCCCGCGGCTTCCAGTGCTTCGTGCACGCCACCGGCGACCGGGGCATCCGTACGGTCCTTGGCGCCGTCGAGCACGCCCGCGCCCTCAACGGCCCGCGCGACGCCCGCCACCAGGTCGTCCACGTCGAGTGCCTGGACCCCGCCGACACCCCGCGTTTCGCGGAGCTCGGCGTAGTGGCCTGCATGCAGCCACGCCACTGTGCCCCCGAGATCGCGGGCCCCGGCCAGGACTGGGCCGAGAACATCGGCGCCGACCGGTGGCACAAGGCCTGGCCGATGCGGAGCCTGCACGAGGCCGGGGCGGTGCTCGCACTCTCCAGCGACTGGAACGTCGCCGAGATGGACCCGATGGCGGGCATCTACACCGCCCTCACCCGCCGCCCCCTCGGCGGCGGCGAAGCCTGGCAGCCGGAGGAGACACTCGACGCGGAGACGGCCGTCCACGGCTACACGATGGGCTCCGCGTACGCCAACTTCCTTGAGGACGAGCGGGGTTCACTGACGGTGGGCAAGCTGGCCGACTTCGTCGTGCTGTCCCGGGACATCCTGCGGGTGCGTCCGCAGGACATCCCGGGGACGAGGGCCGAGGTCGTGGTGGTGGGCGGTGAGGTGGTGCGGGACTAGCCGAGCCTCTCCACCGCCTTGAGGACATGACCGGCGCCGTCCTCCGCGCCCATGCGGCGCGAGACGGCACCGGCGGCCTCCTTGAACGTGGCCTCACTCACCGCACACCGGATCTGTTCGGCGAGGCGCTGTGCCGTGAGCTCCTTGAACGGGATGGGCTTGGTGGCCGCGCCGAGACCGGCGAGCCGTGACGCCCAGAAGGGCTGGTCCGCCGTGACGGGCACGGGAATCGCGGGCACCCCGGCCCGCAGCCCTGCCGCCGTGGTGCCGGCGCCCGCGTGATGGACCACGGCGGCCATGCGCGGGAAGAGGAGCGCGTGGGGCATCTCGTCGACGGTGAGGATGTCGTCGCCATGCGCCATCAGCCCCGCCCGCCCCTCTTGGAGGACTCCTCTCAACCCGGCCAGGCGCAGCGCGGAGACGGCCAGCTCGCTCAGCCGCGCGCCGTCACCCGCGGCCATGCTGCCGAACCCGATGAAGACGGGCGGCGGCCCGGCCCTCAGGAAGTCCTCGAGGGGGCCCGGCAGCGGGGTGTCCGGGTCGTGGTGCGGCCACCAGTTGCCGACGACGTCGAGGCCATCGCGCCAGTCCGCGGGCCGGGGCACGACGGCGGTACTGAAGCCGTGCAGGACAGGCCACCCGGCCTTTTCTCGGCACCGCCGGACGGCGCCCGGTGTGGCGCGCGGCAGCGAGAGGCGCGTCCGCAGGTCCGCGACCGCTTCGGCGTAGACACGGTCGGCCATCCGCAAGGAGAAACGGCCGAGCGCCCGGTTGCCGGGACCGCCGATCGACCTGCCGCCACCCACCACGGGCGCGAACTCGCCTGTGGGGTGCGTGGGTTGCAGGTAGGCGCCGATGGACGGAATGTCCATGGCCTCGGCCAACTGCCACCCAAGGGGCGCCGTGGTCGTCGACAGCAGCAGCGCATCGGCACCGAGTTCCGCGGCCTCGACGAGCCCAGCACCCAGCTTCCGCACGAACGCGGCGGCGGTGCGCATCAGCTGTCGATTTCCGCCACCGGCACCCGTATCGCCGGGCAACGGACGAAAGTCGAGCCCCGCCTCCCTCACGAGCGGCGCGAAGGTCTCCTGCGTGGCAAGGGCAACGTCATGCCCGGCCTCCCTCAACCGGGCACCGAGACCGGTGTACGGAGCGACATCACCGTACGACCCGGCAGCAGCCATCAAGACCCTCACCGGGCACCCACCCCGCCCGCGCCCCGCACCAAAGGCGCGAAGGACTCCTGCGTGGCGGCCGCGACGTCGCGCCCGATCTCCCGCAGCCGGACACCGAGACCGGCATACAGGGCGACATCGCCTTCGCCATAAGACCCGCCTGCAGCCATCACGAGCCTCATCTGTCTCCCTCCCCACTCGCACCCTGCTCCGCGTTGGCCCGCACCGCCGCGTGCAGGAACTCGGCGAGGCCGGGGCGTTGTTCCGAAGGTGGTACGACAAGAGCGAAGGCGCGGGGATCGTCGGCGAAGTCGTCCGCGATGCGCAGGTGCATGGCGGGCGGGCAGGGTGTGAACCAGTGGGTGATGTGCCGGCGGTGCTCCTCGGCGAGGGCCATGGCGCGGTGCCCCTCGGCGGGTTCGCCCTCGTCGAAGGCCTTGACGAGTTCGGTCCGCCAGGCCGCCGCCTCACTCATGAGCCGGGACCAGTCCTCCTTGGAGTGCGCGGCGGCCCGGCCCATCGCCTCCCGATACCCCGCGCTGCCCTCCCACTTGAGGCCGGTCTCGGTGGCGTAGCTCAGGTCGAAGGTGATCTCACCGAACACCTCGAACCGCTCCTGCGGGTTGAGCCGCACGCCGGTCTGCTGCACTTCCATGGCCCGCTCGGCGACCTCCACCAGGCGGCCCAGTTTGCCGATCTGCTCCACCAGCGCCTTGTGCCTGGCCCGCAGCTGGTCGAGCGCGTTGGCCTGCGGGTCCGCGAGGATCTCCGCGATCTCCTCCAAGGCGAAGCCGAGTTCGCGGTAGAAGAGGATCTGCTGGAGGCGGGCCAGATCGGCCTCGCCGTACAGCCGGTACCCGCCCGGGCTTCGCTCGCTGGGCACGAGCAGCCCGGACCGGTCGTAGTGATGCAGCGTACGGACGGTGACCCCCGCGAACCCGGAGACCTGCCCCACCGTGTAACTCATGGACCTCGCCTTTCGTCGCGTACAGCGTGCAGCCTGACGCGACGTGAGGGTCAAGTCGGCCCTGGCCCTGCACTCACTCGTGCTCGACGGTCAGGGGTGCGAAGACGATCCGGGTCACGGAGCCGTCATCCGTCCACCGCACCTCCATGGCGTCATCCGTCGCGCTCACCACGGTGGCCGCGTCCGCCAAAGGCGTGGGTTCCGGTTCGGCGGTGAGCGTGGCCAGCGCCGCGTACACGGTCGTGCCCGACGTCTCGGCCGTGAGGCGTGGCATGCGAGCCCAGTGGGTGAAGGCCGTGCCCTGGGGTGCGCGCTGTTCGTCCTGGCCGGTCCAGCCGTGCAAGGGGTGGAGCGCGGAGAGCAGGGGCTCCTCGGGGCCTGTTGCCCAGCCCGTGTGGGTGACGCGGGCGCCGTGCGGGGCGCCGACGACGCGGTGCACACGCAGCTCGTGACGGCCCCTGGCCACGGTGACGCTCTCCACGCGCAGGCCCGGCACCATCGGCGGGCCGCTCACGAAGGCGGGCGTGTGGCGGGACGCGGCCCAGCCCCAGCCGTCGCCGTGACCGGCGCCCAGCGGATGGATGCGGGTGCGGGCGCTGCGTACGCCCGCCACATCCACCGTGATGTGGTTGTCGGCGGTATTGCCGCGCGCCGTGGGGCCTGTCCGCGTGGAGTAGGCCTGGCGGGCGTAGAGCGGGTCCTCGTGGGCCGCGGTCTCGGCCTCGTGCGGGCGCGCGTGGTCGCTGCCGTGGTTGTGCAGCCGTACGATCCCGTCCGCGCGGGTGCTCTGGACGAGGAGGCCGGGCGCGGGGAGCGCGAGGACTGAGTCGCGACTCTCGCTGGGGGCCGGTTCCTCCGTGGCTGTCCACAGGGGGTGGCTCGCCGGTGCCAGGAGGCCGACGAACGCCTTGGACGCCCAGTAGGGCGACGCGGGGCCGGAGTAGGACTGCAGGGTCGCTTCGTGCGGGCCGTGCCAGCCGAGGGTGAGCAGTCCGTCGGCGCTGACGGAGCCGCGGTCCAGGAAGTAGCGCAGTGATCCGCTGAGCAGGCGGCGCGATGTGCCGGGGGTGAGGGGCGTGTGACCGGTGAGTGCGCCGAGGGCCACGGATGCCCCGGCGGCGAAGCGGTAGGTCAGGGAGCGGCCGAAGTGGATCGGGGCGCTGTCCCCGCCGAAGAGCAGTCCGAAGCTCTCCAAGTGCTCGTTCAGACGGGTGCCGTGCGCTGACAACTGTGCTGTGTCGCCCGATAGTTGGGCGTCCAGCGTCGGATACAGGTGCAGCGCCCAGCCGTTGTAGTGGTCGAAGGCGCGGCCGTCCCCGTCGGCGTACCAGCCCTGGCCGCGGTACCAGGTCTCCAGGAGTTCGAGTGCCCGCTCGCGCGCCCTGGCCGTCTCCGCGTCACCACGGCCGACCGACTCCAGGAACCCGGCCACGGTGTAGGGGAAGAGGTACCAGTTGTTGGGTGCGGGCACGTGGCGTATCGCGCCGCGCAGCCACTCCGCCGCCCGGTCCTGTACGGCGCTGTCGAGCCGGTCCCACAGCCAGGGGCGGGTAAGCCGCAGGCCGAGGGCGACGGACGCGGACTCGACCATCGGCTGGCCCTGGATGGTGTGGTCCAGGATCAGCGGCCACGACTCGGCGTCGTCGCGGCCCGGGGTGCGCGTGCCCGCCGCGAGGCCTTGCGCGTACCGGTCGAGCCAGCCGTGCGGGTCCTTGCCATCGGCGCCCGCCACACGGAACGCTGCGGCGAGGAAGGTGCGGGCGTATCCCTCGAGGCCGTCCGAGCGCACGCCGGACGCGGAGGGACGGCCCGGCAGGTCGAGCAGGGCGCCGTGTGGGGTCGCCCACTTCCAGGCGGCGCCCAGGAGACCGTCGGCGGCCGCCTGCCAGTGCTCGCGCGTGTAACCGGTGTACGGGCTCAACTCCCGGTTTTCCTCGGGCAGTCCGGGGATGCTCATGCGAGGTAGGCCAGCCTTTCGCGTCGTACGGCATGGGCGAAACCGTCGCCAGCGGCCCAGCGGCCGAGCTCGGTGACGGCGAGATCGGCGAGGCGCCCCCACTCGTTGCCCTGCGAGCCCGCCAGGTGCGGAGTGATCGTGACGTGGTCGCAGTCCCACAACGGGTGTTCCGGGGGCAGGACTTCGGGGTCGGTGACGTCGAGGACGGCGCGGACGCGGCCGGCGAGTGCGGCTTCGGTGAGGGCGTCCTGGTCGAGGACCGCGCCGCGGGCCGTGTTGATGAGCACCGCCTGGTGGCGCATCGCGGCGATGAGCTCACGGCTGACCAGGCCGCGGGTGGCGGGAAGGAGCGGGGTGTGGACGCTGACGACATCGCTGCTCGCGAACAACTCCCGGATGCCGACGGGCCGTACGCCGAGCGCCTGGGCTTCCTCGTGGGAGACGTACGGGTCGTGCAGCAGCACCCGGAGGTCGTAGGGGCGGAGGAGTTCGATGACGCGGCGGCCGATCATCGAGGCGGAGAGGATGCCGACCGTACGGCCGTAGTTGCCGACGCCGTGCGACAGGCCGAGCCATTCGTCGCGGCGCCGGGTAGACCTGAACTCCCTCACGCGCTCCATGACTTGCTTGCCGCTGAGCAGAATCATGGCGACGGTGTACTCGGCGACGGGCAGTGCGTTGGCCGCGGCGGCCGACGACACTTCGATGCCCCGGTCCCAGCACTCCGGGGTGATGTGGCCGCGTACCGACCCGGCGGTGTGCACGACGGCCCGCAGCCGGGGCGCGGCCGCGAGCGCGGCGGCGTCGAGCGGCGGGCAGCCCCAGCCGGTGACCAAGACCTCCACGTCCCGGAGCACAGTGCGCGCCCGCTCCGTGGTGAAGTCGTCCAGGACCGTGTCCGGCTCCAGATCGCACACCCGGCCGAGTGCGGCCAGGGCATCGGGGCCGAGCACGGCCTTCGCCGCGTCGGGGGCCATGGCGAGCGCGGCACGCGGCCGGCGACTGCCGTTCATCAGCACATTCCCTTTCACATGGTTCACATGGTTCACGTGGTCCGCAGGGATCACGTGGTCCGCACGGCTCACTTGACCGAGCCCGCGGTCAGACCCGACTTCCAGAAGCGTTGCAGCAGTATGAAGGCGAGGATCAGGGGCAGCACCGCGAGGAGCGAGCCGATGATCACCACGGGGTAGTACTCGGGCGAGACGGTGGCCGAGCTGTTCCAGGTGTAGAGGCCGAGACTGACCGGGTACAGCTTCTCGTCCGAAAGCATCACCCGTACATGAGGTCGAGCCGTCCGGTGATGCGCGCGCCGGTCACTTTCATCCCGGCTATCTCGCCTTCCCGCGTCGGACCGTTGAGCAGCAGGGCCCTCAACACCTCGGCGCGCACCGTCCGTTCGGGGCCCCAGGAGTCACCGGCCCTGGGGTCGTCGTCGGGGCTCTCGCGGAAGTCGACGCCCTCGCCGAGCGGAAACGCCTGCCGGACGCGGTGCTCCGCCGATGTCAGGTCGGTGATCTCCATCGGCGGGATGGTGTCCCGGGGGCGTCCGGGCTGTCAACCGTGGCCCACACCCGTCGACCGGCGTCGAGAGACCCTCGCCACGGCACCTGATTCGAAATGGGAACCATTTTCATATAGCCTCGTCGACGCACTGCCGAGAAAGGACCGAGACCATGGCCGTACCCAAGCGGAAAATGTCCCGCAGCAACACACGCCACCGCCGCGCCCAGTGGAAGGCGACCACCCCGCAGCTCGTGCCGGTCACCGTCGACGGTGCCGCCCACCTGGTCCCCCAGCGACTGGCCAAGGCGTACGAGCGAGGGCTGCTGCGCCCTTAGGCCGGTCTGTTCAGGTTTCCCTCGCGGTCCTCGGGTGCGTCAAGGGCGGCGGGCATGCCGTCCAGGACGGTGAAGCTGCGGTCGAGCCGGGTGATCCGCAGGACCCGCCAGACGCGCGGGCTGCTGCGGATCAGCCGCAGGGTGCGCCGCTTCGCGATGGTCCGGCCTTTGATGCGCACGAGGAGTCGCAGGCCACCGGCGTCCAGGAAGGTCACCTGCCGCAGGTCCACCACCACGTCCGTGCCCGGCCGGTCCAGTAACTCGGCTATGCGCGGCGAGAGTTCCAGCTCCGCCCAGGCGTCCAGTTCACCGCGGAATGTCAGAATGATCGATCCGTCCACCACACGGTGGTGCAGTCCGAAGCCCGGGTCGGGCGTGCCCATGGTCCACCCCCCAATTCCTACACCCCGCATACGAAGAGTAACGACAACGCGAGCGGCGAGGCCCTCAGGCCGGCGCCCGACGCCGCCGGGGTCTGGGGCGGCACCGCGAATGGCATCTACATCTTGCCCGCTCAGGGCTAGTTCATACCTCCGGGTGACATCCTCGGCCACCGTGCGGCGCATATTCACGGCCCATCTACCGTAGTTACTCTCCGTATTTGACGCGCTGTTCGTGACACCAACCGTGCGGCGTGCCGTCGGGCGGACGGCCGCGGTCCCGTCGGTGGTCACGCCGATCGAGCCACGGACACGGAGGTTGACGGCCCGCGGGGCGAGCGCGGAGCCGCAAGCCGTCGGGCCGTGGCTGGAGGTCGTGCCGAAGGTCAGGGGTCCGCGGCGGTCCGCGCAAACCGGGCACTCGCCCTGCCGTTCGATCCGAGGCAGATGTCCGGATCGCGTCGTTGTGGCGGCAGTGGACGTGTGGGACGTTGGCTGGTCTACGGGGTGTGCGACCGAGATCGACGAGCAGGGCCCGCACGGCGAGGGGAAGACCGGATGAGGCGTTGCAGGGGGGCCTCGGCCTTGGTTGTTCTGGTGCTGACCGGCGCCGCGGGCTGCGGTGGGTCGGGCGGCGCCAAGGACGGGGACCAGCTAACCGTGGCGGTCCGCGACGACCTCCCCGGCATCGGTCTGCGAGGGCCCGACGGCGAGTACCGCGGGCTTGACATCGACGTCGCCACCTACGTCGCCGGGCAGTTGGGCGTATCGAAGGACCGGATCACCTGGAAGGCGACGGTCCCGGCCGTGCGCGAGAATCTGCTGGTGCGCGGGGACGTGGACCTGGTGGTCGCGAGCTACTCGATCACCGACGAGCGCAAGCGGAAGGTCTCCTTCGCCGGGCCGTACTTCCTCGCCCACCAGGACCTGCTGGTCCGCACCGACGACACGTCCATCAAGGGCGCCGCTGACCTGAACTCCAGAAAGCTCTGCTCGGTCACCGGGTCCACGTCCGCGCAGAATGTGAAGGAAGAGCTTGCTCCCAAGGCCGATCTCCAGGAGTTCAGTTCACCCACGGAATGCCTGACCGGCCTGGAGAACAAGGTCGTCGACGCGCTCACCAACGACGACGCGATCCTTGCCGGGTTCGCCGCGCAACGCGCGCACCGCGGCAAGTTCAAGCTCGTCGGCCTCAGGCTCAGCGACGAGCGGTACGGCATCGGCGTGGCCAAGTCCGACACCGCGCTGCGGAACAAGGTCAACAAGGCGCTGCGGAAGATGGTCGCCGACGGGTCCTGGGACCGGGCGGTACGCAAGCACTTCGGCCCCGCCCGCTTCGACCACGAACAGGCTCCGAAGATCACCGAGACCGGCTGAGCAGCCGTGGTCGGCCGCCCACCGTCCGGCACGTCCGCCCCCGAGACCGCCGCGCTGCTGCCCGACGTCCTCGACCTCCAGTTCCTCGACCTCCAGCGCTACGACCTGTTCGGCGCCTTCTGGGTGACCATCCAACTGGCGCTGTACGCGGCGGCCGGAGCCCTGACCTGGGGCACGCTGCTTGCCGGTCTGCGGGTCAGTCCGGTTCCTCTGCTACGCGGATTCGCCGCCCTGTACGTCCATGTCGTACGCAACACGCCCCTGACCGTCATCATCGTCGCCACGTCGCTCGCCCTGCACCAGACGATGGGCGCGACGCTCGGCGGCGGCACGGCGAAGGAGACCGGGTTCCGTCTCGCGGTGCTGGGGTTGGCCGCCTACACCGCCACCTTCGTCTGCGAATCGCTGCGCTCCGGCATCAACAGCGTGCCGGTCGGCGAGGCCGAGGCGGCCCGTTCACTGGGCCTGACGTTCCCCCAGGTGCTGCGCCATGTCGTCCTGCCCCAGGCGTTCCGCGCGGTGGTGAACCCGCTGGGCACCGTACTGATGTCGCTGACCAAGAACACCACGACGGCCGCCGCCATCGGGGTCAGCGAGGCCGCCCTGCTGATGAAGGAGATGATGGAGAACGAAAGCCACGCCATCTTCGCCGTCTTCGCGGTCTTCGCCTTCGGCTTCGTCTGCATCACCCTGCCCACCGGAATCCTCCTCGGGTGGGTCAGCACCAGAGTGGCGGTCCGGCGATGAAGGCTCTCTCCGTCCTGTACGACGCCCCCGGTCCGCGCGCGAGACGCCGCAACCTGCTGTGCTCCCTGCTCTTCCTCCTGGCACTCGCCGCCGCTGCCCTGTGGGTCCTGAAGCTGCTCGGCGACAAGAACCAACTGGCCGCCGAGAAGTGGAACCCCTTCGTCGAGGACTCCCGGGTGTGGACCGAGTTCCTGCTGCCCGGCCTGCTGCACACCGTCCAGGCCGCCGCTCTCGCCCTTGTCCTCGCTTTGCCGCTCGGCGCACTTCTCGGCATCGCGCGGCTCTCCGAGCACGCGGTGCTCCGCCGGTCCGTCGGCACGCTGATCGACTGCTGCCGGGCCGTCCCTGTGCTGATGCTGATGCTCCTGGCGAACGAGGTGTACGCGCGCTTCAGCGATGTCACCCCGCAGATGCGCCCCCTGTACTCGGTCGTGACGGGTCTCGTCGTCTTCAACGCCGCCGTGCTCGCCGAGATCGTGCGCGCCGGGATCATCGCCCTGCCCCGGGGGCAGAGTGACGCCGCTCGCGCGATCGGGATGCGCAAGGGACAGATCATGGCGTCCGTACTGCTCCCCCAGGCGGTCACCGCGATGCTGCCCGCCCTCACCACGCAACTGGTGGTCATCGTCAAGGACACCGCGCTCGGCGGCGAGATGCTGGCGTTCGACGAACTGCTCCACCAGGTCCGTCTGATCTCCGCGAACTACGGCGCCAACACCATTGCCTCCTTCACCGTCGTCGCCCTGCTCTTCATCCTGCTGAACCTGGTGCTCACCACCCTCGCCGCCCGAACCGAGTCCTGGGTCGGGCGCAGCAGGAGTAGCACGGGAGCAACGGTCACCACCAGCCCCACGGGGCGCGCCCCACTCGCCTGACACGCGCGGCTCGGCGTTGCACGGTACGCAACCCTGGTGGTGCCTCTTGTCCTTGGGGGTTCTCGGATACCACTGTGTCTGCCACACGTGTCACCACCGACGCGTGACGTGCGGACATGGAGGCTGGCATGACCGGTGAGCACTACGGGCAGCGCACGGCGGACGGCTGGGGGCGGCGGGGGTTCATCGGAGCGCTCGCCGCCTCTGCCGTCGCCGCGTCCGTGCCCGCCGTATCGGCCGCACCGCCAAGAAGGCCCCCGTACCGCGCGCGCCCGCTCTTCCTCGGCACGTACACCACCAAGCCCGGCGGCGGCACCGGCATCGGACTCGCCACCTACGACGAAGCGACGGGGCACATCACCGGCACCGGAACCCTGGCCGGCGTACCCGACCCCTCCTACCTCTGCGTCCATCCCTCGGGCCGGACGCTCTACGCGGTCAACGAGCAGGAGCAGGGCGCCGTGACCGCGGTCGCGCTGTCCCCCTCAGGGCCCGAGGTTCTCGGTGCGCGCGACACCGGAGGTGCCGGGCCCTGCCAGCTGTCCGTGCATCCGGGCGGACGCTGGCTGCTCAGCGCGAACTATCTCTCCGGGAGCGTGGCCGTCCACCCGGTCCAACCCTCGGGCGCGCTTGGGGAGTTGAGTGACGTGGTCACCCATTCCAGTCCGCCGCCCGGCCCGGGACAGGACGGGCCGCACGCCCACCAGATCGTGACGAGCCCGGACGGCGGACACGTCCTCGCCGTCGACCTGGGCAACGACACGGTCTACAGCTACCGCCTCGACGCGAAGAAGGGAAAGCTCACCCAGGTCTCGTACGCCGCCCTGCGACCCGGCGCCGGGCCGCGCCACCTCACCTTCCACCCCTCGGGACGCTTCGCCTATCTGGCCAACGAGAACGACAACACCGTCGTCGTCTGCGCCTACGACCCCGCGAGCGGGCGGCTGACTCCCGGTGCGCCGCAGCCCACCGGGACGGGTGAAGGCACCAGCTATCCGGCGCAGTTGCTCGTCACGCGCGAGGGCACCTTCGCCTTCCTCGCCAACCGCGGGCACAACAGCCTCACGCGGTACGCGATCGAAGCGGGCGGGGCCCGGCTGCGGTTGCTCGACACGGTGCTGGCGGGCGGGGACTTCCCCCGGCACATCGCCTTCTCGCCGTCCCAGCGGTTGCTGTTCGCGGCCCATCAGAAGTCCAGCTCGGTGAGCGTCTTCCACGTGGGCAAGAGCGGCCAACTGCGCCTGTCCGACACGCCGTTCGCCGCTCCGGTCGCGGTGTGCGCACTGCCGTTGTAGAGAGGTTCCATGACGTCGTTCCGCCCCGCCCCCGACTGGCTCTCCGAGGCCGTCTTCTACCAGATCTATCCGCAGTCCTTCGCCGACTCCGACGGCGACGGCATCGGTGACTTCAACGGCATCACCGCGCACCTGGACCACCTGGCCTGGCTGGGTGTCAACGCCGTCTGGATCAACCCCTGTTTCGCCTCGCCGTTCCGCGACGCCGGGTACGACGTCTCGGACTACCTCTCCGTCGCGCCCCGTTACGGCACCAACGACGACCTGGCCGCGCTGGTGGCGGAGGCGGGGCGGCGCGGCATCCGCGTCCTGCTCGATCTGGTGGCCGGGCACACCTCCGACCGGCATCCGTGGTTCACCGCATCGGCTGGTGACCCCGACGACCATCGGTACATCTGGGCCTCCGAAGGCTGCCCGGACGGTTTCGTGCGGTCCCCGGGGAGCCGCCCCGGCGCGTATCTGCCGAACTTCTTCGACTCGCAGCCCGCCCTCAACTTCGGTTACGCACGCGGGAATCCGGCCGAGCCGTGGCGGCAGTCCGTCGACGCCGAGGGTCCGCGCGCAAACCGGGCCGCGCTGCGCGACATCATGGGCCACTGGCTGGAGCTCGGCCTCGCGGGTTTCCGCGTGGACATGGCGCACTCCCTCGTCAAGGACGACCCTGACCGCAGCGCGACGGCCCGGGTGTGGACCGAGCTGCGCGGCTGGCTGGACGCGACCCACCCGGAAGCCGTACTGCTCTCGGAGTGGGGAGATCCGGCGGTGTCCGTGCCCGCGGGGTTCCACGCCGACTTCTTCCTCCAGTTCGGCGGCCCCACCAACGGCGGACCGCTGCGCTCCCTGTGGAACAACGGCGAGGGCACCGACGACGAGGCATGGGACCCTGTCGACTGCTTCTTCGACCCGAGCGGCAAGGGCTCACCCCGTACGTTCGTCGAGGCCTGGCAGGCGGCCTGTGAGGCCGTCGGGGACGCCGGGCACGTCGCGCTGCCGACCTCCAACCACGACTTCTCCCGCCTCAACTGCGGCCCGCGCACCGCCGATCAGCTCCCTGCGGCCTTCGCCTTCCAGCTCACCTGGCCCACGCTCCCCGCGGTCTACTACGGCGACGAGATCGGCATGCGTTACGTCCCGGGCCTGCCCGACACCGAGGGCAGCGTGCTCGGCCCGCGCTACAACAGGGCGGGCTCACGCACCCCCATGCAGTGGGACGGCAGCGTGAACGCCGGTTTCTCCACCGCCACGGCCGACCGCCTGTATCTGCCCGTCGACCCCGATCCGCGGCGCCCCGACGTGGCCGCCCAGCTGGCCGACGAGACCTCTCTGCTGCACCTCGTGCGCCGCCTGATCGCCCTGCGCAAGGCCACGCCGGAGCTGGGACCCGACGGGTCGGTGGAGGTGCTGCACAGCGGCTATCCGTTCGTGTACGTCAGGGGCGGCCGCCATCTCGTGGTGATCAACCCCCGCAGCGAACCGGCGACGTTCTCCACGGACGCCGCGGGCGAGGGCCCGCGGGCGCTTGAGTCGGAGGGCGTGGAGATCGAGGGCGGCGTCGTCACGGCGCGGGGGTTCGGGTACGGCGTCTTCGATCTGCGTCCCCCGTCGTCCACTACGGCTTCGTGAACTCGACGTCCCGGGCCCTCGCGACGATCTCGACCTCGTCGCCGAGGGCCCACTCCGCCACCCGGGACACCATCGCCGCCGGGACCAGGTCGCTGATGCCTTCGGCGGCCGGGATGTCGTACGTCGCGTGCGCGTCGTGGGGCAGGACGACGCGGAAGTCCAGCTCCAGGGCCGTACGCGCGGTCGCCATCACGCACATCTCGGACTGCACCCCGCAGAAGGCGAGGTCGCGCACGCCGGCCTCGGCGAGCAGGTCCGCGAGCCCGGTCTCCTCGAAGCCGTCGTCGACGGTCTTGCGCAGGACCTTCTCACCCCGGTCGGCGTCTGCGGGCAGGTGGATCTCCCAGCCGGGCGTGCCGGGTTCGTCGACGGCAGCCGGCTCGCCGTCGTTCTGGAGCTGGATCACCAGGGCGCCCGCGGCACGGGCCCGGGTGATCAGATCGGTCGTACGGTCGAGGAGGCGGGCCGCTTGCGGCACGGCGCCGTCGCCGGTGACGAAGGCGGACTGCATGTCGACGACGATCAGCGCCTGAACGGGCTCGGCGGGAGCGGGGTTGTTCGGATCGGGGTTCGCCGGACCGGGGTTGGCCGGACCGGGGTTCGCAGGGTCAGGCCGCGCGGAATGTACGGACGTCTCACTCATGGTCCACCATCTTGCCGTTCGCCATGATCAGGCGTACGTCGCCCAGGGCGGCCACGTCCCTGAGTGGATCACCGTGCACCGCGATCAGGTCGGCCCGGTAGCCCGCGGCCAGGCGTCCGACCTGGTCGGCGATGCCCAGGGCGTCGGCTGCCTCCGTGGTCGCCATGTCGATGACGCGGTCGGGTTCGATGCCCAGGTGCTGGTAGAAGCCGAGACTCTGGGCCAGGCCGTCACAGCCCGCACGCTGGACGCCCGCGTCCGTCCCGGCGATGAGCCGCGCGCCGCGCTCCGCCATCGTGCGCACCTGGTCGAACATCGCCTCGGCCCGTTCGGCGCCGAAGAACATGGGCAGCATCCGCCAGTTGGGGCTGACGGTGGGGCAGATCCGGATGCCCTTGGCGACGATGGCGTCCAGGACGTCCTCGCGCAGGCCGAGGCCCTTGCGCGTCATCCAGGTGCAGTGCTCGATGGTGTCGACGCCCGCCATCACGGCCGCCACGATCCCCGCGGTGCCGTGTCCGTGGGCGGCGACCGGCAGCCCCGCCCGGTGCGCCTCACGCACGATCAGGCGGAGCTCGGGGGCGTCGAACTGGGCCTGCCAGGTGGCCGGGCCGCCCCGCGTGAGGCCGCCTCCGGTGGCCATGACCTTGATGACGTCCGCGCCGAGCTCGGCATTGCGCCGGACCAGGGCGCGGATCTCGCTCTCGCCCTCGACCTCACCGCCCAGGAACCAGCAGTGGCCGCCTTTCGTGGTCAGCGGCGTCGTGGCGGCGACGATCCGCGGGCCGGGCACCCGGGACGCGGCGATCTCCTCGCGCAGCCGCAGCGTGAGGCGGCCCCGGTCACCCAGATCGCGCACCGTGGTGACGCCGCTGCGCAGGAACTGCAGCGCCCGCTCCTCCATGGCCGCCATCAGGGTGGTGTCGCTGTGCGCGTCCAGGACCGCGACGGGGTCCTTGCTCGCGTCGAAGACCAGGTGGACGTGGGCGTCGATGAGGCCGGGCAGCACCGTGGCGTCGGGCAGTGCGTACCGCCGCGACACGCCGTGCGCCAGGGCCTCGATCTCGGCTCGGGCGCCCGCGGCGACGATGCCGGTGCCCTCCGTCAGTACGGCTCCGTCTGTGACGCACTGGCCATGCGGCCCGGTCAGAACCCGCCCTGCCAAGATCAGCGTCTGGCTCATCTCTGCCTTCCCGCAGTGGAGTTGGAGGTGCCGGAGGTGGTGCCGGCCTCCATCGTCCGTCATGGGAGGGCAGAAAGTCCGTCGCTGGAGAGCGGGACGTCTGTCGTAAGAGAGCGGGACGTCTGTCGTACGAGGGCGGGGCGGGATGTTCGCGCGGCGTCCCGCGGGTACCCATAGCCTGGGCCGAGTGCCCGCGCAGGACGTCGCAGTATGGCGCGGTACGTCTTAGTACGTCTCAGTACGTCGCAACGTCGCAGTACGTCGCAGGACGGAGGTCAGGGTCTGATGAGCACGGAAGTCACGGTCCTCCTTGTGGCCGGCGCGGTCGTGGTGGCCGCGACGCTCGCGGTCGCGGTCGCGGTGCTCGTACGCCTGGTCCGCACGCGCCGCACGTTGCGGGCGGCGGGGCTGCCGGTCGAGCGCCAGTGGGTGTTCTGGGGCGCTGTCGCCTATCTCGTCCTGCCGGCGGATCTGCTGCCGGACCCGGTTTTTCTCGATGACATCGGTGTGCTCGTGCTCGCGCTGCGGTCCATGAAGTCGGCGAATTCAGGCGTCGGGGGGCGTGGGGCGCAGTAGGGGGCGGCGCAGGTGCCGGGCCTTCGTCAGCAGGATGTGCATGCGTTCGGTCACCTGGGCGACGTCCTCGACGGGCTCGTCGAAGTCGAGGCGGACGTCCGCCTGGCTGCGGGCCTTTTCGAGGCGCAGCGTGAGCGCGTAACGGTCGATGGCGACCGGGCGCACCCGGACCACGCCGTGCAGGCTGTCCGCGCACACGAGCCGGGTCAGCTGCTCGACGGCGTCCTCGTGCGCGTCGGCGAGATGGGTGAGCAGGCGCGCCTCCGCCTCGGCCAGCGGATCGGGCGCGGCCAGGGCGAGTTCGTCGAGGTCGATGCCGACTCGGCCCCCGGCGGAGTCGTGCAGCACGGCACACGTCGGCGCGAAGATGAATCCCTCGCCGTCGGGCACCAGGGACCCGGAGAGCCAGAGCCGGGCCCGGATCCGGTCCCGTACGGGTACGGGGGCGACGTCCGCGAACTCCACGAGGGTGGACGGTTCGCCGCGGGGCGCGCAGATCATCGCGGTGGCCAGCGCACTGTCGGGGGGCGGGGTCAGCAGAAGGATGCCCTCCGGCGTGACGCTGTGCGCGCCGACGAGTTCATCCCTGCCGATCTCCGTGGTCACCGCGCAGGACCACGCGGTGGTGAGCAGTGAGCGAGCGCGTGCCGCTGCAGTGGGCACGGTCGTGCTGGCGTGACGGACACCCATCCTTCAACCTCCATTAGGTAAGCCTTGCCTAACTTATCGGAGATCGCGGAACAGGGCCAGTACGCGAAAGGCCCCGCGCGGTGAACCACGCGGGGCCGATCGTGTGTGCCGGGCAGAGCCCCGGTCGCGTACGTCGTTTGGTGCGTCAGTGGCCGCGGGCGATCCACTCCTCCAGGTGCGGCGCCTCCGCGCCCACGCTCGTGCTGTCGCCGTGGCCGGTCCGCACCACCGTCTCCGGGGGCAGCGTGAGGAGGCGGTCCCTGATCGAGTCGACGATGGTCGGGAAGTCGCTGAACGACCGGCCCGTCGCTCCGGGGCCGCCCGCGAAGAGCGTGTCGCCGGTGAAGACCGTGCCCAGGGCGGGTGCGTAGAGACTGACGGCGCCCAGGCAGTGACCTGGGGTGTGCAGTACCTTCAACTCCGTTCCCGCCACGGCCAGTTCCTGCCCGTCCGCCAGCTCGCCGTCGGGGGCACGGTCGGGGTGGGTCTGCTTCCACAGCTCCGCGTCGGCGGGATGGAGCAGGATCGGCGCGCCGGTGCGGGCCGCGAGCGCCGGGGCGGCGTCGATGTGGTCGTCGTGGGCGTGCGTGCACACGATCGCGACGACGCGGCGCTCGCCGACGGCCGCCGCGATGGCGTCCGCGTCGTGGGCCGCGTCGATGACGACGACCTCACTGTCGTCCCCCACGATCCACACGTTGTTGTCGACGTCCCAGGTGCCTCCGTCGAGGGAGAACGTGCCCGATGTGACCAAGTGGTCGATGCGCGCCGCCATCAGAGGACCACCACCGAACGCAGGACGTCCCCATGGTGCATGCGCTCGAAGGCCTTCTCCACGTCTTCCAGCGCGATGGTCTCCGTGACGAACGCGTCCAGGTCGAGTCGCCCCTGCTGGTAGAGGTCGATGAGCATCGGGAAGTCGCGTGAGGGCAGACAGTCCCCGTACCAGCTCGATTTCAGCGCGCCGCCGCGCCCGAAGACGTCGAGCAGCGGCAGATCGATGCGCATCTCCGGTGTCGGCACGCCGACCAGGACGACCGTGCCCGCCAAGTCGCGTGCGTAGAAGGCCTGTTCATAGGTCTCCGGGCGGCCGACCGCCTCGATGACTACGTCGGCTCCGTTCCCGTCGGTCAGCTCGCGGACCGCCTCGATCGGGTCCGCCGAACGGGAGTTGACGGTGTGCGTGGCACCGAGGCTCTTCGCCGTCTCGAGCTTCTTGTCGTCGATGTCCACGGCGATGATCTTCGCGGCTCCCGCGAGGCGTGCGCCCACGACCGCCGCGTTGCCGACGCCCCCGCAGCCGATGACGGCGACCGAGTCGCCGCGACCGACGTTGCCGGTGTTGATGGCGGCGCCGATACCGGCCATGACCCCGCAGCCCAGCAGCCCGGCCGCGGCGGGCGACGCGGCCGGGTCGACCTTGGTGCACTGCCCGGCGGCGACGAGGGTCTTCTCCGCGAAGGCACCGATGCCGAGCGCGGGCGAGAGCTCCGTGCCGTCCGTGAGGGTCATCTTCTGCTTCGCGTTGTGCGTGGCGAAGCAGTACTGGGGGCGGCCGCGCAGGCAGGCGCGGCACTGGCCGCACACCGCACGCCAGTTGAGGATCACGAAGTCGCCGGGCGCGACCTCCGTGACACCGTCGCCGACCGACTCCACGACGCCCGCCGCCTCGTGGCCGAGGAGGAAGGGGAAGTCGTCGTTGATGCCGCCCTCGCGGTAGTGCAGGTCGGTATGACAGACCCCGCAGGCCTGCACCTTCACCACGGCTTCCCCGGGCCCCGGGTCCGGCACGACGATCGTCTCGATCCGTACCGGCTCGCCCTTCGCGCGCGCGATCACGCCCTGTACCTGCTGCGCCATGAGGTCAGCCCTTCTTTCTTCCGGCGTTGCGTACTCGTCCGGCATCGCGTCTTTCCTCCCGCATCCTCACATCCGGAGCCCGCTCGCGACGACCCCGGACGCACGAGTTCCGATCACCGGTTCCAGGCTCCTTCCCTGATCCCCGGGGACCGCCGTCGCGCCGCCGCCTAGGGTGGGCGCGTGCGCGATCTCGCCGCTCAGGCCCTGCTTCCGGTCAACACGACGCTCGGTGTGGTGCTGCTCGTCCTGGTGCTCGCCGCGGCGGCGACGGCCGCCGTGTTCCGCCTCTCCCCCGACGGTTCGCGCGGCAGGGCGCGGGAGATCCTCGTGGCGGGGGCGCGGGCGGCCGTGCAGCTGGGCGTGGTGTCCCTGGTGATCGGCTGGGTCATCCACCACGTCGCGGCGCTCTTCGCCTTCCTGCTCCTGATGTTCGCGGTCGCCGCGCGTACGGCGGGGCGCCGCATCACCGCCAACGGCACCTGGTGGTGGGCGGCGCTGCCGATCGCGGGGCCCGTCGTCCCGGTGGTGGCGGGCCTGACCCTGACCGGCCTGCTGCCGGTGAACGGCATCGCCATGATCCCCGTGACGGGCATCCTCATCGGCGGCGCGCTCACCGCGACGGTACTCGGCGGCCGCCGGGCCCTCGACGAACTCCGCGGCCGCAAGGGCGAGTTCGAGGCGGGCCTCGCGCTGGGTCTGCCGTCCAGGGACGCCCGCCTTGAGGTGATCCGCCCCGCCGCGTCGGACGCCCTGCTGCCCGGCCTCGACCAGACCCGCACGGTGGGCCTTGTCACGCTGCCCGGCGCCTTCGTCGGCATGCTCCTGGGCGGCGCGTCACCCGTCCTCGCGGGTGCGGTGCAGCTGTTCGTGCTGATCGCCCTGATGGCGGTCCAGGCGATCGCGGTGGCCACGACGGTGGAGCTGGTCGCCCGCGGACACCTGAACCGGACGGGACCGTAGTGATCTGCGCGGCCCCGTGAGCGTAGGCTCCGGAGCATGTCTGTCTACGAAGATGCAGAGCTCGGCGCCCTCCAGGGCGGCCCGGCGAACCTGGGCCAGTACCTCGGCAAGGCCGTCCTGATCGTCAATGTCGCCTCCAAGTGCGGGCTCACCCCGCAGTACGCGGGCCTCGAGCGCCTCCACGAGAAGTACGCGCCCCGGGGCTTCACGGTCCTCGGCGTGCCCTGCAACCAGTTCATGGGCCAGGAGCCCGGTACGTCGGACGAGATCGCCGAGTTCTGTTCGGCGACGTACGGCGTGACGTTCCCGATGACCGAGAAGGTCGACGTGAACGGCGACGACCGGCACGCGCTGTACCGGAAGCTCGTGGACACGGCGGACGCCGAGGGACACACCGGCGACATCCGCTGGAACTTCGAGAAGTTCCTCGTCGGTGCGGACGGCGAGGTGGTGGCGCGTTTCGCCCCGCAGACCGAGCCGGACGCTCCCGAGGTCATCGCCGCGATCGAGGCGAACCTTCCGAAGTAACCCGGGCGCACGGCGCACCCAGGGAGCAAGGGGCCTCAGGTCGGCTCCCCGACTCCCCTGGCGCGCGGGATCATCCATACGTCTTCTTCCAGCGCGCCCGATGCCGTACGTCGCCCTGGCCCGCGTCGCTGACGCCGAGCAGTGCTTCGAGCGTGGTCCCGCTGTTCCACAGGCCCATGTGGTCGCGGTGCAGGGTGGCGATGCCGTGTTCCGCCGCGAAGGTGTGCGCCGGGTGGCTGAAGCGCGCGGTCGTCACACAGATCGCCACGTCGGCCCCGAAGTGCACGCGGGAGCCCAGGAGATCGCGCAGGTCGCGTGCGGCGACGGCGCGGCTCGGCGCGTACCGCTTGCACTGGATGATCATGGTCCGGGCGTCCGGGAGCCGCCCGGCCACGTCCACGCCGTTGTCCCCCGCCCCGCCCACCCTGCGTACGTCGGTACACCCGTCCCTGCGGCACAGCCCGGCGACCAGCTCCTCGAACTCGGTGCCGGTCATCGCGTCGGCCCGTGTCAGGGACCGGTGGCCCGTCCGGACCGCGTCCTCCTTCCGCCACGCGCGATCACGGTCGCGGGCCATTCGGTCCGTGCGCCACAGCCACCACAGCACGGACCCGAGCAGGCCGAGGATCAAGGCCCCTGCCACGTAGGGCCGGAGCGGCGACCAGATCAGCATCAACTGCAGGAGCAGCACGGCGCCGCACACCGCCCACGGCTTCCACGGCTTCCACGTCGTTCCGCGCCGTCCCCGTCGAGTGGTCATCAGGCCCCCTCCGCCGTCCTCGCCCAGCAGTGTGGGCGCGGACGGGCGGGTTCGGAAGGTCCCGTGCACACACGGCCTCCGACCACCCCGTACATCCAGCCGGACCAAGCTGACCTGCGGGCTTCGGGCCTCGCTCGTACGGTGACTGAATGGTCATCAGGTACCTCCCGCGCTCCTCATCCGTCCGCACCGCGGCCCTCGCGGCAGCCGCTCTGGTCCTCCTGCCCACACCCGTCGCCGTGGCCGTCGAGGAGCCCACGCCGCCCAAGCCGGGGCCCGCCTATTCCTCGAACCTCCTCGACCGGTCGGGCGTCCAGGTCCGGCCGAAATCCGGCGCCCCGGCCGTGCCGCGCGACGTCTCGGCGCTGTCCTGGCTGGTGGCCGACGCCCGTTCGGGCGAAGTGCTCGCCGCCCACAACGCGCACCGTCAACTGCCGCCCGCCTCCACCCTGAAGTCGCTCTTCGCCCTCACGGCCCTGCCCCACCTGGACGCCGTCGCCCGTCACCGGGTCACGCAGAGTGAGCTCTCCGAGGTCGGGGACGGCAGCAGCCTCGTGGGAATCGAGGCGGGGCGCAGCTACACCGTCGCCGACCTGTGGCGTGGCGTGTTCCTCAGCTCCGGCAACGACGCCGTGCACGTGCTGGCGAAGCTCAACGGCGGCTGGCAGAAGACCGTCGGTCAGATGCGCTCCAAGGCGCGCGCATTGGGCGCCCACGACACCCATGTGGTCTCTCCCGACGGGTATGACGCGGCGGGTCAGGTGTCATCGGCGTACGACCTGGCGGTGTTCGGCCGGGCGGGGCTCGCGGACCCGCAGTTCGCCCGCTACTGCTCGACATCGCTCGCCAAGTTCCCGAACGGCAACTGGTCCTACCCCATCCAGAACACCAATCGGCTCCTCACCGGAGCCGACGGCGTCGCCCCCTACCCCGGGCTGCTTGGCATCAAGAACGGCTACACGAGCCACGCGGGCAACACCTTGATCAGCGCGGCGCAGCGCGGCGGACGCACGCTCGTCGTGTCGGTGATGAACCCTCAGGCAGAGGGAGGCCACCGCGTGTACGAGGAGACCAGGGCGCTGCTCGACTGGGGCTTCAAGGCGGCGGGGCACGTCAGGCCGGTGGGTTCGCTCATTCCCGAGAGCGAGAGGCGGGGCACGGCGCAGGGTCCCACGCCCGGTGCCGAGCTCGCCTCCCACTCGACGGCCGCGGGCTCGTACTGGACGGTGCTCCTTTCCGTGGCCGTGGGTGCCGCCGCCCTGGTCGCCGGTGCGCTGGTGGTGACCCGGCGGCGGAGGTCGGCCCAGGCCGACGGCGTCCCGGGGCGGGGGGAGTGATCGCAGACCGCCTCGGACCGGGTCAGACCCCGCCGAGCAGGCGGGCGAGGTCCTGGTCGAGGTCCAGGTCGAGGCCCGCGGCCTCGCCTCCCGCCGCGACGAGGGCGTACGTACGGAGCAGGAACCGCCGCAGCACGGCTCTGTCGAACTGCACCAGGGCAAGGCCCCGCGGCGCGTGGAACTCGAGAACCGTGCGCGCCCGCCCGCACGGCCAGATGTGGACGTCGCCGCCGCCCGCAGGGGCGCGCAGCCCCTCCGCCAGGAGCTGACGGGCGAAGATCCACGTGACCTCCGCGCCGTCGAGGGAGGCCTCCGGCGGGAAGGCGATCTGGACGGCCAGGGGGTCGGCGGCCGCATAGCGCAGGGTCACCGGAACCGGACGCTCGCGTCCCTCGGGTGTGATCAGGCGGGCGCGGGCGGGCTGCTCAAGGGTGACGGCCATGATCGGACTCCTGTTCCGGCGCAGCTGCCGCTGCTCGCACTGCTTTCTTCCGTGCCTGTTCGAGTCCGAAGCGCGGTGGTTTATTACGCGTTGCGCGGGATCAATAGTGTGATCTACGCCACTTCCACCTGGTCGGCTCTCCGGACGGACCGAAGGCCGGGCCCCGCACGCCTGAGGAAGCTGGGCGCCTGAGGGAGCTGAGCGCCTGCCCGGTTTGGGGACGGGGCGGGACCGGGGAAAGGACACCGCATGCTCCTAGCCCGCCTGGCCCACGTATCCGCCACCGTGGCCACCACCCCCGCCCGGTCGCAGAAGATCGCCCTCCTCGCCGATCTCTTCCGCGCGGCCGCCCCGGCCGACGCCCCCATCGTCATTCCCTACCTCGCCGGCCGTCTCCCCCAGGGGAGGCTGGGCATCGGGTGGAGTCTCCTGAAGGAGTCGCCGCCGCCCGCCACCGAGCCCACCCTCACCGTCCAGGACACGGACCAGGCCCTGACCGCCATCGGCGCCGTCTCCGGGCAGGGGTCGCAGGGCGAGCGCAAGCGGCTGGTGCGGGAGCTGATGGGCGCGGCCACGGGGGAAGAGCAGCGGTTCCTCGTCGGGCTCCTGACCGGAGAGGTGCGCCAGGGCGCGCTCGACGCCATCGCCGTGGAGGGCCTCGCCCGCGCCACGGAGGCCCCGCCGGCCGCGGTGCGGCGCGCGGTGATGCTGGCGGGGGCGGTGACTCCGGTCGCCGAGGCCCTGCTCGCGAGGGGGCCGGGCGCCCTGGACGAGTTCCGGCTCAGCGTGGGGCGGCCCGTGCTCCCGATGCTCGCGCACGGAGCCGGCTCAGTCACCGAAGGCGTCGGCAAGCTGGGCGGGCCATGTGCCGTCGAGGAGAAATTGGACGGCATCCGCGTCCAGGTGCACCGCGACGGGGACGACGTCCGCGTCTACACCCGCACCCTCGACGACATCACCGACCGCCTGCCCGAACTCACCGCAGCCGCCCGGGATTTGGCGGGCGATACCTTCATCCTCGACGGAGAGGTCATCGCACTCGACGGCGACGGCAGACCCCGCCCCTTCCAGGAGATCGCCGGACGCGTCGGGTCCCGTGTCGACGTCACCACCGCGGCCGCCGCACTCCCCGTCTCCCCCGTCTTCTTCGACGTCCTGTACGCCGGAGGGCAGGATCTGCTCGACCTGCCGTTCGCCGAGCGGCACACCCACCTGGCGCGGCTCGTCCCCGAGCCGATGCGGGTGCGGCGCACCGTCGTCGCCGACCCCGCCGACGAGACAGAAGTCGGCGCCGCGGAGGAGTTCTTCGCCGACACGCTGCGCCGCGGTCACGAAGGCGTGGTGCTCAAGGCCCTGGACGCGCCGTACATCGCCGGGCGTCGCGGTGCGAGCTGGCTGAAGGTCAAGCCGGTGCACACCCTGGACCTCGTGGTCCTGGCCGCCGAGTGGGGACACGGGCGGCGGACCGGAAAGCTCTCCAACCTGCACCTGGGCGCCCGGCGCGAGGACGGGACGTTCGCCATGCTCGGCAAGACCTTCAAGGGCATGACCGACGTGATGCTCGCCTGGCAGACCGAGCGGCTGCGTGAGCTCGCCGTCAGCGACGACGGCTTCGTCGTGACCGTACGCCCGGAGCTCGTCGTCGAGATCGCGTACGACGGACTGCAGAAGTCCACGCGCTATCCGGCCGGCGTCACGCTCCGCTTCGCCCGGGTCCTGCGCTATCGCGAGGACAAGTCTCCCGCGGAAGCCGATTCCGTCGAGACGGTGCTGGCGGAGCGTCAGCCCTAGCCCTATCCCCGGAGCGGGGCCTCTACCACCAAGTTCTGGCAAAGAACGGGCCGATAGGGTGACCTTAACGCCGTATTGACGCCCAGCAGCAACTAGGGGAAGAGCTGTGTCCGCTTCACGTCTCAGCCAGACGCCACTCCCAGGCATCGGAATCCGGTACGACCTGACCACCCGAGAACACCGCAGGGTCTCGGTCGTCGCGCACCGGGACGGCGCGCGCACCCTCAGCGCCTACCGGGCCGACGACCCCGACGAGTGCGCGCTCTCGCTGCGGCTGAGTTCGGGAGAGGCGGACGCGCTGATCGACGCGCTGATGCCCTCGCACCACAGCCCGAACCTCCTGCACACCACCGACCTCGGTCTGGTCGCCGAGCGCATCGAGGTGGCTGGCACCTCGCACTGGAACGGGCGGCTGCTCGGCGAGACCCAGATGCGCACCGAGACCGGTGCCTCCATCGTGGCCGTGCTGCGCAGGGCCGAGGCCATTCCGTCGCCCGCGCCGGACTTCCGCATCGCCGGCGGGGACACACTCATCGTGATCGGCACCCGCGAGGGTGTGGAGAGCGCCGCCGCGATACTCGGGCGGGAGTGATCCGGTGCACTCCGCTGTCTTCCTGATCGAATTCGGCGCGATCATCCTCGCGCTCGGGCTGCTCGGCAGATTCGCCGGACGGTTCCGCTTCTCCCCCATCCCCCTCTATCTGCTCGCAGGGCTCGCGTTCGGCGAGGGCGGGCTGCTTCCACTGGGCGCCAGTGAGGAGTTCGTCGCGATCGGCGCCGAGATCGGCGTCATCCTGCTGCTGCTCATGCTGGGGCTCGAATACACCGCGAGCGATCTGGTCAGCAATCTCAAGACCCAGTACCCGGCCGGGCTCGTCGACATGGGGCTCAACGCCGTGCCGGGCGCCATCGCCGCGCTGCTGATGGGCTGGGGTCCGGTCGCCGCCGTCGTGCTCGCGGGCGTCACGTGGATCTCCTCGTCCGGCGTCATCGCCAAGGTCCTGAACGACCTGGGCCGCCTCGGTAACCGCGAGACGCCCGTCATCCTGAGCATCCTCGTCCTCGAAGACCTGGCGATGGCCGTCTATCTGCCCATCATCACGGCCCTGTTGGCCGGTGTCGGCTGGGCCGCGGGCAGTCTCACCCTGGGCATCGCGCTCGGGGCCGCCGGTCTGGTGCTGTTCCTCGCCGTGCGCTACGGCCGCGTCATCTCGCGCTTCGTGTCGAGCGACGACCCCGAGAAGCTGCTCCTGGTCGTCCTCGGTCTGACCATCCTGGTCGCCGGGATCGCGCAGCAGCTCCAGGTCTCCGCCGCCGTGGGCGCGTTCCTGGTCGGCATCGCGCTGTCCGGTGAGGTCGCCGAGGGCGCGCACAGCCTCCTCGCGCCGCTGCGGGATCTGTTCGCCGCCGTCTTCTTCGTCTTCTTCGGGCTGCACACCGACCCGGCGAGCATCCCGCCGGTGCTGCTTCCCGCACTCGTGCTGGCCGTCGTGACGGCGTGCACGAAGATCGCCACGGGGTACTGGGCGGCCCGGCGCGCCAAGATCTCCGTGAAGGGGCGGTGGCGGGCGGGCGGCGCCCTGGTGGCGCGTGGCGAGTTCTCGATCGTCATCGCGGGTCTCGCCGTCACCGCGGGTATCGAGCCCTCGCTCGGCCCACTGGCCACGGCGTACGTCCTGATCCTGGTGATCGTCGGCCCCCTGACCGCACGCTTCGCGCAGCCGGTGGCCGCGCTGGTGGGCGGCGCCGTGGCGCGCCGCAGGGAGGCGGCGACCGCGGTGTCCGTGCCCGCCCCGCAGGAGCCGGAGCGGTCTTCGGAGGAGTCACTCGACGGACAGGGCACGAGCGGTCGGCCGTGACGCCCGCCGTCTGACGCCCGCCGTAAGCCGGGTACGCGATGTCGCGTACCCGGCCGTGCCACAGTGCTCATCGGTCCTGCGTCCGCCGGGTTCGCGCCATCGCCGACCGCGGGTCCTGGTCCGTCCTCGCGCAGTTCCCCGCGCCCCCTCCGGGGGGCTCCCCGGGTTCTCTAACGCCCCACGGCGTATCCCTGCATCCCCCGCGGATTGGCCGCCGCCGAGAGCACCCCGGTGCGCGGGTCCCGCGCCACCGCGCACAGGCGGCCCTCCGACCAGGGCTCGCCGACCGTCACGTCGTGCCCGCGCCGCCGCAGCTCCTCGATGACCGCCTCGTCCATGCGGGACTCGACCGTGACGCTCCCCGGGCGCATGCCGCGCGGGTAGAAGGAGCCGGGGAAGCTGTCGTTGTGCCAGTTGGGGGCGTCGATGGCGCCCTGGAGGTCGAGTCCACCGCGTACGGAATCGCGCAGCGCCACCGCCAGGAAGAAGTGGACCTGCCACTGGTCCTGCTGGTCTCCGCCGGGCGTACCGAACGCCATCACCGGTACGCCGTCCTTGAGCGCGAGGGACGGGGTGAGCGTGGTGCGCGGGCGGCGGCCCGGCGTGAGGGAGTTGGGCAGGCCCTCCTCCAGCCAGGCCATCTGGAGGCGGGTGCCGAGCGGGAAGCCCAGTTCGGGGACGACCGGGTTGGACTGCAGCCAGCCGCCGCTCGGCGTGGCCGCGACCATGTTGCCCCAGCGGTCGACGATGTCCAGGTGACAGGTGTCGCCGCGGGTCGCGCCGTCCGCCGAGACCGCCGGTTCGCCGGGCACGGGTGAGGTACTGCTCTTGGCCACGGTCGGCTCGCCGGCGCCCGCTCCGGGCAGGCCGAGCGCGTCGAAGCCGGGCTCGCCCGCGGCCACGGCGCTCGCATGGGCGGAGATCTTCGCGGTGCGTCCGCCGGGGCTCCCGGGACGCAGGTCGCGCGAGGCCTTCTCGCCGATGAGCGTCCGCCGCACCTCGTTGTAGGCCGCGGACAGCAGATCGGTGAGCGGTACCGTGCCGTCGCCCTCCGCGTCGCCGTACCAGGCCTCGCGGTCGGCCATGGCGAGCTTGCAGCCCTCGATCAGAAGGTGGACGTAGTCGGCGGAGCCGTACGCGGGCAGCTCCGCGAGGGTGGCGGGGAGCAGGGCCAGCTGCTGCAGGAACGCCGGGCCCTGGCTCCAGCCGCCCCCCTTGCACAGCGTCCAGCCGTTCCAGTCGTAGGTCGCGGGGGCTTCGTAGCTCGCCTCCCACCCGGCGAGGTCCGCGGCCGTCAGCGTTCCGGTGTGCCTCGTTCCGCTGGTGTCCATCGTGGGGCGGCCCGCCTGGCGTATCAGCGCCTCGGCGATGAACCCCTCGCTCCAGATCTTCCGCGCGGCCTCGATCTGCTCGACGCGTGAGCCGGTGCCCGCCTCCTCGATCACGCGGCGCCAGGTCGCGGCGAGTGCGGGGTTGCGCAGGAGTTCGCCGGGGCGTGGGGCATGGCCACCCGGCAGGTAGATCTCGGCCGACGAGCGCCATTCGGTCTCGAAGAGTTCGCGTACCGTCTCGACGGTCTCGCCCACGCGCTCCACGGGAGCGTGCCCGTCCTCGGCGTACCCGATGGCGTACTTGAGGACATCGGCGAGGGACTTGGTCCCGTGATCGCGCAGGAGCAGCATCCACGCGTCGAAGGCGCCCGGTACGGCGGCGGCGAGCGGCCCGGTGCCCGGCACCAGTTCGAGGCCGAGCGAGCGGTAGTGGTCCACGGTCGCTCCGGCCGGCGCGCCGCCCTGCCCGCACAGGACCCGCACCTCCCCGTCGGCGGGGGCCAGGATGATCGGCACCTCGCCTGCCGGGCCGTTGAGGTGGGGCTCGACGACGTGCAGGACGAAACCGGCGGCCACCGCCGCGTCGTAGGCGTTGCCGCCGTCCTCCAGGACGGCCATCGCGGACTGCGAGGCGAGCCAATGGGTGGAGGACACCATGCCGAAGGTGCCTTGGAGGGTCGGCCTAGTGGTGAACAAGAGTGCTGCTCCTAGCGTGCGGTGCGGGTACTGGGGATCGTACGGAGGGCCGTGGCGGCGGCAGCGTCCGGAGCCGTGCCGTCGTCCGCGACCAGGTGGCAGGAGACCTGGCGAAGGCCGTCTCCGGGAAGCGTGCGCAGCTCGGGCGCCTCGACGCGGCAGCGGTCGACGGCCAGCGGGCAGCGCGTGTGGAAGCGGCACCCGGGCGGCGGGGCCAGCGGGCTCGGCAGTTCACCACTGAGGACGATGCGCTCGCGGGAGCGCTGCACAGCCGGGTCGGGCACGGGCGCGGCGGACAGGAGCGCCTGCGTGTACGGGTGCTTGGGGTCGGCGAACAGCTCGGCGGTCGGCGCCTGTTCGACGATCCGGCCGAGATACATGACCGCGATGCGGTCGGCGAGGAACTCCACGGCGGCCAGGTCGTGCGTGATGAACAGGCATCCGAAGCCGCGGTCCCGCTGGAGATCGGCGAGGAGGTTGAGGACGGAGGCCTGCACGGAGACGTCGAGGGCCGATGTGGGTTCGTCGGCCACCAGGAGGTCCGGGTCGACGGAGAGAGCGCGGGCGATCGAGATGCGCTGGCGCTGGCCGCCGGAGAGTTCGTGCGGATGCCGGTCGGCGTGCTCGGGGCGCAGGCCGACCTGGCCGAGGAGCTCCGCCACGCGCGCGCGTGCCGCCTCTCCCTTGGCGATGGAGTGCAGGCGCAGGGGTTCGGCGATGATCTGTCCGACGGACATGCGCGGGTCGAGCGAGGACGAGGGGTCCTGGAAGACGAGGTGGAAGTCCTTGCGCAGGGGCCGCAGGGCGCGCCGGGAGAGGCGGGTGACGTCCGTGCCGTTGATGTGGACGGTGCCGCCGGTGGGTTCGTCGAGCCGCACGGCGCACTTCCCCACCGTGGACTTGCCGCTCCCCGACTCCCCTACGAGGCCCACGACTTCGCCCCGGCCGACGGTGAGCGTGACGCCGTCGGCGGCGCGCACGAGGCCGCCGGGCCCCGCGAAGTGCCTTTGAAGGTCGCGCAGTTCAAGAACGGGCGTGGGGGTCACTGGCCGGCCTCCTGGGTGGTGGGCGTGGGCACGGCGGCGTCCTGCGGGTGCCAGCAGGCCGCCCGGTGCGCGGCATCGGCACCGGCGTTCCGGGACACCGCCTTGAAGCCGGGCCTGCCCGTCGTGCACCGGTCGTCGGCGTGCGCGCAGCGCGGGGCGAAGGTACAGGCGTCCGGCTGCGCGTCGAGGCTCGGCACCAGGCCGGGGATCTCGGGCAGCCGCCGCTTGCCCTCACCGCCGGGGCGCAGGACCGCGCTCAGCAGGCCGCGGGTGTACGGGTGACGTGGTTCGGCGAACAGTTCATGCACCGGGGCCTGTTCGACGGGGCGGCCCGCGTACATGACCAGGACGCGGTCGGCGGCGTCGGCCACCACGCCCAGGTCGTGGGTGATGAGCACGATCGCGGTGCCGAGCCGCTCCCGCAGGGACTGGAGGACTTCGAGGATGCCCGCCTGGACGGTGACGTCGAGCGCGGTGGTCGGCTCGTCGGCGATCAGGACGGACGGGTCGCAGGCGACCGCGATGGCGATCATGACGCGTTGCCGCATGCCACCGCTGAGCTGGTGGGGGTACTCGTCGACGCGCTGGGCGGGTGCGGGGATGCCCACCAGGTCGAGGAGTTCGACGGCACGCGCGCGTGCCTCCTTCTTCGACAGGCCCTGGTGGCGGCGGAGCACCTCCCCTATCTGGCGGCCGACGGTCAGGACCGGGTTCAGCGAGGTCATCGGCTCCTGGAAGATCATCGCGATGTCCTTGCCGCGGACCCGCCCGAGCTCCTTCTCGCTCGCTCCCGCGATCTCGGCGCCGCCGAGCCGTATCGATCCCTCGACGTGCGCGGTGGGCGGCAGGAGCCCCATCACGGCCATCGCCGTGACGGACTTGCCGCACCCCGACTCACCGACCACCGCGAGCACTTCGCCCGCCGCGACGTCGTACGAGAGATGGTCGACGGCGTGCACGGTGCGGGTGTCGGAGCGGAAGGAGACCGACAGGTCGCGCACGCTCAGTACGGGCCTCACACTCGGTACGGGCGTGCTGACGGGATGGCTCATCGGGTGGCTCCTCGGGGGTCGAGGACGTCCCGCAGGCCGTCGCCGAGCAGGTTGAACGCCAGGGTGGCCGCGACGACCGCGAGTCCGGGGAAGACCGCCATCCACGGCGCGGGCGCGAGGAAGGACTGGGCGCCGGAGAGCATCACGCCGAGCGACGCCTCGGGTGGCTGGACTCCCAGGCCGAGGAAGCTGAGCAGCGCCTCGCCGATGATCGCGGCGGGGATGCCGACGGTCGCCTGGACGGTCAGCGCGGAGGTGGCGTTGGGCAGGATGTGCCGGAAGAGGACGGTGGCGTCGCCGCCTCCGTTGGCGACGGCCGCGGCGACGTAGTCGACGTGCCGCAGCCGCAGTGTCTCGGCCCGGGTGATGCGGATGACGGCCGGGATCTGTGAGATCCCGATGGCGATGGTGGCGTTGGTGAGCGAGGGGCCGAGCACGGCGGCGAGCCCGACGGCGAGCACCAGGAAGGGGAAGGCCAGCATCGTGTCGGTGAGCCGCGAGACCACGCTGTCGGTGAACTTGCCGTAGTAGCCCGCGAGCAGTCCGAGCGGTACGCCGACGATGAACGCGAGCGCCACCGCGACCACGCCCACCTGCATGGACGCCCGCGCCCCGTACACGACCCGGGACAGCTGGTCGCGCCCGAGGTCGTCGGTGCCGAGCCAGTGCGACCAGCCGGGCGCGGCAAGGGCGTTGGCGAAGTCGGGCCGCGCGGGATCGTACGGCGCGACCAGCGGCGCGAAGAGCGCCGCGAGGACGAAGACGGCGGCGATGATGCCACCGGTCATGGCGAGCCGGTTCTTGCGCAGGGCGCGCAGCTTGCCGCTTCCGCTGCCGCCGCCCGCGCCCGCGGAACGTATTCGCCCCAGTTGTGTGAGCAGCGCTGTCGTCACCGGGCACCTCCGAGCCGGATGCGCGGGTCGATGACCGAATACGCCACGTCGACCAGCAGGTTGATGAGGATGTACGCGGCGGATGTGCACAGCACCACGCCTTGCAGGGTCGCGTAGTCGCGGGTGAAGACGGCGTCGATGGTGAGCTTGCCGAAGCCGGGAAGGACGAAGATCTGCTCGGTGACAACCGCCCCGGAGATGAGGTGGCCCAGCTGGAGTCCGAGCACGGTCACGACCGTGACCAGGGAGTTGCGCAAGGCGTGCCCGCCGATGATCTCGCGCCGGGACAGGCCCTTGGCCCGCGCGGTGCGTACGTAGTCGGCGGAGAGCGAGTCGAGCATCGCCGCGCGTGTCTGGCGCATCACGACGGCGGCGAGACCCGAGCCGAGGACGATCGCGGGCAGCACCATGCGGCGCAGGTTGTCGATCGGGTCGGTGCCGAAGGGCACGTATCCGGAGGCCGAGAAGACCGGCACGGCGATGGCGAACGCGAGGACCAGGACCATGCCCAGCCAGAAGGTGGGGATGGAAAGGCCCAGCAGGGCGAGGGCGTTGGCGAGCCACTCCTCGGGCTTTCCGCGCCGCACGGCGGCGACGATGCCCGCGCCGATGCCGACCGTGACCGCCAACAGCAGGGACAGGGCGGCGAGTTCGAGGGTGATGGGCAGGGCCGCGGTGATCGCGTCGGAGACGGGGAGGCCGGTGCGTGAGGAGGTCCCCAGGTCACCGGTGATCGCGTGTCCGATGAACCGCCCGTACTGGACGACGATGTTGTCGTTCAGGCCGTAGCTCTCGCGGACGGCGGCGAGCGCCTCGGGGCTGCGCTCCTCACCGGCCAGCGCGAGCGCCGGGTCGCCGGGCAGGGCGCGGATACCGGCGAAGACGACCATGCTGACGAGGACGAGCGTGATGAAGGACTGGCGGACCCGGGTGAACAGATAGGACGTCATGGGACTCAGGCGCACCGGGCTCACGCGGGCGGTCTTCGATGGCAAGGGACTCGGGCTCATCGGGTGTACCCCGCAGTCGTGACGCGGACCAGGCCGTCGCCGTAGACGCGGACGCCCGCGACGTCCTTGCCGGTGACGATGTAATTCTTCTGGCGGTAGAGGTAGATGAGCCCGCGCCGCTCCTGGGCCCGTCGGGTCAACTCCGCATATATCTTGGCGCGTTCGTCCGGGTCGGCCTCTGCCCGGCCGCGCTCGACGAGCCGGTCGATGGCGGGGTCCGACAGCCCGTAGGCGTTCATCGCGCCGCGCGTCTGGAGGAAGCTTGCGATGTTGCCGTCCGGGTCGAGCCGCCCCGACCAGCCGCTGGTGAAGGCGTCGTAGCGCCCGGAGTCGGTCTCTTCGAGCATCGTGGCGTACTCCGTGGGGCGCAGGGTGACCGCGAAGCCCGCCTCCTTGGTCATGGCCTGCACGACTTGGCCGAGGCGGCTGGACTCGGGCGTGGTGGACACCTTCAGCTCGATGCGCACCGGCGTCCTCACCCCGGCTTCCTTGAGCAGCCGCTTGGCCTTCGCGACGTCCCGCTGGGGGCATTCGGACGCCTCGACGCCCGGCGCGATGGCGGATTCCGAGGAGACGGGGCCGCAGGCGGGCTCGTACATGCCCTGGAAGACGACCTTGTTGATGAGGTCGCGGTCGATGGCGAGCTCGAAGGCCTCACGGACGCGCGGCTCGCGCGCGAGGGGCGTGTCGATGTGCCCCGGCTTCTCCCCCAGGCCCTTGACGTTGCCGACGTTGAGGCCGATGCCCTGATAGCCGAGCGAGGGTGAGTTGAAGAGCTGGAGGCCGGGCTCGGTGAGTGCGCTGCGTACGTCGACGGGTGTCATCTGGTCGCCGATCTGGATGTCGCCGGAGCGCAGATTGGCCAGGCGTACGTTGCCGTCGGGTATCGGCTTGTAGATCACCTTGTTGAGGTGGACCTGGTCGGCTGCGTAGTAGTTGGGGTCCTTGGCGAGCACGATGCGGTCGCCGCCGACGCGCTCCACGTACTTGAACGGGCCCACGCAGGAAGGGTGGTTGGTGAAGTTCTTGCCGTACTTCTTGAGCGCGGTGGGTGACATCACCATGCCCGCACGGTCGGCGAGGACGGCCGCGAGGGGGACGTAGGCCTGCTTGAGCGTGAGCTTCACCGTGTACGGTCCGGTCGCCTTCGCCCCGGCGAGCGGGGCGAGTTCGGTGGCGCGCGCCGAGCCCGCGAGGTCGCGGTGGCGCAGCAGTGAGGTGACGGCGGCGTCCGCGTCGAGCTTGGTGCCGTCACTGAACCTCAGGCCCTTGCGCAGGCCGAAGGTGACGGTGCGGCCGTCCTTCGACGTCTTGGGCAGGGCCCTCGCCAGCTGTGGGATCACGGTCCCGTGCTCGTCGATGTCGTAGAGCTTCTCGCACATCCCGGCGAAGACGGTGCGGCCCACGAGGGTCTGCGCGAGGGTCGGATCGAGCTTGTCCGGGTCCGCGTTGAGGGCGACGGTGAGGGTGCCACCGTCCCGCACGGGGCGGTCGTCGGTCATACGCTCACCGCCGACCTCGGTGGCCGATGACTGCAGGGAACTGCAGCCGGCCGTCAGGGACATCACCAGGGCAACTGCCGCGAGGGCAACCGCTTTTCGGCGCACGAGTAGGTACCTCCGCCAGGGTGGTTCCGGCTGATCGTGGACGATCAAGGAATACGGCAGAACGTATTTCGCATACAGTCCGCACACAAGAGGCTCGTCCGGATGCCGGGCCGCATTTGATGAAGATTGAATAACCGGCGACGACAAATGGCTGCACGCTACATGCAGCGGACTTTTCACCCCATCAAGGGACGAGCCACCCCTGAAGCGTCCCCGTGCCGCCCCGCGCCGCTCAGCTCGCCGCTCGACGGGCCGCTCGCCGGGCCGATGTCAGTGCCCCGCGCTACTCTCCGCGCAAATGACCGTTCCACCCCGTTCCGGGAGGTTTTCATGGTCTCGCGTCTCAACCCGTATCTCAGCTTCGGCGGCGATGCCCGCCAGGCTCTGGAGTTCTACAAGGAGGTCTTCGGCGGCGAGCTCGCGCTCAACACCTTCGGCGAAGCCGGCCAGCAGGACACCCCGAGCGCCGACAAGATCATGCACGGCATGCTGGAGGCGCCGAACGGCTTCACCCTGATGGGCGCCGACACCCCGCCGGGCATGGACCACACCCCGGGCAACAACTTCTCGGTGAGCCTCAGCGGCGACGACGAGGCCGAGCTGCGCGGCTACTGGGAGAAGCTGTCCGCGGGCGGCTCGGTGGCCGTGCCGATGGAGAAGCAGATGTGGGGCGACGTCTTCGGCATGTGCACGGACCGCTTCGGCATCCCCTGGATGGTCAACATCAGCGAGCCGCAGAGCTGAACGGCTTCCGCGACCGGGACACTGCCCCTTGCCGGCCTCCGGGGCGTCCCGGTCGCGGCCCCCGTGGCGTCCCGGTCGCGGCCTCTGAGCAGCGCGCCTACGGTGTGACGGGGGTGTCTCGCGTGACGGGGGCGTCTGGAGGCCACCGATGGACCGCTCACCCGCGCCGGAACCCTTCGACTCCGGACAGGCCGCAGGATCCACGGCCTCCGCTCCCCCACAGCCGAGCGGCGGACGGCACGAACACCGCTGGCTGATCCTCGGCATCGTGGGAATCGCCCAGCTCATGGTGGTCCTCGACGCGACGATCGTGAACATCGCGCTGCCATCGGCCCAGCAGGACCTCGGGTTCAGCGACGGCAACCGCCAGTGGATCGTCACCGCGTACGCGCTCGCCTTCGGCAGCCTGCTGCTCCTCGGCGGACGCATCGCCGACCTGCTGGGCCGCAAGCTCGTCTTCCTCGCCGGGCTCGGCGGCTTCGCGCTCGCCTCGGCCCTCGGCGGCGCGGCATCCAGCTTCACCATGCTGGTAGTGGCCCGCGCGCTCCAGGGCGTGTTCGGCGCGCTCCTCGCGCCCGCCGCGCTCTCCCTCCTCACCACCACGTTCACGGACTCCAAGGAGCGCGCGAAGGCGTTCGGCATCTACGGCGCCATCGCGGGCGCGGGCGGCGCCGTCGGACTGCTCCTGGGCGGCGTCCTGACCGAGTATCTGGACTGGCGCTGGTGCCTGTACGTGAACCTGATCTTCGCGGTGTTCGCCATGCTGGGCGGCGCCCGGCTGCTGCACGGCGGCAGGCCCGCCGACCGCCCGAAGCTGGACGTCCCCGGCACCCTGCTGGTCTCCGCGGGTCTGTTCTGCGTCGTCTACGGGTTCTCGAACGCCGAGACGCACGCCTGGAGCGACGTCGACACCTGGGGCTTCCTGGTGGTCGGCGCCGTCCTGGTGGCCGCCTTCGCCTGGTGGCAGACGCGGGCCGCGCATCCGCTGCTGCCGCTGCGGGTGGTGCTCGACCGGGACCGCGGGGCGTCGTTCCTCGCGATGTTCATCTCCGGCGCGGGGATGTTCGGCGTCTTCCTGTTCCTGACGTACTACCTCCAGCAGATCCTCGGCTACACGCCGGTCAAGACCGGCCTCGCCTTCCTGCCGATGGTCGCCGTGATGGTGGTGATCTCCGTCGTCACGACCAACCTGCTCGTGCCGCGGTTCGGCGCGAAACCGATCGTGCCGCTCGGCATGGGGCTCGCGGCGGCCGCGATGGCCTGGCTCACCGCCCTGGACGTGCACAGCGGTTACGCGGCGCACGTGCTGCCGCCGCTGCTCGTCGCCGGTCTCGGACTCGGCCTGGTCTTCGCCCCCGCGATGAGCATGGCCACCGCGGGCGTCGCCGCCCATGACGCGGGTGTGGCATCGGCGATGGTCAACACCAGCCAGCAGGTGGGCGGTTCGATCGGCACGGCCCTGCTCAACTCCCTCGCGACGAGCGCCGCCGCCAACTACCTCGTGGGAAGACAGCCTTCGCCGGCCGTCAAGGCCCAGTCGGCGATGGAGAGTTACTCCACGGCGTACACATGGTCCGCGGTCTTCTTCGCGGTCGGACTGATCGTTACGGTCGTGCTGTACCGCAGGGGCGCCCCGGCCCACGCGGACGCGGGCGGCGGCGCGGTGCACATGTAAAGCCGACGGACATAAGGCGGACGGAGGGCCGATGGCGACCGAATCCGAGGCTGCGGCGACGGAAGACGCCGGCGGGGGTGTCGCCCTGGCCTCGGCGCGGGGCCGCTGGGTCCTCGTCTGCGCCGTACTCGCCTCGGGCATGGCGATGCTGGACGGCACCGTGGTGAACGTCGCCCTGCCCACCCTCGGCCGCGACCTGGACACCTCGCTCGCGTCCCTGCAATGGGTCGTCAACGCCTACATGCTGACGCTCTCGGCGCTGCTGCTGCTCGGCGGAGCGCTCGGCGACCGCATCGGACGGCGGCGCACCCTGGTCATCGGCGTGGTGTGGTTCGCCCTGGCCTCCGCGCTGTGCGGACTCGCGCAGAACGCAGGGATGCTCATCGCGGCGCGGGCGTTGCAGGGCATCGGCGGTGCGCTCCTGACCCCGGGGTCGCTCGCCCTGGTGCGTACGTCCTTCCGGCCGCGGGACCAGGCACGCGCGGTGGGCGCCTGGTCGGGGCTCGGCGGGGTCGCAGGCGCCGTCGGGCCGTTCCTGGGCGGGTGGCTGATCGACGGTCCCGGCTGGCGGTGGATCTTCCTGATCAACATTCCGCTGGCGGCGCTCGTGCTCTTCGCGGTGCGTCATGTGCCGGAGAGCAGGGCCGAAGGCGCCGCGGACAAGCCGTTCGACGTGACGGGGGCGTGTCTTGCGGCGCTGTTCCTCGCGGGCATCAGCTTCTCGCTGATCGGCGCCGCGGGCGACTCCTCGAAGGCGGCGGCGTTCCTGCCGGGGCTCGGCGGCATCGCGGCGGGTGTCGCCTTCGTCGTGGTGGAGCACCGCCGCCGCGACCCGATGCTGCCGCTCTCCCTCTTCCGCTCCCGCCTGTTCAGCGCGGCCAACGTCATGACGCTGTGCCTGTACGCGGCGATCGGCGGGCTGCTGTTCATGCTGCCGGTGCAGTTGCAGACGACGCTGGGCTACGACGCGCTGCAGGCCGGCACGGCGACGCTGCCGATCACGATCCTGATGCTGCTGCTCTCGGCCGCGGCCGGGGATCTGTCGCGGCGGATCGGTCCCACCTTGCCGCTGGTCGCGGGCCCGCTGATCGCGGCCACCGGGGCGCTCCTGATGCTGCGGATCGAGCCCGGCGCCGCGTACGTCACGGAGGTCCTGCCCGCGGTCGTGGTCCTCGGCCTGGGGATGAGCCTGTTCGTGGCTCCGCTGACGGCGACCGTCCTCGCCTCGGTCGACGCGGGGCGCGCGGGTCTGGCGAGCGGCGTCAACAACAGCGCCGCGCGGGTGGCGCAGCTGCTCGTCGTCGCCGCGCTGCCGCTGGCGGTGGGTCTGTCCGGCTCGGCGTACGCGGACGCGGGCGCGCTGAACTCCGCGTTCGGCAAGGCGGCCGTGGGCTGCGCGGGCTTGTTCGTCCTCGCGGCGGCAGCGGCGGCGGTCTTCATCCGTCCGCGTCCCGCCTCCTGGCACGAGGACCCGGGGAACACGCCACGCTGCAAGTCCCATCTGGGCGTAGAGGCACCGCCGTTGGAGCCGGGCAAGGACTGTGCGGGATAGCAGACCCCGGAGAATCAGACCGCCGCGTCGGGGGCCTCGCGCACGAAGAGGGTCACCGTCACGCTCTCCTCGAAGCCGTTGCGCCGCATCAGGGCGGCGGATGCGGTGTTGCGGGACTCGACGTCGGTCACCACGGCGGTGGCGCCCGCGGCGGTCAGCGTGGCGCAGCAGGCCTGCACCAGATGGCTGGCCACACCCTGGCCCTGATAGGCGGGGGCACTGGCGATCCACTCCAGGTTCCCCCAGTCCGTACGCTGGTCGAACCCCATCGAGCCGCAGACGAACCCGGCCAGGGCGTCACCGTCGAGCGCGACCCAGCACGATGAGGCATCGGCATCCAAGTGCCGGGCGATCGCCGAGAGCGACCAGGACGTGTACGGCTTCACCGAGGTGTCGTACAGCTCCCGCCCCAGGGCGAGGACGTCGGCCAGATGGGTGGGAGCCATCCGTTCGAGAACGATCAGGGACCGCTGGTGGGCGGCGGCGGCTGACATGGGACCTCCCGGGTGGCTGACGCCGGGACCTGCGCGGGGGCGGGACGGTGACCGGCTGCTTCTCACGCTATGAGGGCTCGGGGCGTCGCGCACGCCCAAGACCGACCGCCACCGGGCCCCCGCCGTATCGACCAGCCCTTTAACAGACTGCTGTTGTGAGCGCCTATCGTGGTGCGCATGTCCGCTCCTGAGCTGATCCGCATCGTCTCCCGTTCCTCGCCCATGGCGCTGGCCCAGGTGGAGCGCGTACGCGCCGAACTCGCCGCCCTGCACCCCGGGATCCGTACGGAGGTCGTGCCGGTCACCACCTCCGGGGACCGCTGGATGGGGGACCTCGCGAAGCTCGGCGGCAAGGGCGCGTTCACCAAGGAGGTGGACGCGGCGCTGCTCGCGGGTGAGGCCGACCTCGCGGTGCACTGCGTCAAGGACGTACCGGCGGACCGGCCGCTTCCGGCGGGCACCACCTTCGCGGCGTTCCTCAAGCGGGACGACATCCGTGACGCGCTCATCCACCCGGGCGGTCTCACCCTGGACGAACTGCCCGCAGGAACCCGCATCGGCACGTCGTCCGTACGGCGCATCGCCCAACTCGCGGCTTCGCACCCGGAGTTGGAGTGCGTGCCGATGCGCGGGAACGCCGGGCGCCGGATGGAGAAGCTGGCCGCCGGGGACGCGGACGCCCTGCTGCTCGCGGTGTCGGGCCTGGAGCGCATCGACCGTATGGACGTGATCAGCGAGGTCCTGTCGGTGGAGACGATGTGCCCGCCGATCGGCGCGGGAATCCTCGCCCTGCAGTGCCGCGAGGACGACACGGAGACCATCGACGCCGTGTCGGGCCTCGGTGACCCCGACGCCTGGCGGGAGGCCACCGCCGAGCGCATGTTCCTGCACGTCCTTCAGGGCCACTGCAACTCCCCCATCGCCGGGTACGCGCGCTGCGAGCGGGGCGGCGACCTCTCGCTGCGCGCCCGGGTCTTCACCCCGGACGGCAAGACGGTCCTGAACACCCACGAGTGGGCCGGTCCGCTCGACCCGGCGACGCTGGGCACGTCCGTGGCGGTCACGCTGCTGCGCCAGGGCGCGCGCGAACTGATCGACTCCATCGCGCACTGAGGTCTGCCGTCCTTTCGAGGTCACCCTGAACGAAAGTCTTCGATGCACCACCCGCACCACTCGCACCACCCGTACCACTCGCGCCCGGTCCGGTTGGCCGCCTGCGCCGCCGCCCTCTTCCTGGCCGCCGCCTGCGCGACCGACGACGGCAAGGAAGCCCCGGCCACGGACCGGGCCGACTCCGTTCGTGCGCCGAAGCCCGACGCCGTCTTCGACTACCAGCTCGGCGGGCCCTACCAGCCCGGGGACGCCGTGCAGGCGGTCTCGCGCGACCGCTCCGCCGAGCCGGCCAAGGGCCTGTACAACGTGTGCTACGTCAACGCCTTCCAGACCCAGCCGGGCGATGCCATCACCTGGTGGAAGAAGAAGCACCCCGACCTGCTCCTGAAGGACGACGACGGCTCCCTGGTGGTCGACGACGACTGGGACGAACCGCTCCTGGACATCTCCACGCCCGGCAAGCGCGGCCGGCTGATGAACGTGGTCGGGCCGTGGATCGACGGTTGCGCTGAGTTGGGATACGACGCGGTCGAGCCCGACAACCTGGACTCCTACGAGCGTTCCGACGATCTCCTCACGCCCGAACACGCCGCCGCCTTCGCCGAGTTGCTCGCCGACCGGGCCCACGACCGCGGCCTCGCCATCGCCCAGAAGAACACCACCGACCTCCTTCCCGAGCGCGGCCGCATCGGGTTCGACTTCGCCGTCGTCGAGGAGTGCGCGGCGTACGAGGAGTGCGGGGACTTCGCCGATGCCTACGACGACAAGGTCTTCGCCGTCGAGTACACCCGCCAGGACTACCGCGGCGCCTGCGCCGCCTGGGGCGCTCGCCTGTCCATCACCCTGCGCGACCGCGACGTGAGCCCCGAGGGCACCAAGGGGTACGTCTTCGCGCAGTGTTGAGGCGATGCCGGATAGCGTCTCCTGGCGTGAACCAGGCGTTCCGCTGCCGAGGAGCCGTCGATGAGCACCCCACCCGCCGCGAACATCCCCGGCCTGCAACGGCGGCTCGGGGTGAGCGACGCGGTGTTCGTCGGCCTGGGGGCGATGATCGGCGCTGGCATCTTCGCCGCGTTCGGCCCTGCCGCCGACGCGGCGGGATCCGGGCTCCTCGTCGGTCTCGCGGTCGCGGCCGTGGTCGCCTACTGCAACGCCACCTCGTCGGCCCGGCTCGCCGCCCGCTACCCCGCGTCCGGCGGCACCTACGTCTACGGCCGTGAACGTCTCGGTGACTTCTGGGGTTATCTCGCGGGGTGGGGCTTCGTCGTCGGCAAGACCGCGTCCTGCGCGGCCATGGCGCTCACCGCGGGCGCGTACGCCTGGCCGGGGCACGAACGTCCGGTGGCGATCGCCGCCGTCATCGCCCTGACCGCCGTCAACTACGTCGGCGTACAGAAGACAGTGTGGCTGACCCGCGCCCTCGTCGCCGTCGTCCTGGCGGTCCTTGCCGCCGTCGTGGTCGCCTCTCTCACCAGCGGTCAAACCGACGCCACCCGGCTGGAGTTGAGCGGCGACGCGAGCGTGGGCGGCATCCTGCAGGCGGCCGGGCTGCTGTTCTTCGCGTTCGCCGGGTACGCCCGCATCGCCACGCTCGGCGAGGAGGTCCGCGACCCGTGGCGCACCATCCCGCGCGCGATCCCCCTCGCCCTCGGCATCACCCTGGTGGTGTACGCGGCGGTCGCCACCGCCGCGCTCGCCGTACTCGGCCCCGGCGCTCTGGCCGACGCGACCGCGCCCCTCGCGGACACGGTGCGCGCGGACGGTGTGCCCGCCCTGGTCCCGGTGGTGCGCATCGGTGCCACCGTCGCCGCGCTCGGCTCGCTCCTCGCCCTGATCCTCGGCATCTCACGTACGACACTGGCGATAGCCCGCGACCGTCACCTGCCGCACGCGCTGGCCGCGGTCCACCCTCGCTTCCACGTCCCCCACCGGGCTCAACTCGCCGTGGGCGCAGCCGTATTGGGCCTGGTAGCCTTCGCCGACCTGCGCGGGGCGATCGGCTTCTCCTCCTTCGGAGTGCTCGCCTATTACGCCGTGGCCAACGCCTCCGCCTGGACCCTGACGCCGGGCGAAGGCCGCCCGCCGCGCGCCATCCCCGTCCTCGGCCTGACCGGCTGCCTGCTCCTGGCCTTCAGCCTGCCGCTCTCCTCCACCGTCGCCGGCGCCGCGGTTCTGGCCGCGGGCGCGGTCGTGTACTGCGTACGCCGAAGAGTCACGTAAGCCCGGCGTCTCGTCTCGCAGGACGCTCAGTCGATACAGAACTCGTTGCCCTCGATGTCCTGCATCACGATGCACGAGTCGGTGCCGTCGTACAGCAACTCCAGGCGTACCGCGCCGAGCGGGACCACCCGTGCGCACTCGGCTTCCAGTGCGGCGAGGCGCTCCTCCCCCACGAGCCCGGTGCCGACCCGCACGTCGAGGTGCAGCCGGTTCTTGACGACCTTGCCTTCGGGAACACGGTGGAAGAACAGTCGCGGACCCACACCTGAGGGATCAACGCACGCGAACCATGAACCCTGATCCTCAAGAGGTACGGAACGGTTGAAATCGTCCCAGTCGGCGAACTGCCCCGGTGGCGGCGGTATGACATACCCCAACACCTCGCACCAAAAGCGGGCGAGACGCTCGGGTTCCGCGCAGTCGAAGGCCACTTGGAACTGCTTGATCGATGACATCGGCGCACGGTAACAGTGGCGCACCCTTCGGCGCGCTCCGAAAACCCCGAGGTCACGACATCACCGCAGGTCACGTAGGGTGGCGTAACTTCGCGGCAACATGGCTCGCCTAGCGTCGGTGTCCGGCGCGGGCCGTCCTGCCCGCGACAGACACCCACGCAGCCACCTTGAGGGAGCCATGCGCGATCCGAAGCCCAGCGGCGACGGGTCCGGCGTGCCGCTGACGCGGGCCGACCGGGCCCGGACCGTGGCCAGCGTGCTGCGCAGGCAGGTCATGCGCGGCGCCTTTCCCGGTGGAGTACTGCCCGACGAGCGAGCCCTGATCGCCGAGTTCGACACCTCACGGAACACGGTCCGGGAGGCCTTGGGCCTCCTGCGCGACGAAGGCCTCGTCGAGCGCCGCCGGGGAGTGGGCACGGTCGTCATCGGCCGCGCCTACGAGCATCCGCTGGGCGAACTGTCGGGTCTCGCCGAGGTGCTACAGCGGCACGGCACCGTCGTCAACGAGGTGCGCGAAGCACGGGTCCTGCGGCCACCCCTCACGGTCGCCCGCCGACTGGACCTGCCCGAAGGGAGCCACGCCGTCTACCTGGAGCGGCTGCGCCGCGTGGACGGCATCCCGCTGTCCCTGGACTGCACCTACCTCATCCCCGAGGTGGGCGAGGCGCTCCTGGCACTCGCCGGAAAGACACCGCGCACGCTGGAGAACCACGACGTCTTCGATCTGATCGAGACCGCGACGGGCCTGCCGCTCGGCTCGGCCGAGGTGTCCGTCCACGCCACGGTGACCGATCCGGCGACCTGCGCGGTCCTGGAGATGCCGGAGGGGGGCGCGATCCTCGCCGTCGAACGCCTCACCCGTCTCGCCGACGGCCGCCCCGCCGACCTGGAGTTCCTGCACCTGCGCGGGGACCGCCTGACGCTGCACGCCACGCTCGACCGAGCGACCAAATGCGCGGAACGCGCAGCGAGTTCCTCGCTGTAGCGGATCTCCACCCGCCAACGACCGTGCAGCCGCGTGGGCGTGACGAAACGCCAGCCGCACTGTGCGGTGGGGGGACTCAACGTCACTCAACTCCCGCCCACGGAGGCACTGTTGGATCACACCAAGCCCGCCGATCCCACTCCAGCCGCACACCGGAACCCGCAGCCGGGCCCGGCCCCACTCCCCCACCGTCCGCCCGCCCTGACCACCCTGGCCATGTGCCTGTGCGTGACCCTGGTGATCGGCATGGTCTCCGCCGTCAATCTGGCCATCCCCGACTTGTCGGCCGACGCTCTGCGGCCCTCGGCTCAAGCCGTGGTGTGGGTCGTGGACGGCTATGTCGTCGTCTTCGCCTGCCTGTTGGTGCCCGCCGGCGCGCTCGCCGACCGCAGAGGCCGCAAGGGAACACTCATGTGCGGCATGGGAGTCTTCACCCTCGGCGCGGTGATCTGCGCCGCGGCCCCGCATGCCGCCGTACTGATCGCCGGGCGCATGATCAGCGGCGTCGGCGCGGCCGCAGTGCTGCCCACCACGCTCGCCCTGCTGGTCGACGGCCTGCCCGATCGGGCCCGGCGCAAGGCCGTCGCCGTGTGGGCGTCCATGACGGGGCTCGCGGCCGTACTGGGCAACGTGGGCGGCGGTGCCGCCATCGAGTACGGCAGTTGGCGCACCCTCTTTCTCTGCCTGATCCCGCTCGCACTGTGCGCCCTGCTCCTGGTGGCCGCGGTGGCCCCCGTCACCGCCCGCCGTCCGAGCCCCGCCGCCCCACTCGCCGCGGCCCTGCTCACCACCGGCTTCCTTGCCCTGCTCTACGCGATCGTCGCCGGTCCACAGTCAGGCTGGAGCGCCCCTTCGGTGCTGGCCGCCTGCGCTGCGGCGGTCGTGCTCCTCACCGCCTGGGCCCGGCATGAACTGCGCGCCCGTGAACCGCTCCTGGACCCACGGCTCTTCGCGCGGCCCGCCGTGCGGGCGGGGGCGGCAGGAATGGCCACGCTCTTCGCCGGGATGTTCGGCCTCTTCTACCTCAACGGCCAGTACCTCCAGTACGCCAAGGGATACGGGCCGCTCGAGGCCGGACTGCGGCTGCTGCCCATGGCAGCGGCGCTGCTGGCAGGCCCGCGCCTCGGCCTGCTGATCGAGCGGGTGTGCGGCCGACGCGTCACCGTCCTCATCGGGATGCTGGTCCTGGCCGCCGGGCTGTGCGTGGTGTCGGCCGCCGACGCCCATACTCCGTACGCGCTCTACGCCCTGGGCGCCGGACTCACCGCCCTCGGCTGCGGCACCGCGAGCCCGCTGCTCTCGCACGCCATGATGAGCGCGCTGCCCGCGGAGAGGGCGGGGACGGGCTCCGCCTTGCAGAGTCTCGCCAGGGAGCTGGGCAGTGCCATCGGGATCGCCGTCACCGGAACGATCACCACCGCCGTCTTCACGGCCCGCCTCCCCCCGCAGCTGTCCGGTGCCGATCGGCCGACGACGGTCGCGGAGGCCGTGGCCCGCACCTCCGACCCCCGCCTGCACAGGGCGGTCGTCGACGCGTTCACCGCGGGCCTGCACGTCGCTATGTCGACCTTGGCCGCCGCGATCGCCCTGGTGGCGCTCGCCGTCGCCAAGTGGCTTCCTCCGGAGCGGTGAGCCGGGAAGGGGTGGCCCGGATGAAGGGCCCGTACAGAGACTTCGTACGGAGGCCCCGGGCGAAGACCCCGGGGCCGGACCGCTGAAATTCGCCGCACGACGACTACCACGGCTCCACGCGCTGCAACCCCGCGCGGCGCACCACCTCGGGGCCGACCTTCGCCGCCCGTGCCACCAGCTCGCGGCCGTCCCAGTCCGGCGGCCAGCCCTCCCACAGCCGCAGCTTTCCGTCGACCACGACGGCGGTGATCTGGTCACGATTGGCCAGGCGGACGAGTTCCCACTCCAGGTCCCAGGAAGGCGTCAGCTCAGGGACGTTGATGTCCACGACGAGGAAGTCGGCCGCCTTTCCCACCGCGATCTCCCCGGTCACCTTGCCGAGGCCGAGCGCGTCGGCGCTGAGCGATGTCGCGTGCTCCAGCCACAACCGCCCGGCGCCGCACGAGGAATCCCCCGACGCGATGCCGTACGCGAGCCGCTGAGCCGTCTCCGCGGCATCGACGAGACGGAATCCGTCGCCGCGCGTGCCGTCCGTGCCCGTACCGAAGCGCACCCCCATCGCGGCCAGCATGGTGGCGTGCGCGACGGCGTTGCCCTTCCAGGCGCTGGCCACGGGGTTATAGCTGATGGCCGCGCCGGAGTCGGCGAGCATCCGCATCTCGCCGGGCGTGAGCAGGGTGGCATGCGAGCCCAGCGTCTGCGGGCCGAGCGCCCCGACATGCCGCAGGTACTCGACCGGACGTCGGCCGACGCTCTTCAACGACCGTTCGACGGAGGCCAGATGTTCGTTGACGTGGATCTGGAAGACCGCGTGGGCCTCGCGGCACAGGTCCGCCGTCCGCTTGATGACCTTCGCGGACGCGTCCTCGGGCACGGGTATGGCCAGCGAGGGGTGGACCAGCGGATGCCCGTCCCACCTGCCGAGATGTTCCGGCCCGCCCTTCCCGTCGGAAACCACCTTGGACAGTACGCACCGGATGCCGGCTTCCTCGGTTCCCTTCGCCACCGCGGCCACATCGACCGGCGCCCGCGTGCCGGCGTCGGCAACCGTCGTGAAGCCGCCGCGCAGCGCTTCGAGGGAGGCCAGCTTCGCCGACACGTAGGCGCTCTCCTCGTCGAGGGCGTGCTCGAGCGGCTCCCATATCGTCTTGAAGATCTCCGAAGGCTGTCCGAACGACTGGGCCTTGCCGAAGCTCTGCGTCAAGTGATGATGCGCGTCGACGAAGCCCGGCATGATCAACTGTCCGTCCAGGCGCACCGGTCGCAGGTCGGGGTACGCGGCCATGAGCTTCTTCGCGGACCCGACCGCCCGGAACTTCCCGCCGTCGACGAGCACGGCCTGCCCCCGCTTCGGGCCCTGGGGCAACATCAACAGCTCCGGTACGAGAAGCTTCCTTGCCCCCTTGAACTGGTCGGCCCGCACCGCACCGGGCGAATCGGCATCGTCATCCGCGCCCTGCCTCTTCTCGCCCGGCCGTCCGGCGCCGTGGCCGCCCGTTGCCGCGGCGGCGGTCCCGGTTGCCGGGGCGCTGATGAACCCGGCGGCACCCGCGAGCCCGGCCCCGACCAGAAACCTGCGTCTGCCGGGCCGCTCCCCAAGCCCCGCCCGCTCCGGCCCCTGCCTTTCGCTGTGACCGTGCCCTTCGCTGAGTCCGTGCCCCTCGCCCTGCCCGTGCCCCTCGACCTGCCCGTGCCCTTCGCCCTGGTTCTGCTCCGCCGACCGTTCGTTCCGCTGCTCGCTCGCCAACTCACTCGCCCGCTTTCGTACTTCTTCGTACTTCGCATGCCTGCGCGGTTGTCACTCGCGCACGCCGAACTCCGCGTGCGGATGCCACAGGGGTGCCGTGCGCACGGCAAAGCCCGATGTCAGCCGTACGCCAGGTCGGTCGTGCGGGGTGGCCCGACCCTAGGACTACCGCCGTTCGTGGAACAAGACTTCCGGCATGCGGCATTCACATGCTGAGAAGGCAGGTGGCGCAACTAGCACCCACCGGCACCGAAGCCCTGGTCAAGCGGCACATGCGGACCTGCTGAAGTGGCGTAACCTCACGGAAACATGGCGTGGGCCGCACGGGGCGAGACGTTTCTGCGGTGAATCTCCTGGCCCACCTGGCCGGGTCGCCTGCCGTGCACCACCTGCGGAGATCCGCCGGCCACTACACCTGTGGACATGATCAAGAACTTCGCGCGCGGCCTGGCCGTGCTCTCCCTGTCCCTCGCCCCGCTGGCAGCCCCCACGTCCGTCCTCGCACAGAACACTGAGGTCACGACGCTGGGCGATGCGGTGCACCGGCTTCCGGTCGCGGATGAACAGCACGAGGGATACTCCCGCGGTCACTTCAAGCACTGGAACGCCGGACTCGACAAGAAGGACGACTGCGACACCCGCTCGGAAGTGCTCATCGCCGAGGCCGTGGAGGCCCCCGAGGTCGGCGACGACTGTGCGCTGAGCGAGGGCGAGTGGGTGTCGTACTTCGACAACCAAGAGGTGGAGGACCCGGACAAGCTCGCCGTGCATCACATGGTGCCGCTCGCGGAGGCCTGGGCCTCGGGTGCCGCGGAGTGGAGCCCGGGACGCCGCGAGGACTTCGCCAACGACCAGAGCGCGCCCGCGAGCCTGGTGACCGTCACGGAACGCACCGACCGCTCGAAGGCGGACCAGGACCCCGCGGGCTGGATGCCGCCGCTGCCCGGCGCACACTGCCGGTACCTCTCCGACTGGGTGTCCACGAAACTGCGCTGGGACCTGGCCGCGAACCCGGCCGAGCTGGACGCCATCGCGGTGTTCGCCGACGGCGAGTGCAAGAACACTTCCGTGATCTACAGGGCCGTCAGGTAGTCGTCTAAGCCGCACCTGGCCGGGAGGACAGGTGCGGCAGGCCGGCAGGGTCGGCAGGGTCGCCCACCCCTGCGGGGCCTCGCCCGGTACGACAGCAGGGCCCGGACCGCGCGTCGCGGTCCGGGCCCTGCCCCATGCGGTGCCGCATCGCGGCGGCGGTGCGTCAGCTCTGTGCAGAGCCCTCGCTCGCCTGCTCGGCGCCTTCTGCGCCCTCGGCTGCGCCTATCTTCTCGCGCATCTTGCGCACCAGCTCGGCCTTCTGGTCGGCCGCGCCCTGGCGGTCGAGGTTGCGGTGCGGGCCGTTGTTCTGCCGTTCGGCGCGGGACAGCTTCTTGCGCTTGCCGCCGCCCATGCCCACGGGGTTGTTGATGTTCTTACTCACGGGTTCTCCCGGAATGATGTGAAGTGATCTACGGATTCATCGGTGGGGGATGGGCGCGGCGACATCGAACGACGTCAGCAGGGGCCCATCACGCTCTCACTCGTAAATCAGCGTCTGGAAGAACATGACCTAGACGTTACCCGGTCCCGTCGCCCCCGCACACCAAGTTTTCCGTCTCCGGCTAGGCGACGACGCACCCATCGCAGCGCATCGCCGCCCGGCGCCTGGGGGTAAACCCCCAGGCCAGACGGAGGAAATCCGCGTTCCGGCGGACCCTGGCGGACACCTAACGTGAGGTTGTCCGACCCCGTCAGGTCCGCAGCAGGAGTAGTGATGATCGAGGAACAGGGCTTCACCACGCGGCATGGACCCAATGTCGCGGTCGACGCACCAAGCTTCGACGAGAACAGGTCGGGTGCGCCGGAGCGCCCCGGAACGCCGACCCGCGTGCGAGGGGCGCGCGCTCTGGTGCGAGCCGTGGGGCGCGCCCCATTCACGCGGCGGGCGTGGGCCGAGGTTGCCTACTGTCTGGTCGGGTTCCCGCTGGGCCTCGCGGGCGGCGTGCTGCTGGCGGTGGCGCTGGCTCTGGGAGCGGGCTTCACCGTGTCGGTGGTGTTCGCCGTGCTCGGCGCTCTGCTGTTCATCACCGGGCTCCAGCTGGCCCGTGCGTTGGGCGCCGTCCATCGTCGCCTTGCGGCCCTGTTCCTGGTGGACCGGACGACCGGGCCGCCGCCGCTGCGTCCGGAGGGGCGGTTGGTCAGCCGACTCGACGCCCGGCTGTGGGACGGGGCCGGTTGGCGGGCGGCTGCCTATGCGCTGGCGAAGCTGCCGGTCAGCTGTCTGGGGGCGTACGCCGTCCTGTGGTGGCTCGCGGGGCTCGTCAACCTCACCGCGCCACTGCGGTGGGCGCTCTTCGGGCAGCACCCCGAGCCCGGCTCCCCCGAGGGCATGCCCGTACTCACGCCGATTTTCGTCGGCGGCCTGGACGCCGACACCTTCGCCGGCACGTTCCTCGCGGTCGCCATCGGTGTGGGCACCCTGCTGGCTGCGCCCTGGGTGACAAGACTGGTGACCGAGGCCGATCGGTGGCTGATCGGTGCTCTTCTCAGCCCCGGGCAACTGGCCGATCGTGTACGGGATTTGGAGGAGACTCGGGCGCTGGCCGTGGACGACTCGGTGGCGCTGCTCCGCCGCGTCGAGCGCGATCTGCACGACGGGGCTCAGGTCCGCCTCGTCGCGGTCGCGATGAGCCTCGACATGATCCGGCAGCGGCTCAACGAGAGCGAAGGCGAGGGCGAGAGTCAGAAGGAGAACTCCGGTGACGGGCGGGGCGGCGACAAGGGCGGTGGAGCGCTGGACGTCGCGCGCCTGCGTCAACTCGTCGACGTAGCGCACCACAACGCCACCGAGGCCCTGACAGAGCTGCGCGATCTGGCTCGCGGCATCCATCCGCCGGTCCTCGACGACGGCCTGCCGGAAGCGCTCGCGACGCTCACCGCGCGCAGCAGCGTCCCCGTCGACCTCGTGACGGAGATACCGGAGCGGCCGACCCCGGCGATCGAGACCATCGCGTACTTCTGCGCCGCCGAGCTGCTCGCGAACGTCATCAAGCACAGCGGGGCCCGGCGGGCCGCCGTCACGGTGGCCCAGTTGGACGGCAGGCTTCTCCTCCAGGTCGGTGACGACGGGCACGGGGGCGCGGACGCGGCCGGGGGGAGCGGGTTGACGGGACTCCTGCAACGCGTACGGACGGTCGATGGGCGGATGGATGTCAGAAGTCCCGAGGGCGGGCCGACGGCGGTCACCGTCGAGCTTCCGCTGCACGCGTGAGAGCATGCCGCCATGCGCGTCGTGATCGCTGAGGATGCCGCTGTACTGCGGGAGTTGCTGGGTCAGATGCTCGTGGAGCGCGGGCACGAGATCTGTGCGTCCGTGAGCGATGCGGACACGCTGCGCGCCGCGGTCGCCGAGCACCGCCCGGATGTCACGGTGACCGACATCCGGATGCCGCCGACGCACACGGACGAAGGGCTGCGCGCGGCCATCGACATCCGCCGCGACCACCCCGGCACAGGGGTGTTGCTCTTCTCCCAGTACGTGGAGACGAAGTACGCCACACGGCTGCTCGCCGCGGGTTCGGCGGGCGTCGGGTATCTGCTCAAGGACCGGGTCGCGAATGTCGCGGAGTTCACCGACGCGCTGGAGCGGGTGGCCGCGGGCGGTACGGCACTGGACCCCGAGGTCGTCACACAGCTGGCCGGGGCGGGGCGCCGTGCGGAGGAGCTCGCGCCCCTCACCGACCGCGAGCGCGAGGTCCTCTCGCTGATGGCCGAGGGCCGGTCCAATGCGGCGATCGCGCAGAGTCTCGTCGTCTCCGCGGGCACCGTCGAGAAGCATGTGGCCGCCGTCTTCGACAAGCTTGGGCTGCCCGCGTCACATGACCACAACCGCCGTGTCCTGGCCGTCATTCGCTACTTGCGCGGGTGATCGGGACCATGCGGTCGGAACATATCGTTCCGAAGGACTCCGTCATATGCCAGAAGCACCCACGCGTCGTGTGTTGCCAAATCCCTTACGAGCCCCTCCCCGCTGTGCGAAAGTCATTAGCGGTCCTTCCCGCCCGTTTGGTCGCACCGCATCCTCAACGGAGCACCTCATGCCGTCCCATGTCTTCGCGGACCGCCCTTCCGCCCAGCCGCCCGAGCGCGGCTCGGTCGAAGCGCTGATCACGCAGACGCGCCGGCTCCGCGGCGAGGTCGACGCCGTGCGGCGTGATGCCCGGCCCGATCAGAGCGACCCGCAGGGGCGCTGGCAGCGGGCCCTGTGCGACCTGGCGGTCCACCAGCTCAACGACCTGGACGACCACCTCGCCCAATTGCGGGACGGCCCCGTGGAACCGGCCGTGCGGCCCGCCGCTCCGGCCGTGCCGCCGCCGCTCGAACCGCAGCGCGGCTCGCTGCTCAGCCGGGTCGGCAGCGCGGAGTGGAACCTCCTGAGCGACGAGGCGAGTTGGTCGGGCGAGCTGTACCAAATCCTCGGGCGGGACCCGGAAGCTCCCCCGCTCTCCCTCGACGAACTGCCCTCCCTGGTGCACGGCGACGACCAGCCGATGCTGACGACCATGGTCACGGACTGCCTGATCGACGGAAAGCCGATCGACGGTGAGTTCCGCATCGTGCGCCCCGACGGCGGCGTTCGACAGGTGCACATGATGGGCGAGCCCGTGCTCGCCGCTGATGGCAGCACCGCCTCGATGTGGGCGGTCCTGCGGGACGTCAGCGAGCTGCGCCGCAGCCAGCGAGTGGTGCGCGAGACCCGTGATTCTCTGCAGCGCCAGCGGCACATCGCGCAGACGGAGCACCGGCTCGCGGTCGAACTGCAGGAGGCCGTACTGCCGCCGTGGCGCGGCTCCCTGCGGTTCCCGCACGGCGGGCCCGCGGCGCTCGACCTCGCCGCGCACTACCTCCCGTCCTCGACGAGTGCACTGATCGGCGGCGACTGGTACGACGCGATGGAGCTGCCCGACGGCCAGTTCCTGCTCAGCGTCGGCGACCTCACGGGACATGGCGTCACCGTCACCTCGGGCATGGCGATGCTGCTCGGCGCCGTGCGCGGCATGGCGGTCTCCGGAGTACGCCCCGGCCAACTCATGGCCTGGCTCAACCAGTTACTGGACACCACCGCACAACCGGCCCTCGGCAGCGCCGTCTGCTGCCAGTACACCCCCGCCACCCGCACCCTCAGCTGGGCGCAGGCGGGACACCCCGCCCCGCTGCTGTTTCGCGACGGGACGGGGCGCGCGCTGACGCCACCGGGCGGTGTGATCCTCGGGGCCACCTCCGGAGCCACGTACGAGCAGGCCGAAGAGCAACTCGAGCCCGGCGACCTGTTGTTGATGCACACCGATGGACTGGTCCCCCGGCGTTCCCGGGACGCGGCCACGAGCAGGCTGCTCGCGCTCGCGCCACGCTTCATGGAGACGCGCGGTGCGCAGGACTGCGTACGGACGGTCGTCGAAGAGTTCGGCGTGGCCCCGCGTGAGGACGACGCCTGTCTGTTGATCGCGCGGGTCAATTCCTGACCCGCACCCGAGCCCTGCCGGGCCCTATGCGCGGACCCGGCTGCCACCTCCGGTCTTGGCCGCCGCCTTGGGCAGGGCCATCTTGATCTCCTCGCGCAGGTCCTCGATCTTCGCGTAGCCCGAGTACTGAGCTGTCAGGCGGTACATCTCGCGCAGCCGGTCCCAGGTGCGGTGCGAGGAGTTCGAGCCCATCGACACCAGCGCCAACCGTGCGTACCGATCGGCCTGTTCGGGGTCGTCGGCGATGAAGCATGCCGAGGCCAGCGAGATGTAGTCGAAGATCTGCGAGCGGTCGCGGCCCTTGGACCGCAGGTCGATCGCTTCCCTGGCGTGACGCTGGGCCGTGTTGGCGGCGGACGCGTCGTGGTCGGCGAGTGTGCGGTATGCCAGGGCCTGCATGCCGTGCATGTCCGCCTCGTCGAACATCTGCATCCAACTCGGCGGTGGCACATCCCCCTTGTCGGAGACGAACAGGTCCTCCGCGATGCCGAGTGTGCGGCGCATCGCCTGCCCCTTGCCCATCGACGCCTGCGCCCAGGCCTCGATGGTGTAGAGCATGGCCTGCGTACGCGGCAGCATCTCCTCACCCGAGCCCGACTGGGCGAGCTTCATCAGGTCCAGAGCGTCGTCGGGACGCCCGATGTGCACCATCTGGCGCGCGGCCCTGGACAGGGCCTCACCGGCGCGCGGCCGGTCGCCGCCCTCGCGGGCCGCGTGCGCGGCGATCACGAAGTACTTCTGTGCCGTGGGCTCCAGGCCGACGTCGTGCGACATCCAGCCCGCGAGGACGGCGAGATTGGCAGCGACGCCCCACAGGCGGCGCTGGAGATGGTCGGGATGTCGGTAGGCGAGCATGCCGCCCACTTCGTTGAGCTGTCCCACCACGGCCTTGCGCTGCAGCCCGCCACCGCGGGCCGCGTCCCAGGCCCGGAACACCTCGACGGAGGTCTCCAGTTCCTCGATCTCCTGCGACCCGATGGGGGCGGCCTCATAGCGGTCGTACCCAGCGGGGTCGGCATGCAGGGGATGGTTGGTTCGGGGAGCGTCGGCAACGAGAGCCGGATCGGTGTGCAGCCAGTCGTGCATGGCGCTGCTGAGTGCGGAGCCGGCGGCGAGCGCGGCACCCGCGCCCACCAAGCCGCGTCGGTTGAGCATGAGGTCCATTCCCGTGAATTCGGTGAGGACCGCGGCTGTCCGTTCGGGCGCCCACGGCACGCCGTCGGGGTGCTCCACACCACCGTCGCCACGCCGTTTCCCCACGCGCCCGTGCCGGACCAGACCAAGATCCTCAATGGTCACGACACGGCCGAGACGCTCGGTGAACAGAGCCGCCAGCACCCGCGGCACGGGATCGCGCGGGATTTCTCCCGTGTCGATCCAACGCCGCACCCGCGAGGTGTCGGTGGCCAGTTGGGGGTGGCCCATGGCCGCCGCCTGCCGGTTCACCAGTCTCGCGAGTTCCCCCTTGGACCAGCCTGCCAGGCCGAAGAGGTCCGAAAGTCGGGTGTTGGGTTGTCCGTTCACTTCAAGCCCCCAGGTTCTCGGCTGAGTTGACAGTAACCCTCTGTCAGTTGCTGAGCGACTATTCGCCAGGGTTCGCCAGGGTGCGCCACATGGTGTGCCAGGGGGCGCCGGGTGTCAGGTAGGAATGCGCCACCCCGACCCTGACCACCGCGGGACATTCCCCAGGGTGTACCAAGGCGGCCGGGGCGGGAGGCGCCGCAATTCGCAGGCACACGAAGGGATCTGTAACGCCCATGTACACAGCATCGTCCTCCGTGTCCGCCCCGCCCCGGCCGCTGCACAGCCGACAGCCGGGCAGCGGCCCGTATCTGGAGCCCGCGCGCCCCGCGGCCGGGTCGTTCGGCGCCGGCCGAACACGACGCGTTCCGGGGCCGGGCACGCAACCGCTCAGCGGGAGACTCGACTTGTCCGGCCCCCAGGGGGCGCAACTGCGCACCGCGATCGCCTCGGTGCACCGCATCTGTCCCGAGTTCAATCCGGTGCAGGTGCTCCGCCGCAGCGGACGCACCGTACTGCTCGTCGGAACCACGGGACGCAGCACCGCGATCGCCAAATGCTTACTGGACCACTCGCCCGTCTGGACCGAGCGGATCCGGCACGAAATAGCTGCCTACCGCTCGTTCGTCCGGCACCGTCCTCCGGTCCGGGCCCCGCGGCTGATCGCCGCGGACCCCGAGGACTGCACGCTGGTGATCGAGCGCATGCAGGGACGCGTCGCCGCGCTGTCCCGCCACCCCGTGGAGTCGCCGCCGCGCGCGGACGTGCGGTTGGCGCTGAACGCGATCCGTCACCTCAACCGGTGGCGTCCGCCGCAGGAGCTGTTCGGCAGGCCCATGGACTACGGCAAGCGGATCTCTCGCTTCCATGACCTCGGCCTGCTCACCGACCGGGACATGGGTGACCTGCAGAAGCTTCTGCACGGCATCGCGCACTCGGCCGGGCCGCACGGCACGTGGCAGTTCTGCCACGGCGACGCGCTGCTCTCGAACATCCTGCTGTCCCCCGCGGGCCCGGTGTTCGTGGACTGGGAGCACGCGGGCTGGTATCTGCCGGGCTATGACCTGGCGACCCTGTGGTCGGTGCTCGGTGACGCACCGGTCGCCCGCCGCGAGATCAGTCAGCTGGCGCAGGAGCAGGGCCCGGCGGCGCGTGACGCGTTCCTGGTCAATCTGATGCTGGTACTGACCCGGGAGATCCGTACGTACGAGATGGCCGTGCAGCGATCGATGCACGACGCGGCCCCGACGGCACCGGGACCCGCCCACCCGGGTGCCGCGCCGTCCGGTGAGGAACAGCGGCTGCTCCTGAGGCGGCTGCACGACGACTGCCAGCTGGCCCGCAGGGCCGTGCGCGCGGCGGTCGGTACTCGCTGACGTCGGCATTCGCCGACGGGGAGACAAGTCCGCAGTGCGCCTTGGACAGCGGCGCACTGCGGACTTGTCTATGCCCCCGGCTACTTCCGAGTGACTATGACGTCGTGAACTGCACCGCGTCTACGTCAAAGGAATTGTTCTGCGGCGACTTGAAGACCACATACAGCTTGTGGGTGCCGGCAAGTGCTTCGACCGGCACATCGGGTGTGGCCTGGTAGGTGTCCCAGCCCCCAGTGTTGGGGACGGGTGTCGTGGCGAGCAGCTTGCCGTCCGGGGCGTCCGCGCGCAGCTCGATCGAGCCGACGCCGTACGGCGATGACAGCTTGTAACCGACCTTGCTGACGCCTTCCACGCTCATCGGGCTGTAGGCGATCCAGTCGCCGTCGCTGATGTCGCCGATGCGCTTGCCGTTCTCGGCGCCCTCCTGGGAGACGATGCGGGTTCCCGACTGGTCGTCGTGGTACTCCGCCTGCTTGTGCTTGGGATGCATCACGGAGCGGCCGTAGCCGGTCAGCGCGCCGACGCCGTCGCCACCCTTGTCGGTGTACTTGGCGTTGAGGACGTACGTGAGGTCGGCGCCCTCGGGGTGGCCGCCCAGGTCACCGGTGTCCACCGTGCCCTCGCAGCCGGGGATGTCGGTCGTGGGGTGCTCGTGGTCGTCGTGGCCGAGGGCCGGGTTGACGGTGACCTTGGAGCAGTCGATCGTGCCGTCCTCGGGGTCGGTGACCGTGACCTTGTAGGGGATCTTGTCGCCGAACTCGATGAGCTTGCCGTCGACCGGGGTCTCGACCTTCACCTTCGGTGCCGTGTTGCCCGCGGTGACGGGCACGTTGGCGAAGCCGGACTTGCCGGAGGCGTCGGTGACCTTCAGCTGGGCGTTGAAGTCTCCCTTGGTGTCATACGTGTGGGAGGGGTTGGCGTCGGTGGAGTCGTAGGTGCCGTCTCCGTCGAAGTCCCAGGCGAAGGTGAGCGGATCGCCGTCCGGGTCCTTGCTGCCCTCGCTGGAGAAGTCGACCTTCAGCGGGACCGGGCCGTTGGTAGCTGACGCCTTGGCCTGGGCGAGCGGGGTGCGCTGGCCCTGGGCGTAGTCGATGCGGTAGAGGCCGGAGTCGTTGTTGCCGCCGCCGAACTCGCTGCCCCACTCCAGGACGTACAACGAGCCGTCGGGCCCGAAGGTCATGTCCATCGGCTTGGCGAACTTGGCCGACTTCAGGAAGTCGTTGATCTTCAGGAGCTTCCCGTCCTTGTCGAAGCGGATCTCCTTGACGGAGTCGCGGGCCCACTCGTAGAAGAAGCTCGCGCCCTCGAAGTAGGCGGGGAACTTGGTCTTGGAGGGGTTCTTGGGGTCGTAGTGGTAGACGGGACCGCTCATCGGCGCCGAGCCGCCCTCGCCCATCTCCGGGAACTCCTTGGACGCGCCGTAGCCGTACCAGATCTCCGGCTGCTGGATCGTCGGGAGGTCCTTCAGACCGGTGTTGTTCGGCGAGGGGTTGGTGGGCTTGGCGCAGTCGAACTTGGCGCCGACTTCCTGGGTGTCGGGGTTGTAGGGGGCGTACGCCTGGTTGTTGCCGTGGCAGAAGGGCCAGCCGAAGTTGCCGGCCTTCTTGATGACGTTGTACTCGACGAGGCCTTCGGGGCCGCGGTTGGTCTCGGGGGCGCCGCGGTCGGGGCCGTAGTCGGATGCGTGGACGTAGCCCGTCTTGGGGTCGACGGTGAAGCGGAAGGGGTTGCGGAAGCCCATGGCGTAGATCTCGGGGCGGGTCTTCGCGGTGCCCTTGGCGAAGAGGTTGCCCTTGGGGATGCTGTAACCGCCCTTGTCCGTGGGCTTGATGCGCAGGATCTTGCCGCGCAGGTCGTTGGTGTTGCCCGCGGTGCGCGCGGCGTCCAGCATCTGCTTGCCCGCGCGCCAGTCGAGCGGGGCGTAGCCCTGCCAGTTGGGGTCGAGGTTGGGCGGGACGTCGTCGCCGACGCCGAGGTAGAGCGTGCGGTTCGGGCCGAACTCGACGGCGCCGCCGGTGTGTCCGGGCTCGGGGAAGGTGCGGTCGCGGTAGGCGGGGACGTCCAGGAGCTTCTTCTCGCTGGCGAGGTCGAGGGTGTTGTCCGGCTTGACCGTGAAGCGGGAGAGGCGGTTGACGTCGTCCGTCGCCTTGGCCGGCGCGTAATAGAGGTAGATCCAGCGGTTGGTGGCGAACTTCGGGTCGAGTTCCATGCCGACGAGGCCGTCCTCGCCGCCGGTGTAGACGTCAAGCTTGCCCGCGGTGGATGTGGAGTGGCTCTTCGGGTCGAAGATCTTCACCTCGCCGCTGCGCTGGACGTAGAAGACCTTGCCGTCCTTGGCGACGTCCAGCTCCATCGGGTCGGCGGTGTTGTCGTCCAGTGCGGTCTTCTCGTAGCCGGACCAGACGGTGCCGCCGCAGTCGCCGGGCTTGTTGCCCGCGGCCCACTCGATGCCGCCGAGCACGTGCTCACGGAAGGCGGGCTCGGTGTACGACGCCTTGTCGTGGCCCATGGCGGTGGCCCAGAGCTTGCCGCCCTCGGCGTTGCGGCACCAGGAGATGGGGTGGTCGGCGCCCATCTTGGAGCCGCCCGGGTCGTACGTGGTCTCGTCGGCGGTGACCAGGACGTGCACGTCGCCACGGGGGTTCTTGTCGAAGTTGTACCACTCCTCGGGCCGCTCCCAGCGCTCGGGAAGGCCCTTGGTGGAGGGGTGCACGCGGTCGGCGACCTTGGCGGTGCCCTTGAGGACGCCCGGTGAGTGGGCGGGCATGTGGGCACCGGCGTTGATGAGGTCGTCCCACCAGGGGAAGGAGTCCTCGACGCCCATGTCGAGTGTGTTGTGCAGGGCGACGACTCCCTTGCCGCTCTTCACGTACGTCTTCATGGCGTCGCGCTGGGCGTCGGTGTCCCAGACCATGCCGGAGTTCTGCAGCATGATGATGACGTCGAAGTCCTTGAGCTTCGCGTCGTCGAAGATCGTCGCGTCGTCGGTGGTGACGAGCTCGAAGTTGTTCGCCGCCGCCTGCTCCTCGACCATCTTGACGCCGGCCGGGATGGAGTCGTGGACGTATCCGACGGCCTTGGTGAAGAGCAGCGCGCGGAAGGCGGGCGCCTTGTCCGCGGCGCTCGAGGTGGCGGGCAGGAAGCCGACCGCGAGCAGCAGCGCCGCCACGATGGCGAGCACCGCGCTTCGTACGCTTCTCGGATCGCGCAGTCGTCTTGTGTCGCGCACATGACAGTCCACGGGGGGTGGTCCTCTCTGCTGGGAATCTGCTGGGAAGGACGGACGGACGTGCGGGATTGCCGGATGTCTCAGGGATCGCCGTTGCTCATAGGGCAGCCGCGGCCCGGCGCAGAAAGCCCAGCCCGTCGGTGGCGAGCGCGTCCTGGGTGGGCGCGAGGGGCCGCCAGACGGACGCGGCTACGGCGATGGCGTCGTTGTGAGCCGTGAACGACTCGATGCAGAGCGGCCCTAGGTAGCCGGACTCGCCCAGGGCGCGCAGGAAGCCGGGCCAGTCGAGGTGGTCGGCGCCGGGGGCGCCGCGGTCGTTGGCGCACACCTGGACGTGGGCGATACGGCCCGCCGCCGTACGGACCGCTTCCGGCAGGGATCGCTCCTCGATGTTCTGGTGGTAGGTGTCCAGGGCGATCCCGATCCACTCCTCGGGCAGCCCCGCGAGGCCCTCCAGGGTCTGCGCGACGGTGTTGAACAGGCTCGTCTCGTAGCGGTTGAGGGGCTCGACGGCGATACGGACACCGGCGCGAGCCGCGTACTCGACGACCGGCGCGATGTGCTCGCGCCACTCCTCGTACGCCGCCTCGCGCGCGGCCCGGTCCATCCGCCACGTACGTCCGACCGCCGCGTACACCGGGCCCGCGACCGCGGGAGCGCCGATCGCGTGGGCCGCGTCGACGCAGCGGCGGAGGTAGTCCTGCGTGGCGCGCAGGGTGCCCTGGTCCGCGCGGACGAGGTTCCGCTCGTCGGGCATCACGGCGACGACGGCCGCGGGTGTCAGGCCCGTGGCGTCGAGGAGCTTGACCGCCGCCGCGGGCTCCCAGTCGTCGGGCTGCTCCAGGGGCAGCTCCACGCAGTCGAAGCCCCAGGCCGCGAGGCGGGGCAGGGTCTCGCCGAGTGCCTCGGTGGTGACCGGCGAGTGCCAGATCCACGGGTTCGCACCCAACTGCCAGGCGGTGTACGTCACTTCTTGCCTCCCCAGTCCTCGGGGAAGCCCGGCAGTTTCTGGCAGCCGCACATCGCGTAGTGCAGGGGCGGCATGCCCTCCTGGAGGTACTCGTCCAGGTTGTCCTGCGTGACCGTGGGCTGCGGCAGCTTCCACTCCTTGGGCACCTGCTTGCCGTCCAGGATGCGCAGGGCCGCGATGACCGGGGTGCGCCACTGGAAGGTCGGATAGGTGGGGGCGATCGCGGTGAGGTCCTTGTCCTTCCACGCCTGGAGGAAGTCCTGCTGGTCCTCGCCGGAGATCGGCGGGACGTCGACTCCCGCGTCCTCGAAAGCCTCGACGGCGGCGACGGCCGTGGCGCCGGAGTCCATCCAGACGCCGTCGATGGAACCGTGCCGGGAGATCGCGTCGGAGACGATCGACTTGGTCTTGGCGGGGTCTCCATCGGTGAACTTGGCGTCCACGACGTCGAGTTCACTCTTGTCGAAGGCCAGCTTCGCCGCCGACCAGCGCGTCTCCAGGACGTCCACGCCGGGGGAGATGCGCAGGGCGAGGATCTTGCCCTTGGGCTTGACCTTGTCGACGAGGAAGTCCGCGGCGACGGCGCCGTATCCGTAGCCCCCGATGGGGTTGACGAAGGTGACGGCGCAGTCGGTCTCCACGCCACGGTCGAAGACGATCACGGGGAGCTTGCCGCAAGCCTCCTTCACCGCGGGGGTGAGGGTGGCGGTGGTGTTCGGCGAGACGATGAGCGCGTCGCAGTCCTTGTTGCCCGCGAGCTCCTGGATGTCGGAGATCTGTTTGTCGTCCTTGCCCTGGGCGTCGAGGACCGTGAAGTCGCCGATCTCCTTGTGGAGCTTCACCTCGGCCTTCATGTTCTTCAGGCCGACCTGGCGCCAGGGGTTGAAGACGCCGGCGTTGGAGAAGCAGAGGTGGGTGGCGTCCGAGCCCTTCTTCTTGTACTGGGCCGTGTCGGTCATCTCCGGTTCGAGCATCTGCTCCCAGGGCTTGGCGTCCGGGCCCTCGGGGGTCTCCTTGCCGAGCTTCAACTGGCGCTCGTACTCGGCCTGTTCGAAGAACTTGGAGGGTTTGTCGCCGTCCTTGTCGGAGCCGGCGGTCTGTGATGCCCCCGCGGGCGCGTCGGGCGGCGTGTCACTGGAGCAGGCGGTGAGCAGGGCGGTGACCGCGAGGAGCGCGGTGGCGGGTGCGAGCGCACGTCCACGCCGCAGATCCCCGGGCCTGCGGTTCAGGCGGTTCAGGCGGTTCAGAGGGGTGTGCATCACGAGGGTCTGCCTCCCGAGGAGTGGGTACGACGGCGGCGCAGCCGGGACCAGTCGGCGGCCCCCAGCCCGACCGCGGCGATGACGATGACGCCCTGGACGGTGGACTCCAGGGCGCCCGATACGCCCTGCAGGTTGAGCAGCGTGAACAGGGCCTGCAGCGAGAAGGCGCCCGCCATCGCGGCGACCACACTGCCCCGGCCGCCGCCGAGCACGACGCCGCCGAGGACCACGGCGGTGATCGCCTCGAACTCGTAGCCGCGGCCCGCCTGCGCGGAGACCCCGGAGAAACCGCCGACGAGGACGGCGGCGAGGGCTGCCGCCGTGCCGGAGAGCACGAAGGCGATGACGCGGGCGCGGTGCACGCGCACTCCCGCCAGGGCGGCGGCGCGTTCGCTGTCCCCGGTCGCGATCAACGTACGGCCGAAGTCGGAGCGCATCAGGACGGCGGCGACGACGCCCGCGGCCAGGCAGGCGAGGACCGCCCAGGGCAGCCAGCCCATGGCCGTGCCGCGCCCCATCTGGCGGAATCCCTCGGAGAGTTGACCGTGCGGGGAGCCGCCCGTCCAGAAGAAGACGGCGCCCTCCAGGATCAGCATCATGCCGAGCGTGGTGATGAAGGAGGGCACTCTCAGGCGGGTGGTGATCAGCCCGCTGACGAGGCCCGTGACCGCCCCGGCGAGTAGCAGTCCTGCCGTGATGAGCGGCCAGGGGGCGTCCGGGAACGAGCCGTACACCTCGGCTGCCGCGACGACGCCCGCGGTGACGATCGCCCCGACGGACAGGTCGAACTCGCCGCAGACGATGACCAGATACTGCCCGGCGGCGAGGATCACCAGGGGCGCGGCACGCTTCACGAAGGCGAGGAAGCGGTCGGGTTCGTAGAAGCCGGGGTCGGTGGCGGCGAGCGCCACGAGCAGCACGACCAGGAGCGCGTAGACGGGCGCTCCGGTGCCGAGCGCGCGAACAAAACGCTTGTACGGATGCGGTGTTGGGGCCTTTGCCGCCGTGGGGGCCGTCTGGTTGCTCATGCGGACCTCCTGGTGCCGCGCCGGGCGTAGATCGCGACGGCAGCGATGATGACGACGCCGCGGACCACGTTCTTGAAGAACGGGTCGACGCTGAGCTGGTTGAAGACGGAGTCGAGCACGGCGAGCACGAGGACACCGCCGAGCGTGCCCGCCACTCCCCCGCGGCCACCCGCGAGTACGGTGCCGCCGAGCACGACGGCGGCGATCGACTCCAGGTCGTAGCGGGCTTCCGTGCCTGCCCAGGGGGCGCCCGCTCCGAGCCGCGATGCGAGGAAGAGGGCGGCTGCGCCCACGCAGAGCGAGCACAGGACGTGGGCGGCGATGATCGTGCGGCGGGTGCGGACGCCGGAGAGCCGGGCGGCGTGCTCGTCGCCGCCCGTGGCGTACAGATGGTGCCCGAAGCGGGTGCGTCGCGTGATCACCCACATCGCGGCGGCGACGGCGGCGAGCAGGAAGAGTGAGACGGGGATCGGCCCCATCCGGTCGTAGCCCAGGTGCTGGAAGGAGGCCGGGACCTTGCCCGCCGGGCCCGTGTAGTTGTCCTCGATCCAGCCGCGCAGGATGAAGGCGGTGCCGAGTGTCGCGATGAACGCGTTGACCTTGAGCCCGGTGACGATGAGGCCGTTGGCGAGGCCGACGGCCGCCGAGAGGGCGAGGACGGTGAGCACCGCGGTGACGACGCTGCCGTCCTCCATGGTGGTGGCGGCGACGAGCGTGCCGAGGCTGATCAGGTACGCCACCGACAGGTCGAGGGAGCCGGTGAGGATGACGGCGGTCTGGCCGACGGCGACCAGGCCGAGGGCGACGCAGTTCTGCAGGATGCCGACGACGTTCGAGAGCGTGAGGAAGTCACCGCCGCGCGCGGCGACCACGATCCAGCCGAGCACGGTGACGACCCCGGCGGCGATCCAGACGCCGACGGCGGGGTCGGTGAGCCTGCTACGCCTGGGGGCGCGGGTCCTCAGGGAGGCGGGCGGTGGGGCGAGGGAGGTGCCGGTGGTACCGCTGGCTTCCGTGGCTCCGGTGGTACCGCTCACGCGAGGGAATCCTTTCCGGTCTGGGCGCTTGGGGCTCTGGGCGGGGCGGTCGGGTCTCCGGGTGGGGCGGCCCTGTCTCCCGGCGGGGCGGTCACGCCTCCGGGCGGGGCGGTCGGGGCTCCCGGCGGGGCGGTCACGCCTCCCGGCGGGGCGGTTATGTCTTCCGGCGGGCCGTCCACGTGCCCGGGTGGGCCGGTCACGTCTCCCGGCAAGCCGGTCATCTCTCCAGACGGGCCGGTCACGCCTCCCGGCGGACCGTTCACACCCCCCGGCGGGCCACTCACGCCCCCCGGCGGCCCCGTCGTGGCGAGGTGCATTACGTCCTCCTCGGCTGCCCCCGGCGGCAGTTCGCCGGCGATGTGGCCTTCGGACATGACGAGGATGCGGTCGCTCATGCCGATGAGTTCGGGCAGTTCCGAGGAGACGATCAGGACGGCGATGCCCTCGCGGGCCAGTTCGCGGACGAGAGTGTGGATGGCGGCCTTGGCGCCCACGTCGACGCCTCGGGTGGGTTCGTCGAAGAGCAGGACGCGGGGGCGGGCGGCGAGCCACTTGGCGATGACGACTTTCTGCTGGTTGCCGCCGGAGAGGAAGCGGGCCTCCTGGTCCTCGCCCCGCGCCTGGAGCCGCACGCGCTCCAGGAGCCCGGTGAGTTCGCGGGCGGCCGGTGGCTCCCCCCGGGCCGGTACCGCGCGCGTCACGAGCAGCGCGTTGTCGCGCACGGACTGGCGCAGGGCGAGGCCCTCGGCCTTGCGGTCCTCGGTCACCAGGGCGATCCCGGCGCGGATGGCCTGCCGCGGGGTGGTGGGCCGCAGGTTCTCGCCGCCCACCGTCATGGTCCCGCCGGTGAACGGGGCGGCTCCGAACAGGGCCCGTGCGAGGGACGTTCGGCCCGATCCCTCCAGGCCGGCGATGCCGGTGACCTCGCCGGCGCGCAGGGTCAGGTCGATGCCGCTCAGCCGTGCGTTGGCGCCGCCGGTGACGGTGAGGCGGACCTCGCCGATGTCGTCAGGGGCGGCGCGCGGCGGGTAGTAGGCGCTCAGCTCCCGGCCCACCATGGCGCGTACGACCTGGTCGGTGTCCGTGTCGCGGGTCCGCACCGTGGTGACGTGGCGGCCGTCCTTCAACACGGTGACCCGCTGGGACAGTTCGAAGACTTCGCGCAGGCGGTGCGAGATGTACAGGATGCCGAGGCCCCGGCCCGCGAGGCGGCGCACGAGGTCGTGCAGGAGGCCCGCCTCGTGATCGGCGAGTGGCGCGGTCGGCTCGTCCATGACCAGGACGCGGACGTCGGATGCGAGGGCCTTGACGATCTCGACGGTCTGCTGGCGCGCGACGGACAGATCACGGATGTACGTGCGCGGGGTGATGCCCGATACGCCGACCTCGGCGAGGAGTTCGGCCGTACGGGCTTCCATCGTGCGGCGGTCGACGAGGCCGTAGCGGGTCGGCTCGCGGCCGAGGAAGACGTTCTCGGCCACCGTGCGGTGCGCGAGAAGCGCGAACTCCTGGTGGATGATGCCGATCCCGGCGGCCTGGGCCTGCGCGGGGTGGCTGAAGGAATGCTCCGTTCCGTCGAGCGTGATGCTGCCCTCGTCCGGGACGTGTTCGCCCGCGAGGACCTTCATCAGGGTGGACTTGCCGGCGCCGTTCTCGCCGACCAGCGCGTGCACCTCGCCGGCGGCGAGGTCGAGCGATACGCCGTGCAGCACACGCACTCCGAGAAAGCTCTTGGACACCCCGCGCATCGCCAACATCTCTTGCGTCGCCTGCATCGCCTGCACCCTCGGCTCCTTCGGCAGCGGTCTGCAGAGCAATGTGATGAGGGAGCTTTGACCTGTCAAGAGTCCAAGCAGCTTTCAATACAAGCGAGTTGACGGAGACTTAGGTCGACAACCGAACGACATCGGCCTTGTGAGCAGCGAAACTCGTCCCTAAGGTGACTGCCATGTCTGGAGCGCCGGATCACCCCGATTCCGTACCGTCCGCACCGTCCACACCCGGCGAGGTCCTCGCCCTGCTCCGTACGGGGGCGGTGGAGACCCGCGCCGACATCGCCCGCCTGACGGGGCTCGCACGGTCGACGGTTTCGCAGCGGGTGGACGCGCTGATCGCGCACGGCTTCGTCACGGAGGAGGCGGACGGGGGGTCGACGGGCGGCAGGCCTCCGCGGCGGCTGCGGCTACGCACGCGCGAACACGCGGTGGCAGGCGTCGACTTGGGCGCATCACACTGCCGGGTCGCCCTGATGGACATCGGCGGCGAGATGCTCGCGCTGCGGGAGGATCCGCTCTCCATCGCGGACGGCCCACAGGAGGTGCTCGGCCATGTCGAACGGACACTGCACACCCTGCTCAAGGAGGCGGCACGCGACCCCGCGTCGCTGCAGTCCATCGGGGTCGGGGTGCCGGGCCCCGTTGAGTTCTCGACGGGCCGGCCGGTGGATCCGCCGATCATGCCGGGCTGGCACCAGTACCCCATTCCGGAGTTCTTCGCCGAGCGGTTCGGACCGCGGGCCCTCGTCGACAACGACGTGAACGTGATGGCGCTCGCCGAGCAGCGCCGCGCCTTCCCCGACACGCGCTATCTGCTCTACATCAAGGTGGGCACCGGCATCGGCTGCGGCATCGTCGCCGACGGCCGGCTGCACCGGGGTGCGCAGGGCAGCGCGGGCGACATCGGGCACATCCGGGTCGGTGACACCGAGGACCCCTGCCGGTGCGGTAACTCGGGCTGCCTGGAGGCGGTTGCGGGTGGCGCGGCCATCGCCCGCAAGCTGTCCGAGCTCGGACTGCGGGCCACCTCGGGCAGCGATGTCGTACGCCTGGTGAAGTCCGGCAACCGCGACGCCGTCCGCATGGTGCGCGAGGCGGGCCGCGCGGTGGGCGAGGTGCTCGCGGGCCTGGTGAACTTCTTCAACCCGGACACGGTGGTGGTCGGCGGCGCGATGGCCGCTGTCCACGACCAACTCCTCGCGGGCGTCCGGGAGGCGGTCTACCGCCGCTCACACCCCTTGGCCACCCACGTACTCCGCATCGAGCCGAGCCGCACCGGCGAGAACGCGGCGGCGATCGGCGCGGGCATCCTCGCGGTCGAACACGCACTGTCCCCACGCCAGGTGGACCGGGCCCTGTCGGGCGCGGCCCGCTGAAGCCCACCGGCGCACGGCCGCGTACCCCGGCCCGCGAGGATCGGACGAGCGAGGTGCCCCTCAGATCCTGTCCTCCGCGGTGAGCTCCTCGCACAGCGCCCAGACCGCTTCGCGCGTACGGGGGTCCTCGGCGAAGCCGGGCCACGGGACCCGGCGGCACTTGGCGTTGAAGTAGGCGCCGGTGACGCGCGCGACCTCCGGGCTCGTGGCCAGGTGGATGCTGGACCTTGCGGGCTTGGCGAGATCCGCGAGCAGGATCGGGCCCAGCAGCCGGACAAGGGGCGCGGCGGGGCGGTAGGCCCAGGGGAACGCGCTCATCGGGGTGGCCTTGTTGCCCGGGGTGTAGGCGTGGCCGGGATAGGCCACGTTGATCGTGACCGTGCCGCCCTCGGTCCGCCGGGCGTGTTCGTAACTCATCGCCATGAGCGCGGCCTTGGTGTGGTTGTACTGGCCGAAGGTCCAGCCGACGAAGGTCTTCTGCGCCTGGAGGTTGCCGGGGTCGACCGGGCCGCGCGGGATGCCGCCGGTGAGGTTGATGACCCGGGCGGCGGGCGCCTTCTCCAGCTGGGGCATGAGGCGCCGGGTGAGGACGAAAGGCGCGAGGACGTTGGCGGCGAAGGCCGTCTCCACTCCGTCGGCGGTCAGTCGACGAGCGGGCGGGTTCATGCCGAAGTTGTTGACGAGGACGTCGAGTTGGTCGTGCCGGGCGGTCACCTCGGCGACCACGCGGTGCAGCCCCTCGCGCAGCGTGAGGTCCGCCGCGACCGTCTCCACGGAACCGCTCCCGGCCTCGTGCGCGATCTCGCGCGCCGCCCGAGCGGCCCGTTCGGGGTCACGGCCGACGAGGATCACGTCGGCTCCGCGCCGGGCGAGTCCCCGGGCGGTTTCCTTGCCGATCCCTCCCGTGCCGCCGGTGACCAGTGCCGTCTTGCCGCGTAAGGACGTCATACCGCCTCCTGGATGAGGTGTGCGCTCAGAACACGTCACTCGGTGACACGTTAGGCACCAGGTGAAGCAAAGTAAACTCCGGTGCATGGGAAGCGGAGAGAGCGCGGAGCATGCGGAGACCGGTGGGCTGCGCGCCCGCGCCCGGCGGGCCATGCGAGCTGAACTCGCGTCACTGGCCCTGGAGTTGTTTGCCGAGCGGGGCTTCGACGAGACGACCGTGGAGGACATCGCGCACGCGGCGGGCCTGTCGAAGCGCAGCTTCTTCCGGTACTTCCCGTCCAAGGAGGACGTCGTCTTCGGCGCCGTGGAGTCGATGGCGGACGAGGTCGCCGACGAGGTACGCCGGCGGCCCGACGGTGAGGAACCCTGGGACTGCCTCCATCACGTGCTGCGCGCCTGGCAGGAGCGGATCCACGCATCCGGACGGCAGTTGGCCGAGCTCGCCCTCATCGACGCGACGCCGTCGCTGCGCGCGCGGCTGCATCAGAAGCGGGACGCCATGCGGGCCCAGGTGGCCGAAGCCCTCGCGGAACGGCGGGACGCGAAGCTGGACATGTTCGGCGCCGACCTCCTCACCGCGGCGGCCACCGCGGCGCTCGACGCGGCGGATCGGGAGTGGTTGCGCTCGGGCGGTACGGCGGACCGTGGTGCCCTTGTCGACCGGGCGTTCGCGACGTTGCGGCCCTGAAGCCGGCCGCGGACGCCGTGGGCGCCCCCTACGCCGTGGGCATCGGCATCCCTGCGCCGTGGGCATCCCTGCGCCGTGGGCATCCCTGCGCCGTGGGCATCCCCCGAACAGGTGGACCGGACCTCTGATATCGCGGCCGGTTCGCCTGGCGGCCCGTGCGGCTTTCGTGCTGCTCATTGGTCCAATCCACTGACGCGCCGCAGGCCGTGCGGCCTCCCGGGGGTAAACCTTCCGGGACCGGCGCTGACATGGGGAATCCCGCGCCCTGGGCATGATTGACGGATCGTCGGAGAGCCGGTACCACTGACGCACGCCCGGCCCCGCACGCCCCATCACGTTCACCGTCCCAGGAGGCTGCATTGCGAGGATCCGCCACCGCCCGCACCCCTGCCACGCGCAGACGCGCCGTCAGGACCGCGGGCGCCCTTGTCTCCGCCGGCCTGCTGCTTCCGCTGCTCGGTGCCGCCCCGTCCGCCTCGTCGCCGGGCGCTCCCGGTGCGGGCGATGAGCTGCAGGGCGCCTTCGCGGCCGCGGCCGCCGAGTACCGCGTACCGCAGAGCGTGCTGTTGGGAGTGTCCTATCTGCAGTCCCGCTGGGACGCGCACGGCGGCGCGCCGAGCGTGACCGGCGGCTACGGCCCGATGCACCTCACCGACGCGCGCACCGCCGTCGCCGGCGCCCCGCACCACAGCGAAGGCGACGAGGATCCGCGCGGCGACGCGTCGCGCGGCGTCCTCAAGCCCAAGGAGTTCACGGCCAAGGTGCCGGAGAACTCCGAACTGCCCGCGCGGCTCAAGACCCTGCCCCGCGCCGCCGACCTCAGCGGGCAGTCCGCCGAGAAGCTGCGCACCGATCCGGCCGCCAACGTACGCGGCGGCGCGGCCCTGCTCGCCGCCGCGCAGAAGAAGCTCGGCAAGCCTCTGAGCGACGACCCCGCCGACTGGTACGGCGCGATCGCCCGCTTCTCCGGGGCGGACGACCAGGCCACAGCGGCGACCTACGCCAACGACGTCTTCGCCGTCATCCACGACGGCCAGCAGCGCACCACGGACTCCGGGCAGCGCGTGGCGCTCCCGGCCGTCGGCGGCCTGAAGCCGGATGCCGCGCAGGTGCGGGGCATGGGTCTGCGGAAGGCCCCCAAGGGCGAGACCGAGTGTCCGTCCACCGTCTCGTGCGAGTGGATCCCCGCTCCGTACGAGGAGTTCAAGGACCCGAACGGCAACGACGACTACGGCAACCACGATCTGGCGGACCGGCCCAAGAGCCAGAGCATCGACACCATCGTCATCCATGACACCGAGGGGCGCTGGGAAGGCGTCCTGAACATGGTGCAGGACCCCACGTACGTGTCCTGGCAGTACACCCTGCGCTCCACCGACGGTCACATCGCCCAGCACGTGAAGGCCAAGGACGTCGCCTGGCACGCGGGGAACTGGTACGTGAACTCCAAGTCCATCGGTCTGGAGCACGAGGGCTTCCTGACGGCGCCCGACACCTGGTACACGGAGGCGATGTACCGCTCGTCGGCCCGCCTCGTGAAGTATCTCGCCAAGAAGTACGACATTCCGCTGGACCGCCAGCACATCATCGGCCACGACAACGTCCCCGGCACACTGCCATCGACCATCGCGGGCATGCACACCGACCCCGGCCCCTACTGGGACTGGCAGCACTACTTCACGCTGCTGGGCAAGCCGTTCAAGCGGACGGCGGGCCCGAACGGCGGTCTGGTGACGGTGGCTCCGGACTACTCCAAGAACCGGCCGGAGTACACCGGTTGCGTCAAGCCCGGCGACAAGTGCGAGCCGCACGGTTCCACCGCGGTGCGCGTCCACACCGAGCCGCGTGACGACGCGCCCCTCATCAAGGACATCGGCCTGCGGCCCGGTGGCGGCGAATCGACGACCGGCGTGAACGACACCGGCGCCCGCCTGTCCACCGGCCAGCAGTACGCGGTCGCCGAACGCAAGGGCGACTGGACCGCCGTCTGGTACCTCGGTCAGAAGGCCTGGTTCAAGAATCCGAAGAAGCAGCCGACGGCCGTCGACGCGAAGGGCCTCGTGGTGACGCCGAAGAGCGGCGCCACCGAGGTCCCGGTGTACGGACGCGCCTACCCGGAGAAGGAGGCGTACCCGGCGGGCGTTCCGGTGCAGGCCGTCACGCCGCTGCCGTACAAGCTCCTCGCGGGTCAGAAGTACGCGATCGGCGACAAGGTGCCGGGCGAGTACTTCTACGCGCCGACGTTCGACACGGCACCGCACAAGGTGGTGCGCGGCAAGGACATGTACTACGAGGTCCAGTTCGGGCACCGCGTGGCGTATGTCCGGGCGGCCGACGTGCGAGTGGCGCCCTCGGGTTCATAGACGCCGAGGACGGTCGGGGCCGGGTTCGCGTGGGGGCGGGCCCGGCCCTGACGTCCCGGTGGGAGGCGCTCAGTCGAAGACGTACCGCTGGCCGGCCCGCGCCTTGAAGGTCTTCTCGCCACCCTTCAACAGGGCGCTGCGCACGGTGAGTTCACGGGTACGCGTCGCGGTGAGCACGATGCGCGTGGCCCGTCCCCCCGACCACTCGATGTCCAGGCCGGCCCCGCCGCGTGCCCGCAGGCCGCGCACCGAGCCCTCGGGCCAGCTCGCGGGCAGCGCGGGCAGCACCTCGATGACGTCGAACTGGCTCTGCAGAAGCATCTCCACGACGCCGGACGTCGCCCCGAAGTTGCCGTCGATCTGGAACGGCGGGTGGGTGTCCCAGAGGTTGGGCAGCGTGGAGGACTTGAGCTGCTCGCCGAGCATCTTGTGCGCGTGGTCGCCGTCGCGAAGGCGAGCCCAGAAGTTGACCTTCCACGCCTTGGACCAGCCGGTGCCGCCGTCGCCGCGCGCGGTGAGGGAGACCTCCGCGGCGTCGGCCCACTTGCTGCCCGGCTCGATCTGGCGTCCGGGGTGCAGGGCGTAGAGGTGGGAGACGTGCCGGTGGTCGTCGGTCCTGGAGTCGAGGTCCGCCTTCCACTCCTGGAGCTGACCCCAGGATCCGACGCGCAGTCCGGGATCGAGCTTGCCGAGGGTGTTCTCCAGCTCGGTGCGGAAGGCTGCCGAGTCGCCGAGGACGCGGGCGGCCTCCAGGGTGTTGGTGAGCAGGTCGTGCACGATCTGCTGGGCCATGGAGTCGCCCGCGGTGAAGTCGCCGTGCTCGGGTGAGTAGCTGGGGGTGACGACGAGGGTGCCGTCGCGGGGGTCGGTGCGGAGGTTGTCGAGCCAGAACTCGGCGGCTTCCTTCATCGCCGGATAGGCGGTGGAGCGGAGGTACTGCGTGGAGCCGCCGAAGCGGTAATGCTCGTAGAGCTGCGCGGTGAGCCAGGCGGCGGCCTCGGGGAACCAGAAGGAGGTAGCCCAGTCGTGGACGCCGGTGAAGCCGTAGGGGTTGGTCTCGTTGTGCACCACCCAGCCCCGCGAGCCGAACATCTCCTTCGCCGTGCGCCGGCCCGGCGCGCGCAGTGCCTCGACGAAGCGGTCGTAGGGGGCGGTGGTCTCGGCGAGGTTGGCGGCCTCGGCGAGCCAGTAGTTCATCTGCAGGTTGATGTTGGTGTGGTAGTCGGCCGACCAGGGCGGGGTGGTGCTGTTGTTCCACACGCCCTGGAGGTTCGCTGGCAGCGAGCCCGCGCGGGAGGAGGCGATGAGGAGGTAGCGCCCGTACTGGAAGAAGAGGGCTTCGAGGGCGCGGTCGGCGGCGCTCGCGCCTCCCCCGTATCCCTTGAGCAGCTGGTCGGTCGGGACGTCCGCGGGTGCGCTCTGGCCGATGTCGAGGGTGACCCGGCCGAACAGGTCGCCGTGGTCGCTCAGATGGCGGGCGCGGAGCTCGCCGTGGCCGCGCCCGACGGCTTCGTCGACGGTGCGGGTGACGCGCGCGTGCGGGTCGTCGCCGCGGTAGTCGGGGTAGGTGTCGGCGTAGGCGGTCCCCGCGGCGAGCGCGAACCAGACGTGGTCGGCGCCGCTGACGGTGATGCTGCCGTCGGCGTTCGCGGTGCGCGTGCCGCCTTGGTGCACGACACGCAGCTGCGCCTCGAACTTCAGCCCGTTGTCGACGAGTTCACCGCGTACGGCGATCCGGTCACCGTCGGCCTTCGCGGCGAAGTCGGCGCGGGGCGAGGTGTGACGCAGGGTGCAGGTGACGCTCTCGGGGCGGTCGGCGGTGAGGCGCCCGACCAGCACACCGTCGGGATATGAGGCGAAGAACTCCCGCTCGTGGCGCACCTGTTGGTGGGTGTACGTGACGGTCGCGAGGCCTGTGCGGAGATCGAGGGCCCGGCGATAGGTGGCGTCGGGCGCGTCCGGGGCGCCCGGCATGTCGAGGTGCAGGTCGCCGAAGGTCTGGTGGGCGCCGTAGCCGCGGCGGGGCTGGCCGAGGTCGGCGGCGACGGCCTCGGGGGTGAGCCCGCCCTGCTCGTCCAGTTCCGCGCGCACCGCGTCGAGGGCGCCGGGTCTGGCCTCGCGCCAGTTGCCGTGGTCGTAGCCCTCGCGGGAGCCGGGGCCGCCGGTCCACAGGGTCTTCTCGTTGAACTGGAGGCGCTCGGAGGCGAGGGTGCCGAAGACCATGGCGCCGAGTGCGCCATTGCCGATGGGGAGAGCCTCGCGCTCCCAGTCGGCGGCGGGCTTCCCATACCAGAGCAGCGATTCATCGGAGGTATCACGCTCACTGGAGCGCCGCTCGGCTGCGCTCGCGGCACCGGCGAAGACGCCTCCACTCGATGCCAGTACGGCTGCTCCGCCAACGGCGGACTTCATCGTGCTTCGTCGTGAGATCCCGGGAGTCATGACCCGCCACGTTAAAAGTCCGATGACTGGCCTGGCAAGGCACATGACAAAACCCACCCCTCCGGCAGAAGGGTGGGCACGGGCCTGCGCTGGTGCCGGGCGGGTCAGCCCTGCTGGAAGAGTTCCGCGGGCAGCGGCTTCAGGAGGGCGTACAGATCGTCGGTGATCGGCCGGTCCCAGGCGGCGATGGTGACCAGGACGCCGTCGCTGCGGTCGAACTGCACGCAGGAGATGCGGCTTTCGGAGAGCTTGAGACGGCGCACGATGAGGAGGTTGTCGCCCTGCATCACCGGCATGTCCTCGGTGGTGACGACGGTGATTTCCTCGTCGTTCTCCAGCGCGAGCAGCAGCTGGGCCACCTCGAAGGGCACCTCGTCCTCGGCGATCTCGCGCGCCGGTGAGCCCTCGGGCAGATTGCCGATGATCATCGCGGGGCCGCGCCCGCCGAAGAGGTCGTAGCGCAGGAAGACGCCCTGGCAGCTGCCGTCGGGGGCGGGCAGCAGGCCCGCGCCGAGATTGCCGGGCCAGTCACCCGGGTCCATGGCGAGGACATCGAAGTCCGGGCCAGCGGGAGTGGCGGAGCTGCGGCGGCGGAGGAAGGACATGCGCCAATGGTACGTGGCCCGCGGCGCTTGTCGGCGCGGGGGCGGCGCCGGTCCGCGCGGGGTGACGCGCGGGTGGCCCGGCGTTCAGCGCGAGGTCAGCGGGGGTGAGGGGACACCGGGTGCGGCGCCAAGGCCGGAGTGATCCATTCCCACTTTCCGGCACCCGCGGGACAGCATCCGCACGACGCCCACCTCGCCGGGGCGGAGCGCTCCCCGCGGGGTGAGCGTGTCCGTCTCGGTGCTGTGCAGCGGACGGGGGCGCAGTCCTGCCGCCGCCGGCTCGTCGCGCCCCCCGCTCGACCAGGCCCTCGGCTCCGCACTTGGCGGTCGGCGTGGTGCAGCTCGGCGTCCAGGCATACCAAGTGGACAGGCGAGTTCGCCCGCCCGGCTGCGGCGGTGATCCGCAGCGCCTGCCCGACCGCCGGCCGGGGGGCGCGTCGTCCGGCGGCGCGCAGAGCCCCAGAGCAGTGCCGACGGTGGCGTACCGACTGCTCGCGGGTCGGAGCCACCGTGGAGCCCGTGGCGACGGTGCGGGGGCCCGGAGCTTTCCCGTACCGGACCGCACAGCTCGCTCAACGCCTGTTCGACCGCCGCGCGTTACGGTTCCACTCCGACGAAGGGACCCGCACGTGGCGGTCGACGCCGAGAACGTACTCAACTACTGGCACGGCGGCCTCAGCGGCGTGCCCGACGAGGTGTGGCGCCACCCGTCCCTGGAGGCTTTGCTCCTTCCCGACAACGCGCTCACGCGGCTCCCCGCCCGGATCGGCACCTTGGCCTCGCTGCACACACTGGACCTGGGCCACAACCGCCTGACCGAGCTGCCGCCCGAGCTGGGCGACCTGACGGGCCTGAGCCGCTTCCTCTACGTCCACGACAACCGCCTCACGTCGCTGCCGGACTCCCTGGGCAACCTGAAGCGGCTGACGTACCTCAACGTGGGCGAGAACCGGCTGACCGCGCTGCCGGACACGCTGGGCTCACTCGACGCCTTGGTGGAGCTGCGCGCCCAGCACAACCGCCTGACCTCGGTGCCTTCGTCACTCGGCGCCCTGACGTCCCTGCGTGAACTGTGGCTGCGCGGCAACCTCCTCTCGTCGCTGCCCGCCTCGGTGGACCGCCTTGGCGAACTGCGTGAACTGGAGCTGCGGGAGAACGAGTTCCTGACGGTGCCCGAGGCCCTGCGTGGGCTGCCCCTGCTGCGCAGGCTCGATCTGCGGGCCAACCGCCTGCGGGAGCTCCCGTCGTGGCTCGGCGATCTGCCCGCCCTGGAGAAGCTCGACCTCCGCTGGAACGACGTCGCCGTGCCGCGGGACCTGCTGTGGAGGCTGGAGGGGCGGGGGTGCGTGGTGCTGCGGTGAGGCCCGGACAGCGTCCCGGCCCGTGCGGGCGGTTCCTACCGGTGCTCCGGAGGCACCACGGCCACCGCACCCTTCGCATGCAGCAGCACCGCGTTGGTCACCGACCCCATCAGCCTGCCCAGCGGCATCCGGCTCTGGTGGCGCCCCACCACCACGAGCTCCGCCTCCCGTGACGCGTCCACCAGGAGTCCCGCCGCGTCCCCGGGCAGGACCTCCTTCTCGACGCTCACCTGCGGATTGCGCTCCTGGAAGGGCGCGAGCTGCTCGCCCGCGAGCTCCGTGTACCGGGCGGCGGTCGCCGCGTCCGCCTCCGCCGAGGTCACGAAGTCGCCGGTGGACGTGTAGACGAGCACGGGCCCGGGATACGCGCAGACGACCCGCAGCACCGCGCCTCGCAGGGCCGCTTCCACGAAGGCGAAGCCGATCGTGTCGTCGTGCGGGGACAGCGGGTCGAGCCCGAGCACCACGCACGGCTCGGCCCCCGCCGTGAGCTCCTCGTCCGGCCGCACCACGACGACGGGGCACGCCGCCTCCCGTGCGCACGCGAGGCCGTTCGAGCCGAGGAGCAGACTGGCGAAGCCGCCGCGACCGCGTGATCCGAGCACCAGCAGCTGCGCCTCGTCGCCCAGCGGTGCGATGTCCCGCCCCGGGGCGCCCTCCACGATCTCGACCGTCAGCGGAGGCAGATCGGCGCGCCGCTCCAGGGCGCCGCGCACCCGCTCGACGACCGGGTCGGCGTCCGGGCGGTGGTCGATGGTGGGCATGTGCGGGCCGTCGGCCAGCGGCATCGCGTACTGCCGCACGTGCACGATCCGCAGCCGCGCGTTCCGCAGGCGTGCGGCGGTCAGGGCCCATTCCAGGGCGTGGTCGCTGCCGGCCGAGCCGTCGACGGCCACCACGACAGGTGCGTCACGGTCCGGGGCGGGCCCGGCCGGGGCGGGGTCAACGGGCGCGTCGTCACTCATGGCTTCCTCGTCTCCGGCGCAAGGCCAAGGTGGGCCGGCCCCGCTTCCGGCCCCGGCCCCGTACGGGAGGCCGGCCGGAGGCGGAGTCCGACGTCACCAGGTCAGCACGGCACAAGCCGCGAGCGGCCACGACAGCCGGGGACGAGGGTCCACAACGCCCCGCACGGCCTACGTCAGATCGAACTCCCCCGCACGCGCGCCGTGCACGAACGCTCCCCACTCCGCCGGTGTGAAGATGAGGGACGGGCTCTCGGGGCGGCCGGCGTTGCGCATCGCGATGAAGCCCTCGACAAAGGCGATCTCCACATCACCCCGCCCCTCGCTGCTCGATTGCCAGTCCGCTGTGCTGAGGTCGAGCTCCGGCTTGTCCCAGCCCGCGAGCGGGCGCTGCTGACCTGCGAGCGGATGCTGCTGAATGGTGCCTTCGGCCACGTCCGTGCTCCTCCCGATGCGTCGTCCGCCCGCCAGCCTAGCTTTCGGTTCCGGTGCCGGACAGGCCACGGAAGGAGGAGGGCCGCCCGTCCGGCACGGCACACCCGTCACGTCGTGGGCGGCTCCGCGCCGACCAGCCACATGGAGAAGAACTGCGAACCGCCGCCGTAGGCGTGCCCGAGCGCCCTGCGGGCCCCGTCGATCTGGTGCTCGCCGGCCTGGCCGCGCACCTGAAGTGCCGCCTCGGCGAACCGGATCATGCCCGAGGCGCCGATGGGATTGGTGGACAGGACACCGCCCGACATGTTGACGGGGAGATCACCGTCCAGCTCCGTCACGCCCGACTCGGTGAGCTTCCAGCCCTCGCCCTCATCGGCGAAGCCCAGGTTCTCAAGCCACATCGGCTCGTACCAGGAGAACGGCACGTACATCTCTACGGCGTCGATCTCGCGCCGCGGGTCCGTGACCCCCGCCTGCCGGTAGACATCGGCGGCGCAGTCCTTGCCCGCCTGCGGCGACACGAAGTCCTTGCCCGCGTGCAGGGTCGGCTCGCTGCGCATCGCACCGCCGTGCATCCAGGCGGGCGGGCGGGGTGAACGGGCCGCGCCCGTACGGTCGGTGAGGATCATCGCGCAGGCCCCGTCGGATGACGGGCAGGTCTCGGAGTAGCGGATCGGGTCCCACAGCATGGGCGATGCCTGGACCTTCTCCAGGGTGATGTCCTGCTCGTGCAGATGGGCATAGGGGTTCTTGAGGGCGTTGCGCCGGTCCTTGTAGGCGACGAGCGAGCCGACCGTGTCGGGGGCGCCGGTGCGCCGCATGTACGCGCGCACGTGCGGGGCGAAGAAGCCGCCCGCGCCCGCGAGGAGCGGCTGCTGGAAGGGGATGGGGAGGGAGAGCCCCCACATCGCGTTGGATTCCGACTGCTTTTCGAAGGCGAGGGTCAGTACGGTGCCGTGGACGCGGCCCGCGACGAGGTTCGACGCGACCAGCGCGGTGGAGCCGCCGACGGAGCCCGCCGTGTGGACGCGCAGCATCGGCTTGCCCACGGCGCCGAGCGCGTCGGCGAGGTACAGCTCGGGCATCATGACGCCCTCGAAGAAGTCCGGCGCCTTGCCGATGACCACGGCGTCGATGTCGGCCCAGGTCAACTCCGCGTCTTTCAGGGCGGCTCGGGCGGCCTCGCGGACGAGGCCCGCGATCGAGACGTCCCGCCGGGCGGCGACGTGCTTGGTCTGGCCGATCCCTACGACGGCCACGGGCTCCTTGCCCACCCCGCTGCTCACCCCACTCATGACGGCTCTCCTTCGAGGACGGCGACCAGGTTCTGCTGCAGGCAGGGGCCGGATGTGGCGTGGGCGATGGCACGGTCCGACTCGCCCCGGTGGATGCGGGCTGCGGCCTCGCCGAGCCGGATCAGACCGGCGGCCATCATGGGGTTCGCGGCGAGCGCGCCCCCGGACTGGTTCACCGCCACGTCGTCGCCCAGCTTCAGCGCCTTGCGCAGGACGACCTCCTGGGAGGTGAACGGCGCGTGCAACTCGGCGGTGTCCACGGGCCGTTCGAAGGCACCGGCACGCTCGGCGGCCAGCCGGCTCGACGGCGAGTCGGTGAGGTCGCGCACGCCGAGGCTGTGCGCTTCGATGCGGTGGTCGATGCCACGGATCCACGCGGGCCGCTCGCAGAGCTCCCGCGCCCGGTCCCCCGCCGCGAGGATCACGGCGGCGGCACCGTCCCCGATGGGCGGGCAGTCGCCGGTGCGCAGCGGACGTACGAGGTAGTCGCCCTGTGGCACCGAACCGCTCAGCTGCGCATGGGAGTTGGTGGCCGCGCTTTCCCGGCTGCGGGCGGCGACCCCGGCGAGGGCGGGCTCGTCGGTCTCCCCCGCGTCGATCAGGGCTTGCGCCTGGAGGGCGGCGAGTGCGACCGAGTCCGGCCACAGGGGCGCTACGTAGTACGGGTCGAGCTGCCGGGTCAGCACGTCACGCACCGATCCGGGGGACGACTTGCCGTAGGAGTACACGAGCGCGGTGTCGGCCTCACCGGTGAGCAGCTTGGTCCACGCCTCGTACAACGCCCAGGCACCGTCCATCTCGACGTGCGACTCGGAGATCGGCGGCCAGGCACCGACCCCGTCCAGCGCCATCGTGAAGGAGAAGGCGCGCCCGGCGAGATAGTCCGACGATCCCGAGCAGGTGAAGCCGATGTCGCTGGTCTTCAGGCCGGTGGCGGCGAGGACCTCGTGCAGCACCGGCATGAGCATCTCCACCTCGGAGAGCTCGTCGGTGGAGCGCAGGTGGTCGGTCTGCCCGAAGGCCACGATGGCGATGTCCCGGACGGGCCGCATCACGGCGGGCTGCGCGGACGGCTTGGCGGGCGGCATCTACACCAGCTCCTTGTACGTGTCGTAGTCGGCGTCCGGCTCGCCCGTGGGCCGGTAGTGATCGGGGAAGCGGGCGCCCTCGGTCCACACCGGTTCGACGCGAAGGCCCATCCGCACCTGGTCGTAGGGGATGCCCGCGATGCGGGCGTGCAGGGCGAGGTCGGCGCCGTCGAGGGCGATGTGCGCGTAGACGTAGGGCACTTCGATGTCGAGGTTCTTCGCCTTGATGTTGACGATGCAGTACGTGGTGACGGTGCCGCGGGGCCCGACCTCGACCCGCTCGGTGGTGGCGACGCCGCAGGTGGGGCAGGCGCCGCGGGGCGGCACGTAGACCTTGTGGCAGGAGGGGCAGCGCTCGCCGACGGTCTTCCGATCGGAGAGCGCCTTGATGTAGGCGGTCTGCGCGCGGCCGGGTGCGTAGGTGTAGTCGAGGCGCGCGGCGGCGACGATGCCGGTGACGGGCTCGCTGAACTCCCCGTCGTGCGGCCCGACTTCACCACCTACTGCCCCGTCGTACGGCTCGAAGCAGGCGATGTCGGTGATGGCGCCGATGCGGTCTTCGGCCCAGCGGATCCGGACGCGCATGCCGGTGCTCACGGCGTCGGGGCCCGGCGCGTCCAGAGCGTGCAGCAGGGCGGTGTCAGCGCCGTCGAGCTTCACCAGGACCCAGGCGAACGGGCGGTCCAGGGGCTGCCCCCTGCGGGGTTCGTGGTTCCAGGCCCAGGTGGTGACGGTGCCGGTGGCGGCGACCTCGACCAGGTCGCGTATCTCGTCGGCGGTGACGGGGTCGTACTCGACGGGCGGGACGAGCGTGCGCCCGTCGGTGGCCTTCACGCCGAGCACGGTGCGCTCACGCAGCCCGGTGAGAAAGGCACTCTGCACGGGCCCGAGGGACCGGGTGAAGGGAAACTCGACGACGAGAGGCGCACGCAGCACTTCGGGGGAGGGAGCGGATGCCATGAGCAGAACTCCGTTTCACGGGGGCGCCCCGAAGGGGCGCGGGGAACTGCGCGACCAGCCACGACGGCCCCGCAGACGAGACAAGACCTAGGCCCGCCGAAACACCGGGTCACGTTTCTCCGCAAAGGCTCTGGAGCCCTCCTTCGCATCGGCGGTGTCGAAGATCGGCCACCCCCGCTTCAACTCCGCAGCCAGGCCGTCCGCCTCGGACATCTCGGCGGCCTCGTACACGGACGCCTTGACCGCCTCGACGGCGAGCGGCCCGCACGCGTTGATCTGCTCGGCGATGGCGAGGGCCTTGTCCAGGGCGGTGCCGTCCGGGACGACGTGGCCGACGAGGCCGATCGACGCGGCCTCTGCGGCCGAGTAGGGCCGCCCGGTGAGCAGCATCTCCAGGGCGTGCGTACGGGGAATCTGCCGCGGCAGCCGCACGGTCGAGCCGCCGATGGGGAACAGGCCCCGCTTGACCTCGAAGAGCCCGAACGTCGCGGACTCGCCGGCGACGCGGATGTCCGTGCCCTGGAGGATCTCCGTGCCGCCGGCGACGCAGTAGCCCTCGACCGCTGCGATGACCGGTTTGCGGGGGCGGTGGTGGCGCAGCATCGCCTTCCAGTGCAGGTCGGGGTCGGCCTTCATCCGGTCCCGGTACTGGTCACCGTCCATCCCCTTGCCCGCGAGGGCCTTGAGGTCCATGCCCGCGCAGAAGGCGCCGCCCGCTCCGGTGAGGACGACGGAGCGGATCGCGTCGTCCTCGTCGGCGGCGACCCAGCCGTCGTAGAGGCCCACCAGCATCGGCAGCGAGAGCGCGTTCTTCGCCTCGGGCCGGTTGAGCGTGAGTATCAGTGTGGCGCCTTCGCGCCGCACAGCCAGATGTTCCGTCCCACCCATAGCCGTGCTCCCTCTGCTGTCGGCTTCGGACCTGGAACAGGTTGCAGTAGGTGGGGAGCCAGTTCAATAGTTTTCTGACAGGCAGTCAGATTTCTTGAACGAGGGCCCTTCCCACTTGTGAGCGCCTCTGCTCTGATGACCGCCAGAAGAGATGACGCCGGGGTCAGGAGGAGCGGTGGAGTACAACCTTGCCGACCTGTTCGAGTCGGTCGTCGACGTGGTCCCCGACCGCGAGGCGCTCGTGTACATCGATCACCCCGGCACCGGGGCGGAACGCAGGCTGACGTACGCCGAACTCGACCGGGCCGCCAACCGCATCGCGCACCACCTGATCGACAGCGGCCTGGAGCCCGGCGAACATCTGGGGCTCCACCTCTACAACGGCGTCGAGTATCTCCAGACCGTGCTCGCCTGCCTCAAGGCACGCCTCGTCCCGGTCAACGTCAACTACCGCTACGTGGAAGAGGAGTTGGTCTACCTCTACCGCGACGCCGACCTGGCCGCGCTCGTCTTCGACGCGGAGTTCACCGAGCGGGTCTCGGCCGCGCTGCCGCGCACGGAGAAGCTTCGGCATCTGGTGCGCGTGGGGACGCCGCCAGCCGATGCCCCCGCGCTCGACGTGGTGGATTTCGGCGACGCGGAGGAGGCGGGTTCGCCGGAGCGCGGGTTCGGGGCGCGCTCGGCCGACGACCTTTTCATCATCTACACCGGCGGCACCACCGGCATGCCCAAGGGTGTCATGTGGCGCCAGGAGGACCTGTTCTTCGCCGGGCTGTTCGGCGGTGAGCCCGCGGGTGAGCCGGTGAAGCGGCCCGATGAGCTGGCGGAGCGCGTCGCCGCCGGCGGCCCCGGCATCACGTTCTTCCCCGCTCCCCCGCTGATGCACGGCACCTCGACCCTGACGTCGTTCATCGCCTTCAACTACGGCCAGCGGGTGGCCATTCACCGCAAGTACGTGCCCGAAGAGGTGCTGCGCACCATAGAGCGGGAGAAGGTCTCCAGTGTGTCGCTGGTGGGCGACGCGATGCTCAGGCCGCTCATCGACGCCCTGCACGGACCGCTCAAGGGCACCGACCTGTCGTCCCTCTTCAGCGTCTCGTCCTCCGGGGCGATCATGTCGGAGACGGTCCGCGCCCAGTTTCAGAAGCTGGCCCCGAACGTCCTGCTCCTGAACAACTTCGGCTCGTCGGAGTCCGGTTCCAACGGCAAGGCGACGGATGACTCGGGCCCGGAGAAGGGCTTCCGCCTGGAGGTCAACGAACGTACGCAGGTGGTGGACCTGGTCACGCATGACCCGGTTCCGGTAGGAGTCGTGGGCCGCCTGGCCCAGCGCGGCCATGTTCCGCTCGGCTACTACAACGACCCGGCCAAGACCGCCGAGACGTTCTTCCAGAAGGGCGAGGAGCGCTGGGTGCTGCTCGGTGACATGGCGACGGTCGACGAGGAGGGCATCGTCACCGTCCTGGGCCGGGGCTCGCAGTGCATCAACACCGGTGGCGAGAAGGTGTATCCGGAGGAGGTCGAGCAGGCCCTCAAGTCCCATCCGGACGTGTACGACGCCCTGGTCGCCGGAGTCCCTGACGAGCGCTGGGGCAACCGCGTGGCCGCGGTGGTCCAACTGCGTGATGGAGCACCCGCGTTGGACCTGGAGTCGATCCAGACCCACTGCCGAACCCACCTGGCCGGTTACAAGATCCCGCGAGCGCTGGTCGTCACGGACAACATCCAGCGCTCCCCGAGCGGGAAGGCGGACTACCGGTGGGCGAAGGCGGTGGCGGCGGGGGCGGATCGCTGAGGGTGTGAAGCCGGCGCTCGGGGAGACGAAGAGACGGAGAGAGCCCCACCCGCAACAGCCATGTCCCGTCAGCCGGAGCAGACGGACCGAAGCGCCCGCCCCAGAGCCACGGCGTGCAGAACGTCCAGCTGCCGCTCACCCCGCACCCGTACGCCCGCCACCGTCACAAGCCCCCGACAGGAGGGCATGGACCTCGCCGACGGAGAGTCGGCGATGCCCCGCACCAACTCACCGTTCACGCGATTGATCTCCTTGCGGACCTCCCCGAGGTCCGGCTTCTCCGCAGGCACCTGCGCAGGGTCCGCGTCCCACCGACGGTGCAGCTCCCGCTGCACCACCTTGTTGGCCTCGATCTGGTCCCGGAAGATCCGCACGGTCGCCTCAGGATCGGCGCCGAGATCCCTCGCCTGCCCCGCGACATCGTCGAGCACCTGCTTCTCGCGCGCCGGGTCGTCGATCGGACTGCCCGTGCCGTACTTCGCAGCGGCGACGAGATCGGCGGTGGCAAGGCGCTGGGCGGCGAGATCGACCAGCGGATGGAGCCGGGCGTACGCGGAATCGGGGGCGACGGCCGCCGGCCGCTGCGCCGGAGCGGCGACAGCGATGCCCCCGCTTCCGGCCAGCAGGGCCACGCTCGCGGCCCCGGCAATGAACAGACGCCCCGCGGACGAAGTAAGACGCACACTGACTCCTCTGGTATCCCTAGTCCTGCGCGAGGAATCCTGCCACGCGCCGCGCGAACCACTCCGGATCGTCGAGCCACGGGAAGTGTCCGCCACCCGGCTGCACTTGACGCACGCCTCCGGGGAAGAACCCGGCGAACTCCGCCGCGTGCGCCGGATTGGGAACACCGTCGTACTCTCCCGCGAGGACCAGCACCGGTGCCGTCAGGCCGGCGAGGGCGGCGCGTGTCGCGGGTGGGTCGAGTGCGCCGTCGCCGTAGAAGAGGGCGGCGGCCTCGGCGTTCTTCTCGCGCGCGCTCGCCGCCTGGTGCGCCCGCGCCGCGTCGTCCCAGCGCCCGTAGCCGAGGGGCGCTATCGCGTCCCACACCTCAAGAGGGTTGCGCCCGGCCGCGATCTCCTTCAGTGCGGCCTCGGCGGCCGGGTACCAGGGCTCGTCCTTGTGCGCCAGCGCCGCGTCAAGATGATCCCGCGCGCCCGGCGTGAGGCCGAGCGACTGGGTGGCCGGGGTGATCAGGACGAGGCGGCGAATCCGCTTCGGGTGGCGTGCCGCGTACAGCGTGGCGATGTTCCCGGCCGCCGAATGGCCGAGCAGGTCGACTTCGTCGAGCCCCAGGTGCTCGCGCAGCGCCTCGACGTCGTCCACGAGCCGGTCGCAGCGGTACGACGCCGGGTCGGCCGGCACCGCGGATTCGCCCGTGCCGCGCAGGTCGAGCAGGACCAGGCGGCGGTGCGCCGTCAGGCCACCGAGATCGCCGAAGTAGGCGGAGGCGCGCATCGGGCCGCCCGGCACGCAGAGCAGCGGCTCGCCCTCTCCCCTCTCGTGATAGGCCAGCTCGGTCCCGTCGTACGCGGTGAAGGTGAAGGTCGGCATGAGGGTGATCATCACATCTCGCGTCGCACCCGGACAATGCCGCTCGGCCATGGCACCCCAGCTCGAGGCCGCCCTGCGCGATCTCTTGACGGCCGCCTCCGGGGCTGGATTACTGACCTTGACGGAAGATCGACGACCGAATGATCGGTCGCCCGTTTGGGACGGGAGAAACGCCATATGACGGCCATGCTGGACGCGACGGAGCGCCTCGGGCGCCAGGAGCTCGAGGCGCTGCAGCTGGAGCGCCTCCAGGACACCTTGCTGCACGCCTATGAGAACGTGCCCTTCTACCGGGCGGCGTTCGACAAGGCGGGCCTGCGCCCCGACGACTGCCGCGCACTCTCCGACCTGGCCCGCTTCCCGTTCACGGCCAAGACCGATCTGCGGGACAACTACCCCTTCGGGATGTTCGCGGTCGAGCAGTCCGAGGTCCGGCGCCTGCACGCGTCCAGTGGCACGACGGGCCTGCCGACGGTCGTCGGCTACACCGAACAGGACCTGTCGATGTGGGCGGACGTCGTCGCCCGCTCGATCCGCGCGGCGGGCGGCCGTCCCGGGGACAAGGTCCATGTGGCGTACGGCTACGGCCTGTTCACCGGCGGCCTGGGCGCGCACTACGGGGCCGAGCGGCTCGGCTGCACGGTGATTCCCGCGTCCGGTGGCATGACGGCGCGCCAGGTCCGGCTGATCCAGGACTTCCGCCCCGAGATCATCATGGTCACGCCCTCCTACATGCTCACCCTTCTCGAGGAGTTCGAGCGTCAGGGCGTCGACCCGCGTACGACGTCACTCAAGGTCGGTATCTTCGGCGCCGAGCCGTGGACGGAGGAGATGCGCCGCGAGATCGAGGAGCGGTTCGCGATCGACGCGGTCGACATATACGGGCTCTCGGAAGTCATCGGCCCCGGCGTCGCCCAGGAGTGCGTGGAGACCAAGGACGGCCTGCACATCTGGGAGGACCACTTCTATCCGGAGGTGGTCGATCCGATCACCGGTGAGGTACTTCCGGACGGCGAGCGCGGCGAACTCGTCTTCACCTCCCTCACCAAGGAGGCCATGCCTGTCATCCGTTACCGCACGCGCGACCTGACCCGCCTCCTGCCCGGCACCGCGCGGACGTTCCGCCGGATGGAGAAGATCACGGGCCGGTCGGACGACATGGTGATCCTGCGCGGCGTGAACCTCTTCCCCACGCAGGTGGAGGAGATCGTCCTGCGGACACCGGGCGTCGCCCCGTACTTCCAGCTGCGCCTGACCCGCGAGGGCCGCATGGACGCGCTGACGGTCCGGGCCGAGTCCCGCGCGGACACCACTCCCGAGCGGCGCGAGGCGGCGGCACGGGAGATCGCGGCCGCCGTGAAGGACGGCATCGGCGTCTCGGTGGCGGTCGAGATCGTCGCCCCGGAGACGATCGAGCGGTCGGTGGGAAAGATCAAGCGGATCGTGGACCTGCGCACCCCGTAAGGCTTACGACGCGCCGAAGCGGTCCCGCAGCTCCCGCTTGAGGATCTTCCCGCTCGCGTTGCGCGGCAGCTCGTCCACGAACAGGACCCTCTTGGGTGCTTTGAAGTGGGCGAGCTTCTCGCGTGCGTGGTCGATGAGTTCGGCCTCGGTCACCTCTCCGTTGCGTACGACGACGGCGGTGACCGCTTCGATCCAGCGCTCGTCCGGCAGCCCGATCACCGCCGTCTCCGCGACGCGTGCGTGGGTGTAGAGCGCGTCCTCGACCTGGCGCGAGGCGACGAGGACGCCGCCGGAGTTGATGACGTCCTTCACGCGGTCGACGACGGTGAAGTAGCCCTCGTCGTCCCGCACGGCGAGGTCCCCGGAGTGGAACCACCCGCCACGGAAAGCCTCTTTGGTCTCCTCGGGCTTGTCCCAGTAGCCCTCGCACAACTGCGGTGAGCGGTAGACGACTTCGCCCCTGGTGCCGTCGGGTACCTCCACGCCACGTTCGTCCACGACCCGTGCCTCGACGAAGAGAACGGGGCGCCCGCAGGAGTCCATCCGCCCTTCGTGCTCGTCGGGCCCGAGGACCGTGGCGAGCGGGCCGATCTCGCTCTGCCCGAAGCAGTTGTAGAAGCCGAGCGACGGCAGCCGTTCGCGCAGCCGCTCCAGGACGGGAACGGGCATGATCGACGCCCCGTAGTACGCCTTGCGCAGGGCGCCGAGGTCACGGGTGGCGAAGCCGGGGTGGTTCGAGAGGCCGATCCACACGGTGGGCGGCGCGAAAAGGCTGTCGGCGCGGCCGGCCTCGACCAGTTCGAAGATCCGCTCGGCGTCGGGCGCGTCGATGATCGTGTTCTCGGCACCCACCGCGAGGTACGGCAGCAGGAAGACGTGCATCTGCGCCGAGTGGTAGAGCGGCAGCGAGTGGACGGGTTTGTCGGTCTCCTTGAGGTCGAGGGCGGTGATGGCGCTGACGTACTCGTGGACGAGGGCGCGGTGCGTCATCATCGCGCCGCGCGGCGCGGCGGTCGTCCCTGACGTGTAGAGCAGCTGGGCGAGGTCTTCCGCGCCGGGCTCTTCGCCGTCGTACGCCGGTGCGGCCGTGAGCCGCGCGAGCAGTGAGTCGTCCGCGTCACGAAGGGCGAGCACGCGAACGTCGCCGGGGAGGCGCGGGGTGAGGTCCGGGTCGGCGAGGACCAGCGAGCAGCCCGACTGGCCCACGATGTACGCCAGGTCGTCACCGACGAGGTTCTGGTTGACCGGCACATGAACCAGGCCCGCCCGCGAGCAGGCCAGGAACCCGATGAGGTAGGCGTCGGAGTTATGGGCATAGGCACCGACTCGGTCACCGTGGCCAAGGCCCTCCGCACGCAGCACCTGAGCGGCCCGCGACACGGCCGTGTCCAGCTCCGCGTACGTCCAGACCCGCTCCCCATAGCGCAGAGCCACTCGCCCCGGCACGCGCCGCGCGCTCCGTCGAAGGACCCCGTCGACCGTGTTGCTGCGTAGACCCGTCATGTGCGTGATCCTGTGCCGCGCGCATCGCGGCGGTCAAGGCTCCGGACGGGGCGCGAAACCTGGCCGGTCCCGGTACTCGATCAACTGACATACCGATTGGTACGCTCAACCGCCCTTGCCCTGAGACCAGTTGCATCAATCGCACCAGTTGCATCAGTTGGGAGGCAGTATGCGATCCCGCTCCAGACGGCTGACGGCCCTCGGCATCAGCCTGTTGACCGCCACGGCCCTTCTGCCCTCGTCCGCCGCCACCGCCGGCGCGGCGGACGCGCGCGACGCCGGGCCGTCGGGCGGCGGTCTGTCCGCGACCGTCCGCTACACCCAGTACGGCATCCCGCACATCCTCGCCAAGGACTACGAGAACCTCGGCTTCGGCACCGGCTGGGCGCAGGCCGCCGACCAGGTGTGCACGCTCGCCGAGGGGTATGTGACCGTACGCGGAGAGCGGTCACGCTACTTCGGCGCCGACGGCAAGCCCGACGGCTCGCTGTCGTCGGCGACCACCAACCTCTCCAGTGACCTCTACTTCGGCGGCGTCCGCGACACGCACACGGTGGAGAAGCTCCTCGAGCAGCCCGCCCCCGCCGGGCCGAGCGCCACGTCGAAGAAGCTGATGCGCGGTTTCGCGGCGGGCTACAACGCGTGGCTGAAGCAGAACCGCGTGACGGACCCCGCGTGCAAGGGCGCCAAGTGGCTGCGCCCGATCACCTCCCTGGACGTGGCCCGGCAGGGCTTCGCCGTCCAGGTCCTCGGCGGTCAGGGACGCGGCATCGACGGCATCACCGCCGCGCAGCCGCCGAGCGTGAAGGACCGGGACCGCGCGCCCGACCCCGAGCGCACCGCGAAGGAGGCCCGCGAGCTCTTCTCCGCCGAGGAAGCCGTCATGGGGTCCAACGCCGTCGCGTTCAGCGGGAGGACCACCGCGAACGGCAAGGGCCTGCTGCTCGGCAATCCGCACTACCCCTGGCAGGGCGGTCGGCGCTTCTGGCAGTCCCAGCAGACCATCCCCGGTGAGCTGAACGTCTCGGGTGGTTCGCTGCTCGGCACGAGCGTCGTCAACATCGGTTTCAACGGCGATGTGGCGTGGAGCCACACGGTGGCGACCGGCGTGACCCTCAATCTGCATCAACTCACCCTGGCTCCGGGCGATCCGACCACCTATCTGGTGGACGGCAAGCGGGAAAAGATGACGCAGCGGACGGTCGAGGTGCCGGTCAAGGGCGGCCCCCCGGTGACCCGCACCCAGTGGTGGACCCGGTACGGCCCGGTCACCACCGGCCTCGGCGCACAGCTTCCGCTGCCCTGGTCGGCGAAGACGGCGTACGCCCTGAACGACCCCAACGCCACGAACATGCGCGGCAGCGACACCGACCTCGGCTTCGGCAAGGCCCGCTCCACCGGAGGGGTGTTGAAGGCGCTGCGTGACACGCAGGGGCTTCCCTGGGTCAACACCGTGGCCGCCGACCGCGAGGGCCACTCGCTGCTCAGCCAGTCGCAGGTGCTGCCCCGCATCACCGACGACCTCGCGCAGCGGTGCTCCACGGACCTGGGCAAGGTGACGTATCCGGCGTCGGGCGTGGCCGTGCTCGACGGTTCGCGCGGTGCGTGCGCGATCGGCTCGGACAAGGACGCCGTCCAGCCGGGCATCTTCGGCCCGTCGAAGATGCCCACGCTCAAGAACGCCCCGTACGCGGAGAACTCCAACGACAGCGCCTGGCTCACCAACGCCGACCGGCCGATCACGGGGTACGAGCGGATCTTCGGGACGATCGGCACGCAGCGCTCCATGCGGACGCGCGGTGCCATCGAGGATGTCGCGGCGATGGCGAAGAAGGGCGGCCTGACGGTCAAGGATCTGCAGAAGCAGCAGTTCGCGAACCGCGCCCCGGCGGGTGACCTGGCCGCCGACGACGCGGCGCGTGCGTGTGCCGCGCTGCCAGGTGGCACCGCAACCAGCAGTGACGGCAAGGTGGTTGACGTACGCAAGGCCTGCGCCGCCCTCAAGGCCTGGGACCACGGCATGGACACGGACAGCAAGGGCGCGCTGCTCTTCGACCGGTTCTGGCGCAAGCTGGTCGCCGCCGTGCCCAACGCCGAGCTGTGGAAGGTGCCGTTCTCGGCCGCCGACCCGGTGCGTACCCCGAACACCCTCAACACGGCCGCGCCGGGCTTCTCGACCGCCCTCGCCGACACGGTGGCCGAGCTGAAGGGCGCGGGCATCGCGCTCGACGCGCCGCTCGGCAGGAACCAGTTCGTCGTACGCGGTTCGGATCGGCTGCCCATCCATGGCGGCACGGAGTCGATCGGCGTGTGGAACAAGGTCGAGCCGGTCTGGGACGCGAAGGGCGGCGGTTACACCGAGGTCGCGCATGGTTCGAGCCACATCCAGGCGGTCGGCTGGGACAAGAGCCGCTGCCCGAAGGCGCGCACACTCCTCACGTACTCGCAGTCCTCCAACCCCAACTCTCCGCACTACAGCGATCAGACGCGGCTGTACTCCGATGAGCGCTGGGTGACGTCACGTTTCTGTGAGAAGGACATCCTGGGCGATCCGAAGCTGAAGGTGGTGAAGGTCCGCCAACGCTGAGTGGTGCGGGGCCACCCCGCGCCGAGCTCGGCGCGGGGTGTCCCTGCTGGTTACAGCGCGCGTTCCCGTCCCTCCCAGTACGGCTCTCGCAGCCGTCGCTTGTAGAGCTTGCCGTTCGGGTCGCGGGGCATGACCTCGATGAAGTCGACGCTCTTCGGGCGTTTGTAGCCCGCCAGTTGGCGTGCGCAGTGGTCGAGGATCTCGGTGGCCAGGGCATCGCCCGCCGTGTGCCCCTCCGCCACCTCGACGACCGCCTTGACCTGCTCGCCCCACTCGTCGTGCGGGATGCCGAAGGCTGCCGCGTCCGCGACGGCGGGGTGGGTGAGCAGGGCGGACTCGATCTCGGCGGGGTAGATGTTGACCCCACCCGAGATGATCATGTCGATCTTGCGGTCGCGGAGGTAGAGATACCCGTCCTCGTCCAGGAGGCCGAGGTCGCCGACCGTGAAGAAGTCGCCGATGCGGTTCTTCTTCGTCTTGGACTCGTCCTTGTGGTACGAGAAGCCGCCTGTGCTCATCTTCATGTAGACGGTGCCGAGTTCACCGGGCGGCAGACGGTTGCCGTCGTCGTCGAAGACCGCCAGTTCACTGATGGGCCAGGCCTTGCCGACGGTGCCGGGCCGCTTCAGCCAGTCCTGTGCGGTGGCGAAGGCGCCGCCGCCCTCGCTGGCCGCGTAGTACTCCTCGACGCACTCGCCCCACCACTCGATCATGGCCCGCTTGACGTGGTCCGGGCAGGGCGCGGCGCCATGGATGGCATGGCGCATCGACGACACGTCGTACGCCGCCTTCGTCGCGTCCGGCAGCGCGAGGAGGCGGTGGAACTGGGTCGGCACCATGTGGGTGTGCGTGCACTTGTACGTGTCGATGAGGCGCAGCATCTCCTCTGGTGTCCACTTGTCCATCAGGACCAGCGGGTGGCCGATGTGCAGGGCGGCGCCCGCGAACTGGAGTACCGCCGTGTGGTAGAGCGGCGAGCAGACGAGGTGCACGTTGCCGTCGAAGGGCTTGACGCCGAAGATGCCGAGGAAGCCGCCGAGGTACGACTCCTCGGGGAGCTTGCCGGAGAGGGGGCGCCTGATGCCGCGCGGACGTCCCGTCGTGCCCGAGGTGTAGTTCATGACCCAGCCGAGGGTGCGGTCGGCCGGGGCCGACTCCTGCTGCCCGGTGAGGAGTTCGGTGTACGGGCGGAAGCCGGGGACATCGCCCACGGAGTACCGGTGCGTTGCCGGGAGCTTCGCCTCGTCGGCGGCGTCGGTGGCCGCCTGCGTGAACCGTTCGTGGGCGATCAGTACCTTCGCGCCGGAGTCGGCGACGATCCAGGCGATCTCGGGCCCGACCAGGTGGTGGTTAACCGGGACCAGGTAGAAGCCGGCCTGCGAAGCCGCGAGATACGCGGTGAGGAACTCGACGCCGTTCGGCAGCACGACGGCGAAGGCGTCGCCGCGCTCCAGGCCCGCGGCGCGCAGTCCGTGGACGAGTTGGTTGGTCGCCGCGTGCAGGCGCCGCGCGGTCCACCGCTCGCCGTCGGGCGCGGTCAGGACCGTGCGGTCCGGGTCGGCTTCGGCCTGTGCCCAGAAGCCGTTGGGGGGCGTGCTGCCCGGCATGCTGCTCATAGGGACCTCTCCTGAGTCGTCTCGTCAGTCGCGTCCGGCGATGCGGTTCACCCGGTCGATGGCACGCTCGAAACCGCTGGTCAGGTCGTCGAAGACCGCCTGGACGCTGCGTTCGCTGTTCATCCGGCCGACGATCTGCCCGACGGGTGTGCCGAGCAGCGCCTGGACCTCGTACTTCTGGATGCGCGACACCGCCTCGGCGACCAGGAGCCCTTGCAGCGGCATGGGCAGCGTGCCGGGTCCGGCCGGGTCGTCCCAGGCGTCGGTCCACTCCGTGCGCAACTGGCGTGCGGGCTTGCCGGTCAGGGCGCGTGAGCGGACCGTGTCGCCCGAGCCCGCAGCCAGGAGCTTCTCGGTGAGCGCCCGCGAGTGCATGTCGGCCTCCGTCGTGGTGAGCCAGAGGGAGCCGAGCCACACGCCCTGCGCGCCGAGGGCGAACGCGGCCGCTATCTGTTCCCCGCTGCCGATGCCGCCCGCCGCGAGGACCGGCAGCGGCGCGACGGCCTCGACGGCCTCGGGCGTCAGGACCATGGAGGCGATCTCGCCGGTGTGGCCGCCCGCCTCGTAGCCCTGCGCGACGACGATGTCGATGCCCGCCTCAGCGTGTTTGCGTGCGTGCCGGGCGCTGCCGGCAAGGGCGGCGACGAGTACGTCGTTCTCGTGGGCGCGCTGGATGACGTCGGCCGGCGGGGAGCCGAGCGCGTTCGCCAGCAGTTTGATCGGGTAGTCGAAGGCCACGTCGAGCTGATTGCGGGCGACCTGTTCCATCCAGCCGGTGATGCGCCAGCCGGATGCCTCCCCTTCGGCGAGTTCGGGTACGCCGTGCTTGCCGAGGGTGTCCTTGACGAACTCGCGGTGGCCTTCGGGGATCATCGCCTCGACGTCGGCCTCGCTCACCCCCTCGACCTTCTTCGCCGGCATCACGACATCGAGTCCGTAGGGCCGGTCGCCTACATGCTCCTGCATCCAGTCGAGATCCCGGGCGAGCTCGTCGGGGGCCGTGTAGCGGACCGCCCCGAGCACACCGAATCCGCCCGCCCTGCTGATGGCGGCCGCCACCGCCGGGAAGGGCGTGAAGCCGAAGATGGCGTGCTCGATCCCCAGTTTCCTGCTCAGGTCTGTCTGCATGGGCGCAGGATGCCGCAGCCGTCCGGACGACGGAAGAGATTTTCTGATGCAGTGTCAGATCTTTGCCGGGCGCCCGTGGTTGACAGGGCGGGGCACTGACATGAAAGTTTCAGCAGTCTCTTGTGATCCCGAAAGATAATTTCAGCCCAGGAGCGTTCCAGGAGGGGGCACGGTCATGGCCGAGGACAGCGGGGCGGCGTCGGACAGAGCGGGTGGCGGGCTGAGCCGCCGCCAACTGGGCGCGCGGGCAGTCGCCTTGGGTGGCGCGCTCGCGCTGGTGCCCTTCCCCGCGGGTCCGGCCGCGGCGGCGGGGGCCGCGACCGGAGCCAAGCATCCGACGCTGCGGCCCGGCAGTCCCGAGCGGGCGGGGCTGCTCGCCGGGCACCTGCGCCAGCTGGTGGCCGACGCGGAGCAGTTCCTCGGCCCCTCCCCCAAGCACCCCTGGTACGCGGGCGCCGTCCTGCTCGCGGGCCGCGGCGGCACGGTCGCCCTGCACCATCCCATCGGCAAGGCGGTGCGCTACGCGGCGTACGACGAGAAGACCGACACAGGGGTCGAGCTGCCGGCCGACCGGCAGATCCCGATGGCCAAGGACACGGTGTTCGACCTCGCCTCCGTCTCGAAGCTGTTCACCTCGCTGCTCGCGGTGCAGCAGATCGAGCGGGGCAAGCTGGAGCTTGAGGCGAAGGTCGCCTCGTATCTCCCGGATTTCGGGGGCGGCGGCAAGCAGGACGTCACCATCCGACAGCTCCTCACGCACACCTCCGGGTTCCGTGCCTGGATCCCCCTCTTCAAGGAACCCACGCGCGAGGGTCAGCTGCGTCTCATCTGGAACGAAGCACCGCTCAACGCGCCCGGCACCAAGTACCTCTACTCGGACCTGAACCTGATCTCGCTCCAACTGGTCCTCGAAGAGATCACGGGCCGTCAGTTGGACACACTGCTCCACGACGAGATCACTGCTCCACTCGGGATGCACCGCACCCGCTTCAACCCGCCCGCGTCCTGGCAGCCGAAGACCGCCGCGACCGAGGACGCCCGCCTGCCCTGGTCGGGCCTCGACCGCGGCATGGTGTGGGGCGAGGTGCACGACGAGAACGCCTTCGGCTTCGGCGGGGTCGCGGGCCACGCGGGGATCTTCTCGTGCGCCTGGGACCTCGCGGTCCTCGGCCGTACGCTCCTCAACGGCGGGGTCTACGGACGCTCCCGCATCCTCTCCGCCGAGTCCGTGCAGCTGATGTTCACCGACTTCAACACCGCCTTCCCCGGTGACGAGCACGGCCTGGGCTTCGAGCTCTACCAGCACTGGTACATGGGCGCCATGGCGACACCGCGCACCGCGGGCCACACGGGGTTCACCGGCACGTCCCTCGTCCTGGACCCGACGACCGACTCGTTCCTGGTCGTCCTCGGCAACTCGGTGCACCCGGTACGCAGTTGGCGCTCCGGATCGGCCCCGAGGGTGGCGGCGGCGAACCGCATGGCACGCGCCGTGCCGGTGCGTCCCGCGCGCGGACGCACCGCCTGGTTCTCCGGCATGACGAACGCCACCACGGCCACCCTGACCCTGCCGCCGCTCTCCCTCACCACGGACCGGGCGAGACTGCGCTGCGAGCTGTGGTGGGACACCGAGCCCGGCTCGGACCAGCTGCGCCTGGAATCCTCGCGGGACGACGGCACGACGTGGCAGCCGGTGCCGTTCACGACGCAGCACAGGGGCTCGGATCCCCGCAGGCACCCCGACGGCACAGCCTCCGGTTGGTCGGGGCGCGTCTGGCACCGCCTCACCGCGGACCTCTCGGGTCTGCGGGGCGAGCAGGTGCGGCTGCGGTGGCGGTACGCGACGGATCAGCTCTACGTGGGGCGCGGCGCGTACGCCGACGGGCTGCGGGTCGAGGACGGCGGGCCTACCGCGTTCGACGAGGCACGGCCCGCCGACGCGGCCCGCATCGAGGCGGTGGGGTGGGCCCCGTCGGCCGACTGAGGACAGGCCGCCGGGGCAGAGGCCGCCGGGGCAGCCGCCCTACTCCTCCAGCGCGGCCATCGCCGCGTTGTGCCCGGGGATGCCGCTGACCCCACCGCCGCGCACGGCGCCCGCGCCGCACAGCAGGACGTTCGCGTGCCGTGTCTCCACGCCCCAGCGGCCGGTGCCGTCCTGGGCGTAGGGGAAGGCGAGGTCGCGGTGGAAGATGTTGCCGCCGGGCAGGCGCAGGTCGCGTTCCAGGTCCAGCGGCGTCTTGGCCTCGATGCAGGGGCGCCCTTCGGCGTCGGTGGCGAGGCAGTCGGCGAGCGGCTCGGCCAGGTGCGCGTCCAGCTGCGCCAGGGTCGACTTCAGGAGTTCTGCCCGTACCGTGTCGTTGTCGTGGGCGAAGAGCCGGGCAGGCGTGTGCAGGCCGAAGAGGGTGAGGGTCTGGCAGCCGCGCTCCACGAGTTCGGGGGCGAGGATGCTGGGATCGGTCAGGGAGTGGCAGTAGATCTCGGAGGGCGGCGCGGCGGGCAGCTCCCCGGACGCGGCCTGGGCGTACGCGGCTCCCAACTCCCCGTAGCCCTCCCCGATGTGGAAGGTGCCGGCGAACGCCTCGTGCGGGTCGACCGAGGTGTCGCGCAGCCTCGGGAGCCGTTCGAGCAGCATGTTGACCTTGAGCTGGGCGCCTTCGGCCGGGGCGGGCGGCGCGTCGCCGACCAGGGCGGCGAGCTCCTGCGGTGAGGCGTTGACCAGGACGTGCCGGGCGGCGACAGTGGCCTCGCGCTCGGGGGTGCGGTACGTGACCTCGGCGCTCTGTCCGTCGGACTCGATGCGGGTGACCTCGTGGCCGGTGGCGAGTTCGGCGCCCGCGGCGCGGGCCGATGCCGCGAGAGCGCCGGTGAGGGCGCCCATGCCGCCGACGGGCACGTTCCAGTCGCCGGTGCCGCCGCCGATGACGTGGTAGAGGAAGCAGCGGTTCTGCCGCAGGGACGGGTCGTGGGCGTCGGCGAACGTTCCGATGAGGGCGTCGGTGAGCACCACGCCGCGCACCAGGTCGTCCGCGAAGCGCTCCTCGATGGCGGCGCCGATCGGCTCCTCGAACAGCGCGCGCCAGGCAGTCTCGTCACCGATCCGTTCGCGCAGGGCCTCGCGTGTGGGCAGGGGCTCGGTGAGCGTGGGGAACACCTGCTCGGCGACGTTCCCCGTCATGGCGTAGAACTCCCGCCAGGCCTCGTACTCGCGCGGGCCGCCGGTCAGCCGCTCGAACGCTTCCCTGGTGCGCGCGTCGCCCCCGCCGACGAGCAGTCCGGTCGGACGCCCCTCGCGTTCGGTCGGCGTGTAGGAGGAGACGTTGCGGGTGCGCACACGGAAGTCCAGGTCGAGGTCCCGGACGATCTTCCGCGGGAGCAGGCTGACCAGGTAGGAGTAGCGCGAGAGCCGGGCGTCGACGCCGGCGAAGGGCCGGCTGGACACGGCGGCGCCGCCGGTCCCGGAGAGCCGCTCCAGGACCAGGACGGAGCGTCCGGCGCGGGCGAGATAGGCGGCGGCCACGAGTCCGTTGTGACCACCGCCGACGATGACTGCGTCGTATCGATCGCGAGGAGGCATAGCCCTTGGTAACACGCGGAGCGCCCCAAAGGGGTGCGAGGAGCGACGCGACCAGCAACGAGGTGCCGCCAGTCGACCATCCACCGGGCGAGACGCGCCCCAAAGGGGCGCGGGGAACTGCGCGACCAGCCACGACGCGTCAGCAGTCGGCCATCCACCGAAGTCGCGCAGCGAACGGCGCCCCGCGAGTCAATGCCCTCCGGTAGCCCGACGCTGGCGCAGCGCCGCCACCCGGCGGTACAGCTCGACCGCCTCCGTGCCGCGGCCCAGCTGTTCCAGGCAGTGCGCCTCGTCGTTGCGGCTGGCCAGGGCGTCGGGGTGGTCAACGCCGAGGACCTGTTCGCGGGCGGCGGCGACGCGGCGGTACTCGGTCAGGGCGTCCGCCCAGCGGCCGAGCCAGCCGAGCCCCACGGCCACCTCGCGGCGGCTGACCAGGGTGTCCGGGTGGTCACCGCCGAGGACGCGTTCGCGTATCGCGCAGACGTCACGGGCCTCGGCAAGGGCTTCCTCCCAGCGGCCCTGGCGGCCGAGGTTGACGCCGAGGCCGTGCCGGGCGCGCAGGGTCTCGGGGTCGGCGGGGCCGCTCACGCGGGTGCGGTCGTCGATCAGGTCGCGGTACAGCTCCAGGGCCTCGCCGCTGCGGCCGAGCCTGCCGAGGCTGATGCCCACCTCGTAGCGGGCGGCGAGGGTGTCGGGGTGGTCGGCGCCGAGCGCCCGCACCCGCGCGTCGGCGACCTCGCGGTACGTCTGGAGCGCCTCGGGCCAGCGGCCCAACTGACCGAGCGCGTACGCGACTTCGTAGCGGGTCACGAGGGTGTCGGGGTGCGTGGCGCCGAGGACGCGCGCCCGCGCCAGCGCCACTTCGCGTGCCAGCTGGTAGGAGTCCTCCAGGCGGCCGAGCCTGCTGAGGTTGTACGCGAGGTTGTGCCGGCAGCGCAGGGTGTCGGGGTGGTCGGCGCCCGCGGTCCGCTCCCGGACGGCGAGCACGGAGGTGTACATCTGGTGGGCCTCGAAGTGCCGCCCCAACTGCCCCATGACGTACGCCATTTCCTGCCGCGCGGCCAGCGTGTCCGGATGCTCGGGGCCCAGGGTGCGCTCCCGGCCCTGGGCGACGCGCCCGTACTCGCGCAGGGCGTCGGCAGCGCGCCCGGTGCGGCTGAGCGTGAAGCCCACTTCGTAGCGGCTGGCGAGGGTGTCCTGGTGGTCGGGGCCGAGCGCGTGCTCCCGCTCGGCGGCCACCGCGCGGTGCACCTCCCCCGCTTCGGCCCAGCGGCCGAGGCGGCCCAGGCTCAGGCCCGCGTTGTGCCTGCTGACGAGGGTGGCGACCACCTCGGGTGAGGGCGTGGGCCGTTCGGGCCTGCGCGGGGTCGCGGCCCGGCGCGCGTCGGTGCGCGGGATCCACTCGCCGGTCAGGCCCGCCGCCGCGTCCGGCGGCGTCGTCCGCAGCTCGGAGGCGCCGTTCGCCTTGTGCCCGGTCGTCATGCCGCGGGTCCACGAGGGCAGCCGCGGCTCGCGCGACGGCGGCTGCTCGGGGCGCCGGACGGGCGGGGTGACGACGGTCGGGACGTACGCGGGCACGGTGCGGCCGGTGACGATGCGGCGCCCCAGTTCGCGTGCGTCGCTCGGCCGCTCGTCCGGTTCCTTGGCGAGCAGGTCGAGGACGATCTTCTCGAAGTACTCGGGCAGCTCGTCGCGGTGCGTGCGCGGCGGCTCGGGCGGCGTGTCACGGTGGCCGACGAGCACCGCCCAGGCGTCCTCCAGGTCGAACGGCGGCGCGCCGGTGGCGATCTCGTACAGCACGCATCCGAAGGAGTACAGGTCGCTGCGCTGGTCGACCTGGGCGCCACTGATCTGCTCGGGCGACATGTAGTGCGGGGTGCCCATCGCGATGCCCGTGCCGGTCAGGCGTGAGGTGAAGCCGATGTCGTGGCCGAGCCTGGCGATCCCGAAGTCGCAGATCTTCACCGTGCCGTCCGTGAGCCGCATGATGTTCGCGGGCTTCAGGTCCCGGTGCACGATGCCCTGTTCGTGGGTGTACGCGAGCGCGGCGGAGACCTGGTCGGCGATCTCCACGACGTCCGCGACGGGCAGCGGATGCTGTTTGTTCTCCTCCAGGAGCTGGCTGAGGTTGCGTCCTTCGAGCAGCTCCATGACCAGATACAGGACGCCGTCGTGCTCCCCGAAGTCATGGACGACGGTCACCCCGCGGTGTTGCAGCGCGGCGGCGACGCGCGCCTCGCGACGGAACCGCTCACGCAGCACGCGGGTGAAGGACTGGTCGTGCTGGGGCCCCATCGGCTTGAGGCATTTCACTGCGACCCTGCGCCCGAGCGACTCGTCGCGGGCACGCCACACCTCGCCCATGCCGCCGCGTCCGATCAGGTCCAGTAGCCGGTACCGGCCCTGGATCAGCCTGGTGTCCGCCATCTCCCGCCGTCGCCCCCGTTGCTTCGCTTCGCCCTCCCCGGCCCGTCCAGTATGGCTGCCCGCCTGTCGAGTTTGTACGGGGCAGGCCGGGCGCCGGGCCCGAGCCTGGCCATGGCGCGCAGAATGTGCTTCGGGGGAAGTTGCCAGCGTAGACGTGCGGGAACGGTGCGCAGGATGGTGCCGGTGGTGACGAGCCGCCGGGTCACGGTGGCGGGCGGCGGGGCCGTCCTGCCGTACAACTCGTGAGCGTACGGCGGCAGCGAGGCGTACGCCAGATTCGCCACGCGCCGCCACAGCAGGGCGCGTGCCGGGATCAACAGCGGGTGGGTCGGCGGGCGTTGGAGGAAGTCGTCGACGTCGCGCGCCTCCGGCCCGGCGGCCAGTTCGGGCCGCACCCGCTGGAAGTACGCGGCGAGCTCGGCGGTCGACGCCGGTATGTCGGCGGGGTCGAGGCCGACGAGCCGGCCACTCTCGCGGTGCTCGGCGACGTATCGGTCGGCGAGCTCGTCCGTGAGCCGGAACCCCGACCGGCGTGCGACGTGCAGATAGGAGTCGATCTCGGCGCAGTGCACCCACATCAGCAGCTCGGGCTCGTCGACGCCGTACCGCTCCCCCGTGTCGGGGTCGGTGGCCTTGAGCATCGTGTGGATCTTCCGCACGCGCGCGCCCGCGTGTTCGGCGACGTCGGTGGTGCCGTACGTGATGGTGCCCACGAAGTTCGCGGTACGCATGAGGCGGCCCCAGGCGTCCTTGCGGAAGTCCGAGTTCTGCATGACGCCGCGGACCGCGCGGGGGTGCAGGGCCTGCAGATACAGGGCGCGGATCCCGGCGACCCACATCATCGGGTCGCCGTGCATCTGCCAGGTCACGGACGAGGGTCCGAAGAGTCCCGGGTCGGCCATACAACCACCTCCTGGACGCAGGCTACGCCGCATAGCCCGTCTCAACCGGCCTTGAGCACCTCGGGGTTGGCGCAGTGCTCCAGCGGCTCGCCGCGCAGGAAGCAGCCGGCCTCGGCGGCCACGATGCGCGCGGCCTTGTGCGCGACCTGCTGGCTGCCGCCCGCGATGTGCGGGGTGAGGACGGCGCCGGGGGCGGTGAGCAGCCGGGATCCTGCGGGCAGCGGCTCCTCGGGGAAGACGTCGAAGCCGGCGCCCGCGAGGTGGCCGGACTCCAGGGCGTCGCAGGCCGCTTCGTAGTCGAGGAGCGCGCCGCGGGCGCAGTTGACCAGGATCGAACCGCGGGGCATGGCGGCGATCTGGGCGCGTCCGATCATGCCCTTGGTCTCTTCGGTGACCCGGGCGTGCAGGGAGACGATGCGTGAGCGGCGCAGCAGTTCGGCGAGGGAGACCTGTTCCGCCACACCGGCGAGCGTCTCGGGTCGTACGTACGGGTCGTGCACCAGGACCTCGGCGCCCATCGCGCGCAGGACGCGGGCGACCCGGCTGCCGATGGCGCCGTAGCCAATCAGGCCGACGGTCGCTCCGTCGATCTCGATGCCGCAGTTGTCGTAGTCGTAGTAGTCGCCGCGCCAGGTGCCCTCGCGCAGGTCGGTGTGGGTGTCGCCGACGCCGCGTGCGGCGGCGAGCAGGAGGGTGAGGGTGTGCTCCGCGGTGGCGGTGGCGTTGCGACCGGGGGCGTAGCAGACCGCCACGCCGTGCCGGGTCGCGGCTTCGAGGTTGGCGTTGACCGGGCCGCCGCGGCTGGTGCAGAACAGCTTCAGGTCGGGGCAGTTGGCGAGGATGCGTTCGGTGAGCGGGCCGTGCTCGGTGAGGCAGATGTCCACTCCCTGGAGCGCCTCGATCATCTCGTCCTCGCTGCCGGATGCCTCGATGACCTCGGCCACCGGCCCGAACGGCGTGTGCGGCCAGGGGAACTGGAGCTCGCGGACGTCCAGCGGCAGCTGCCCGGCGGCCGTGCGCACGGCCTCGGCGAACAGGCTCGGGCGGATGAAGTGGTTGCCGGCGGCGAGGACGGTGGTGCTCATGGGTGGTGTCTCCTGAGGGGTGACGCGGGTGGTGCGGGCGGTGTGGGTGGAGGGCGGCAGGTCAGTGGAGCGCGGGGGTGTTCAGACGCAGCAGTGCGGTCTGCCCGCCTTCGACGCGGATCTCTGTGAGGGCGCCGTTGAGCAGGTGGGGGAAGACGCGGCGGTAGTCGGCGAGGGGGATGCCGATGAGGTGGCAGAGCAGAACGCGTACGAGCGTGGAGTGGGCGACGATCAGGACTCTGCCGTGCGGCTGTTCGCGGGAGATGTCGGCCAGGCATTCGGCGGCGCGTGCGGCTGCCTTGCGCGGGTCCTCGCCGCCGGGCAGATGGTGCTCCACCGGGTCGTCGAGGAAGGCCGCGAGCTGTTCCGGGAAGCGCTGTCGCATCTCGTCCCTGGTCAGACCGTCGCCCTCGCCGAAGTCGAGTTCGTAGAGCCGCTCGTCGACGCGCGGGGTGAGGCCGCAGGCTTCGGCTGCGGGGGCGGCGGTGAGCCGGGCGCGGGAGAGGGGGGAGCTCCACACTGCCGTGAGCCCCGCACCCTGGGCCCATTCGGCGAGCGCGGCGGCCTGCTCGAGCCCGTGCGGAGTGAGGGGGACGTCGGTGCGTCCCGCGTAACGGTTCTCGGCGTGCCAGACGGTTTCGCCATGGCGTACGAGGATGAAGTCGGTCATCGCGCTGCCCTCCTGCGGGCGTGGTCGGCCACGGCCTGGTCGAGCCAGCCACGGCGGGTGAGTTCGTCGATGAAGCGGAGGTAGAGGGGGAGGTAGCGGGCGGTGCGGGCAGGCGACGGGTGGATCTCCTCCCCGATCCGGACCATGGCCGTTGCCGCTTCCCGGAGGCTCGCACCGGAGGATGTGGCGGCGAGGACCGCCATGCCGATGGCGCCCTCGGCCTGTTCCGGCAGGCGTACGGGACGTCCGACGACCTCGGCGCGCAGGCGGCACCAGTAGCGGTTGCGGGCGCCGCCCCCGGTGAGGGTGAGTGGTCCGTCGACGGGGGCGCCGAGGTGGTCGAGATAGTCGAGGCAGAGCCGTTCCAGGCAGGCGACGCCGAGCAGCTGGGCGTGGAACTCCGCGGCTCGGGTGGGGACGTGGCCGAGGGTGAAGGGCTCTGCCTCCGGGGCCCGGAAGGGGAAGCGCTCGCCTCCGGTGGAGACCAGGGGGTAGGTGACCGCGTCGGGGTCGAGCGCCGCGGCCCTCTCGGTGAGGTCGTCCAGGTCCTCACCCGCGAAGTGCCGGGAGATGACGCCCGCGCCGCTGCTGGAGGCGCCACCTGGCAGCCAGCTCTCGCCGGGCCCTCTATGGCAGTACACGACGCCCGCCGGGTCGCGTACCAGATGCGGGCTGCTGCCCTTGAGCACGAGGGTGGTGCCGAGCACCGAGTTCCATGCGCCGGGTTCCAGGGCTCCGGCGCCGATCTGGGCGGCGCAGCCGTCGGTCATTCCGGCGACCAGGGTGGTGCCTTCGGGGATGCCGGTGGCCTCCGCCGCGGCGGCGCACACGGCGCCGAGCACGCTGCCGGGACGTACGACGTCGGGCAACAGGCCTTCCGGCACACCGAGTTCGGCCATGACCTTGTCCGGCCAGCGCTCTTCGACCAGGTGGTAGCCGGTCTTGAGGGCGTGGCTCGCGTCGGCGGCGACCTGATGCCCGGCGAGACGCCAGGTGACCAGGTCGACTTGATGCAGCAGCCGGCAGCCCGCACCGGATGCCGCGGGCTCATGGTCGAGGAGCCAGCGCAGTTTGGGCAGCGCCCAGGACGGCTGCATGCTGCGGTAGCCGAGCTCCCGCCAGACCGCTGCCCCGGCTTCGTTGACGGTCACCGCCTGGTCGGCGGCGCGCCCGTCGTCGTACATCAGGCCCGGGGTGAGCGGGCGTCCCTCCGTGTCGGCGAGGAGGATCGTGCCGGAGGTGCCGTCGATCGCGAGCCCGCGGATGCGCGTCACGTCGAGCCCGGCCAGGGCCTCGCGGCAGGCGGCGGACAGGGCGGTCCACCACTCCTCAGGGTCCTGCTCGTGGCGCACGCCGTCCCGGTGGCTGGTCAGCGGCCGGGAGGCGGCGGCGAGGAGTTGCCCGGTGCCGTCGACGGCCACGCAACGGGCGCTCTGGGTGCCGAGGTCGAGGCCGAGCCAGATGCCGTCGAGGGGGTCGGGGGCGTGCTCGGTGGGGCGGGCCTCAGACATGGTCTTCTCCCAGGTCGGCGGAGATGCTGTCAGCGTCGTGCGAGGTGTCGTGCGTGGTATCGCCCCGCCCCGGGGTGTCGCTCCCCCGCCAGACCGCACCACCGCTCCAGCCCGCCTCGCGCACGATGGACCGGCGGCCGGTGAAATCCTCGTACAAGGCGGCGTAGAACTGGGCGCGTTCCGGGTCTGGGTCCCAACTGGTCTGTATGTGGACGTACTTGGCGGCTGCCGTGTGCATGCTGCTCTCGGCGCCGGAGCGGACGAGACCGGTGAGGAAGGCGCCCTTGGCGCCCAGTTCGGTGTCGCCGGAGCGGGCGGTGGGCACGCCCGTCGCGTCGGCGATCAGTGCGCACCACGCGTCGCTGTTGGCGCCGCCGCCGCACAGCCGCAGCTCGCTCACGTCCGTGCGGGCCGCGGCGAGCGAGTCGCGCAGGACCAGCGAGAGGCCGTCGAAGACGGCGCGGGCCATGTCGGCGCGCGAGTGCTCAAGGGAAAGCCCCCAGAAGGAGCCGCGGGCGTGCGGGTCGAGGAACGGGGCGCGTTCGCCTGCCGGGGAGAGATAGGGCAGGAACAGCAACCCGCGGGCGCCCGGCTCCGATTCGAAGGCCAGGCGTGCGAGGTCCGGCGGCCCGGGAAGCCCCAGCATCCGCGCGGCCCAGCCCAGCACCTCGGCGCCGTTGAGGGTCGGGAAGGCACGCAGTACGCGCTCGCGGCCCCGGTAGGCGATGTTGATGCCGGAGGGTTCCCCGCTGGTGTCCACGTCCGTGCGCACGATCTCCGTGCACAGGGTGGTGCCGAGGATGCTGCACGCCTGCCCGGGGTTGACCACGCCGACGCCGCGGGCGGTGGCGGCGATGTCGTACGGGGACATCACGACGGGAAGGCCGGCCGGGAGACCCAGTTGACCCGCGGCGTCGCCGGTGATCTCGGCGATCCGCTCCGACTCGCCGAGGACGGTCGGCAGGAGCCTGCGGTAGGCGCTCAGGCCGAACAGGTCGAGGATCTGCGGGTCGTAGTCCCCGGTGGTGTGGTCCAGGAACGGGGCGGAGGCGTCGGACTCGTCGCAGGCGAGGACGCCGGTGAGGCGCAGGAAGAGCCAGCCCGCGGCGGTGAGCGAGGTGTGGGAGCGCGCGAGGCGGTCCGGGTCGTGGGCGGCGAGCCAGCTGAAGAGCGCGTTCGGCATGCCCGCGCAGGTCAGCGAGCCGTTGCGGCGGAAGGCCGCTTCGAGGACGCCCTCCCGCTCCCAGGCGGTGAGCAGGTCACCGGCCCGGCCGTCGGACCACAGGATCGCGGGCCCGGTGGGGCGCCCGTCCGCGTCGACGAGCCAGGCTCCGTCGCCCTGGGCGGTGAAGGACACCAGCCAGACGGGGTCGGCGAGTCCGGACAGCACGCTGCGGACGGTGTGGACCACGGCGTTCCAGACGGCGTCCATATCTTGTTCGGCCCAGCCGGGGTGGGGCCGGAGCACTTCGGTGACGAGCCGGGAGACCGCGATCTCCCTGCCCTGGTCGTCGAAGACGACCGACTTGATCATCGTGGTGCCGACGTCGATGGTCAGTACGGACATCAGGTCAGTCCTTTCACGCCGGAGTCACGCCGGAGTGACGCCGGGGCCGAGGCGGTGGTCACTACGCCCGAGGTGGGGGCCGGCGCTGTTCCGTCCGCGTCGTCCGGCAGCTTCAGGAAGAGTGCGAGCACGGTGCTCACCGCATGCATCCCCGCGAAAATCCACACCACCCCTGTGACACCGAGCGGCCCGACGAAGACGGTGACGACCGCGGGCCCGACGAAGGTGCTGGCGCCCGCGCCCAGGTTGAGCGCGGCGAGCGCCTGCCCCTTGTGCCGCGGCTCCAGCGAGGGCACCAGCGCCGAAAGCGGTACATATCCGGCCAGCGTAGCCCCGTAGAGGGCGGCAGCGGCCAGTGCGAGCGGGAAGTTGTCGCCGGCCGCCTCCGGGACGTAGAAGAGCAGCAACGTACTGACGGTGCATCCTGCGCCGCCGAACCAGGCGATGGTCCTGCGCCAGCCGACCCGGTCGCCCACCACCCCGAACAGCAGGTTGGCGAAGATGTTGGTGGCGAACATGGCACTGAGCAGATGCAGCCACTCGGTGAGGCTGAAGCCGACCGTCTTCGTGAAGTGGATCGGCATGATCACGAAGAAGCCGAACTGCGATGCCGTGTTGATGACCCGCGCGAGCGAGCCCGCGCCGACCCGGGGATTGCGCCACAGGACCGTGACGCTGCCGACGAGCGTGGCGAGCGGCCCCTCCCCCGCACCGCGCGGCTGCTTCCCGCCCCGGTCGTCGCGGACGAGCAGCAGGGCGATGAGACCACCCGCCGCCACGAGGACCAGCGCGGACCACAGCGTGGCGTAGGCGCCGATCCGCGGGATGAGCCCGCTCGCGACCAGTGAACCCAAGGTGGGCAGTCCGCCGGTGAAGGCGAACCAGTACCAGCCCATGGCCGTGCCGAGCCGGGCGCGCGGTGCCACCGAGGCGATCCAGACCAGGAACCCGTAGGCGAACAGCGGGTAGCCGAGGCCGCGCAGGCCGTACCCGAGCATCATCAGCGGATAGCTGGTCATGGGGATGGCCAGGACCAGGAAGAGGAGCTGGAAGACGGCCCAGATGCCCAGACCGGTCCACATGACGCGGCGCGGACCCCACAGGTCGGACAGCACTCCGGAGAGCCAGGCCGCGATGGCCGCGGCGCCTCCGTAGACGGTGAACAGGAGTGCGACGCGGGGCTGCGAGATGCCCTCGTCGATCAGGTACGGCGAGAGATAGCCGGACTCGACCCCGTCCCCGATCATGAAGAGAAGCAGCCCGAGGTAGCCCCAGGCGAGGGTCGGCGGGATGCCAAGGCGTGTGATCGGCGAACGCGGAGCAGGGGACGGAGGGGTCGGCATCGACTCTCCCCTTTCTGCGGCGGGGGCAGGATTCTGCGGCGGGGACGTAAGGGACGGACGAGCCGATGGAACAGCTGGCCGGAAAGGCGAGTCAATGGCGGCCGGAATCTTCCCATCGGGGCGGCGACCTGCCGTGTTGCGTCGTACCGGAGCCAGTCGCGGACGCCGCTCTCCTCGGCGGAGGCGCGTTAAATTCGTGCGAACATAACGCGGCGAGTTCACACACGTGCCGCGTACAGCCCACGGCGCGGACACCGGAAGGAGCGCTGCGATGGACCGGGTCGAGGCCCAGGAGGACCGACGACGGCAGATGCGTGAGGCCGTCATCGGCCGCGGCTTCGTACGCACCGCCGATCTCGCCGAGGAGTTCCGCATCAGCCTGATGACCGCTCATCGCGATCTGGACGCCCTTCAGGCCCAGGGCTGGCTGCGCAAGGTCCGAGGCGGCGCGACCGGGCTGCCGTCGGCGCAGTTCCACGGCAGCGTCGCGGAGCGGATGGCCACCATGGCGCAGACCAAACAGCTCCTGGCGCGGGCAGCGGCGACGCTGCTCGTGCCCGGCCAGACGGTGCTGCTCGACGACAGCACGACCTGTCTGCTCCTCGCCCACCAGGTCACCGACCACACCCCGCTGACGGTGCTCACCAACTCACTGCCGGCCATCACCACCCTCGCGAAGGAACCCGGCATCTCACTGATCACGCTGGGCGGCGCGTACTTCCCGGCGTACGACGCGTTCATGGGCCTGCACACCGCGGACGCGGTCCGTGCCTTTCGCGCCGATGTCCTCTTCATGTCCACGACGGCCGTCACCAACGGCCGTTGCTACCACACCTCGCCGGAGACGGTGCAGGTCAAGCGGGCGATGATGGAGTGCGCGGCGCGGCGGGTGCTCGTCGCGGACCACACCAAGTTCTGCAAGGACGGTCTGTACGCGCTCGCGCCGCTGACCGACTTCGATCTGCTGATCGTGGACGACGGCCTGGCGGCGGATCAGGTACGGGCGATCCGGGCGTCCGGCACCGAGGTGATGGTGGTGCCGGTCCGATAGCGCTGAAGGGTCAACTCCGGCCCGTACGAGGGAGATCCGATGTCAGGTAGGAGATGACCATGTCCCCCAGCATCGTCCGGTAGTGCTCACGGCGCGGCGCCTCGGTGAGGTCGCGGCCGAAGAGCGTACGGAAGGTGTGCCGGTTGGAGACCCGGAAGAAGCAGAACGAGCTGATCATCGCGTGCAGGTCGACGGCATCCACCTCGGCCGTGAACACGCCCTGCTCGCGCCCGGTTTCGAGGATCGAGGCGATGACGTCGATCGCCGGGGAGCTGAGGGAGGCGAGACTCGGTGAGGCGCCGATGTGCTTCGCCTCGTGGATGTTCTCGATGCTGACGAGACGGATGAAGTCCGGGTGCGCCTCGTGGTGGTCGAAGGTGAGCTCGGCCAGCCGCCTGATCGCGGACACCGGGTCCAGATGCCCGACGTCGAGCTGCTGCTCCTCGTGCCGGATGACCTTGTACGCCCGCTCGAGGACCGCGGTGAACAGCTGGTCCTTGCTGCCGAAGTAGTAGTAGATCATCCGCTTCGTGGTCCGCATGCGGGCGGCGATCTCGTCCACCCTGGCTCCCGCGTATCCCATGCGGGCGAACTCCTCGGTGGCCACGTCGAGGATCTCCCCCCGCGTACGGGCCGCGTCCCGGGTGCGCTTGACGGGCGGGGACGGCGGGGGGACAGCGGCGGCCATGCGGCTCCTCAGGGCGGATACATCGGCGCCGGTCAGTCTAATGCTGGTGAAGATGCTGGGCCGCGAGCCGGACCGCTGCGTTCTGCGCTCCGTATCCCCGGTATCCGCCCGTGCGTTGCACCAACTCGAAGAAGACCCGGCCGACCGTGGCGGTGTAGCAGTGGAGGAACTCGCCCCTCTCGTCGCGGTCGTAGAGGATGCCGAGCTCCGCGAGGGTGGCCAGGTGCTGGGGGTCGAGCTCGTAGCGGGCGTCGAGGTCGTCGTAGTAGTTGGCGGGGATCGGGAGCAGGCCCGTGCCGTGCTCCCGGACGCGCCGGGCCGCGCCGACGATGTCGTCCGTCGCGAGCGCGATGTGCTGAAAGCGGCTGCCCTCGGCGTCCGGCGCCGGCGCGATGTTGAGGACCATGCGCACACCGCCGTCTGGGGACGCGACGGCCCGGCTTCGGACGAGGCCGTAGGGGTCGGCAAGATCGTGGCTGTCGTCGGCCTCAAGGCCCAGCACGCCCCGGTGGAACAGCGATGCCTCGTCGAACTGGTGCCAGGGCTGGGTGAGGGCGATGTGGTCGATGCGGCGGACTGCATTGGCCGGTTCACCTGCCCCCTCCCCCGGCAGCGCGCGCGATCCGACGCCGGTGAAGTCACCCGTCCAACTCGGGTGATCGGACTGCTCCGTGCGGCAGAAGAAGAACTCCGTGCCGTCGGGCGCGGCCACCGCGTCCAGGGGCGCGTCCCGCGGCCCCCTGCGCCTGGGCACCACGGGGGCGAGCAGCGCCTCGGCACGCCGTGCTGCCCGCTCCGGGTCGGGGGTCTCCACGCCGACCGCGGTCAGCGCGGGGCCTTGACGACGGTCGCCGACACTGGCGCCGACGCCCACACCGGTGTTCAGCAGGATCCGGGCGCCCCCCTGCTCCCACAGCTCGACCGGCTTCCAGGTGTGCCGTGCGGTGTGGGCGAAGCCGAGGGCCTTGAGGACTCCGCGCAGCGGTTCGGTGTCGGCCGCGGTCAGCTCGGCGAAGGCGAACCCGGAGGGCGCGGCGGCGGCGGGCAGCGCGGACAGACCGGCCGACTCCTCCAGGAGGAGCAGGGAGCGGAGCGCGTCGACGGCGGTGGAGGCGGCGCCCGCCTGCCGGAAGACGTCGTTGAACACTTCGAGGGAGAGCGGCCCTTGGTATCCGGCCCGTACGGTGGCGGCCACCAGAGGGGCGAGGTCGAAGCCGCCCTGGCCGGGGAAGCAGCGGTAGTGCCTGCTCCACTGGAGGACGTCCATCGCCATCAGGGGCGCGTCCGCGAGCTGGAGGAAGAAGATCTTCTCGCCGGGGATGTCCGCGATGCCCTTGGGGTCGGACCCGCGGGAGAGGATGTGGAAGCTGTCGAGGCAGGTGCCGAGGGCCGGATGGTCCGCCTGTTCGACGATCCGCCAGGCATGGTCGTACGTGCTGACGTGCCGCCCCCAGGCCAGGGCCTCGTAGGCGATGCGGATGCCGTGGGCCGCGGCCCGGTCGGCGAGCAGCCGCAGCTGTTCGGCGGCGAGCGCGTCGTCGTCGACCGACTCGGGGGCGACGCTGGAGCAGACGAGGAGCAGGTCCGCGCCGAGGCGCTCCATCACGGCGAACTTGCGTTCCGCGCGCCGCAGATTGCGGGCGAGTACATCGGCGGGGACGGCCTCGAAGTCGCGGAACGGCTGGTAGAGGTCGATGCCGAGCCCCAGATCCGCACAGCGCAGGCGCACCTCCTCGGGGCTGAGCGGGCCGCCGAGCAGGTCGTTCTCGAAGATCTCCACGCCGTCGAATCCGGCGGTGGCGACGGCGGTGAGTTTCTCGGACAGCGGGCCGCTGAGCGAGACGGTGGCGATCGATGTGCGCATGGTGTCCTCCTGTCGGGCTTCGGCTGTCGGGCCGGGACGTCAGGCCGCCGGGAAGGCGGCCAGATCGCCGAGGTCGGCGAGCATCGGTCCGGTGTGCGGTTCGAGCCCGGTGAAGAGCCGGAAGGCGTCGGCAGCCTGGAAGACGGCCATGCCTCCACCGTCGAGGGTGCGGCACCCGATGGCGCGCGCCTCGCGCAACAGCTCGGTCTCCAGCGGCCGGTAGACGACTTCGGCCACCCACAGACCGGGCCTGAGCAGCGTGACTGGCAACGGCAGGCCCGGGTGCGCGAGCATGCCGGTCGGCGTGGCGTGGACGAGACCGTCCGCCGCGGCGACGCGTCCCGCGATCTCGTCGGTCGGCGCGGACACGGCGCGTCCCGGCCCGAAGCGCGAGGCGAGCCCGGCGGCGAGGGCGGCGGAGCGGGCCGGGTCGGTGTCGACCAGGGTGACCCGGTCGACCCCGAGGTTCAGCAGGGCGTGCGCCACCGCGGCGCCGGCGCCGCCCGCGCCGAGCTGTACGACGTCACCGGTCGGCGCGTCGGCGAGGCCGCGGGCGAAGGACTGGGCGAAGCCGGCGGCATCGGTGTTGTGGCCGATGGCGCGACCGTCCCTGAAGACGACGGTGTTCACCGCGCCGAGTTCGGCGGCGTCGGGGGCGAGCTCGTCCAGGTGCTCGATGACCAGCTGTTTGCAGGGGTGGGTGATGTTCAGCCCGTCGAAGCCGAGGCGACGGGCGGCGTGCACCAGCTCGCCGACGGCCTCGGGAGCGACGCCGAGTACGTCGATGTCGAGGGTGCGGTAGATCAGGCGCACACCGTGCCGGTCCGCCTCGCGTTCGTGCAGTGCGGGGCTCAGGGAGGGGCCGATACCGGAGCCGATCAGGCCGGTGAGGTACGAGGTCATCGAGAGTTCCTGTGGGTCGGCTTGGCGGGGTGGTTCACGAGGTCGCTGCGGGGGTGGACGTCTCAGAGAGCGGCGGCCTCGGGCCGGGTCGTCGGCGCCTTCGCCGCACTGCCGCGCACACCGAGATCGTCCGTGGGCACCCGGTGCGTCTCGCGCCCCGTGGCCACGGCGATCGCGCAGATCGCGCAGAAGGCGGCGGTGAAGATCGCGACGCCGACCCAGCCGTCGCCTTCGGGGCCGTCGATCTGGGCCGCGAAGGTGACCGCGAAGCCCGCGATGGCGAAGCCGATCTGGGTGCCGATGGCCATGCCGGAGAGGCGGACCCTGGCGGGGAACATCTCGCCGTAGAACGAGGGCCAGATGCCGTTGGCCGCGCTGTAGACGACACCGAAGAGCAGCACTCCGGTCACGAAGACCAGCGGGTAGCTGCCGGTGGAGATCGCCCAGAGGTAGACGAAGATCATGGCCCCGCTGCCCAGCGCCCCGACGAGGAAGACGGGCTTGCGGCCGATCCGGTCCGAGAGCCTGGCCCAGAGCGGGATGGCGAGCAGCGCGACCGCGTTGGCGCTGCCTGCGACCCAGAGCATGCCGGTCTTGTCGAGGCCGACCGCGTCACTCGTGGCGAACGACAGTGCCCAGACGGAGAAGATGGTGCTGACGGTCGCGATCAGCGCGGCGGCGACCACCCGCAGTACGTCGGCCCAGTGGTCCCTGAGCAGCTCCGCGAGCGGCATCTTGGCCACCTCCCGGTCGGCGGAGACCTGTTGGAAGACGGGGGTCTCGTCGAGGGTGCGGCGGATGACGTACCCGGCGACCGCGACGACGGCGCTCAGCAGGAACGGAATACGCCAGCCCCAGCTGTAGAGCTGTTCGTCCGGCAGGGCGGCGACCGGCAGGAACACCAGGGTCGCGAGGAGCTGACCGGCCTGGGTCCCGTTGAGGGTGAAGCTCGTGTAGTAGCCGCGTCGGTGTTCCGGCGCGTGCTCGAGGGTCATCGCGTTGGCGCTGGCCTGCTCACCGGCCGCGGACAGGCCCTGGAACACCCGCATCAGGACGAGGAGCACCGGAGCGACGGTGCCGACCTGCGCGTACGTGGGCAGACAGCCGATCAGGAAGGTCGAGAGGCCCATCAGGATCAGCGTCCAGACCATGATCTTCCGGCGGCCGAGCCGGTCACCGAAGTGGCCGAGGACGAGAGCCCCGAGGGGGCGGGCCGCGTAGGCGACGCCGAAGGTCGCGAGGGAGATGAGGGTGGCGGTGGCCGGGTCGTCCGGGTCGAAGAAGACCTTGGGGAAGACGAGGGCCGCGGCGCTGCCGTAGATGAAGAAGTCGTAGTACTCGAGCGCGCTGCCGATCCAGGCGGCGAAGGCGGCCTTGCGTGGCCGGCCCTGGGGCGGGGTAGCCGGAGGCTGGTCTGCCTGCGGGTGAGCGGACACGTGAACTCCTCGGGGAGAGCAGCCATGCCCTGCGGGAGGGGCAGGCTGTGAGGGGACGTAGTTAACGCACTAGATAGTTAATTAACTTGGCAGTGATGCTCGCCCGCCCCTCGGGCCGTGTCAATACATCTGGAGGTAACAGCTGTGGGGGTGGCCCCGAGACCTCGGCGAGGTCTCGGGGCCACCCCCACACACAGCCGCGGGCTCAGCGGCGCACGCGCGGCATCCCGAGGCCGATCCAGGAAATGATCTCGCGCTGGATCTCGTTGTTGCCGCCGCCGAAGGTGAAGATGACGGCGCTGCGGTAGCCGCGCTCCAGTTCTCCGTGGAGGACCGCGCCCGCGGAGCCTTCCTTCAGCGAGCCCGCCGAGCCGACGACTTCCATGAGCCAGGCGTACGCGTCCCTGCGCGCCTCGGAGCCGTACACCTTCACGGCGGAGGCGTCCTGGGGAGTGAGGGTGCCCTCCTGGACGGCGTTCACCATCTGCCAGTTGAGGAGCTTCATCGCGTCCAGCTTGGTGTGCGTCCTGGCCAGACGTTGGCGGACCCAGCCGAGGTCGATGACGCGGCGGCCGTCGGCGAGCTTGGTGTCGGCGGCCCAGCGCTGCACGTTGTGGAAGGCGCGGATCGCCATGGTGCCGTGCGCGGCGAGCGTGACGCGCTCGTGGTTGAGCTGGTTGGTGATGAGCCGCCAGCCCTTGTTCTCCTCGCCCACGCGGCGCGACACCGGGACGCGGATGTTCTCGTAGTAGCTCGCCGTGGTGTCGTGCGAGGCGAGGGTGTTGATGATGGTGCAGGAGTAGCCGGGGTCACTCGTCGGCACCAGGAGCATGGTGATGCCCTTGTGCGACGGGGCGTCCGGGTCGGTGCGGACGGCGAGCCAGACCCAGTCGGCGGTGTCGCCGTTGGTGGTCCAGATCTTCTGCCCGTTGACGACATACTCGTCGCCTTCGCGCACCGCCTTGGTCTTGAGGGCCGCGAGGTCCGTGCCGGCGTCCGGCTCGCTGTAGCCGATCGCGAAGTCGAGTTCGCCGGAGAGGATCTTCGGCAGGAAGTACGCCTTCTGCTCCTCCGTGCCGAACTGCATCAAGGTCGGCCCGACGGTGTTCAGGGCCATCAGGGGCAGCGGGACGCCGGCCTGCGCGGCCTCGTCGAAGAAGATGAACTGCTCCATCGGGGAGAGCCCGCGACCGCCGAACTCCTTGGGCCAGCCGACGCCCAGCCAGCCGTCGGAGCCGAGGCGGCGGATGGTCTCCCGGTAGAACTGCTTCTGGGCGGCGGGGTCGGCGTATCGGGCGTACGCGTTGTCGGGCACCAGCTCGGCGAAGTACGTGCGCAGCTCGGTGCGCAACTGCCGCTGCTCAGGCGTGTATTCGAGGTGCACGGCCCCTCCTGCTTTCGCTGGCTCGCTCTCCGGGCTTGGCTTGACGGCGCACACAGTAGAACGCGTTGCAGAAATAGGGAATGGAGGTGACGTAAGCGTCGTGCACTGCGGGTGCGTGAGCGGCAGATGGTTCGGTGTCCGGCCCGGCGGCAGCGTGCCCAGCACGCTCGGCTAGGCCCGCGGGTCGCCCGCGGAGTACAGAACCTGCGCCGCGCCCCATTCGACGAACGTCTCCGTCTGCTCCATGCCGATCGACTCGAGCAGGCGACGCGAGCGGGCATTGGCCTCCTGAGTGACCGCGACCACCTCCTCCGAACCTTCGGAGGAGGTGGTCGCCTCGCGCACCCAGGCGACCGCGGCGGCCACCGCCTCACGGCCGTATCCGAACCCCCAGTGTTCGGGCAGCAGTTGGTACGACACCTCGGTCCGCCCGGCCCTCCGCGAGTCGGGTTCCAGCTGTACGACGCCGATCACCGCCCCGGCCGTACGCAGCGTCACGCTGAAGGCGCCGCGTGCACCGACGCAGTGCTGCTCACGCACGCGAAGTGTCTCCTTGTCGACCGGTCCGCCGAGGTGCCGGCGGACGGCCTCGTCCGTCCAGAGCCGCGCCATGGCGGGGACGTCGCCCGCCTCGATCGGGCGCAGGACGAGGCGGTCCGTGGTGAGGGTGGCGGGCCAGGGGAACGTACTCGGTGATCGCGACATGATCCCGATCCTCCCGGATCGATCCCCGGGAAGCCCGAACAGGCCCGCCCCGGCAGCGAGTTCGCTGCCGGGGCGGGCCTGTGTCAGCCGGGGGTCGTCTCAGCCGAGAAGACCCAGCGCCTTGTTCAGCGTGGCGGACGGGCGCATGACGGACGCCGCCTTGGCCTCGTCGGGCTGGTAGTAGCCGCCGATGTCCGCGGGCGAGCCCTGGACGCCGTTCAACTCGTCGACGATCGTCTGCTCCTGCTCGACCAGGGTCTTGGCCAGCGGGGCGAACTCCTTGGCGAGCTCCGCGTCCGCGGTCTGCTTGGCCAGCTCCTCGGCCCAGTACATGGCCAGGTAGAAGTGGCTGCCGCGGTTGTCGATGCCGCCGAGGCGACGGGTCGGCGACTTGTCCTTCTCCAGGAACGTCGCCGTGGCGCGGTCGAGGGTGTCGGCCAGGACCTGGGCGCTGGCGTTGTCCGTGGTCTGCGCGAGGTGCTCGAAGCTGGAGGCCAGCGCGAGGAACTCACCCAGGCTGTCCCAGCGCAGGTAGTTCTCGCGGACCAGCTGCTGGACGTGCTTGGGGGCGGAGCCGCCCGCGCCCGTCTCGAAGAGGCCGCCGCCGTTCATGAGCGGAACGATCGAGAGCATCTTGGCGCTGGTGCCGAGCTCCAGGATCGGGAACAGGTCGGTGAGGTAGTCACGGAGCACGTTGCCGGTCACCGAGATGGTGTCCTCGCCGCGGCGGATGCGCTCCAGGGAGAACGCGGTCGCGTCCACCGGCGACATGATCTCGATCTGCAGACCGTCGGTGTCGTGCTCGGGCAGGTACGCCTTGACCTTCTCGATGAGCTGCGCGTCGTGCGCGCGGGTCTCGTCGAGCCAGAACACGGCGGGCGAGCCGGTCGCGCGGGCGCGGTTGACGGCCAGCTTGACCCAGTCGCGGATCGGGGCGTCCTTGGCCTGGCACATCCGGAAGATGTCACCGGTGGAGACGGCCTGCTCCAGGAGGACGTCGCCGGCCTCGTTCAGGACGCGCACCGTGCCGGGCGCGGCGAGCTCGAAGGTCTTGTCGTGGCTGCCGTACTCCTCGGCCTTCTGCGCCATGAGGCCGACGTTGGGCACCGAGCCCATCGTCGCCGGGTCGAAGGCGCCGTTGGCGCGGCAGTCGTCGATGACGACCTGGTACACGCCGGCGTAGCTGGAGTCGGGCAGCACCGCGAGGGTGTCGTGCTCGCCGTCGTCCGGGCCCCACATGTGGCCGGAGGTGCGGATCATCGCGGGCATCGAGGCGTCGACGATGACGTCGGAGGGCACGTGCAGGTTCGTGATGCCCTTGGTGGAGTCGACCATCGCGAGCTCCGGGCCCTCGGCGAGCTCGGCCTCGAAGGACGCCTTGATCTGCTCGCCCTCGGGAAGCGCGTCGAGGCCGTTGAGGATGCCGCCCAGACCGTCGTTCGGGCTCAGGCCCGCGCCGGCCAGCGCCTCGCCGTACGCGGCGAACGTCTTGGGGAAGAAGGCGCGCACGACGTGGCCGAAGATGATCGGGTCGGAGACCTTCATCATCGTGGCCTTGAGGTGCACGGAGAACAGCACGCCGTCGGCCTTGGCCTTGGCGATCTGAGCGGTGAGGAACTCACGCAGCGGACCCACGCGCATGACGGAGGTGTCGACGACCTCGCCCGCGAGGACCGGTACGGACTCGCGCAGCACGGTGGTGCTGCCGTCCTCGCCGGTGAACTCGATGCGCAGCGTGTCGGCCTCGGCGATGGTCGCGGACTTCTCGGTGGAGCGGAAGTCGTCGACGCCCATCGTGGCGACGTTCGTCTTCGAGTCGCTCGTCCAGGCGCCCATGCGGTGCGGGTGCGCCTTGGCGTAGTTCTTCACCGAGGCGGGGGCGCGGCGGTCGGAGTTACCCTCGCGCAGGACCGGGTTGACGGCGCTGCCCTTGACCTTGTCGTAGCGGGCGCGGATGTCCTTCTCCGCGTCCGTCTTCGGGTCCTCGGGGTAGTTCGGCAGCGCGTAGCCCTGCGACTGGAGCTCGGCGACGGCCGCCTTCAGCTGCGGGGTCGAGGCCGAGATGTTCGGCAGCTTGATGATGTTCGCGCCGGGCGTCTTGGCCAGCTCGCCCAGCTCGGCGAGGGCGTCGTCGATGCGCTGGCTCTCCTCGAGGAACTCGGGGAAGAGAGCGATGATGCGCCCCGCCAGGGAGATGTCACGGCTCTCCACGGCGACCCCTGCCGTCGAGGCGTAGGCCCTGACCACCGGCAAGAACGAATACGTCGCGAGGGCCGGGGCCTCGTCGGTCTGGGTGTAGATGATGGTCGAGTCAGTCACCGGGTGCTCCGCTCCACGTCTGCAACATTGCTCGACATCAAGATATCTCGTGACCACCCCCTTCCACGAAGCGGCCCCGCATTGCGGGCATCACAGCCCGTAGCCTCCGTCACACTCCGTAGTAAGTGCCGCCACGGATGGTTGCTGTCCGGTTCCCACAAGGTCCGGCCCGCTGTTCCTGGCGGTGACGAGGGCTCTGCGGGCGGGCGCACGCGGTCACCGCGTGAGCAGCAGTGCGTCTCCCACCGCGCGTTCCGTTCCGTCCGACGGAGAGTTGATCACCTTGCCGTGCACCGTCATCGTGACCGAGCCGCCGCCGTCCAGGGCCATGGCCCGTACCGCGCCGAGCGACTTCATCAGCTCCGCGCCCTCGCCCAGGCCGAACCCGTCGCTGTGGCCGGGCTGCCTGCCGTCCGTGGCCGCCAGGAGCATCCGGCCCTGCCGGTCGACGCCCAGGAGCATGCGCGGGTTGCGCTTGATGCCCCAGGTGTACGCGAAGGAACGGGCGCCGGCGCGCTCGATGCCGTCGGCGGCGTAGTTCACCGCGACCTTGCCGCCGCGCACCAGCTCGGGGCCGCCGTTGACGATGTCGTCCTGCGGGCCGAGCTTCAGCTCTCGGCCCCGCTCGTCCAGGATGCGTTCCCGTAGTTTCATGACGCTGCCCTGCTTCGCGTGCGTCCGCAGCCAGGTGGCGCCGGAGCCGATGCCCGCGAGGACGCTGCCGCCTTCCGGTACCGCGCCGCCGCGCGCACGCACCTCTCGTACGCGCCCGCTCGCGTCGAGGACCGCCTCCACTCCCTCGCCTGCCGGGGTGTGCGCGCCGAGCTCGTCGGTGAACTTCACGATCTCGTCGGGGTCGGTGCAGGTCACGTCGTGCTGCGGACGCTCGGTCGGGGCGTCGCCACCGACACCTCCGCAGTTGCGGACCAGGCCCGGGACACGGTTCACGCCGTCCACGACCGCGGACGCCGACCCCACGCGGACCCGGAGCTCCGTGCTCAGCTTCTTGAACTCCGGACGCAGACCATCGCCACGCAGCACCGCCGCGATCCGGCCGTTGGTCGCCGCGCTCTGCAACTCCCCGTCGTACGCGGCGATTCCGGCCGCCGCGCCCGGCACCCCGTCCTTGCCCTCCATGACGAAGAAGCCCGCGTTGACGCCGAGCAGGGCGTCGTCGCCCGCGGCCATGGCGCTCACCGTCTCGCGGCCGGCCACACCCGTGCCGTACGTGCCCTTCATCGCACCGCCGTAGCGCTTCGGGTCGATGACCGCCACCTTCACCCGGGCGACTCCGGTGCCGGGCGCGCCGTCGGCTCCGGTCCACTCGCTCACCGCGTCGAACCCGGCGGCGGCGAGCGCCTTCTGCCGGGCGTCGGCCTCGGCACGCGCGTCGTACTCCCCCACCCGCACCCGCACCCCGATCACGCCGGTCCTGTCGGATCCCCGCGGCCACGAAACCGTCTCGGCACGCGCGCCGAACCCCGCCGCGCGCACCCGCCCGGCCAGCGTCTCCGCTTCCGGCTCGGCGGCGAGGTGAGCGCCGTTCGCGCGCACGGTGACCGTCCAGTGGTCGGCCCCGGGCCGCCCCGAGACGGTCCCCTGGTAGAGATCGACCCCGGCGGCCAGGCGGTCGTGCTGCCAGTCGGCGATCGGCCCCGGGACAGCGGCAGTTGACGGGGCGGCGGCCGCGGCGTCACCGTACCGGTCGACGACGACACCGGGGGCGAGGAGCCCCGCGGCGGCGACGGCCACCACCGACGCCTTCGCTGCGGCTCCGAACGGACGGCGTGCAAGGGCCACGGGAACTCCTGGGTCGCGTAGGGACACCCGCAGCGAACGTGAGCGCGCGGACGGCGATCGATCCCAGGAGTGAATACCAGAAGTCCGGCCGGAGAACAGGCCCCGTTCCCCGCGATCCGGCCCGCGTTCAGTCGTCTCGGCCCGTGGAGCGCGCCCGGTGTCTGCGGACCGCGTCACGGTTGGCGCACCGCTGGGAGCAGTAGCGCTGCCGCCCGGTGCGTGAGGTGTCGGCGAAGATCGTGGCGCACTCGGTCACCGCGCACCGCCGGAGCCGGTGCATGCCACGCCCCGCCAGATGCAGCGCCGTACCGACGGAGATCAGCTGGAACAGCAGGGCGCCGAGGGGCTGCCGGTCGTCGCGGTAGTGCAGATGCCAGCCCGAACCGGCGTGGTCGGTCAGCCGGGGGTGGGCGGCGGATGCCGCGAGCATCCGGTTGAGCAGCTCGGCGCGCTCCTCCTCGTCGGTCGCGTCGACGACCTTCTCCCACTCGTCCAACGCGTCCTGGGTGCGGCCGAGATCCTCGGGCGCGACGGGCCGCTCCAGAGCGAGTCCGGCGGCGCGGCAGCGCTCCGCGAGCTCGTCGGCGGTCTCCGGGCGCCGGTTGGCGAGGTCGGCGGCCAGATTCACGACCTCCTCGCCGTAAGGGTTGAGGTGCACAAGACCATTACATCAGGCTGATCCGCATGTCACAACGCACCGAAGACGGCGCCCGCATACGCCCGGCGACGCAGGACGACTTGCCAGAGCTCGTGCGCCTGCGCGCCCTGCTGTTCGAGAATCTCGGCGGTGAGTACTTCTCCCCGACATCGTCATCGACATCGACATCGGGAGGCGCCGCCTGGCAGGACGACCTGGCCGTCGTCCTGAAGGGCCAGTTGGCCGTGGATGGCAATGGCATGCGGATCCTCGTCGTGGACGGCGACGGAGGTGGCAGGGGTGACGGAGGTGGCAGCGGCGACGGCCGCCTTGCCGCATGCGCCATCGGCTCGGTCGAGCAACGGCTGCCGGGCCCGCACCTGCTGAGCGGCCGGGTCGGTCTGGTGATCGGCGTGGTCACCGACCCCGCGCACCGGCGGCGCGGGCACAGCCGCGCGCTTCTGCTCGGCCTGCTCGACTGGTTCCGGGAACGCGAGGTGGCCCGCGTGGACCTGTACGCCTCCCATGAGGGCGAGCCGCTCTATCGCGACCTCGGCTTCGTCAACCACCCCGATCCCGCCCTGTATTGGCGACCGTGACAGCCCTTCCCGAGCTGGCGCACCGCGCGTGGCGGTACCGGTGGGCCATCCTCGGTATCGCCACCTTCACCCAGGCCGCCGCGGGCTTCTTCGTGCAGGGCATCGGGGCGATGGGCCTCCACCTGCAGCGTGATCTGCGCCTGAACACGGTCCAGTTGGGCCTGCTGGTCTCCGCGGCTCAGTTGGTTCCGCTGGTCGGGCTGCTCGCGGCCGGGGAGCTCCTCGACCGCCGCAACGAGCGCTGGGTCGTCGGGGTGGGCGCGGCCGTGGTCGGCGCGGGCCTGCTCGTGGGAAGCGTGGCGCCGGGGTATCTGTCGCTGCTCCTAGTGCTGCTGGTCGTCGGCGCGGGGTACAGCACCGTGCAGCCGGGCGGCAGCAAGTCGGTGGCGTCGTGGTTCGACACGTCCCAGCGGGGCCTGGCCATGGGCATCCGTCAGGCGGGGCTGCCGCTGGGCGCGGCACTGGCCTCGGCCCTGCTGCCTCTCATCGCCGACGCGCACGGCCGGCGGGCCACGCTCGTGGCGGGCGGCCTTGTCGCACTCCTCGGGGCCGGTGTCTTCATGGGCTTCTACCGCAGACCGCCGGTCCCGCCGGCCCCGCCGGTCCCACCAGCCACGGCCGCCCCCGCCGCTCCCCGGCCCTCCGGGCGCGATTCGCTCGGATCGCAGCTCGGCGCCCGGCTTCGGATGCTCCGTGAACCGGCCATGGTGCGGATCGTGGTCTCGGGTTCGAGCCTGATCTCGGTGCAGTACGGCGCGGGCGTCCTGACCGTGCTGTACCTGCACGAGACGGCGTCCGTCGGACCCGGGACCGCGGCGCTCGTCCTCGTGGCGGTCCAGGGCGCGGGCGTCATCGGCCGTATCGCCCTGGCGGCGTGGAGCGACCGCGCCAGGTCCGGGCGGTACGGCTCGCTCGTCCTCTGCATGGCCGCCGTGATCGCCGCGATGGCCGTGCTGATGACACCGCTCGGCCGATCGCCCGCGGTTGCCGGCTGCACGCTGGTCTGGCTCGGCTTCTTCGGGTTCGGCTGGTACGGCCCCTGGGTCGCCCACGTGACCGAGACGGCTCCGCCGGACCGGACGGGCTTCGCCCTCGGCCTTGCCATGTCCGTCAACCAGATCGCCATCGTCGTGATGCCACCGGTGCTCGGCCTGCTCAAGGACCTCACCGGCAGCTTCGTTCCGGTCTGGGGGCTCCTGTCGGCGATGACCGCGGCCGCCCTGGCCGTCTCTGCCCGGACACGGCCGGGCAACCGGCCCCTTTCGTGTGGCCGACACGGCGTCTGCGGTCCACCGTGAAGCAGTACGAGGTGTCGCCGCCACCACGGTGGGTAGCCGCGCCTCCGCAGCGGAAGCCGCCGTGAGACCACGCGGAACGAAGTGACGAGGACTGGAGGGATCACCGTGAGCGAGGAGCTGCCCGAGACCCGGGGCGAGGACGAGACGCCCGTACCGAGGGATCTGCCCGATCAGCAGGCGTCGGACGAGGAGGACCACTGGGAGCCGGACGACGAGTCGGCCACCACGGGCAACGCCCCGGACGCCGACGACGACGTACCGGACACGGACGAGGCGGGCACCGGCCGGCGCGGCGCACCGCACTCGGGCGGCGTGCGCCCGGACCAGCCGGTGCCGGACGAGCCCGCCGACTGAGCAGGGGTCGCCGACTGAGCAGGGGCCACTGACGTACCCGGGGCGGCCCCCGCCTGCGCACGCTCAGCGGGGCGGCCTCGGCTCGGCGGACACGGCGAGGGTGAACGAGTGGCCCGCCGGGTCGCTGTAGGTCCGGGTGTCCCTGGGGCCGGAGTTGTCCTTGGTGTCCACGGGCCGGGCGCCCAGGCCGATGGCCTCCCGCTCCGCCTCGTCCATGTCGCCGCGGTCCACCAGAATCCTGAGGTGCGCCTGCTGCGCGTCCTCGGGCCGCGGCCAGCTCGGGGGCGCGTAGCCGTAGTCCCGGTGGATCGCGAGGCAGATGCCCTGGCCGTCGTAGACCTCTACATAATCGGGGTCGTTGCCCATGCTGGCCGTGCCGCCGAGCAACCCCGCGTAGAACTCCGCGAGCTCCTCCGGCTTCGCACAGTCCAGGACGAGGACAGCGGTCTTCTTCACACCCATGGGGGTTCCTCTTCTGTCGGCATGGATCGACGTGGATCGGCATGCGTCGTCGTAGATCGGCACAGAGGCGGCGGTGGCCGTCCCGCCCGACCATGCCGCGACTGTCCGAGTGCCCCGCTCGGCCCGCCTCAATCGGCATCCACCGGCGGGCGCACGGGTGTCCTCGCGCGGGCGACACTGGGGGCATGCGCCTCGTCGACCAGAGCCCGTCCCCGTCCGTCTACGGCCGTCTCCGCGTCGAGCGGCGCGACCTGTCGCCGGCGCGCTGGCTGGAGCAACGCCCGCCCCACGACGACGGGTTCGGCACGGTCGCCGGTGTCTGCGCGCCCGGCTTCGACGCGTACGCGCGCGTCCTCCACCCGGCCTGGCTCGGCACTCGGCCGGTGCGGTGGGACCAAGTGGCCGCCGCGTACGGCCGTTCGGTGTCGGCGGCCACGCGATGGCACGAGCTGATCGGCTTCGAGGGCCGCCTCTACCGGAACGACGACACGCCGGCCGTCCCCGGCGTCTGGGACGAACACCCCGACGAGGGCCCGACCCCCGCCCACGTCGCCCGCACCCTGATCTCCGTCCTCGCCCGGCACACCCGCACCCCCGACCGCTGCTGGTACGGGCTCTGGGAGGGATACGGCCAGTACAACTGGGACGGCTGCCCCGTGTTCCGCACGCCGGGCCGCGACGAGATCCTGCTCTCCGGGCCGCTGGACGACGCCGACTCGCCCGCGTCACCGGGCGGCGAACCCGATGAGGGGGTGCCCGAACTTCCCGACCTGTGGTGGCCCGACGACCGTGCCTGGTGCGTGGCCGGTGACGTCGATCTGGTGAGTACGTACGTCGGCGGTTCGGCGGCCTGCGTAGCGGGCCTCCTCGCGACTCCCGGCCTCGAGGCGTACGAGATCTCCGAGACCTCGGCGGTCGACTGACCTGCCGTCACCGTCGGGGTTCACCGTCGCCGTCGGGGTCGAACTCCTCTATCACGGCGCCATGTTCGAGGGGCGAGATCACGACGAAAGCCTCGTCTCGACGGCCTCTTCCGCCTCCCTGTCCTGCGCGCGCCGCGGGGTGACTAGCATGGCGCGATGTGTGGTCCGGAAGATCGCCGTCCCCTTTGGCGTTTCCGCCGGACCCACGACCGATGCGTACATCGGTCGGCTCGCTGCTTACCTGCACTCAAGGACCGAGGGACCGCTGAATGCCCGTGCCTGCTCCTCCCAGCCCGCACCGAATAGAGAAGGCGCGCCGGCCCGCGTCGGCCCTGCCCGTGGTCGTGCTGGTGGTGACCGCCGCGGCCGGTGCCGTCGCGGGCGTCATGGCGCCGGACGACGCCCGGGTCTGGACGGTGGCTTCGGTCCTGACCGGCTGGCTGTGTCTGGCGATCACGCTCGTGACGAGTTCGCTGCTCGTCAAGCGGGTCCGCGGGGCCGCCGCCGCCGACCGCTCCGAGGCCGCGTCCCTCAAGGCGCAGCTGGCGCGCCAGGGCGCCGAGTCCGCGCATCTGGTGAACGTCACGCTGCCGACCGTGGTGAAGCGGCTGCGCGACGGGACGAGTGCCACCGAGACCTTGGCGCAGACCTCTCCGCCGTCGGACCCGCAACTGCGCCAGGTCATCCACGTGTTCGCGTCCGTGGTGGAGGAGACCGTCCGGCACGCGGCCGACGTCGAGTCCCGACGCAACCAGGCCCAGGGTCAACTCGCCCTTGCGGCCGAGGAGTTGGACCAGCTGACCGGGGTGACGCTGCCGACCGCGATCGAGCGGCTGCGTGAGGGCGCGTCCGCGGACACGGTGCTCGCCGGTCTGGAGTGGCCACGCAATCCCCTGCTCCGGGTGCCCGCCGAATCGTTCGTACGGGAACTCGCCTACAGCGAGCGGCGCGCCGCGGCCGCGCAGGCGGCGTCCGCCAAGGCGCTGAGCCGCGTGCAGGCCAAGTCCGTGAGCATGCTCGCCGACCTGCGGGACATGCAGGAGCGGCACGGCGTCGAGGTCTTCGGCGATCTGCTGCGCCTGGACCACAGCACGTCGCAGCTGGGTCTCATGACCGACCGCCTCGCCCTGCTCATGGGCGGTCGCTCCAGCCGCGCCTGGAACAAGCCGATCGTCATGGAGAGCATCCTGCGAGGCGCGGTGGGCCGGATCTCCGCGTACCAGCGCGTGCGACTGCACTGCTCGACCACTGTCGCGATCGCCGGGTTCGCCGCGGAGGGCGTCATGCACGTCCTGGCCGAACTGATGGACAACGCGGCGAACTTCTCGCCGCCCATCGACGAGGTGCACGTCTATGTGGAGGAGCGCAGCGCCGGGATCGTCGTGACGATCGAGGACAGCGGCCTGAAGATGGCCGACGCGGCCATGCGCCGCGCGGAGGAAGCGGTCTCCGGGCACGTGAATGACCTGGCATCGCTGCAGGGCACCCGGCTCGGTCTCGCGGTGGTCGGGCGCCTCGCCGCCAAGTACGGCATGAGCGTCAACTTCCGGCCGTCCTCGCGCGGCGGCACCGGCGTCGTGGTGCTCCTGCCGCCCCAGCTCCTGGCCCAGCAGCGTGACCCCGCTCCCCAGCAGCTCGCTCCCCGCAGCGTCGAACCGGCGCCCGCACAGGCGGCGACGGCTCCCGCGCCGGCAGTTCCCGCGCAGGCGACCCCGGAGGCCCCGGCCGTCACCCCGGAACAAGCCGCCCCCGTTCAGCCCACCGGTACGGAGACCCAGCCCCAGCCCCAGCCGGAGCACTCCCGCCCCGCGGCCGCCACGACCAACGGCCTGCCCGTGCGCGCCCCGGGCCGCACGATGGCCGAGGCGGAGCGTGAGCGCGAGCAGCGCAGGGCGGCGTCCGACGCCGCCGCCGGAGCGGGGACGCTCTCCGGGGACGCGGGGCTTCCGCCGCGGGACGCCGGTTCGCGTTTCGGTGCCTTTCACCGCGCGCGGCGGGCCGCGGGCGACGTGCCCGGCTCCCCCGCGGCTCCCGAGTCCCCCGCCGATTCCGGGCCGCCGCCCACCGAGTAGACCGAAGCCACCCGCACGGCGCCCGGGCTCTGGCGCCCCCCTTCCCCGCTCGAAATCGTGAGATTGGAGGGACGGGCAGGTGACCGGAAGAACCGAGCATCTCGCCCCGCCTACCATGCAGACCACTGACAACAGCCTGACCTGGCTCCTGCAGAGCCTCCTGAAGCGCACCCCCGGTACGCGGCACGCCCTGGTGCTCTCCCGGGACGGCCTGAAGCTGTGCTGGAGCGAGCATCTGACGCTCGACCAGGCTGACCAGCTGGCGGCGATCTGCTCCGGCATCCAGGCGTTGGCCCAGGGTGCCTCGATGGAGTTCGGCGACGGGACCGGCGGTGTCCGGCACTCCATGACCGAGTTCCACGGCGGGCTGCTCTTCATCGTCGAAGCCGGTCTGGGCGCGCACCTGGCCGTGGTGGCGGAGGAGAACGCCGACCCGGGTGTCGTGGGGCATCAGATGACCGAACTGGTCGAGCAGATCGGTGAACATCTGCGCGCCGAGCCGCGCGGTCAGGGCGAAGGCAGCGGCTCCTCGTGACGCCGCGCAGGCCCGTGGACATCGGTGATCCGGACCGGCTCTACACGGTCACCGGCGGTCGCAGCCGCGCCGACGACGCTTCGTTCGACCTGGTCACGCTGGTGGTGAGCGAGTGCGAGCCCACTGCCGGGATGCAGTCGGAGCACGTACGGATCCTCGAACTGTGCCGGCATCCGACGGCCGTGGTGGAGATCGCCGCGGAGATGAAGCTGCCGATCACGGTGGTGCGGATCCTCCTGGGTGACCTGCTCGCGATGGGCCGGATCACCGCCCGCCATCCCCGCGCGGCCGGCTCGGCCGCCTCGATCCCCGATTCCGCCCTTCTCAAGGAGGTGCTCCATGGGCTCCGCAACATCTGAGCTGCCCTCCCGTACGCCCCTTTCCGACACTGCCGAGACCGGCCTGAAGATCGTCGTCGTGGGCGGCTTCGGGGTCGGCAAGACCACGCTGGTCCGGTCGGTCAGCGAGATCCGTCCACTGAACACCGAAGAGGTGATGACACAGGCCGGCATCGGCGTCGACGAGACGGCGGACGTCGCCGCCAAGACCACCACGACGGTGGCGTTCGACTTCGGCCGCATCAGCCTCAACGAGCGTGTGGTGCTCTATCTGTTCGGCGCTCCCGGCCAGGAGCGCTTCTGGTTCCTGTGGGACCGGCTCTTCGCGGGCACGCTCGGCGCGGTCGTTCTGGTCGACACGCGGCGCATGGACGAGTCCTGGTACGCCATCGACCGGCTCGAACACCACAAGACGCCGTTCGTGGTGGCCGTCAACCGCTTCGACGACGACACCTCCACGCACTCCCTGGAGGAGATCTGCCAGGCCCTGGCGCTGCCCGACCATGTGCCGCTGATCGACTGCGACGCCCGGGTGAGATCGTCGGGCAAGGACGTCCTGATCACCCTCGTGGACCACCTCTACGCACTGGCCATGGCCCAGGAGATGACACCGTGACCGAGCCGACCGGATCCCCTTACGAGCAGAGCCCGCCGCCCGGGTGCCCGGCCCACGCGGGCACGGGCGCGGTGCGCCTGGGCGGTCTGGAGTACCAGCAGACGCCTTCGCAGCTCTACCGCAGCCTGCGCAGGGAACACGGCGCCGTCGCGCCGGTGCTCCTCGACGGTGACGTGCCCGCGTGGCTGGTGCTCGGCTACTCCGAGGTCAGCTACGTGACCGGCCACGACGAGCTGTTCGCCCGCGACTCGCGGCGCTGGAACCAGTGGGAGCACATACCCGCGGACTGGCCGCTGCTCCCGTTCGTCGGATACCAGCCGTCGGTCCTGTTCACCGAGGGCGCGGAGCACCGGCGGCGGGCGGGGGTCATCACGGAGGCCCTCGAAGGGGTCGACCAGTTCGAACTCGCCCGGGACAGCGCCCGGATCGCCGACCGGCTCATCGCCGAGTTCGCCGGCAGCGGCCAGGCGGAGCTGATGGACGCGTACGCGCACGCGCTGCCCATGATCGCCGCCGTGCAGATGTGCGGCATGCCGGAAGCGAGCACGGACACCCAGCAGCTGGTGGACGACCTGCGGATCTCGCTCGACGCGCACGAGGGCGACGACCCGGTGGCGGCGTACACCCGCGTCGCGGAGCGCATCCAGCTCCTGGTCAAGGAGAAGCGCGAGAAGCCGGGCGCCGACGTCACGTCGCGGATGCTGACGCACTCGGCGGGCCTCACCGACGAGGAGATCGTCCAGGACCTGATCTCCATCATCGCGGCGGCGCAGCAGCCGACGGCCAACTGGATCTGCAACACGCTGCGGTTGATGCTGACCGACGAGCGGTTCGCCCTGAACGTGTCCGGCGGGCGCCTGAGCGTGGGCGAGGCCCTCAACGAGGTGTTGTGGCTCGACACCCCGACCCAGAACTTCATCGGCCGCTGGGCGGTGCGCGACACCCAGCTCGGCGGACGGCAGATCCGGGCGGGCGACTGTCTGGTGCTCGGCCTCGCCGCGGCCAACACGGACCCTCAGATCTGGCCCGAGTCGCATGTCGGCCCGGAGAACTCCGCGCACCTGTCCTTCAGCCACGGCGAGCACCGCTGCCCCTACCCGGCCCCGCTGCTCGCCGACGTCATCGCGAGGACCGCGGTCGAGACGCTCCTGGAGCGGCTGCCCGACCTCGTCCTCGCGGTGGAGCCGCACGAGCTGACCTGGCGCCCGTCCATCTGGATGCGCGGTCTGACGTCGCTGCCGGTGCAGTTCACACCTGTGGCGCACTGAAACGGAGCCGGGGCGCCGCCTTCGGGCGGCGCCCCGGTGCGTCAGTCGGTGACGGGGGTGAACTCCACCGGCAGCGACTGCGGCCCCCGGGTGAAGACACCCTGCTCCACGGGGTCGAAGCCCTTCGCGAGCCGTACGTCCGGCATGGCGTCCAGGAGTTGGCCGACGCCGATCTCCACCTCGGCCTTGGCGAGCAGCGCGCCCACGCAGAAGTGCCGGCCGAGGGCGAAGGAGAGATGGTCGGCGGCGGCGGAGAACGCGGTCGTCGTCGTCAGGTCCTCGCGGAAGATGTCGAAGCGGTCGGGGTCGCCGTAGCGCCGCTCGTCGCGGTTGGCCGAGCCGATGAGGCAGGTGACGGTGGCCCCGGCGGGGATCGTGCCGCCGGTGACCTCGACGTCGGTCGCCGACTGCCGCATGATCATGTGGACGGGGGGCGTGTGGCGCAGGGTCTCGGCGAAGGCGCGGGCGATCAGGGTGCGGTCCTGCCGGACGGCTTCGAGCTGCTCGGGGTGCATCAGGAGGTTGGCGAAGATGCTGGCGATGGCCTTGTCGGTGGTCTCGCCGCCCGCCGCGAGCAGCAGGCTGCAGAAGGCCTTGATGTCCTCGTCGCTCATGCGCACACCGTCGACCTCGGCGGCGCACAGCGTGGAGAGCAGGTCCTCGCCGAGGTTGTCGCGGCGCTCCCGGATGATCGGGATCATGTAGTCGGCGAACTCCACCCGGGTGCGTTCGCCGGCCGCCGCGACCTCGGGGTCGCCCGCCAGGTTGCCGAGGAAGGCGATGACGGTGGTGTACCAGCCGTGGAAGCGCGCGTGGTCGGCCTTGTCCAGGCCGAGCATGTCGGCGATGACGTTGACGGGGAAACGGGTGGCGTAGTCCGCGACCAGGTCGACGCTGCCGGTGTGCCGGAAGGTGTCGATGAGTTCACGGGAGTTGCGCTCGATGACGGGCAGGAACTTCTCCTGGAGGTCACTGCCGCGGAAGGCCGGTGCGACGAGCGCGCGCCGCACGGAGTGCTCACGGCCGCTGAGCTGGAGGATCGTCTTGCCGTGTACGGGCTCGATCTGCCAGTCGTAGTTGTCGGTGGTGAACTGCGAGGCCTTGTCCTTGAACACCCGCTCGACGTCCTCGTACCGCGAGATGATCCAGCTCTGCGTCGCCTCGTGCCAGAACAGCGGCGCGCTCTCCCGCATCGCTCGATAGGCGGGGTACGGGTCCTTGGCGAACTCGGGCGAGAGGATGTCGGGGACCTGCTGCGCGGTGGACATGTGGCTCCTAGGTCGAAAACAGGCAACGCGCACCAGGCTATTGATCACTTACTGAGGCAACCAGCCCCTCCCGGCCGACGGTTGAGCGCTGCACTAATGTTGGCCGAAAATCACCCTCGCCCCATCGGTCGGAGCCGACGGGGCGAGGGGAGCTTTCCCTGGGCGGTCCGGGCCGTCAGCAGCTGAGCTTGTCGCCCGGCGTGACGCCGAGGATGCCGGTGAACTTGGTGTAGTTGTCGATCCGGCTCTGCACCTGCCCGGGGTTGGCTCCGTTGCACTCCAGGGTTCCGTTGATGCTGCGGATCGTCTCGCCGAATCCCGCGCTGTTGACCATGGCGTTGTGCGGCGTCATGGTCCCCGGGCCGTTCTGCGTGTTCCAGTACCAGAGGCCGGTCTTCCACGCCACGGCCGAATCGTTCTGCACGAGGTCGGGATTGTTCAGGAGGTCGATGTTCAGGGCGTCGCCGGCCGCCTTGTAGTTGAAGTTCCAGCTGAGCTGGATCGGGCCGCGCCCGTAGTACTTGTCGTTGCCCGCCGGGCAGCCGTAGGGCTGGGAACTGTCGCAGTAGTGCGGGTAGTTGGCGGTGTTCTGCTCGACGACGTGGACCAGACCGCCCGTCTCATGACTGACGTTCGCCAGGAAGGCCGCGGCCTCCTGCTTGCGTACGGTGTCGCTGCCGGTCTGGGTGAACTCGGGGTAGGCGCTGAGCGCCTGCGTGAGACCGCTGTAGGTGTAGAAGGAGTTCCTGTTCGGGAACATCTGGTTGAACTGGGCCTCGCTGACGAGGAATTCCGCCGCCGCCCGCTTGCCGGACTCCGCCTTCTCCGCGGAGGCGTTGGGCGCGAGGGTCAGCAGGGTGAGCGCGGCGGCCGACGCGGTCGCGGTCAGCGCGGCAAGGACACGAAGACGCATGGGGGATCACTCCTTGGCGGGCCGGCGCATGCAGGTGCACGGCCGCCCGTCACGTGGTGGGGGGGGAGGATGCGGGTTCGTCTCTCGCACGCGAGTGGGGGGTGGGGGTGGGGCGCGAAGAGGCGCGACAGGAACCCACCAGTGATCGCACCGGCGACCGGGAGCTGCAGCTGCCCGGAATGGCTCCTACCGTTGGACTAGACCATACCGAGTGACGGGTCCGCGTCAATACCCTTTCGCATGCTCACAGTTGACGGGGAGCCGAGGCGGAGATCGCCGGGCGTATTCCGGTACGTCCGTGGCCGGCCCCCGCGGCCGTACACTGAAGCGGTGTCGGGCAGGTCCCTGCTCCGCCCGGCCACCCGTGATCAGCCCTCCGCGACCCGGATCCGGTCCTCTGCGACCAGCCGCGCGGCGCGCGGGTAGCGCCCTCGGCCGTCCTGGCCCTCGGGCCGCACGCAGATATCCCCCTGCGGGGCCAGCTCGCCCAACGCGTATCACCGCGGATTCCGGTTCGCCGTCGCCCCGCCCCGCCCCTCCGGCCGGGCGTGCGCGGTGTGCCCGGACCGCCTTCGAGGGGACTGTTGTGAAGCTCAGCGCACTGCTCGACGGACACGACCACCACGTTCTGCACGGTGACCCGGGCGTCCCGGTCACCGCGGGAATGACCTTCGACGCCGGACAAGTGGCGTCAGGATCGCTGTACGTCGCCGTTCCCGGCCACGAGGAGGGCGGACCCGGGGGCATCGGCCTGGCACTGGAACGAGGGGCGGTGGCGGTCCTCTGCGAGGACGGCGCGCTGCCGGAGGTGGAGCCCGCCGGACGGGACGTGTGCGTGGTGCGGGTGACCGACGCACGGGCGGCCGCCTCGCTCGCCGCCTCCCGGTACTACGGCGACCCCGGCCGCGCGATGGACGTCGTGGCGATCACCGGGACGAACGGCAAGACCTCCGTCTCGTACATGATCGAGTCGGCGCTCAGGCTGGCCGAGGGCGCGAAGGTGGGGGTGATCGGCACCTCGGGAAGCCGGATCGGCACGGAGCGGATCCCGATGCCGCGGTCCGTCCTGAGCACCCCCGAGTCGCCGGATCTGCACTACCTCCTCGGCCATATGCGCGACCGGGACACCAGCAGCGTGGTGCTCGAAGCCACGTCCATGGGTCTGCTGCAGCGGCGCCTCGACCATGTACCCGTGGACATCGGCGTCTTCACCAATCTCACCCAGGACCACCTGGACGACCACGGGACGATGGAGCACTACAAGAACGCCAAGCTGCGCCTCTTCGCCGAGTTGTGCGACCGCGCGGTGGTCAACGCCGATGACCCTGTCAGCACCGAGATCATGGCCCTGATGCCCGGCGCGGTGACCACCTACGGCCTGGACACACCGGCCGACTACCGGGCGAGCGACCTGGCCGTGGACGCGGCGGGCACCCGCTTCACGCTCCACCACGACGGCCGCAAGTACCCCGCCGCGATCCCGATACCGGGCCGCTTCTCGGTGTCGAACGCCCTGGCCACCCTCGCCGCGTGCCATCTGCTCGGGCATGACCTTCCCGCCCTCGTCGCAGCCCTGGACCGGATGCCGCCGACTCCGGGCCGGCTCGAACGCTTCACCACCGCGCAGGGGGTCTGCGTGATCGTCGACTACGCGCACTCCCCCGACTCGCTGGAGAAGGTCCTCGCCACGATCCGCGGCTTCGCGACCGGGTCGGTGATCACCGTCTTCGGCTGCGGCGGCGACCGTGACATCACCAAGCGGGCCCAGATGGGCGAGATCGCGGGCCGTCGATCCGATCTGTGCGTCCTCACATCGGACAACCCTCGCGGCGAGGATCCCGAGGCAATCCTGGACCAGATCGTTCCCGGCCTGGCGTCGACCGGGACCCCCTTCCACCGGGTGGCCGACCGCCGCGCGGCGATCTCGCGCGCGCTGACCGCCGCACGGCGTGGTGACATCGTGCTCGTCGCGGGCAAGGGCAGCGAGCCGCACCAGATCGTCGGCGAACAGCTCATCCCCTTCGACGACATGACAGTGATCCGCGAACTCGACGCGCTGTAGGGGCGGTTCACGCGGGTGGGTGTGCGATTCATCCACCGCGTCGGCTCGCGCAGTGCGAATCGGGCACTGGTGCGGCGGGGACCACGGCGTTTACGGTCCCTGCACTTTCCGCCACAGCACCTGGCGCGTTCATGGTGCTGTCACCCAGGGAGCCGCCTGTGCCCAAGGAGCCATCTCCGTCCGTCACCGAGGTCGAGACGCACGGAGTCGAACGCATCCCGGACGCGGACCGCTCCGCGGGGCCGCTCGACCTGTTCCGTCTCGCGTTCGGCGGCGCCAACACCTTCGCCACCTGTGTGCTCGGGGCGTTCCCGATCCTGTTCGGACTCTCCTTCTGGCAGGGGCTCGCGGCGATGCTCCTCGGGCTGTTCATCGGTGCGCTGCTGCTCGCCCCGATGGCGGTGTTCGGGCCGCGCAACGGCACGAACAACGCCGTCTCCTCGTCGGCGCATCTGGGCGTGCACGGCAGGATCGTCGGTTCCTTCCTCTCGCTGCTCACCGCCGTGGCGTTCTTCTCCCTGTCGGTGTGGAGTTCGGGCGACGCGCTCATCGGCGGCGCGCACCGGCTGCTCGGGGTGCCGGAGAGTGACGTGGCCTACGGCTGCGCGTACGCGGTGTTCGCCGCTCTCGTCCTCGCCGTGTGTGTCTACGGTTTCCGCTTCATGCTGCTCGTCAACAAGGTCGCGGTGGTGGCGGCGACCCTGCTGTTCGTGCTCGGCCTCGTCGCGTTCGCGGGGGACTTCGACCCCTCGTACGCGGGGATCTTCACCGCGGACGCCGACCGGGCGACCCAGGACCTGTTCTGGCCGTCCTTCATCGGCGCCGCGCTGATCGTGCTGTCCAACCCGGTCTCCTTCGGCGCCTTCCTGGGCGACTGGGCGCGCTACATCCCGGCCGACACCCCCCGCCGCAAGGTGATGGGCGCGGCCTTCCTCTCGCAGGTCGCCACGGTGCTGCCGTTCGGCTTCGGTCTGGCGACGGCGGCGATCATCGCCGAGCAGGCGCCGAAGTACATGGACCCGGCGGCCCCCAACTTCGTCGGCGGTCTGCTCGCGATCGCGCCCGCCTGGTACTTCCTGCCGGTCTGTCTGATCGCGCTGATCGGCGGCATGTCGACCGGCACCACCGCCCTGTACGGCACCGGCCTGGACTTCTCCTCGGTGTTCCCGCGGCTCAGCCGCGTGCGGGCCACGGTCCTGATCGGCGTCCTGTCCATCACGTTCATCTTCGTGGGCCGATTCGGGTTCAACCTCGTCCAGGCGATCTCCACCTTCGCCACGATGATCATCACCTGCACCGTGCCGTGGATGATCGTCATGATGCTCGGCTACGTCACCCGGCGCGGCTGGTACGACCCCGAAGCGCTGCAGGTCTTCACGCGCAGGCAGCACGGCGGCCGCTACTGGTTCGCCCGTGGCTGGAACTGGCGCGGCATGGCGGCCTGGTGGACCGGCGCGGTGACCGGCGTGCTGTTCACCAACATTCCGGGACAGTTCGTCGGGCCGCTCGGCGACCTCGCGAACGGCGCCGACATCAGCCTTCCGCTGGGGGCGGCCGTCGCGGCGGTCCTCCACCTCGCCCTGCTCGGGGCGTTCCCGGAGCCGCGCGGGGTGTTCGGGCCCGAGGGGCCGCGCTGGGTTCGCGCGGCCGACACACCGGTCGCTCCGATCACGGGACCGGAGGGCGGCGCCCCCGAGGAACGCTCCGCGACGGTGCGGGCGTAGCTCAGTCCGCCTCCTCCAGTTCCCGCTTGAGGTTCTTCAGGGTCCTGTCGATGTTGCCGACCTGGAAGACCGCGAAGGTGCGCCCGCCCGTGGCGAGACGGTCGAAGGCGTTGGCCACGAAGGTGGGCCAGGACCGCCTGTCGTCCGTCCAGGTCTCGGTCACCTTGGTGCCGCCCTCGCTCTCCTGGAAGCAGTACTCCCAGGTGGCGATGGGCGCACGCAGCCGGGGGCGTTTCAGTCCGATCGCGTGCACGCGGAAGGCGAAGCGTTGCCCCGGCTCGGCCTTGGTCACCGTGCAGCGCGTGGTCCAGCGGAACGGGCCCCGCTTGTTGTGACCGTCGAAGACCAGGCCGACGGCGGCGGGTGCCTCACCTCCGGGCACGGTCGCCCCGAGGTTCTCGGGGCTCCAGCGCCCCATCAGAGCGGGCTGGCTGACCTGCTCGTACACCGTCCGAGGCGGCGCCTCGACCAGGATGCTGCGGGACACTGTGAACGTGCGGGTCATGGCAACTCCGTTCCTCGACCCGCGACCTTACTCACCAGTAGCACGAATGTCAGCCCCTCCCCCACGGAGGAGGGCCTCAGACCAGGCCGGTGACCGTGACGGTGATGCCCGGGACGGCAGGCTCACCGGTCACGCGCTCGACGGCCTTCGCCGTGGCCGAACGCACCTCCCGCGTCACGTCCAGGCTCCGGCGCCCCCGGTGCAGGACGACGTACACCTCCACGCTCAAGGACCCGGTGTCCTTCTCCCGCCGCACCTGTACTCCCGCGGAGCCCGGCGGAGTGCTGGGCAGGCCGCGCCGCAGCACCGCCGACGACCGCAGCAGGTCCGCGAGGCCCGGCCGCAGGAAGGCGACACCCGGGGTGCCGAGCACTGCCTCTATGACGGCCTCCGCCACCCTGCGCGCAACGTCTCGCTCGCTCATCGCCGCCGCCCTTCCGTGCTGTCGCCACCGGCATCATCGATGACGTCGGCGATCGTCACGTCGACGACCGCGATCCGCATGCCGAGCTCGTCGTCCACCGCGTCACGCACCCGGTCGCGCACCAGGTCCGCGACCTCCTGGAGGTGCCACGTGAGCGGCACCTGCACCTCGATCCGGATCCTGACCGGCCCGCGCGCGAGGCGGCCCGCGGGCGCCGGGGGCGCGGGCTCGTCGAGCGGTTCGATGCGGCAGCTGCCCGCACGCACGCCCGGCAGCGACTCCGCCGCGGCCCGGACCGTCCTGGCCGCGGCGGCCTCCACGATCCACGCGTCCTCGTCCTCGTCGCCCAGGGGCAGCGTCCTGCCCGGCCGCAGTTCCAGACGCACCACGTCCATGACACGCCCCGCGAGCGCGGAGGTGTCCTGCTCCCGCGGCGCCGTGTCGCGCGCCTGAGTGACGATCCCCTCCAGGCGCAGCAGGGCGTTCAGGGCTTGCGTGCAGTGCGGGCAGCCGTCGGCGTGGGGGTCGGGCACGCCCGCCTCGCGCTGTTCCCATACGTGCGACAACTCGCGCCCGCAGGGCAGCAGTTCGTCCTCGGGCAGCACTCCGAAGCCCGCCTCCCGCTCGTCGTCCCGTCCTGTTTCCCCGTTCATCGCCATGCGGCCATCGCCTCCGTCAGATAACGCCGCGCCCTGAAGACACGGCCGCGGACCGCCTCCGGACTGATGCCGACCGTCTCGGCGATGACCTCGTACGACGCGCCGTCGAGTTCGCGCAGCACCCAGCACACCCGCTGCTCCGGCGACAGGCCCGCCATCGCCCGGCCCAGGTCCGCCACGGCGGCGTACCCTTCGGCCGCCCGCGCCGGCGAGACCTCGTGCTCCGGCGCGGCGGGCTCGGGCAGTGCGTCGAGGGCCACGACCGGCCGCCGCGAGCGCAGCAGGTTCAGGCAGCGGTTGGTGACGATGCGGTAGATCCACGTGCCGAACCGCGCGTCCCCGCGGAACTCAGGCAGCTTGCGCCAGGCGCTGACGAAGGAATCCTGCACGGCGTCCTCCGCCTCGGGGCGGCTCCCCAGCAGGCGCGTCGCGAGGCGCAGCGCCATGGGCGCGTGCCGGTGCACGAGGGCCTCGAAGGCCTCCTCGTCGCCCTCCGCGGCCCGCACGGCGAGCAGTCCGTCGTCATGTGTGGACGACGCGTCCGCTTCCTCGGTTTTCGCGTCCGCTTCGTCGGCTTTCGCGTCCGCTTCCTCGGCTGTTCCGCCCCGGTCGCCCGGCACACGCGGCTCCTCTCACTCCGGTCGTGCTCCTACGACACACGAAGGGCCCGCCGCGTTACGCGGCCCAGGAACGCTACATGCCGGGGCGGGAAATTCCCGCGAGGCGCGTAACGGAGCCGGGGTACTCGGGTCGGAGCAGATGAAGAGGTGGACAACCCGACGACGAGGAGACGCCACCATGACGACGCAGGACCTCACCTCCAACACAGCAGCACCCGGCAGCACCGAGAAGGACCTCGGCGGTGAGCTTCGCCGCACCACTCCGGGAGCCACCACCGTCAGCGGAGCCACCGGCGCGGCGCAGCCCGCGGCGACGCGGGGCAAGACGTCCATCGCCGATGTCGTGGTCGTGAAGATCGCCGGCATGGCGGCCCGCGAGATCCCCGGCGTCTTCGACATGGGAGGCGGCCTGTCCCGCACCATCGGCGCCGTGCGCGACCGCGTTCCCGGCGGGCGCCCCAACGTCGGCCGTGGGGTGAAGGTCGAGGTCGGTGAGCGGCAGACAGCGATCGACCTCGACATCGTCGTCGAGTACGGCGTGCCCATTACCGACGTCGCCCACGACGTGCGCGAGAACGTCATCTCGGCGGTGGAGCGCATCACGGGGCTCGAAGTGGTCGAGGTGAACGTCGCCGTCAACGACGTCCATCTGCCCGAGGACGACAGCGCGGACTCCGGCGCCGAGACCCGCGTCGAGTAGGGCGGGGCGCCGCCCCGCGGGCAAAACGTGACGATCCCCTTCTGTGGTGTGAGGTGAGTGGTGAGCACAGCTCTGGTCGGCCTCATGGCGGGCATGGCCCTGGGATTCGCCGGGTGGTTCGGCGGCTTCGGCGCATTCCTTCTGGTCGCCGCGCTCGGCGCGGTCGGCTTCGTCCTGGGGCGCTTTGTCGACAACGGCACGGACATACGCGCCTTCCTCGGCGGGCGTGACCGGGAGCGGCGGTGACCACGCCGGCGGCGGAGCGCGGGACGACGACCGTCGCGGTCCGCGCGGTGCGCCGCATCGCGCAGCGCGCCGCGACGGAGGCGCTCGCGCCCGGCGCGGTCGAGGTCGAGGGGGGTTCGGCGGCCGTGCGCGGCAGGCGGGCGCAGGTCGGCGTCACGGTGACGCTGGCCTATCCCGCCGTGCTCGACGAGGCGGGCGAGAGAGTACGGTCGCACGTCGCCGAGCGCACGGAGCGGCTCACCGGACTCACCGTGTCCTCGGCGCGGATTCGCGTACGGGGGCTGTCCCGGGGCCTGTCCCGCCGCGAGCGGCCCGCATCGCCCATCGAGGCCGCCGGGCAGGTCGCTGGGCGTGCGCACCGCCCCTGGTCTCAACGCCGCCTGCCCGTCGGGGTGTTGGCCGTGCTCGCCGCCGCGGTCTGCGGGGTGCTGCTGTACGACGTGGTGTCCGTGCACGCGGCCGGCCAGGCTCCCGCAGGATGGCGGGTCCGGTTGATGGAGTGGCTCGGCACGCACGGGCCCTACGGCGGCACGACCTCGGGCGTCCTCGTGGCGATCGCCGTCTTCGCGCTCGGCGTCTGGCTGCTGGCCCTCGCCCTCACGCCGGGCCGTCGCGGCGTCCTCCCGATGAGGCCGCCGCTGCCGGGGGTGCGCGCGGCCCTGGACCGGCGGGCGGTCGCGGTCCTGCTGCGGGATGCCGTAACCGGCGTACCGGGCGTCGGCAGGGTCCGGGTGAAGGTCGGCCGCCGTACGGCGCGGGTGCGCGCCGGGCTCGAGTTCGGCGAGCTGAAGGGTGCGCGCCGGGCGATGACCGAGGCCGCCGACACGACGACAGCGAAACTCGGCCTCGCCGGACCACTGCGGCTGCGCGTGCGCCTAGGCACGGCACCTGGCTGGCGCGACCCTGCGGGGGCCGGGGCCTCGGCAGAGCCCTGGGCAGGGAGCGGGGCAGGGTCCGGGAGCGGGCCCGGGTCCGGGGCAGGGAGCGAGGCACGGTCCGGGTCCGGGGCAGGGAGCGAGGCACGGTCCGGGTCCGGGGCAGGGAGCGAGCCCGCGGCAGAACCCGGGTGCGGGTCCGTACCCGAGGCAGGGTCCGGGCCCGGGGCTGAGACAGGGCCCGGGAGCAGGGCAGGGCCCAGGAGTGGTGCCGAGCCCGGGAGCGGGGCCGGCGCGAGGGGGAGGAGTGTCTCTGATGAGCCGACTCCGTAGTGGCACGAACCGGGTGACTCTGCTCTGTGCGGCGGCAGTTCTCCTGGCCTTGGGGGCGGCTCTGGCCTCCAGCGTCGCTCCCGTCCGCGAGCGGCTGCCGGCGTCCCTGCCCCGCCTCGGCGCCGACCGGGTGTGGCTGGACCAGGAGATGCTCGGCCGGTGGCGTGACCACGGCTGGTGGCCGCCCGTCGTGATCGCCGCGCTGGCCCTCCTCGCCGTCCTGTTCCTCTGCTGGGCGGCCGCCCAGATCCGCACCGGCCGGCTGCGCGAACTCCCGCTCGGGCAGCCCGGGATCACGCTCTCCGCCACGGCCCTGGCCTCCGCGATGGCCGAACGCGCCCGAGCCGTCGACGGCGTGGCCCGCGCGCACGTACGACTCCTCGGACGCCCCCGGCGGCTGCACGCCCGCATCACGCTGGTCCTGGAGCCCGACGGCTCCCCCGAAGCGGTGCTGCGCGAGCTCGCCCGGGGCACCATCGCGGAGGCACGGGCGGCGACCGGACCCCGCGTCCTGGAGGCGGACGTTCGCCTCACGACCCGGCGGCACCGGGTGCGGCGCATTCGCTGAAGCTGAAACGCCGGGAGGCTAGAGGGCTTCCAGCGTGGTGCGGAGGTCAGTGGCGCGAGGGCGGTTGTGGGGAAGCCTCGCGAGCACGGCGGCCATGCCACAGCTGTCGGTGACGGCGGAGAAGACGAGGCCGGCGCCGACACCCGCGGCCAGCCAGCGCGCGGGCCGCAAGCGGGTTCCGGCGGCGAAACCGAGGACGACAAGAGCCCCGGCGGCGAGCCGCACCTGGCGCTCCATCGGCCAAGCCGTCGGCGCGCCCTCCGAGGGGTGCAGGGGGTGGCCCTGTTCGGCCCAGGCCGTGGTGCCGCCCGCGAGGGTGGCGGCGGGGATGTCGGCGGCGGCCAGCTCGTCGCACGCGGACGCGGAGCGCTTCCCGGAGGCGCAGACCATCAGGAGCTCGCCACGGGCAGCGGCGGCCTTGAGCTCGGGCAGCGCCATGTGCAGGTGATCGACGGGGATGTTGTGGGCTCCGGGCAGGTGGCCGGAGGCGTACTCGCCGGGGCTGCGGACGTCGATGACGGTGTAGCGGTCGAGGCGTGCGGCCGCCTCGGCGGGGGCCAGATCGGTGGGGGGAGTCATGTGGTGCTGTCCTTTCGTCGAGCCAAGGCTCTCACTCCGACGCGGGGGCGATCAGCCGCCCGGCGGGGGCGTCGGACGCATGTCGGCGGTGACCTTGATCTGTCGGCGGTGTGTCGGTGGGGGATGCGACCTTGGGCGGGTCGATCGGTGCTCCCCCTGAGCACGCCACCCCGAACGCCAGGAGCCCACCGTGAATTCCGTATCCCAGAGCCGAGCGTGGGACGTTCACCGGCTGCCGACCGCCGAGGGCAGGAACTTCCTGATCACCGGGGGGAACGCCGGAATCGGTTACTTCGCCGCGGAGCAGCTCGCCGCCACCGGTGCCGTCGTCGTGCTCGGCAGCCGCAACGCCGCGAAGGCCGACGCCGCCATGGCGTCGATCCGCTCGCGCGTCCCCGGCGCACGGCTGCGGCACCTGCGACTTGACGTCGCCGACCTGTCGTCCCTGAAGAGCGCCGTGGACGGACTGGATCTCGCGCATCTCGACGCGGTGGTCCACAACGCGGGGGTCGCGCTCGACGACCCGCCGCGGCGCGAGACCGAGGAAGGGCATGAGCTGATGTTCGCCACCAACCACCTCGGTCACTTCGCGCTCACCCAGTGGCTGGCTCCCCTGCTGTCCTCGGCTCCGGCGGGCCGCGTCGTGACGGTGGGCAGCTTCGCGGCGCGCTCCGAGCGGCTGGACCTGGGCGATCTGCAGTCCTCCCGGGACTACCGGCCCAAGCGCGCCTACGGCCGGTCGAAGCTGGCGCAGATGTGCTTCGGCTTCGAACTCGACCGCCGCCTGCGTGCGGTCGGTAGCACGGTGCTGAGTGTGGTGGCCCACCCGGGCGGCGCCCTGAATTCCCTCACCCCTTCCCGCCCACCGGTACACGCGACGTCCCCCGGCGAGCGGCTGCGGTCCTTGCCCGCCGGGCTCTTGGTGCAGGGCAAGGACGCGGGCGCGTGGCCCGTCGTGCGTGCCGTTCTCGACGCGGAGGTACGGGGAGGTCAGTTGTGGGGGCCGAGAGCCTTCGGCCTGCGCGGCCGGCCACGCCTCGAACCCGTCCCCGCACACATGACCGACCCGGCCGTCGCCGCTCACCTGTGGGCCGCGAGCTGCGAACTGACGGGCACGGACCCCGAACTCGGCTTCGGATAGGAACGTCCGGCCGAAAGCTCTGCGCGCGGCAGGACCGAGCCGGCCGAGCGCCGCGAGCCTGCCCGAAGCGGTCGCGGCCCTCGGCCAGTTCGGCGATGGGGCCGGGGCGCACGCAACCGCCGCCCGGGGCGAAGCGCTTCCCCTGGCCCGTCGCCGTACACGAACAGCGGGACGCCCCGGCCCGCGTCGCGCACAGCCGCCCGCGGCGCACACCGCCGCCCCCAGCGCCGGAGGACGTCAGGGGTTCACGACTCCCGGGTGGGCTCCGCAGCCGCTGTGGCGGCGGTTTTCGCAGTGCGTTGTTCGGCCGTGCGGGTGATGTTGCGGGCCATGCCGCCGAAGACCACTGCGTGGAACGGCGAGACGCTCCACCAGTACGCGTGCCCCAGCAGGCCGTGCGGGTGGAACAGCGCCCGCTGCCGGTAGCGGGTACGGCCCTCGCCGTCCTCCTCCGCGTACATCTCCAGCCAGGCCAGGCCCGGCAGCCGCATCTCGGCGCGCAGCCGCAGCAGCCGCCCCGGTTCGATCTCCTCGACCCGCCAGAAGTCCAGCGAGTCCCCCACCCGCAGCCGCTGCGCGTCCCTGCGTCCCCGCCTCAGGCCGACCCCGCCGACGAGCCGGTCGAGCCAGCCGCGCACCGCCCAGGCGAGCGGGAAGGAGTACCAGCCGTTGTCGCCGCCCACGCCTTCCACGACGCGCCACAGGGCCTGCGGCGAGGCGTCCACGGTCCGTTCCCGCCGGTCGGCGTAGAGGCTGCCGCCCGCCCAGTCGGGATCGGTGGGCAGCGGGTCGCTGGGGGCGCCCGGCAGCGACGCGGACGACCAACGGGTGCTGACCTGGGCGTCCTTGACGCGTTCCAGGGCCAGCGAGAGTGCCCTGTCGAAGCCGATCGGGACGCCGGGCTCGTCGGGGACGTAGCGGGCGATGTCGTGTTCGCGGCAGACGACTTCGTACCGCAGGGACTCCGCGAGGGGCCGGGCGATCGACGCCGGTACGGGGGTGACGAGGCCGACCCAGTGGCTGGAGAGGCGCGGGGACAGCATGGGCACCGGCAGGATGAGGCGGTGCGGCAGCTTCGCCACCGCCGCGTACCGGCGCATCATGTCGGCGTAGGTGACGACGTCGGGGCCGCCGATGTCGAAAGGGCGGCTGACGTCGTCCGGCATGGTGGCGCTGCCCACGAGATAGCGCAGGACGTCGCGCACGCCGATCGGCTGGATCCGGGTGCGCACCCAGCTCGGCGTGACCATCACCGGCAGGCGTTCGGTGAGGTAGCGCAGCATCTCGAAGGACGCGGAGCCGGAGCCGATGATCACTGCGGCGCGGAGCACGGTGGCCGGCACGCCGGACTCCAGGAAGATGCGGCCCACTTCGGCCCGGGAGCGCAGATGCGGCGACAGCTCCTCCTCCGGGACTCCGGCGGGGATGAGCCCGCCGAGGTAGACGACGCGCCGCACGCCCGCCGCGCGGGCCTGCTCGGCGAAGATGCGGGCCGCCGTGCGGTCCGTCTTCTCGAAGCCGCGGCCGGTGCCGAGCGAGTGGATGAGGTAGTACGCGACATCGATGTCCCGCATGGCCGCGCCGATCGACTCGGCGTCGGAAGCGTCGCCCCGCACCACTTCGGCCCGCCCGGCCCAGGGGTGGTCGCGCAGCTTCGCGGGCGAGCGGGCGAGGCACCTCACCCGGTGCCCGGCGTCGAGCAGTTCGGGCACCAGCCGCCCGCCGATGTATCCGGTCGCTCCGGTCACCAGACAACGCAGCCCCTGCGCGCCTTCGCCGCTCTCCATGGGAACCTCCGGCCCTCGGGTAACTCCTCGGCTCCACCATCTCCCGGGGGCGTCCTGCCGCGCACGGCCAGCTAGTTGGCGGTCCGCGGTGCTCGGCGTGCTCGGCCGCCGGACGGAACGGATGACCCGGCCTCCATACCCTCCCCCACCAGGCATAATCACGCTATGCAATCGCTTGACATGCAGTGAGTTACGACGCGTGCCACGATGAGAAAACCAATCCGCCCTCACGAGGAGTGAACTCATGGGCAAGCAAAAGCGGTCCGCCGATCCGTCCCGTCAGACCCCCGGGCGCCAGGAGCCCCCGCAGCGGGGTCAGCGCCCGCAGGACCCGGCGCAGCCGGGCCAGCGCCGCCAGCAGGAGCGTGAAGCGGGCGACGCTCGCGCGCAGCACCGCCAGGGCATGGAAGACGACCTGGTCTGACGCGCGGACCGCGTGATCCCCCGAGGGGCGTACCCAGTTACTGGGTGCGCCCCTCGGCAGTACGTCCGAGGCGGATACCCGATCACTGAGACTCCTCGCCGGGGGTACCCGTCCCCATCAGCGCAGTGATGACCACGTGCCACCGGTCCCCCAGGAGAAGACATGACCACCCCACGCCGCACAGTTGACGAGTCGTACTGGATGGCGACCACGCCCGGCACCGGGTATCCGGCACCCGACGCGGATCTGACGGCGGACGTCGTGGTCGTCGGCGGCGGTATCGCCGGTCTCTGCACCGCCTGGGACCTGGTCCGCGCCGGTCTGGACGTCGTCGTCCTGGAGGCGGACCGGATCGCGGCGGGCGTGAGCGGCTACACCACGGCCAAACTGTCCGCGGCGCACGGCCTCATCTATGCCGGTATCGAGGCGAAGCACGGCGCGGACGACGCCCGGCTCTACGCCCTCTCGCAGCAGGAGGCGGTCGAGCGGACCGCCGCCCTCTGCGCCGAGCTCGGCATCGACGCGGAGCTGGAGCGCGCCCCCGCCTTCACCTACCTCCAGGACCCCGCACGCGTCGACGAGCTGCGGCAGGAGGCGGATGCCGCCCGGCGGGCCGGTCTCGACGCGTCCTTCGTGACCGAGACGGAGCTGCCCTTCGATGTCGCGGGTGCGGTACGCGTCGAGGGCCAACTGCAGTTCCATCCACGGAAGTTCCTCCTTGCCCTGGCCGAGCACATCACCCGCGAGGGGGGACGCATCTTCGAGCGGGCCCGGGTCACGGACCTGCATGACGGCGCCCGGTGCCGGGTCACCACGGAATCCGGTGTCACGGTCGAGGCACGCGACACGGTCATCGCGACGCACTACCCCGTCTTCGACCGCACCCTGCTCTTCACCCGTATCAAGCCCCACCGGGAGCTGGTGATCGCGGCGCCCGTGCCCTCGGACGCGGCGCCCACGGGCATGTACATCACCCCGGAGGGCGGGACGCGTTCGCTGCGCAGTGCCCCCTACGAGGAGGGGCGACGGCTGCTCATCGTCACCGGGGAGTCGTTCGAGCCGGGCGCGGGCGGTGTGCGCGGACGGTTCGACCGCCTGGAGGCCTGGGCGCGCGAGCATCTGCCGCACTTCGCCGAGCAGGGCGACGCCTACCGATGGGCGGCGCAGGACAACGACTCCGCCGACCAGCTGCCGTACGTAGGCCATGCCCACCCCGGCACCCAGCACGTCTTCGTCGCCACCGGCTTCGGCGGCTGGGGCATGAGCAACGGCGTGATGGCGGGGCGCCTGCTCACCGCCCAGATCGCGGGTGGACCACGGCCCGCCTGGACCGATCTGTACGACCCGCGCCGCCTGCCACCCGTCCGCGACGCGGGCCGCATCGCCTCCTACCAGGCGTCCGCCGCGAAGCACTTCATCGGCGACCGGCTGCACACCAGCCACGTCGACTCGCTGACCGACATCCCCCCGGGCAGCGGAGCCGTCGTACGCCTGCAGGGCAAGCGCTGCGCGGTGTACCGCGACGAGGACGGGAACGCCACCGCGCTGTCCGCGCGCTGCACCCACCTGGGCTGTCTGGTGCAGTTCAACGACGCGGAGCGGGTCTGGGAGTGCCCCTGCCACGGCTCACGCTTCGCGACGGACGGCTCGGTCCTGCACGGCCCCGCCACACATCCCCTGGAACCGCGCGAGACCCCGGATTCCCCGGCCTAGGAAAGGTGGACGCCGTGGTGGATGTCGACGGGTTCACCGACCGCCTCGACTACCCGATGTACGTGGTGACGGCGGCTGCCGAGGGCGGTGCGCCGGCCGGTTGCCTGGTCGGTTTCGCCTCGCAGTGCGCGTTGAAGCCGCCTCGCTTCGTGGTGTGGCTGTCCCGGGCGAACCACACGTATCAGGTGGCCCGGGACGCCGCGTTCCTCGGCGTGCATCTCATCGGACGCGACCAGCATCGACTCGCACAACTGTTCGGTGGCGAGTGCGGCGAGCGAGTCGACAAGTTCGCCGACGTCCGCTGGGAGCCGCGCACGGGCGGGGCTCCCGTGCTCATGGACTCCTGCGCCTGGTGGGTCGGCAGGATCGAGCGGCATGCCGACTGGGGAGATCACGTGGGCTTTCATCTCACGCCGGTGGAAGCCGGCGCGGACCCGCCGCCGCACGGGGAGCTGCTGCGCCTGAGCGACGTCACCGACCTCTCCCCCGGCCATCCGGCATGATCCCGGCAGGGCGGCCCGGCAGGACTATCCTTGAGCTTGACAAGGACTCACGGCAGCCTGCGCCCTCAGCTGCTGGAGGTAGCCATGAAAGGCGAACGCCCCGGCCGCCGCGGGCACCCGCAGACGGAGTCGGACCCGCAGACGGAGTCACGCCCGCGGCCGGAGCCCGGCCTGACGAGCGCCGGGCCGCACACGCACCGCGCCCACCGTCTGCGCCACCTGCTCACCTACCTCTACACACCGCTCTTCCTGGCTCTCGCCGTGCTCTTCGGGGTGTGGGCGACGCGTTCCGTGAGCGGCAAACCTCCCAGCCCATGGGCGTTGGCGGGCCTCGCGATCCTCTTCGCTCTCCTCGCCCTTCTCGCCCTGGCCGTCCTCTCGGCCCTGCACCACCGTCACCAGGACCACAAAGGCCCGCGGCACTGAACGAGGAAGGGTGGACATGGCCGGTCAGAAGGCTGCTCAGAAGGCTGTGATGAGGGAACTGCTCAGGACGTCCGGCCGGACGTACGCGGCGGAGGCGGGCATCCGACTGACCGACACCCCTCAGCCGCTCTATCGCACGCTCGTCCTGTCCTGCCTGCTCAGCGCCCGGATCCGGGCATCCGTAGCGGTGGCGAGCACCCGTGCGCTGTACGAGGCCGGGATGCGAGGTCCGCGGCAGATGGCCGACGCCACCTGGCAGCAGCGGGTCGACGCCCTGGGGCGGGGCGGCTACCGGCGCTACGACGAGCGGACCGCGACCCAGCTCGGCGACGGAGCCCGGATCGTGCTCGACGAGTGGGGCGGGGACCTGCGCAGGCTGCGGGAGAAGGCCGACGGCGACGCGGCGGCCCTGGAACGGCTGCTGCGTGAAGTGCCGGGCCTCGGGCCCACCGGCGCGGACATCTTCCTGCGCGAGGTGCAGGACGTGTGGACCGAGTACGCGCCCCGCTTCGACGCCAAGGTGCTGCAAGGAGCCGAGCGCCTCGGGCTGCCCCGGGACACGTCCGCGCTGCTGCGGCTCGCGGGCGAGGAGAAGGCGGGCGTGACCGCCGCGGCGCTCGTCCGGGCCGCCCTCGACCGGAAGCTGGCGGAGGCCGCCCGCGACGCCTCGTGAGGTGTCCCGGGGCCCTCTTCTTCGGGATGCGCCACGCCCCCTCCCGGTGTGCCATGAGAGGAGACCGAAAGGGGTGACGCAGCGATGGCACGTCCGGTGTGGAGCGGGACCGTCACGTTCGGCCTTGTCTCCCTGCCCGTGCAGATGTTCACCGCCACGGACAGCCACACCGTCCGCTTCCACCAGTTGCAGCGCGGCACGTCCGACCGGGTGCGCAACAAACGGGTGAATGAACGCACCGGCGACGAAGTGGCGCTCGACGACATCGTCAAGGCCTACGACGCCGGGGACGAGTACGTACTGGTCGAGCCGGACGAGCTGGACGACATCGCGCCGGGGCGCTCCAAGACACTGGAGATCACGGGCTTCGTCGACCTGGAGGAGATCGAGCCGGTCTTCTTCGACAAGACCTACTACCTCGGCCCGAAGGGCAAGGAGTACGCCAAGGTCTACGCCCTGCTGGAGAAGGCTCTGGCCGAGGCGGACAGAGCAGGGATCGCCACGTTCGTGATGCGCAATCACCAGTATCTGGTCGCGGTGAAGGCCGAGGGCGGTCTCCTGACGCTGCACACCCTCCACTGGGCCGACGAGATCCGTGACCCGCGCAAGGAGATCGACGACCTGCCCGGGAAGACGAAGGTCACCGACCGCGAGCTGAAGATGGCACGCCAGCTGGTCGACACGCTCCGCATCGACTGGAACCCCGACGACTTCCACGACACCTACCAGGAGCAGGTGGCCGCCCTCATCGACGCCAAGCGCAAGGGCGAGAAGGTCGAGAAGGCGGAGCCGGCCGCGGAGTCCACCAACGTCGTCGACCTCATGGATGCCCTCAAGGCAAGCGTGGACCGGGCGAAGAAGCCGGGAGGCTCGAAGAAGTCCGCGGGGTCGAAGAAGTCCCCAGGTTCGAAAAAGTCCGCGGGTTCGCACGCGAAGAAGGGCGCGGGCACGAAGAAGGCGGAGCTCGACGGACTGACGAAGGCCGAGCTCCAGCGCCGGGCCGCCGACGCCGATGTCCCCGGCCGCTCGTCCATGAACCGGGACGAGCTGATCGAGGCTCTACGCGGCGTGCGGCAGCCCAAGGCCTCCTAGGCCGAGGTCAGAAGTCACCCCTGGCAGAGGCAGAAGGGGTGTCCCGCCGGGTCGGCATAGACACGCCAGCCCCGCTTTCCGCCGTTGTCGTCGAGGTCGAGCGGTGTCGCCCCCACGGCGAGTACCTCGTCGTGCGCCTTCTCCATGTCCGTGACGGTGAAGTCGAGGTGCAGCTGCTGCGAATCCGACGCCCCCTGCGGCCACTTGGGCGGCCGGTGGTCCGGTGCGCGCTGGAAGGAGATGCGTGCGCCGCCCGGCACATGCAGGTCGTACCAGTCCTCGTCGTACGGCCGGATCTCACCGCCGAGCACGGCCTGGTAGAACCGGGCCAGTGGCTCGGGCTCCGGGCAGTCCAGCGCAACCAGGGTGTAGGTCGCGATCGCCATGGGCGGTTCGCCTCCCGCGTCTCGAGGTGCAGAGGGGGATCGGGTTCCCCGCTTCTCACCGTAGACCCGCCTCTTCGCCCGTGCCTTTCGCGTAGGCAGTGGCCCCCGTCAGCGCACTGACGGGGGCTTCTTCCGGCTCAGCCGCTCAGGTCCGCCGCGTCCCGCTGCCGCGAGATCGCACGCCGTACCGCCTCGTCGACGTCGGGAAGCGCCGCCTCCAGGTCGCTGAAGACGACGTACTCGACCGTCGCCACCGCGTGCAGCCCGCGGACGAGGAACGCGTACTCCTTGCCCTCCTCGAGCAGCAGCACGATCGGTTTCCCGAAGGCGCTGGCCCAGCCCATCTCTATATGGGTGCCGGGAGAGGCGGGGAGTCCGGGGAAGGCCACGAACACGTCGGCCTTCCGGATCTCCTCCTGGTCGAGCGGGGTGCATTGGGCGGGGGCCATCAGTTCGGCGCCCCATGCCTCACGGCGGTGTGCGTTGTGGACGCTGAACCCGTGCCCCTCGAAGTGCTCGATCAGGGAGGCGAAGGGCGCCCGCGTCCGCGACGGCATCTCGCCGGTGGCGGGATCGAGCAGCTGGAGGAAAGGCCCCGCGAGGAACAGGGTGTCGACGCCGAGTTCACCGGCGAGCTCGCGGGCGGGAGTCGTGGTCATGCGGAGACCTCCTGGTCGGCAGCGGTACGGGGCCATCGGCACAGCATCATCCGGCGGTACAGGGGCGGGAGTTCGTCGAGCAGCTCACGGTCCGTCAATGGCTCGAAGGTCAGTTGACGGTGCAGCTCGAAGAGTCCGATCACGTCCTGCCAGTAGCGGGGCAGGTCCAGGGCGCGCAGCGCGGCGGGGCCGAGCCGGAGCCGGTCGGCGCGCAGTTGTGCCTCGATCCGCAGCACGTCGCGCACGTGCGGCCAGTTGTCCCCTGCGGGCATCGCGGGGAACGGCTCCGAGTCGGTGTCGCCGGCGCCCTCGCGCAGGACCCGTTCCACGAGCGAAGCATCACTGTCGTACACATGCAGGGAGCCCACCTGATGGACGTAACTTCCCACCTCGGCACCCAGCTGTCTGGCGAGCATCTCCAGGAGGAAGGTGAAGGAGAAGACGTCGCTCACCATGCCGCGGTAGGCGTCGTTGGCGCGCATGTAGCCGACCGCGTGCAGCTTCCCCTCACGGAGCATGAACTGCAGGGCGAGGGTGCACGCGACGTCGATGTTGCCCGGTTCGCGCAGCTCGCCCGGGTGGAAGATCTGCACCACCGCGCGTTTGCTGTCCGGGTCGTCCGCCAGTACATCGATGACGCTGCGCCACTGGTCGAGGCCTGTCCCCCGGTAGTCGAATATCCGTGGCCCGTAGGCGGTGCCGGTCAGGGTGGCGCCGTCGGACGAGTACTTGCGCATGCTCGGCGCGTAGTGGGCGACGAGCTCCAGGTCGGCCGAGCCCGACAAATACCAGAGGGCTTCGGCGAAGTTGAAGACCAGGTTGGACCTGCGCCCCGGCAGCGCGACATGGCGCTGCACGGGATCCCGGACCAGGAAGCCGGCGCCCAGTCGCTCACGGCTGGGGAAGCCGCGCGGGGCGTTGCGGAACGCCGCGCCGAGATAGGTGCTGCGCAGCTCCGTCAGGTAGGCGTCCTCGACGGTTTCGTAGGTGCTGTGCACGTGGCCCCCGTCAGTCCTTGTAGAAGCACTGGATGTATGCGTCACCCGAGGTGCCGTACGTGTACTCGGTGGTGGCGTACGCGGTGTACGGGTGCCGCTCCACGCGGATGGTGCGGAAGTGCTCGACGTACTGCCACCGCAGTTCGGGCTTGGTGCTGAAGAAGGGGATGAAGACCCCGCCGGGGCGCAGCGCGCGGACGACCTCCGGCATGGTCTTGCGCCACAGTTCCGCGTCCTTCCACACCTCCATGTCGAGCGCGGGGTCGAAGAACATGCCGTCGATGCTCTCCGTGTCGAGATCGAAGACGCGCTGGAAGAAGTCGCCGCGTTCGATGGAGAGGGTCTCGGGGAGCTTCGGGTGCTGTTCGCGGAACAGGTCTTCGACCTCTCCGAAGAGTTCGAGGACCCGGTGGCTGCGGGTGGCGGGGTGCTCGGCGATGCGCAGGGCCGAGAGGCCGAGGCCGAGGCCCACCTCGTAGAAGTCCTTGCCGTGGCCGCAGAGCATGTCGGCGCTGGCCCACATCAGGTCGCGTTCCCAGGCCTGCATGGCCTGCTCGCCGCCGATGCTGAGGGTCAACTCGCCGTCGTGGTCGATGAGTTCGATCTCGGGCGTGGAGGTCTTCTTCTCGGGGGTCTTCTTCTCGGAGGTCTTCTTCTCGGGGGTCTTCTCCATGACAACCGTCCTTCGTCGGGTGAGTGCCGGGGTGGTGGTCGTGGCGCCTTCTTCAGTCATGGCCCGGGACGACGCCGAAGTGCCGCCGGGCGGTGGAGACAGCGAGGTCCTGCACGGCGAAAACCGTGAAGTAGTAGGCCTGCGGGGCGGTGTCGGGTGCGAACCGCACCTTGAACACGACGTCCCGCGCGTGCTCGTCCGAGGCGCGGACCTTGACCTTCGCCGGTTCCACCGTGGTGTCGTCACGCAGATAGCTCGGCAGGAACAGACCGAGGCGTACGGGGCCGGGGCGGGCAGCGGTGAGGGAGGCGCGCACTTCGAGTACGCCGCCCTGGGTCACCTCGTCGGCCGCGTGGGCGAGGAGCTGCGGCGCGTCGGGAACGCGGAAGGTGACATCGCCGCAGCGCATGCACACCACGCAGAGGGTGTCGAGGACGTGCGGAAGGAGTCCGCGCCTTGCGAACTCCTGGGCGGGACGCCCGCAGTGGCAGACGACCTCGCGCACATCGGGGTCCAGTGAGCTGCGGTCGCCGAAGTGCGCGGGGTAGTTCATGATCTCGTTCTCGGGGTTCTCCGAGACCTGCCCGGCGATCACATGGTCGAGGCTCTGGAGGTCCGCCGAGAGGGAGGAGCGGATCTCGTCCGGTGTCTGGTCGGCGAGGTGGGTGGGCCGGGAGACCAGGAGGTCCACCTTGCGGGCGAGCTTGCCGAGGCGGGGCCGCAGGGAGTGGTTGTGCGGCAGCAGCTCCGAGCCGAGCAGGGCGGAGAGCCGGCGGCCGACGGTGAGGACCAGCGGGTCGGGCGCGTGGTCGGAGGGGGCCGGTGGCGCAGGCGTTTCGTCCGGGCTGCCCGGGAGCCCGAAGCGCATGAACGCGGGGTACGGATGCGAGCCCGCGAGGCTGGCGTTGAGGGTGTCGACGGAGTCGGCGCCGGTGGCGGCGGCGAGCATCCAGGCGACGTTCTCGGGCCGGTCGGAGTCGTGCACGGAGACGGCGGAGACGACGGTGCGGGCCGGGCTGTCGAGGGCGTTGAGCAGGAGTTGGTACTTGGGGTCGTAGAGCGCGAGGTCGGCGAGCGGGCCGCTGTTGCAGGCGCTGAGGACCAGCTCCGTCGCCTCGACCTTGTTGAGCGGGACGAGTTTGTCCTCGGGTTTGTAGCAGGGAAGACCGTAGGCGCAGCGAGGGGCCAGGACGCCCGGCCGGGCGGTCGCGGACTCGTTCAGTCCGCAGATGGTGAACTCGCCGAGGTTGATGCTGTCGTCCTTGCCGTGGCCCTGGAAGACGACGCGGCGCCACTGGGTGCCGAGGATCTCGGCCTGGATGTCGTCGCGCTCGAAGTCACGGTCGTCGAAGACCTTGACCCCGGGGAGCCGCGGCGGCCGGTCGGTGTCCGTGAACAGACCGAGCGCGTCGAGGTCTTCGGACACGTGGGCGTACTGCTTGGCGACGTTCCAGGCCACGGACGCGCCGTCGCGGCCGCTCAGCAGGGAGAGTCCGCGCCGGGCGTCCCGGTAGGTGGCGAGGAGCAGCGGGCGCACGGGGTCGAGGTTGAGCCGGGCGTAGGTGCCCACCAACAGGAGCGTGCCCGGGGGCCGTTCGCGGAACCCGGCGAGGTCGTCCTCGGTGAGCCACTCACGAGCGAGCGGCCGGGCGAGCTCCACGACCCCGTCGGCCAGCTCCGCCCGGCCGAGCACGACACCGAAGTCCAGGGGGGCGGGCCGTCGCACACCGGAGTAGAGGCGCGAGGCGAGCCCGACGCTGTGGACCAGGTCATCCCGCTCGTCGACCGGGACGGGGATCGGCTGCCGGTCCGGGTCGGCAAGGAACTCCCGTACGGCCACGGGGAGATCGGCGAATTTCACCGGACTGAACAGCGCGGTGCCCGATACGGTGCGCGACGGCTCGTGGTGTTGTCGGGAGACGGCAGACTTCATGAAGCGTTACCTCGTGTTCTTACGCTGGCCCTGCGAGGAGTGACGTGCGTGAGGGGCGGACGGCTGTTCGGGAACGGGGGCGCCGGGGGCGGGCGTGCCGCTGCATGCCCGGTCACCGCTCCCCCGCCTCGGTGGGCACGCGGGCCGCTGCCGGGCGTCCCATGAGGCTTCGGCAGGCGAAGGCCACGCAGGCGGCGAGGAGTGACGTGGCGAAGGCGACGGCGAAGACGCCCCGTGGGCCCGCCGGTTCCATGAGGAGGCCGCCCGCCTGCTGGCCGAGCGCGTCCCCCACCACCGTCGCCAGGGACGCCCAGGTGAAGGCCTCCGTCAGCGAACGGCCGTCCGCCAGCAGGCTGACCAGCGTCATCTCGCTCGCGGAGACGAGCGCGATGGGTACGCTGCCGACCGCGAGCGCGAGGGCGAGCGTCAGCTGGGACGTCGCGAGCAGCGGAAGGCCCGTGCCGACGGCGAACGCGAGCACCAGGCGTGGAAAGCGCAGATGCACCGCGACCTCGGACTGGGAGCGGCCGAGCCACAGGGCGCCGAGCGCACTGCCGATGCCCCAACACGCGTACACCAGGCCGGTGCTGCCCTGTGAGCCGTGGTCGTCGACGAAGGCGGGGATGGCCAGCGTCATCAGCCCGATGGGCACGGAGCTGAGCGCCATCACGGCGGTCAGTGCGAGCATCGGCCGAGACCGCAGCGGGCCGAGCAGTCCGCTGCGGCCGGCCTCGTCCACCGGGGCGTCCGCCGCCTTCGTCGCGCCGTCGGTGCCTTCGGGTACGCGGGTGAAGGCGAGCCCGATCGCTCCGGCGCCGCCGATCACCGCGACGGTGGTCAGCGCCGCCCCGGCGGACCCCGTCAGCATCAGTACCGCGAGCATCAACGGCGCCCCGATCACGAGGACTTCGGTGAGCAGCGCCTCCCACAGGTAGGCGGTCTCCCGCTCGTCGTCCCGCAGCGGGAGCCGCGCCCACAGCGAGCGCATGCAGGCGTTCGCCGGGGGGAGCGTGATCCCGGCGAGCACCGCGAGCACCGGCTGCGTCCAGTCGCCCGGCTCGGTCGTCCACACCAGCGCGGCGAGCGCCGCCGGGTAGAGCGCTCCGGTCGCCACCAGGACGGCCCTGCGGCCCCGCCGGTCGACCCGGCGGGCGATGAGCGGACTGCCGAGCGCCATGCCGATGGTGTAGAGGGCGGAGACGAGCCCGGCCTGGGCGTAGCTGCCGCCCTGTTCGCGCACGACGAGCACCATGGCGAGGGACATGAGATAGACAGGCAGCCTGGAGACCACGCTCCACCAGGCGGGTCCCGCGACCTGGCGGCGCGTGAGCAGGGCGACGAGACGGCGGGCAAGACCGTTCGGCTTCACTTCCATGGTTCCTGTTCCGTGGTGATGGTGGTGAGTGCGAACGAGGTCGACCCGGTGTGTACCGGGAGGGCGCTCAGTGCTGGAGCGTTCTGGCCGCCGGCGCCTGGGTCGTCACCTCGATCGTGAAGGCGTCGAGTACGTCGCGCATGCGCTGTTCCACCTCGGCGATCGACCTTCCGGTCACGTGGACGTACCCGGACGCGTTGTGCGAGGCACGCCGTGCTTCCACGAGGTCCCCTTCGCGGTATCGAAGGACGCTCCTGACCACCCCGGGCAGGCCGAGGAGTTCCTCCTCGGGAGTGATCCGGTGCACAAGGCCCGAGCCCGGCAGCGGCAGCAGCAGGTCGCCCGCGCAGCACCGATCGGAGTACTCCAGGGCGGGGCGGCGGCCGAGGTGGACGTCCAGCGTGGCGCCGAACACGTCGAAGCCGTAGGCGTACCCGTGGTTGGCGGTGATCTCGCAGCCCGCGAGGCGCACCCCGATCTCGCCCGCGTACACCTCGGCACCGACGACGAAGAACTCCATGTGCGCGTACCCGTGGTCGATCCCCATGCCGGTGACGATCCGCTGGAGCATGCCCCGCAGGTCGAGCGGCGGGCCCTCGTCGGTGGCGACACTGATGTTGGCGTTCATCGCGCCGTCGACGATGTCCAGCGGGCGGCACGGCATCGCACTCGGCCACGCGTCCAGGACCTCGCCCGCGTGGATGAGCGCGCACACCTCCCACTCCGTGCCGCCCAGATGCTCCTCGACCAGCCAGGAACGGCCGTTGATGGCCAGGTCGGGAAGCTGCTCGGGGCCGGTGAGCCGGAAGGTGTCGACGCACGCGAAGGAGTCCACGGGTTTCAGTACGACGGGCCAGCCGCACCGCGCGGCGAACCTCTCGACCTCGTCCGTGGTGGAGACGCGCGCGTACCGTGCGGTGAGAAGGCCCAGCTCGCGGAACTTGTCCTTCATCGCCTCCTTGTCGCGCACCCAGCTCACTTGATGCTCCGTCAGGTGCGGCAGACCCACCAGCGAGGCGAACCGCTGGGCGATGTCCTGGCGCGGCTCGGAGGGATTGCAGAACCGCGTGGGTAACGCGGGGAGTTCCGCGGCCCAGGCACGGTAGCGGGCCGCCTCCTCCTCCAGGGGCAGGCGTTCGTTCACCCAGAACGCGGGGATGTGCGCGGTCTGGCGTACGTAGGCGTCCGTGAGGTCATGGCGCGCGGAGGCGAACCGCAGCAGAGCCAGCCGGCCCGGCAGGGCGTCCACCGCGTACCGGGTGAAGGTGGAGGCGCGGTCGTCCGCCATGAGGAGCACCGGCGGCGCGTTCACGCGGCCTCCAGTGCCTGCCGGACCGACTTGACCGCGAGGGCCTGTTCGGCTTCGGAGAGCTCCGGGGAGAGGGGCACGCACAGGGTGCGGTCGAGGAGGTCCCGGGTCCTGGCGAACCCGTCGCGGCTGAGGGCGAGCGTCTTGTCGGGGGCGAGGTTCCAGGGGAAGCCGTCGGCGTAGAGCGATCGCCGGCCCGCGACCACGGGATGGTCGGGCAACAGGTACTTGTTGAGCGTCCAGTTGGCGATGGACCGTTCGGTGAGTGCCGTCACGGCGGCGTCGCGTAACTCCCGGCTCTCGCAACGGAACCGGAGACTGATCTTCACGTCACCCGCCGCCCGGGGCAGGAGGTCGAGCCCGGAGCGCTCGGGCAGATCGTCCATGGCGATGGCGTGGTGGCGCTCGAGGCCGGAGAGCACCTCGTCGAGGTGGCGGAACTGCTGGTACTGGATCGCCGCGACCGCCTCGCTGGTGACCAGGTTCTCGCCGTAGTAGGCGTCCTCGTTCCAGGTGGGGTAGCGGCCGGGGACCCGGGCGGAGCCGTGGTCGTGGTAGCAGCGCATCGTCTCCCAGGCGGCCGGGTCGTTGGTGACGAGGAGGCCGCCCTCCCCCGAGGTCAGCACCTTGTTGTGGTGGAAGCTGAACGTTCCCGCGTAGCCACGGGTCCCGGTGTGCCGCCCGTCGGGGAACGTGGCGCCGAGTGCCTGCGCGCTGTCCTCGATGACGTACGGGACGCCGTCCGGCAGGGGCGCGACGGTGCCCTCCATGTGGGCGACGATGGCCCGTTGAGCGCCTTCCGGGATCAGCGAGGTGTCCATGGAGAGCGAATCGTCGACGTCCACCAGGACCGGGATGAGGCCGCTGGAGAGGACGGCGCCCGCCACGGCGACGAAGGTGACCGCCGGTATGTGGACGACATCGCCGACGCGCGGGCGGGTGGACACCAGAGCGAGCCGCAGCGCCTCGGTGCAGTTGTGCACCGCGAGCACATGGCCCGCGCCGAGCCGTTCGCCCACCCGCCGTTCGAGGCGCGAGGCGACGCTCTCGGTCTCCGTCTGGTAGCGGAAGAGAACCCCGTGCTCGATCGCCGCACGCAGCTCGTGCATGTCGGGCCAGTCGAGGTAGTTGGCGCCATACGGGAGGAAGCGCAGCCCGAGCCGTTTGTCGAGGGTCATGTCGCGTCAGCCTCCGTGATGGGGTGCACCGAGGCGTCGACGACCATCTCCTGGCCTCGGTAGTTGCGGAGGAGCAGGCCTTCGGGCACGCGGGAGAAGTACGGCTGGGCGATGGGGATCTTGCCGATCTTCGTCGTCAGGACGTACTGCGGGACGCCGAAGCCGGTGATGTGTCCCTGCAGGCCCTCCATGATTTCCCAGCCCTTCTCGATGGAGGTCATGAAGTGGGACACGCCGGTGACGTTGTCGCAGTGGTAGAGGTAGTACGGCCGGACCCTGATGCGCAGGAGCTCGGTCATCAGCGTGCGCATCGTCGTGACGTCGTCGTTCACTCCGCGAAGGAGCACGGTCTGGTTTCCCACCGGGATGCCGTGGCGCAGCAGTCGGTCGACCGCGGCCGCGGACTCGGGGGTGATCTCCTTCGGGTGGTTGAAGTGCGTGTTCAGCCAGACCGGGTGGTAGCGCGCGAGCATCTCGCACAGCTCGTCCGTGACGCGCTGGGGCAGCAGGACGGGGAAGCGGCTGCCGATCCGGATGATCTCCACGCTGGGGATCGCCCGGAGGCCGGAGATGATCTCCTCCAGTTTGCCGTCCCGGTACGAGAGCGGGTCGCCGCCGGTGAGCAACACGTCCCGGATCTCGGGGTGTTCGGCGATGTAGCGCAGGTCCTCCTCGAAGGACTCGCCCTCGTTGTCCCGGAAGTAGCTGCCGTCGACGTCGGTCGTGTGGAACTTGCGCGTGCAGTGCCGGCAGTAGACCGGGCAGGCCTCGGTGATCAGCATGATCACCCGGTCCGGGTACTTGTGCACCACCCGGTTCGTCCTGCGGTAGAACATGTCGCCCACGGGGTCGACCTCGGCGCCGCTGAACTCCGCAAGTTCACCGAGCGCGGGTACGGCCTGCTGCCGGATCGGGCAGGTGGGGTCGTCCGGGTCCATCAGGGACGCGTAGTAGGGGGTGACGCTCCAGCGGTACTTGCCCGCCGATTTGTCGATGGCTCGTTCCTCGTCGGCGGTGAGGTTGATCCACTGCCGTGCCTTGTCGACGTTGGTGACACGCCTGCGCATGTGCCAGCGCCAGTCGTTCCACTCCGCTTCTGTGATCTCGGGAATCTCCGGCCGGTCCGGTACGGGGTGGCGGTCCGCGTCTGTGGCTCCAGGAGTGCGGTACATGGTGTCTCCAGGTTCGGCGGGTGGGTGACCTGTCACAGGGGTGCGAGGGAGAGCTGGCGCAGGGTGCGGGCGACGCGCTGTGCGCCCCGCAGGTCGTCCGCGGCGCCGTCGAGCGAGGCCCATAGGTCCGGCGCCTCGGGATCCCAGAGGGCGGGGTCTCCCGGATCGGCGGCCATGGGGATGTGGGCCGCGCGGGCGACGCGGTCGGCCAGGTCGCGCTGCGCGTCGCCGAGCGGCGGGAGAAAGGCGAGCGGCGCGCGCCGGGCCTGGGCGAGCGCCACCGCGCCCAACGTGGGGCTTGCCAGGAGCAGTTCGGTGTCGGCGTGCAGGGCGTCGACGTCGGTGTCGGCGGCGCGCATGACTCGTACGCCGTCCATCCCTTCGAGGGCGGCACGCACCCGCTCGACGCGGGTGTCGCAGACCACCTCGCACCGCTGGGTGCGGCCGACGGCCTCCGCGGCGAGCTGCCGCAGCACATCGGAGGTGAACGTCTCCACGTCCCCGGCCGGGGCGCCCCACAGCGAGAGCAGCAGCAGGGTGCCGCTCCGCCGGCGCCCGCGCGTCATGCGTGCGGGCGCGAGCACGCCGGTGGTGCGCGCGCCGCCCGGTGTCGCGGGCCACGGCCCCGGGAGCCATCCCGGGCGGTGCACACGGTGCAGTGCTCCTTCGGCCCGTTCTGTCAGGGGGGTGACGGTGACCCGGTGTCCCGAGGACAACTGCACGACCGGTACGCCCAGGTCGAGGAGGCGGCAGGTGGCGGCATCGTCGTCGCAGACCAGGGCCACGTCCGGCGGCGGCCCGTCTTCGCCGGTCCCGCCCCCGTCCTCCGTCCTCTCGAGTTCGCCCAGGTGCGCGGCGATACGTCGCCCGGCGAGCAGCGAGTCGAGTTCATCGTCCCGTGACACCAGCAGCGCCCGGCGCGGGGCGGGACCGGACGGCGGCGGGGCGGCCCCGCCGGAGCTCAGTACTGCCACGGCGCCGCCACCCCGAGCCGGGCGACGTCGTCGCTGTAACCGGCGGCCGTGGTGGAGCAGCCGCCGCACATGTCGGGTCCCCGCTCGCGGAAGAAGTTCGCGTGGGTCCGGAAGACCGGTGTGTCCAGGTGGATGGCGCCGCCTTCGCGCAGCGGGGCACCGCCCAGGTCCTCCCCTTCCCGGTGCGGAAGGCAGCTGCAGGCGTACATGCGGCCGTACTTCCCGTCGATGTAGATCACGTCGTCCACGACGTGGCAGAGCGGTTCCGAGGCCCGTGGGGTCAATGACTCGGCGAAATAGCGCTCCTGCTCCTGCGGGGTGTCTCCGTAGAAGCGCTTGCCGAGCGGCACGAGGAGGGCGTTGGGGTCCGCGTCGTAGATCGGGTCGCAGATCGCGCGCACATGATCGGGGTCGGGGTAGGTGATGGAGCGCTCCAACTTCAGGGCGGAGAGCTCCCATTGCTCGACGCCGGCCTCGGTGAGCACCTTCTGCAGGTCCGGCATCTCCGTGTAGTTGTGCGGCCCGACCACGGTGTTGACCCGGGGCAGGACGCCGAGTGCCGCGGCGTCGCGCAGCCCTCGCAGGCCGTTGTCGAACATGCCCGGGGAACGCCGGTAGACGTCGTGGGTCGCCGCGGAGCCGCCGTCGAGACTGACGATCACCTGGGCGAGCCCCGCGTCGGCGAGCTGCGGAGCCTTCTTCGGCAGCATCATGCCGTTGGTGATCATGGACATCTTCATGCCCGCGTCCGTGCCCGCCCGTACCAGCTCGACGACGTCCTGATGCATGAGGGGTTCGCCGCCGGTGAACCGTACATAGCCCACGCCGGCCGCGCGGGCCTTGGGCAGCAGTTCGGCGAAGTCGTCGAGTGAGAAGCGGAAGGTGTCACGGGAGAGCGCGAACTCGCACATGAAGCAGTCCGCGTTGCAGGCTTCCAGGATCCTGATGAAGAGATAGCGCTGACGCTCAGTCATGTACGTCGATGCCTTCCTGGACGGTACGCGGAGCCGTGGGCCCGGCGGGGCCGGGGCGCGGCTCCCTGTCGAGTACGTCGAGCAGGGCGTCGGCCACCTGGGCGGCGCCACGGGTGCCGACCTGGGCGGCGAGGCCTCCCCATGCGGCGCCGGACGACGCCCGCCCCAGAGCCTCAAGTACGCTCTCGCGTACGGCGGTTACGTTCCGTGGGGCATTGCGCGGCTCGGCGGCGGCGGCGATTCCGTCGTAGATGACCCGCAGGGCCGCGTCCTCGCCCTGCGACCGGCGCGCCAGGGCCTCGTCCTCGGCGAAGACCTCCGGCGGCCAGACGGTTCTGACGTCGCCATGGACGGCACTGCTGTGGAAGCGGCCGTTGAAGATCTGGCTGAGGTTCTGCGGCGGCAGGCAGACGGTGGGCACCGCGAGGCTGCCGGCCTCCAGCAAGGTGGTGAGCCCCGGCGAGGTCAGCAGGACATCGCAGTCGGCGAGGCGGTGGAGGAACTCGGCGTGGGACAGCGGGCCCGCCGTCACGCCGAGGCCCCCGTGGCCCGCCGCACGGAGCCGCTCGGCCAGCTCGGCGGGCAGATTGCCCGCCACGTGCGCCTCACGGACACCATGGGCTCCGAGGGCTTCGAGCACCGCGGGCAGGACGATCTCCGGATAGCGCGTCCAGTCGGCCAGGCCGGGGGCGCGCAGACCGCCCAGGTTCACCAGGGCACGCCGGAACGGTTCCGGGCGGCTGCGCCGGGGCCGCTGCACCTCGGGGGGAGCGCCGATCACCGCTTCGACCCAGCGCAGGTCGCGTACGGATCCGAGGACGCCGATGCACTCCTGGGGCAACTCGACGCACTGCTGCGCGCAGTAGACGGAGACCTCGAGCGGGAGTTCGGGCAGGTCGCCCTCGGTCCACAGGAACGGCAGGCTGTCCACGAACACGGTCGGCACGCCCGCTGTCTCCAGGGCCACGGCCGCGGGACCGTCGAGCACGACGACGGCCGCCCCGATCCGCTCCGCCTCCACGACCTTGGCCACGGCATCGGCCCTGTCGCCCGCGGAAGCCTCGGCCGGCAGGTCGTACCAGTGCTCGACCCCGTGCCGAGACAGCAACGGGCGGCCGAGGCCGGTCGCGAGGCCGATGAACCTCAGCGGGCGAGCGGACCGTTCGCGCAGCGCGGTCAGGACGGCGCTCAGCTTGCCCGAGCTGCCCCAGCCGAACTCGGCGCCCGCGACCGCGACGGTGACCGGATCATCCCGGACGTCTCGCCGGTCCGGAGGGCGTTCACCATGCATCGTCTTGACCAACTCCCTTGCCGGGGCCGGGGTGTGGCCCCTGTCGGGTGAGTACGGGGAGGGAATGTCACGTCGGGATGAGGTGCATTCGAACCATGCCGCGGGGATCGACCGCAGCAGGCTCCTGCCGCAGAGGGAAGCCCTCCGCTTCCCACACGATCACCCCTGGCCCCTGGCGCCGCAAAGGCCCCCCGGTCGCCTTCTGGCCATCAATAAGTAGTTGCGACCTGATTGCAATAAGCCGCTCACACGCTCTGGCCGGACTCACCCGAACGCCCCGCCCCAAGCACCGCCACCCCCTGCGGCACACCGACTGTGCAGGTGTCCGCAGAGAGCCCGACACCCCCTCCAACAAGCCGTTTTGGCGGCCGAAGACCGCCAGGGGGACACCCCGCAACAACGGCCGAAAGAGGCCACTGGCACATGCCGCGGCAGGAGCGACGATCAGTCGAGGGTGCGGGAATCGATCATGCGGCCGCCGACCCGGGCCGCCGTCTCGCGCAGCCAGATGTGGGCCGCATCGTGGGTGTGCACGGGGTGCCACCACAGGGCCTCCCGCAGCGGAACCGCGTCGTACGGCGGCTCCAGGACGCGCACGGCGGTGACCGGCGCGAGGAGCCGGGCCAGGCGGGCCTGTACGAGGGCGATGCGCCGGGTGCCCGCGACCATGAGCGGCAGCAGCTGGAAGTTGTCGACCGACACCTCCGCCCGGGGTTCGACGCCGAGCATGCTGAGTTGGCGCACGGCCGGCGCGTCGTAGGTGCGCTGGTAGGTGACCCAGGGCAGCCGGGCCAGGTCCTCACGGGTGAGGCGGTCGCCGACGTCGGGGTGGTCGTCCGCGACGAGGAAGACCCACCGGTCCGCGTAGAGGTCGGTGGCGGGGAAGCCGCTGATGACGCCGTGCGGCATGAGCAGGCCGTCGGTGGCGCTCAGGAGGCTGGCGGTGTCGTCGACCACGGTGGCCGGGGTCTGGGTGAAGCGCAGCCGGATGCCGGGGGCCTCCTCATGCACGACGCGGGCGAGTTCGGCGCCGAAGACGGCGACGGCGTAGTCGGAGGCCACCAGCTTGAACTCGCGTCGCTCCCTTGCCGGGTCGAAATGGGCCTGGCTGGCGAAGAGGCGCTCCAGCAGGTCGTACGCGGTGGAGGTGCGGTCGAGGAGGACCTGGCCGAGGGCGGTGAGTTCGTAGTGGCCGCCGACGCGCGCGAGCAGGTCGTCGTCGAAGTGCCGGCGCAGCCGGGCCAGGGCCGCGCTCATCGCGGGCTGGCTGATGCCGACGCGCTCCCCGGCGCGGGTGACGTTGCGCTCTTCGAGGAGCGCACGGAGGGCGACGACGAGGTTGAGGTCGAGGCTGGCCAGATTCACCGGACTTCCTTCTGCTGCAGGGCGTTGACCAGGGGGAACAACCGCGGTTGACCAGCGGAGATAACTGCTGTGGATGCCTGTCATCCACAGAATCGATTTCCCTGATTGCGTGTGACGGGTCCAGATTAGTCACACCGCACCCAGGAGGACATGTCCGTGAAATCTGAAGCCGCGTCCGCACCCTTCGCAGGACCCTTCGCCCTCGCCACGCTCTCGGTCCCGGACGGGCCCCCTTTCCCCGCTCTCGTCACGCCGGACCGCCAGGTGACCAACCTCCAAGACGCCTTCAACGACAGGCACTTGTCCATTCGGGGGCTCCTCGACGACTGGGCCACGGCCGAAGCGCGTCTGGCCGCGCTGGCCGGTCAAGGCGGCGGAGCGCACGCACGGTGGAAGCCTCTGACGGACTTCCGCGTGCACGCCCCCGTCGAGCCACGTCAGGTGTTCCAGTCCGGGGCCAACTACCGGCAGCACGTCATCGACCTGCATGTCGCCCACCGCGACCCGTCCGACGAACGGACCGATGAGGAGCGGCGCGCCGAGGCCGCCGAGATCATGGACCGCCGGGCGGCCGAGGATCTGCCGTACGTCTTCATCGGACTGCCGAGCGCCATCACCGGCCCGTACGATGACGTCATGCTGCCCGCATGGGCCGAAAAGCCCGACTGGGAGCTGGAGTTGGCGGCCGTGATCGGCAGGCCGGCCCATCGGGTCTCCGTGTCGGAGGCCCTGGAGCACGTCGCCGGTTACACGATCGCCAACGACCTCACCGACCGGGCCACGGTCTTCCGCCGTGACATGCCGCAGATCGGCACGGACTGGCTGCGCAGCAAGAACGCACCCGGTTTCACGCCGCTCGGCCCCTGGATCGTGCCCGCCGCGTCGATCGCGGACCCCGGCGACCTGCGGCTGCTGCTCAGGCTGAACGGCGAGACCATGCAGGACGAGTCCACCAAGGACATGATCTTCGACGTCGCCCGCATGGTGTCCTACGCCTCCCAGGCCGCGCGCCTGCTCCCCGGCGACCTGGTGCTGACCGGGTCCCCGGCCGGCAACGGCATGCACTGGGGCCGGCTGCTGCGCGACGGCGACGTCATGGAGGGCTCCATCACCGGGCTCGGCGGCCAGCGCACCCGTTGCGTGGCGGAGGCGGCGCGGTGAATCCGGATCGCCACGACCCCGAGGGCTCCATCGCGCGCACCGCCAAGGCGACCTCCAACTGGGGCCGTTGGGGCGAGGACGACGTCCTCGGCACGCTCAACTTCCTCGACGAGGCCAAGCGCCGCGAAGGCGCCGCCTTGGTCCGGCGAGGTGTGAGCTTCTCCCTCTCCCAGGCCTTCGACATCAACGGCCCGCAGAAGGGCTGGCGGCGGCGCACCAACCCCGTCCACACCATGCTGGACACCGGCACCGACGCGGCCCTCGGCAACCAAGGGCTCCCGCACGGCATCGGCGGCGCGGACGACGTGATCGCCATGCCGCTCCAGTGCTCCACCCAATGGGACGGCCTCGGCCACATCTTCGACCACGGCAAGGCGTGGAACGGACGCGCCGCCGAGCAGGTCGTCACCTCCGACGGCGATCTGGTCACCGGCATCGAGCACATGGCGCCGCATGTCGCCGGCCGGGGCGTGCTCCTGGACGTCGGCCGGTTTCTCGGGGCGGAGGGCGAGCTGCCCGACGGCTTCGCCATCACCGGGGAGCAGCTGACGGCGACCGCCGAGGCCCAGGGCGTGCGTGTGGGCCGCGGCGACATCGCGCTGGTGCGTACCGGACAGCTCGCCCGGGTGCGCCGCGACGGCTGGGGCGACTACGCGGGCGGCCCGGCCCCCGGTCTCTCCTTCACCGCCGCAGGCTGGCTGCACGGCTGCGAGATCGCCGCGATCGCGACCGACACCTGGGGGTTCGAGGTGCGGCCCAGCGAGTTCGAGCACGCCTTCCAGCCGCTGCACCAGGTCGCCATCCCCCACATCGGTCTGCTGATCGGCGAGATGTGGGACCTGGACGCGCTCGCCGATGACTGCGCCGCCGACGGCGTGTACGAGTTCTGGCTCACCGCCGCGCCCCTGCCCATCACCGGCGCGGTCGGCTCGCCCGTCAATCCGATCGCCGTCAAGTAGCCCCACGCCGTCAAGTAGCGCCAGAAGCAAGGAACTTCACATGACTCAACCCCGCAGTGTCCTGGTCGTCGGCGGCGGCGCGGCCGGCAACGCCGTCACGATCCTGCTGCGCCGCGCCGGTGTCGCGGTGGACCTGATCGAGGCCAAGGACGACTGGAACGCCACCGCAGGCTCCGGCATCACCCTCCAGGGCAACGCCCTGCGCGTACTGCGCGAACTCGGCGTGTGGGACCAGGTCGAGGCGTCCGGCTTCGGCTTCGGCTCGGTCGGTATCGTCTCGCCGGACGGTGCCGTACTGCACGCCGCCGACGACCTGCGCACCGGCGGCGACGACCTGCCCGCCACCGTCGGCATCCAGCGCCCCCACCTTCAGCAGATCCTGATCGGCGCCGTGCGCTCCAGCGGCGCATCCGTCCGCCTGGGCACCACTGCCCACCTCGTCGACCAGGACGCGAACGGCGTCCTGGTCCGCCTCAGCGACGGTTCCGAACAGCGCTACGACCTGGTGATCGCCGCCGACGGCCTTGGCTCCGCCACCCGCGCGGCGATCGGCATCACGGCCGTTCCCGAGCCCACCGGCATGGCCATCTGGCGGGTCGCCGCCCCGCGCCCCGCCGGCGTCACGCGCGCCGACCTGGCCTACGGCGGCCCGGCCTACATCGCCGGTTACTGCCCCACCAGCGACACCACCCTGTACGCCTTCGTCGTCGAGGCCAACCGCGACCGCGCCGCGATACCGGCCGAGTCCTACGCCGACGAGATGCGCCGCCTGGCTTCCGCCTACGGCGGCTTCTGGCCGGAGATCACCGAGCACATCACCGACCCCGCGCAGGTCAACTACACGTGGTTCGACCGGATGCTCGTCGAGGGTTCCTGGCACCGCGGACGCGTCGTGCTCATCGGCGACGCGGCCCACTGCTGCCCGCCCACCCTCGCGCAGGGCGCCGCCCTCTCGCTGGAGGACGCCTGGGTACTCGCCCAGCTGCTCACCGGGTCCGACGTCTGGGACGACGCGCTCTTCCAGGCGTACTTCGAGCGGCGCGTCGCACGGGTGCGTCCGGTGGTCGAGGCGTCCGTACAGATCGGGCAGTGGCAGCTCGACGGGGTACGCGACGCCGACGTGCCCGGCGTGATGGGCCGGACCATGGCGATGCTCAGGCAGCTGCCGTGAGCACGCCCACCGTCGACGTGCACGCCCACGTCCTGCTGCCCGAGGTCGAGGCGCTCGTCGCGGGCCTGCCCGGACACGAGGCGTCCCGGGCCCTGGACACTCGCCGCAACGGCCCCGAGGCCCTCGCGGTGAGCGGCCCCATGGTGCGCGAACGCATCCCCGCGCTGACCGACCCCGCCGTACGTCTGGCCGCGATGGACGAGCAGGGCGTTGATCTCCAGCTCGTCAGCCCCTCCCCCTCGCACTACCACTACTGGACCGGTGAGGAGACGGCCGAAAAGGTGTACCGGCTGGCCAACGAGGCGACGGCGTCGCACTGTTCGGCCGCTCCCGGCCGGTTGCGCGGTCTGGGGCTCGTGCCGCTCCAGCACCCCGCTCACGTGGTGCGCGCCCTGGAACACGCCCTGGAACAGGGCCTGTCCGGCGTGGAGATCTCCAGTCACGCACCCGGGCGCGAGCTGTCCGACCCGGTCTACGAGCCGTTCTGGTCCCGCGCCGATGAGACGGGCGCGCTGATCTTCCTGCACCCTTTCGGCTGCACGCTCGACGGCCGTCTGGACCGGTGGTACCTGTCCAACACCGTCGGCCAGCCCACCGAGAACGCCGTCGCCCTCTCCCATCTCATCTTCTCCGGAGTCCTCGACCGGCACCCAGGCCTGAAGGTGATCGCGGCGCACGGCGGCGGCTATCTGCCCACCCACATCGGCCGCTCCGACCACGCCTGGTCGGCCCGCCCCGACGCGCGCGCGGGCTGTGCGCACCCGCCGAGCAGCTACCTCGCCCGGCTGTACTTCGACTCCCTCGTCCATGACCCGCACGTCCTGCGGGAACTGGTCCGCGTCGCGGGAGCAGACCGTGTCCTGCTCGGGTCCGACTTCCCCTTCGACATGGGGAGCGGCGACCCGGTCGGGGCCCTGCGGTCGGCCGGCCTGTCCGAGGACCACTTCGACGCCGTACGCGGCGCGAACGCCGCCGCCCTGCTCGACATCAACCCCGCCTGAGGAGAAACCCATGAGCGCACGTCTGCTCACCCATCTGCGGCACGTCGATCTCGCCGTACCCGACTACGACAAGCAACTCGACTTCTACTCCGGCGTCTGGGGCCTGTCCAAGGTCGCCGAGGACTCCGGGGTCTCGTTCCTGGCAGCGGAGGGCTCGCCCGAGCAGTACGTCGTCCGACTGCGCAAGGCCGAGGAGAAGCGCCTCGACCTCGTCTCCTACGGCGCGGCGAGCGCGGCCGATGTCGACGCACTGGCCGAACAACTCCTGTCCGCTGACGTCCAGTTGGTCTCGCAGCCCGGCAAGGTCGACACCCCCGGAGGCGGCTACGGCTTCCGCTTCTTCGACGTCGACGGGCGCACCATCGAAGTCTCCGCCGATGTCGAGGTCCGGGAGCACCGCAAGATCGAGGAGAAGGAGGCCATCCCCGTCAAGCTCTCGCACGTGGTGCTCAATTCCCCCGATCTGAACAGGACTCGGGAGTGGTACGAGCGCCACCTCGGGTTCCGCCTCTCGGACAGCCTGAGTTCGCCGCACATGGGCGAGGTCATGCACTTCATGCGGATCAGCAACCAGCATCACTCGATGGCCATCGCCCGAGGCCCGCACACCGCCCTGCACCACATCTCCTTCGAGATGCGCGGCATCGACGAGTACATGCGCGGATCGGGGCGGGTCATGCGCGCCGGGTTCAGGAAGATCTGGGGGCCTGGCAGGCATCTGGCCGGGGACAACACCTTCACCTACTTCCTCGACCCGCACGGCAACACCGTCGAGTACACCACCGAGCTGGAAGACCTGGACGAGGACACTTGGCATCCCCACGTCTACGACTTCTCCGAGCCCGAGGTCACCGACCAGTGGGGCACCGCCAACGCCATGAACGAGCTGATCGCCAAGGAGTCGTTCAACGACGTCGACCGCGGCGTGTTCGTCGCGCCGCCGGTCTGATCCGCCCTCCACTCCGCCGGGAGCCGCACCATGCGCTTCGCCGCCTACGAGCATCAACAGCGCCACCGGGTGGCCGTCGTGGAAGACGACGGCACCCTCTTCCCCCTGCCCCGGGTCACCTCGCTCACCGCTCTCCTCGCGGAAACCGGCGGCCTTCCCGGACTGCTCGCCGCGGGCGCTGCCGCCCTCGACGCGCCGCCCGGCCCGCATGTCTCGCAGGTTCGCCTGCTCCCTCCCCTCCAGCCCACGTCGGTACGGGACTTCGTCACCTTCGAGGAACATGTCGAGGGCGTACGCCGCTCCGTGGAGGGAACCGGCGGCGTACCCGAGCAGTGGTACGCGTCTCCGACCTTCTACTTCACCAACCCCCACGCGATCTACGGCCCCCACCAGGATGTGCCGGTGCCGCCCGGGGCAGCCGTGCTGGACTTCGAACTCGAAGTTGGCGCCGTCATCGGGCGGGAGGGCCGCGACCTCACCCCCGAGCAGGCGCGCGACCACATCGTCGGCTACACGGTGTTCAACGACTGGTCGGCCCGCGACCTGCAGTCGGCGGAGATGAAGGTCGGCCTCGGCCCGTGCAAGGGCAAGGACACCGCCACGACCCTGGGCCCTTACCTGGTCACCGCCGACCAACTGGAGCCCTACCGGGATGCCGACGGCTTCCTGCGGCTGGCGCTGACCGCCGAGGTCAACGGCCAGGTGGTCGGCAAGGACCTGCTGTCCAACATGAGCTGGACCTTCGAGGAGATGACCGCCTACGCCTCGCGCGGCACCCGGGTCGTGCCCGGTGACGTCCTCGGCTCCGGGACCTGCGGAAACGGTGGATGCCTCGCCGAACTGTGGGGGTTGCGCGGCGAGCGGACCCCGCGGCCGCTGCGGCCGGGTGACACCGTCGGCCTCACCGTCGAGGGCATCGGCACCCTGACCAACACCGTCATCCCGGGAGTCGAGCCCGTACCCCTGCCGGCCGGCCGGCGCCGCACCCGGGAGCGGCCGTGAGCCAGCTGTGCCCCCGCGTCTCCGATGCCCTTGGCGAGCCGCACTCGTAGACTCCATCGCAGACCGGCACAGCTCACAGGAGGTACCCATGAAGATGCTCATCAACGTGGCGGAGACGGTCGTGGCGGACGCGCTGCGGGGTATGGCGGCCGCGCATCCCGATCTGACGATCGACGTGGACAATCGCGTGATCGTGCGCAGGGACGCCCCCGTCGAGGGGAAGGTCGCCCTCGTCTCCGGCGGAGGCTCCGGTCATGAGCCGCTGCACGGTGGGTTCGTCGGTCCGGGGATGCTGTCCGCCGCATGTCCCGGTGAGGTGTTCACCTCGCCCGTGCCGGATCAGATGGTGCGGGCCGCTGCCGCCGTGGACAGCGGGGCGGGGGTGCTGTTCGTCGTGAAGAACTACACGGGGGACGTCCTCAACTTCGACATGGCGGCGGAGCTCGCCGAGGACGAGGGCATTCAGGTCGCGAAGGTCCTCGTGAACGACGACGTGGCCGTCACCGACAGCCTCTACACGGCGGGCCGCCGCGGCACCGGCGCGACGCTCTACGTGGAGAAGATCGCGGGGGCGGCGGCCGACGAGGGCCAGCCGTTGGAGCGGGTGGAGGCGATCGCGCGGCAGGTGAACGAGAACGCGCGGAGTTTCGGCGTCGCGCTCAGCGCCTGCTCCACGCCCGCCAAGGGCAGCCCCACCTTCGATCTGCCCTCCGGCGAGCTGGAGTTGGGCGTCGGCATCCACGGCGAGCCCGGCCGTGAGCGGCGCCCGATGATGACGTCGAGCGAGATCGCGGACTACGCCGTGGACGTGGTGCTGGGGGACCTGCAACCGCGCAATCCCGTGCTCGTGCTCGTCAACGGCATGGGGGCCACTCCCCTCCTGGAGCTGTACGGCTTCAATGCCGAGGTCCAGCGCGTCCTCGCCGAGCGCGGTGTCGTCGTGGCGCACACGCTGGTCGGCAACTACGTGACATCGCTCGACATGGCCGGGGCCTCCGTCACCCTGTGCCAGGTCGACGAGGAGCTGCTGCGGCTCTGGAACGCCCCGGTGCGTACGGCGGGGCTTCGCTGGGGTATCTGATCCCCCAGCCGTCACCACGTACGACACATGGCAGTTCCGTACCCGACCGTGCCCGACTGTTCTACCGCGCAAGGAGTTTCCGTGCTCGATGCCGCATTCTTCCGTCACTGGCTGACCTCGGCCGCCGCACTCGTCGACCGGGAGGCGCAGCGGCTCACCGAGCTGGACTCGCCGATCGGCGACGCCGACCACGGCAGCAATCTGCAGCGCGGGTTCGCCGCCGTGGTGGCCACTCTGGAGAAGGACGCACCGGCCACGCCCGGGGCCGTGCTCACCTTGGCGGGACGGCAGTTGATCTCGACCGTGGGGGGTGCGTCGGGGCCGCTGTACGGGACGCTGCTCCGCCGTACCGGCAAGGCCCTGGGTGACGCGGCCGAGGTCAGCGAGCAGGAGTTCGCCGACGCGCTGCGCGCCGGCGTCGACGCCGTCAGCGCGCTCGGTGGCGCGGCGCCCGGCGACAAGACCATGCTGGACGCCCTCGTGCCCGCGGTCGACGCGCTCTCGGAGTCGTTCGGCGCGGCGCGCGCCGCCGCCGACGAAGGCGCGCTGGCCACGACGCCGCTCCAGGCGCGCAAGGGCCGGGCCAGTTATCTGGGCGAGCGCAGCATCGGGCACCAGGACCCCGGGGCGACCTCGTCGGCGCTGCTCTTCGACGCGCTCGCGCAGACCGCGGAGGCCGGCCGTGCATGACGACAAGCTGGTCGGCATCGTCCTCGTCTCGCACAGCGGCCCCGTCGCCGAATCCGTCGCCGCCCTTGCCACGGGGCTTGCGGGCGGCGGGACGACCGCGCCGGTGGCCGCCGCCGGCGGCACCGAGGACGGCGGCCTCGGCACCAGCTCGGAGCTCATCGCCGCGGCCGCCGCGAAGGTGGACGGCGGCGCGGGCATCGCGATCCTCACCGATCTGGGCAGTGCGGTCCTGACCGTGAAGGCGCTGATCGCCGAGGGTGACGAGCTCCCGGAGGGCGCCCGCCTGGTGGACGCCCCCTTCGTGGAGGGCGCGGTCGCGGCGGTGGTGGCCGCCTCCGCGGGCGCCGACATCGCGGCGGTGGAGGCCGCGGCGGTCGAGGCGTACTCCTACCGGAAGGTGTGAGGCCGGGCGGTCAGTTCTGGGCGAGGAACTGCCGGGCCAGCGCGTCGCCCCGGGCGACCGCGGCCCGGTGGCTCTCGATGGGGGACGCCTTGGGGCCGTTGAAGACGATGTAGGTGACGCCCGCGCCGGTGCCGCCCGACCGGGGGTCGGGGTTGATGCCCAGGGACTTGGCCGCCGCGTACGACGCCTCGCCGATGAGGTCGGTGGGTCCCGTGTCGCCGACGACGGCGTACAGGACCTTGCCCCCGTGGATGACGGCGGCGACCGAGCCGCCGGTGATGCCGTGCCGCGTGTGGCTCCAGATGCGGCTCGCGCCCGGCACGACGACGTACGGAAGACCTTCGGCGCTCAGCTGGCGGCCGCCCGATTCCTGGAACGCGGTGGCGTCCTGGAACAGCGGATCCGTGCGGCGGTTGCAGGCCCTGCTCGGCCGTCCGTCGCAGTCGATGTCCATGTCGGCCTTCCAGAACACCGCGCCCCGCTTTCCGCAGACGGGTACGTTCGCGGGAGCTCCGGCGTCCGTACGGTACTTGCCGAGCGAAATCTGCTGACAGGTCGTGGTCCTGGCCAGGAGCGCGGCCGCGGAGACGGGCCCCTCCTGGCTGACCGGAGCCGGTGAACCATCCCTGACAGCAGGCGACTTACGCTCCTGCGGATACGCCGCGGCGGGCAGTGAAGCGGGGACGAGCAGGACGACTCCGACAGCGGCGGCGAGTGCCGCGTCTCCGATACGCATGTGAAAGGGCCTTCCCTGGGAGGTAACTGACGGCCGGTCGGGCAAGTGGGGACCGGCGGCCGGCAGCCGGTAGCACCTGACCAGACATCCCAAGCTGTCCCGGGTCCTACACCTCGGCCACCCGCGCGATGCCCGGACGGTGCACGCGCACCCCTTGATGTGCACCCGACACCTGTGTGGAAATAGGTCCGGACCAATGCCGCCCGAGTGGAAGGCACGACCGTGCGACGGACCCCCCACCTGTCCACCCCCTTCACCCGCCTCTCCGCCCTCCCCGCCCTCTCCGCACTCCTCGCCGTCACCGCCTGCACCCTCACCGCCTGCGCCTGGGGCGGCGACAAGGACGCGAAGGACGTGCGGCCCCCGGCAGCCCCCAGAGGCGTCACGGTCCAGGCGGGCAGCGCCACCACCGCCCACGTCATGTGGAACCGCGCGACGGACGACACCGAAGTCACCGGCTACGACGTGTACCGGGGGTCCACCAGGGTCGAGCGCGTGTCCGGCGGCAAGCACATGGTGGACGTCGGCGGTCTGAAGCCGTCCACCGCCTACACCTTCACCGTCCGCGCCCGGGACGCCGAGGGGAACGTCGGCGAGGCCAGCAAGAAGCTGACGGTCACCACGCCGGCCGCGACCGCCGCGGACCGGAAGCCGCCCTCGCGCCCCGGCTCACCGCGGGGCGCGGTGGAGGGGAGCCGGGCGGTGACGTTGTCCTGGGGCGCGTCCAAGGACGACCAGGGCGTCGCCTCGTACGAGATCTATCAGGGCACGTCAAAGATCCACAGTGTGGGCGGGAGCGAGCTGCGCACCCTCGTCACCGGGCTGCGTCCCGGCACGGCCTACCGCTTCACCGTCAAGGCGCTCGACGCGGCCGACAACGCGTCCCCCGCCAGCCGTACCGTCCGTCTCACCACCGCGGCGGGCCGGGACGACGGGCGCGGCACCGCGCCGACGGACTTCCGCGCGAAGACGCGGCACACCGACGGGGCGTACTACATCGAGCTGGCCTGGACGCCGCCGGACACCGGCGGCGCGGTGGCCGAGTACCAGATCCACCTCGACGGGAAGAGCGCCACCTCGCTGGTGTTCGGCGGTACGGCGCCACGGAAGAAGGCCACGCACAGCTTCTACATCGGCAAGGAGCCCGGCGACACCCACCGGGTGAGGCTCCGGGCCAAGCTCCCCGACGGGACGTGGGGCGGCTTCACCCCCGAGCGGAAGGTCACCACGGGCCGACGCCCTTGACACCGGGTCAGCCGTGTCCCGCCCATCAGCTGTCGGCCGTCCGGAGGATTCCGTCACCTGCCCGGTCGCTGTCCGCATGCGGCCGGGGAGATTGGCACGTTGACTCATCGGCAGGTAGCACGGGCGCTCCCCGACCCCCGGCGGCGCATGGGATGTACCGCCTCCCGTGCCACCGGAGGGCAGACACTCATGCGCACACTTCAGATATTCGTCCGCTCCGGCCTGACCATCGCCGCCGCGGCTGCGCTTCCGATGGCACTGACCGCTCCGTCGGCGCATGCCGCCCCCGGAGGAATCTCGGTCACCGCCAGGGGAACGACGGTCACGGTGACCACGGCGGCCTGCCCCGACGGGGGCAACGCCTCGCTGATGAGCAATGGCCAGGCAAGCTTCGCCGCGGGCAGGCAGATGCCGCTCACCGGCGGCAGCGCGTCCTGGCAGAACGTGAGCACCGGTCTCCACACGGTGGCCGTGATCTGCGAGGACGGTACGACAGCCGGTTCGCAGACGATCACCGTCGGGGCATCGGCGTCGCCGACGACCCGCTCCACGACGGCGCCCCCGCGCGGCGTCCGGGGCGGTCTCGGGGGCGGCAGCGAGGACTACGGCACCTTCACCCTCGCCGCGGGCGGGGCCCTGGTGGTCCTTGCCGTGGGCGGCGGTGGCGCCTGGTACCTGCGTCGCCGCGGCGCGCAGCACCGGCTCTGATCCAGGGCCACCGAAGAGGCAGCTGCCGTCGACCCCGTCACGCCGGGCCGACGGCAGCCGTCATCCTGAGGAACACCGAGGGCCCGAGGAACACCCGAGGAACACCCGAGGAAGGCTTCACGCCTCCGGCGCCCCGAGCTCCTCCAGGGTCTGCTCGAGCCACTGCGTCCAGAACGTCTCCAGGTCGATCCCGGCCCGCAGCACCACATGCCGCAGCCGGTCCTCCACCGCGTCCTTCCCCGGCGGGAAGTCCCGTTTCTCGATCTCCTCGTACTCGGCCAACTGCCGCCGGTGTAGAGCGAGATGGCGGTGCAGGTCCGCCTCGATGCCGTCCGTTCCGACGACCGCCGCCGCCCGCAGGCGCAGCAGCAGCGTGTCCCGCAGCGGCTTGGGGTCCTGGCTCGCCGCCGTCCAGCGGGCCAGCTCGGCGCGGCCCGCGGGCAGGACCTCGTACTCCTTCTTCTGGCCGCGGGTCGCCTGCTGTTGCTCCAGGGCGCGGATGGCCCCGTCCCGCTCCAGTTTTCCCAGCTCGCGGTAGATCTGCTGGTGCGTGGCCGACCAGAAGTAGCCGATCGACTTGTCGAACCTGCGGGTCAGCTCCAACCCCGACGAAGGCTTCTCTAGCAGGGCGGTGAGGATCGCGTGCGGGAGTGACATGGCGGCCATCCTAGGTACGGCACCCGGAGCGGGCGCCCGGGGTTACGGCGCGGCGGTCACAGCGCCGCAGCCAGCTCCGTGCCCTGCTTGATGGCCCGCTTGGCGTCCAGCTCGGCCGCCACGTCCGCGCCCCCGATGAGGTGTGCGCTGTGCCCGCCGGCGAGCAGCTCCTCGTACAGGTCGCGGCGCGGGTCCTGGCCCGAGCAGAGGACGACCGTGTCGACGGGGATGACGGTGGACTGTCCGTCGACGGTGATGTGCAGGCCCGCGTCGTCGATGAGGTCGTAGCTCGCGCCGGCGACCATCGTGACGCCGCGGTGGCGCAGCTCGGTGCGGTGGATCCAGCCCGTGGTCTTGCCCAGGCCCTGGCCGACCTTGGAGGTCTTGCGCTGCAGCAGGTGCACGGAGCGCGGCGGGGTGGGGCGGTCGGGCGCGGTCAGGCCGCCGCGGTCCTTGTAGTCCATGTCGACGCCCCACTGCCGGAAGTACGTCGCCGGGTCAAGGCTCGCCTTGTCGCCGCTGTCGGTGAGGTACTCGGCCACGTCGAAGCCGATGCCGCCCGCGCCGATGATCGCGGCGCGCTCCCCCACGGGCGCGCTGTCGCGCAGCACGTCGAGGTAGCCGACCACGCTGGGGTGGTCGATGCCGGGGATCTCGGGGGTGCGGGGGGTGACTCCGGTGGCGACGACCACTTCGTCGTACGCCGCCTTCGCGAGGTCCTCCGCCGTGGCGCGGGTCTTCAACTTGACGTCCACGCCGTGCAGTTCGAGCTGGGTGCGGAAGTAGCGCAGGGTCTCGTCGAACTCTTCCTTGCCGGGCACCTTGCGCGCGACGTTCAGCTGGCCGCCGATCTCGGACGCGGCGTCGATGAGCGTGACGTCATGGCCGCGCTCGGCCGCCGACACCGCGAAGGCGAGGCCTGCCGGGCCCGCGCCGACGACGGCGACGCGCTTCTTGGTGCGGGTCGGCGCGAGGACGAGTTCGGTCTCGTGGCAGGCGCGCGGGTTCACCAGGCAGGAAGTGATCTGCAGGTTGAAGGTGTGGTCCAGGCAGGCCTGGTTGCAGCCGATGCAGGTGTTGATGGCATCGGACCGCTCGGCCTTCGCCTTGGCCACGAAGTCCGGGTCGGCGAGCAGCGGGCGGGCCAGGGACACCATGTCGGCGGCGCCGTCGGCGAGCAACTGCTCCGCGATCTCTGGGGTGTTGATCCGGTTGGTGGTGACGAGCGGGACGGAGACCTCGCCCATGACCTTCTTCGTGACGAAGGTGTACGCGCCGCGCGGCACCGACGTGGCGATGGTGGGGATGCGCGCCTCGTGCCAGCCGATGCCGGTGTTGATGATCGTGGCGCCCGCGGCCTCGATCTCCCTGGCGAGGTGGACGACCTCTTCGAGGGTCGAGCCGCCGGGGACGAGGTCCAGCATGGAGAGGCGGTAGATGATGATGAAGTCCGCGCCGACGCGCTCGCGTATCCGGCGCACGATCTCGACGGGGAAGCGGATGCGGTTCTCGTAGGCGCCGCCCCAGCGGTCGTCGCGCTGGTTGGTGGGGGCCGCGATGAACTCGTTGATCAAGTAGCCCTCGGAGCCCATGACTTCGACGCCGTCGTAGCCCGCGAGCTTGGCGAGCGAGGCTGCGCGCACGAAGTCCTCGATGGTCTGCTCGACCTCGTCGTCCTCAAGCGCGCGCGGCACGAAGGGGCTGATCGGCGCCTTGATCGCGCTCGGCGCGACGAGGCCCTCGTGGTAGGCGTACCGCCCGAAGTGCAGGATCTGCATGGCGATCTTGCCGCCCTCGGCGTGCACGGCGGCCGTGATGCCCGCGTGCTCCTGCGCCTCCGCCTCGGTGGTCAGCTTGGCGCCGCCGTCCCAGGGGCGGCCGAGCTCGTTCGGGGCGATGCCGCCCGTGACGATGAGGCCGACGCCGCCGCGCGCACGGGTCGCGTAGAACTCCGCCATCCGCCGGAAGCCGTCCGGCGCCTCTTCGAGGCCCACGTGCATGGACCCCATCAGGACCCGGTTGGGCAGGGTGGTGAAGCCCAGGTCCAGGGGGTTCAGCAGGTTCGGGTAGCGGCTCATGCGGGGCCTCCGTGCGCGATGGTCGTCACGACTGTTCTAGACGACGCATCACCTGTTGTGCAACTAGTTGCATAAAAGCGTGCGCCGAGCCTGCGCCCGACCAGCGCCCGGATTGCCGCATTCGCCGGAAGATTCACGGTGCGCAACAGGGCATTGACCGTTCGGCGAAGCCCTCCTACGCTCCTCGCACCCCCGCAGGTATATCGATTAACCCCTGGTTGTCATCGTCCTGGTTGGAGACATCCCGCTGTGCGCTCAACGATGAGTCGGCGCGGCTTCCTCGCCGCAGGTTCAGGCCTGGCCGCCGCCACCACCCTGCCCGCCGTCGCCGGCTGCTCCACGCTGGCGTCGGCGGATTCCGATCCCGACACACTCGTGGTGCACAGCCAGCTCGGCACCACCGCGCCGGGCTCGCCCACGTATCTGTCCGCCCTGAACACCTTCCGGGAGGAGAACCCGGGCCTGAAGGTGAAGAACCTCGTCAACGGTGACGACCTCGCGCAGGTCTACGAGACCTCACGGCTCGCCCGCAAGGAGCCGGACGTCGTCATGGTGAACCTCTACGACAAGACGCTGGCCTGGACCGATGTCGGGGCCACCGTCGACGTCAAGGGGTACATGGACGACTGGGGGCTGCGAAAGCGCGTCCTGCCCGTCGCCCTGGACGCCTGGACCGACGGCAAGGGACGGCTTCGGGCCTTCCCGTACTTCGCCACCAACTGGCCGGTCGCCTACAACACCGCGCTGCTCGGCAAGGCCGGTGTCGACGCGGTCCCCACCACCGGCGACCAGCTGATCGCCGCCGCCCGCAAACTCCGCGCCAAGGGCATCGCGCCGGTGACCGTCGGCGGCAACGACTGGACGGGCCAGAAGCTCCTCGCGCAGATCATCCAGACCTTCCTCTCCCCCGACGAGGCGCGAAAGGTGTTCACGAGCGGCGACTTCAGCGGCAGCCGGGGCGCCCGCGACGGCATCGAGTACTTCACCGCGCTGCGCGACGCGGGTGTCTTCGCCGACAAGGCGCAGGGCCTGACGTCCGACACGATGACGACGCAGTTCAACACCGAAGCGGCGGCCATCCAGTCCGCGATGTCGTCGGCACTGGCGAAAGTCCCGGAGAAGGTCGCCCGGCACACCGAGGTCGGCGGCTGGCCGCTCGCGCCGGACGCCGCACACGCCAAACCGACGATCCTGCGGACGTACACCCTGATCGGTTTCTGGATCAGCCCGAACGGCACGAAGAAGCTCGACGCGGTCGAGAAGTTCCTGCGCTTCATGTACCGGCCCGACACCGTCTCGCGGTTCATCAAGGAGAGCGGGCGCGACATGGCCCTGCGCTCCGACACGCTCAGCACGGACTTCCCGCTGGTCGCCGACGCGCAGAAGCTCGGCGACGACGTCAGCGAGGCCCTGCTGCCCGACGTATACGTCCCGCCGGCCGCGACGCAGCCGCTGATCACCGCGACCAGCACGGCGTTCACGCGCGGCACGAGCCCCGCCAAGGTGCGTTCCGTGCTCGAAGCCGCGTACCGCACCGCATGAGCCGCCGTCCGTCCGAGCTGCCCGAGCCTTCTGGGAGTCACCCGAGATGACGACAACGATGTCGACGCCGGGCGGGACCGAGGTCCGCCCCGCTGCCCCCGCCGAGCCCCCGACCCGCAAACGCCGCCAGGAAGGCGGCACGATCCTCGCCGTCCCCGCCCTGGTCTGGTACCTGGTCTTCATGGTCGGGCCGATGATCGCGATCTTCGTGATCGCGGCCCTGCGCTGGCCGGGCATGCTCCAGCCCGTCTCGTTCGCCGGGTTCGACAACGTCCGTACGGTCCTCGACGACCCGGTGTTCTGGGACGCCGTGCGCAACACGGCGGTCCAGCTCGCCGTAGCGCTCCCGATCATGATCGTGTGCGCGTACATGCTGGGCTACTACGTGGCGCAGAAGCCGCCGGGGCACCGTGTCCTGCGCTACCTCCTGTTCATACCCGGCCTGATCTCCACCCCGGCCAAGGCAATGGTGTTCTACGCCGCCCTGTCCCCCGACGGACTGGTCAACGGCGCGCTGAAGTCGGTGGGGCTCGGCTCGGTGACCGATGCCTGGCTGGCCTCTCCCTCGACGGCGCTCGGCTGTCTGATCGTGCTCGACATCTGGGGCGGGATCGGCTTCACGGCCGTTCTGTTCGCCGCGCGGCTCGGCAGTGTGCCCGAGGAACTCGGTGAGGCGGCACAGCTGGACGGCGCCGGGCACTGGCGGACGATGTGGCGCGTGCACTTCCCGGTCATCCGGGAGTACGTGGGCGTGGTGACGATGCTGCAGTTCCTCTGGACGTTCTTCGGGTCGGCCCAGCACGTCCTGCTGCTCACGCAGGGCGGGCCCGGCAGCTCGTCGACCACGCTGTCGTTCCTCGTCTACCAGAAGGCGTTCATCGCCGCCGACCTCGGCTACAGCCAGACCGTCGGCGTGATCCTCTTCCTGGTCGGTCTCGTCGGTCTGCTCACCATCCGCCGCGCGTTCCGCCAGAACTACTGACCCCGATCGGAGCCGGTCACCTTGAAGCACGGAAAGTCCTGGCTGCCCGCGCACATCCTGGCGTGGGCGTACGCGGCGCTGCTCGTCGTCCCCCTCTACTACCTGCTCGCCTCGGCCTTCAAGACCAACGAGCAGATCTTCGCAAGCCCCTTCTCGCTTCCCACCTCGCTGTCCTTCGGCAACTTCGGCACCGCCTTCGAGAGCGCCGATCTGGGGCTCGCGGTCGTCAACTCGGCTCTGGTGACGGCCTTTTCGCTGGCCCTGACGCTGGCCCTGGCGATTCCGGCCGCCTTCGCGATCGCCCGTGCGACGGGCCCGCTCGGCGCGTTCGTGGAGAAGGTCTTCTCGCTGGGCTTCCTCATCCCGACGTTCGCCGCTCTCTTTCCGACGTTCCTGCTCGCGGCGGCCACCGGTCTGTTCCACACGCGCATGTTCATGGTGCTCTTCCTGCCCGCCACCGCGATGCCGCTGTCCGTCGTCATCCTGGTGCAGTTCATGCGGACCATCCCCAAGGAGATGGAGGAGGCGGCGCGGATGGACGGCGCCTCCACCTTCGCGGTCCTGCGCCACGTCTATACGCCGATGTGCCTGCCCGGCATCGCGACGGTGCTGCTCCTGAACTTCCTGACCTTCTGGAACGAGTATCTGTACTCGCTCGTGATCATCGGCCCCGACCCGTCCCAGCGCACCGTGCAGGTCGCCCTGCCCACCCTCAAGTCCCTGACGGGGACGGATTACGGGGTGCTGACCGCCGGTACGGTACTGACTCTCGTACCGGTATGGGCCGTCTACACGGTGCTGCAGAAGCGGATGCAGCAGGCCCTCGTCAGTGGGGCGGTGAAGATGTGAGCGGGTCGGAAGCATCCCGGAGGGACGGCGGCGGGCGCCCCACGATCAAGGCCGTCGCCGCGGCGGCCGGGGTCTCCACGGCGGCTGTCTCGCAGGCCTTCAATGCCAAGGGACGCATCTCGGAGGCCACCCGGCGCCGCATCCTGGACGCCGCAGCCGAGCTCGGCTGGTCGCCCAGCGCGACGGCCACGGCGCTGCGCAGCGCAAGGACCCGCACGCTGGCCCTCGTCGTGCGCCGCCCCACCGACGTACTCGGCGCGGACCCGCACTTCGGCGAGCTGATCACCGGTCTGGAGGGCGAACTCGCCCCGCGCGGCTACGGCTTGCTCCTCCACCTGGTCACGGACGTGGCGGAGGAGAGCGCGCTGTACAAACGCCTGGCCGCCGAGGGCCGCGTCGACGGCGCCGTCCTGACCGACGCCCGCGCCGACGACCCTCGCCCGCCGCTGCTGCGCGGTCTGGGTCTGCCCGCGGTGCTGCTCGGCGCGCCCCACCCGGACACACCCGTGCCCACCGTGGGTCTGGGCGACCAGGGCGCCGGCATACACGAAGCCGTCGACCACCTCATGGGGCTCGGCCACCGGCGCATCGCCTATGTGTCGGGGCCCGGCGAACTGCTGCACACCGGGCAGCGCCGCGCGGTCTTCGAAGAGACGTTGCGGAGCAAGGGACTTGACCCCGCCGCCGTCCTGAGCACCGACTTCTCCGAGGCGGCGGCCGTCGCCGCGACCGAGGAGCTGCTCGGCATGGCGGAGCGTCCCACCGCCGTCATGTACGCGAACGACTCCATGGCGGTGTGCGGTATCGGAGCCGCTCAGCGCTCCGGCCTTCGCGTCCCGGACGACCTGTCCGTCGTCGGCTACGACAACCTCCCGATCGGCCGCTGGCTGCATCCGCGGCTGACGACCGTCGACCAGCAGGTGCAGCGGGTCGGCGCGGCTGCCGCGCGGGCGCTGCTCGCCCAGTGCGGTGAGGACGTGCCGCACGTTCCTCTCGACGACCGGCCCCGCCTCGTCGTCCGCGAGTCGACGGGGCCCGCCTCGTGACCATCAAGCACCTCTGAGTACCTCTTCACCCCCGTACGGAAAGACCTGAGTACCCCATGCGACGCCACAGCGCCCACCTCACCCATGACTCCGCCGTCCTGCCCTGGATCGGCGCCAACTTCTGGTCCCGCACCGGCGGTCCGCTGATGTGGCGGAACTACGACCCGAAGACGGTCCGCGAGGAACTGGCCGTGCTGCGCGAGCACGGCCTGACGATGACCCGCTCGTTCTTCTACTGGCCGGACTTCCACCCCGAGCCGCACCGCATCGACGAGGAGCTGTGCGAGCGCTTCCGTGACTTTCTCGACGCGCACACCGAGTTGGGGATGGGGACGGTGCCCACCTTCATCGTCGGGCACATGTCCGGCGAGAACTGGGACCCGGCGTGGCGCGGGGGCCGCGACCTCTACGAGGACGTGTGGCTGGTCGGCCGCCAGGCGTGGTTCGTGTCGCAGATGACGCGCCGCTTCAAGGACCACGCGGGGGTCACCGGCTGGCTCATCACCAACGAGATGCCGGGCTACGGCCGTATCTACCAGGTGGATCCGCCGTCGAGCGACGTCGTCACCGCCTGGGCGCAGTTCATGTGCGACGCGGTGCGCGCCGCGGGCGGCACACAGCCGGTCTCGCTCGGCGACGGCGCGTGGGGCATCGAGGTGACGGGCCGCGACAACGGTTTCTCGCTGCGGGACACCGCCGAGTACGTCGATTTCGTGGGCCCGCACGTGTACCGCTCCGACACGGACCGCGTGCGTCAGCACTACCGCGCCGCCTTCGAGTGCGAGCTGGCAGCGGTCACCGAACAGCCCGTGATCCTGGAGGAGTTCGGCCTCTCGACGGACACCGTGTCGGCCGAGAACGCGGGGATCTACTACCGCCAGACGCTCCACAACTCCCTCCTCGGCGGCGCGACCGGCTGGATGGCGTGGAACAACACCGACTACGACGACCTGTGGGACCAGTCGCCGTACGACCACCACCCCTTCGAGATGCACTTCGGCATCACGGACAACACCGGCGCCCCGAAGACCCCGCTCATCGAACTCCACTCGTTCTCACGCGTGTTGGAGCAGGTCGACTTCGCCCGCTGCCGCCGCTCGGACGCGGACGCGGCGCTCGTCGTGCCCGCGTTCCTGGAGCGCGGCTACCCCTACAGCCGCCCCGCCGACCGGCCCCTGATCTTCACCTCCCTCCATCAGGGGTACGTCGCCGCGCGCGGGGCCGATCTGCCGGTGGCCCTCACGCGGGAGGCGGACGGGCTCCCGGGAGAGGCCGCGCTGTATCTCCTGCCGTCCACACGGCAGTTGACGACCCGGACGCGGCGCGAGCTGGAGCGGCGGGCCCGCGAGGGCGCCACCGTGTACCTGTCGTTCTGCTCCGGTGAGCACCCCGGGACGCGCGGCCCGTGGTTCGACGGCCTGGACGGACTCTTCGGGGTCGAGCTCCAGCTCTCTTACGGGGTGGCCGAACCCATCGAGGACGACGTTCTCGATCTGACGTTCACCGAGGAGTTCGGCGGCATCGCGGCGGGCGAGACACTGCGCTTCCCGGTGGCGGGCAACGAGGACAGCCGCGCCTACCTGCCGGTCATCCCGACGGGCGCGCGCGTCGTGGCGAAGGACGCGCACGGCCGCCCGGCACTGCTGGTGAACGAGACGGGACGCGGCCGCACGGTCCTTGCCACCTACCCCCTGGAGCACATGGCCGCCCGCACGGCCCGTATCAACCCGGAGCAGACGCACCGGCTGTACGCGGCGCTGGCTCAACTGGCGGGCGTGAAGCGCCCGGTGACGGTCGACGACCCGTACGTCTCGGCGGACGTCCTGGTGCACGAGGACGGGCGGCGGTTCGTGTGGCTGGTCGGCCAGTCGGACGAGGAGCTGACGGTGCACCCGGCGGTGGACGGCTCGCTGCACGACCTGGAGACGGGAGAGGCGGTGGAGGAGGTGCGGCTCGCCCCGTTCGGCGTGCGCGTCCTCGAACAGCGATGAGCGCGCCGCTGTACCGGGATGCCGCCGCCCCGGTCGCCGAGCGGGTGCGGGACCTGCTCTCCCGGATGACGCTCACCGAGAAGGTGGGCCAGGTCAACCAGCGGATGTACGGCTGGGACGCCTACGAGCGCACGGCGGACGCCTGGGAAGGCCACCGCCTGACGGAGGCCTTCCGTGCCGAGGTCGCCGCGTTCGACGGGATGGGCGCGCTGTACGGACTGCAGCGTGCCGACCCGTGGTCGGGGGTGGCGTTCGCCGACGGCATCACGGCGGCGGACGCGGCGCGGGTCGCCGACTCGGTGCAGCGGCACGTCGTCTCCCACACCCGGCTCGGCATCCCGGTACTCCTGGTCGAGGAGGTCCCGCACGGCCACCAGGCCCTGGACGGCACCGTCCTGCCGGTGAACCTCGCCGTGGGCGCGACCTGGGACCCGGATCTGTACGAGGCCGCGGCGGCGGGCGCGGCGGCCGAGCTGCGCGCCAGGGGCGCCCACGTCGCGCTCGTCTCGGCGCTGGACCTGGTGCGCGACCCGCGCTGGGGCCGCGCGGAGGAGTGTTTCGGCGAGGACCCCTACCTGGCGGCGCGGTTCACCCAGGCTCTGGTGCGGGGCATGCAGGGGGACGGCACCTCGTACGCCCCGGACCGGGCCGCGGTCGTCCTCAAGCACTTCGCCGGGCAGGGCGCGACGGTCGGCGGGCGCAACAGCGCGGCCACGGAGCTGGGACCGCGCGAACTCCACGAGATCCACCTGGTCGCGGCGCGGGCGGGGATCCGCGCCGGAGCCGCGGGCGCCATGGCCGCCTACAACGAGTACGACGGTCTGCCCTGCGCGGCCAACCGTGAGCTGCTCACCGGTCTGCTGCGCGAGCGCTGGGGATTCACCGGCCTGGTCATGGCCGACGGGTGCGCGCTCGACCGCCTCGTACGCCTCGCCGGTGACCCGGTGGCGGCGGGCGCGCTCGCCCTGCACGCGGGCACGGATCTGAGCCTGTGGGACGGCTGCTTCCCGCGGCTCGCGGAGGCGGTGGAGCGGGGCCTGGTCTCCGAGGACGCCTTGGACGCCGCGGTCACCCGCGTCCTGACGCTGAAGTTCCGTCTGGGTCTCTTCGAGCGGCCCTACGTCGGCGGGGAGCCCCGCGAGAACTCACATGCCCTGGAGGAGTTGAGCGAGCGCCTGGCCCGCGAGTCCGTCGTCCTCCTCAGCCATGACGGGGCGACCCTCCCCCTGGCGGCTGCTCCCTCCCGCATCGCCGTCATCGGCCCCAACGCCGACTCGCTCCCCCAGCAGCTCGGCGACTACACCGCGCCGCAGCGCCCCGGCACCGGGCTCACCGTCCTCGACGGCATCAGGGCGGTGGCGCCGCCGGGCGTCGAGGTGACGTACGCGCGAGGGTGCGATCTCGTCGGCGGCGACCGGGGCGAGATCGCGGACGCGGTGGCGCTGGCCGCCGGCGCCGACACGGCCGTGCTCGTGCTCGGCGGGTCCAGCGCGCGGGAGGCCGACACGCGCTTCGACAGCAATGGGGCGGCGCTCGTGGCATCCGGCGCCCCGGCGGGGATGACGTGCGGCGAGGGAGTCGACCTTGCCGAACTGAGTCTCCCGTCAGCCCAGTTGGCGCTGCTCGACGCCGTGGCCGCCACTGGCACTCCCGTCGTCGTGGTCCTCGTCCAGGGGCGGCCGCATGCCGTGCCGGAGCTTTCGGGGCGGGCCCGTGCCGTGCTCTCGGCCTGGTATCCGGGGCCGTGGGGCGGGCGGGCGCTCGCCAACGTGCTCTTCGGGTGCGCGGAGCCCATGGGACGCCTGCCCGTCTCCGTGCCGCGTTCGGCGGCCCAGCTCCCGGTGTTCTACAACGCCAAGGATCACGGCTACCGGGGCTACGTCGACCAGCCCGCCACCGCGCTGCACGCCTTCGGCCACGGGCTCTCGTACACGACCGTCGAGTACGGGGAGCCCCGGCTCTCGCGCGCGGAGGCCCCGGTCGGCGATCCGGCCCTCACCTGCTCGGTCACCGTGCGGAACACGGGCGAGCGTGCCGTGCGGGAGACCGTGCAGCTCTATGTGCGCCGCCTCTCGGGGTCCTGCTCCTGGCCGCGCGTCCGTGAGCTGCGCGGTTTCGCCCGCGTGGACCTGGCCCCCGGCGAACGGGCCGAGGTCGCCTTCGTCGTCGAGGCGGATACCCTGGCCTCGCTGGACCGCGCACTTGAGTCCGTCGTGGAGCCCGGCGAGCTGCTGTTGGAGACCGGACCTTCGTCCGACCGCACGAACGGCGCCTGTCTGACCCTGACACCCTCATGAGCGCCACGTCCGATTCCCGCCAGCCGCGCGCTCCCGCACCCCGCAGAATTGGGGACGTCACCGGGGTCAGGTCGCCGGGGTAAGAGGGAGCATCTGATGAGCAAGGTCATGGCCAAGGCCGTCTACACGACCGTCGAGAGCCCGCTGGGCGAGCTGCTGCTGGTCGGCGAGGAGTCGGCCACCGCGTCCGGCGGCACCGCGCTGGCCTCGCTGTCCCTGCCGGGGCAGAAGGGCGGCGTCGTCGTCCAGGACGGGTGGGTGCGCGACGACGAGGCCTTCGCCGTGATCGCCGGGCAGCTGTGCGCGTACTTCGACGGGACGCTGACGCGTTTCGACATCCAGTACGCGAGCGGCGTCGGCACCGACTTCCAGCGGCGGGTCTGGCAGGCCCTCGACACCCTCCCGTACGGCACGACCACCACGTACGGGAAGCTCGCCGAACAGCTCGGCCTCTCGCGCATGGCGGTCCGCGCGCTGGGCACGGCGATCGGGCGCAACCCGCTGCTCGTCGTCCGCCCCTGCCACCGGGTCATCGGTGCCGACGGCTCGCTGGCCGGGTACGCGGGCGGCCTCGAGGCCAAGCGGCGGCTGCTGGACCTGGAGTCGGCGCACTAGCGTCCCCGGTGGCCGAGGCGCTCCGAGAGGTCGTCCGCGCCCTTGGCGGCAAGCTCCGCCAGTTCCTGTTCACGCTGCTCGCTCCAGCGGATCATCGGCACGGAGATGGAGAGCGCCGCGACGACGTGGCCCGCGCTGTCACGGACCGGGGCGGCCACGCAGCTGACGTCCGGGTTCGACTCCCGGTGTTCGGCCGCGACACCGCGCTCCCTGATGTCGACGAGCGCGGCGAGCAGTGCGTCCGGCTCCGTGATGCTGTTCTGCGTCATGGCCACCAACTCCCGCCCCGCGAGCCGGGATTCGAGCTCCGTCTGCGGCAGTGAGGCGAGCAGCATCTTACCGACCGACGTGCAGTGGGCGGGCAGCTTGCGGCCGGCGGCGGAGACCATGCGCACGGCGTGCGTGGAGTCCACCTTGGCGATGTAGATGACGTCCGTGTCCTCAAGGACCGCCACGTGGACCGTCTCGTCGCAGGTCTCGGCGACCTCGCGGGCCACCTGCTGGCCCTCGGCGGCCAGATCGAGCTGCTCGGCGTACCGGCTGCCGAGCTGATAGGCGCGCACGCCGAGGCGGTAGCGGCCCGTCTGGTCCGGGATCTGGACAAGGTACGAACGGGCGGCGAGGGTGGTGAGCAGTTCGTGCACGGTGGTGCGCGGCAGCTGGAGTCTGCGGGTGACCTCGGGGGCGGACAGTGTCCCGTCGCCCTCCAGGAACAGCTCCAGTATGTCCAGCGCCCTGGTCACCGCGGGAACGAGTCGTCCCATGGTCGGCCTCCCACCCGTGCGGCCGAAATCGCGTCCGCGTCAGGCCTGCAGATGCGTCCGAAACTTCGGTCAACGATCGATATGACGAACACAGGCTAGACACAGCGACGTTCGATGCGCAACGGCCCCGAGGGGCGCACCCGCGAACCCAAGAGCGTTTCGCTCGACCCATTGACACCCTGCCGCCTGCGTGAATACGGTCACGCCAACATTTCGAACGTGTGACGAAATACCGAACAACCAAGGGGCAACTGCCTTGCGTATTACGGGAATCAGCACGCACGTGGTGGGAACGCCGTGGCGTAATCTCACCTACGTCCAGGTCCACACCGACGAAGGGCTCACCGGCGTCGGTGAGACCCGCATGCTCGGCCACACCGACGCACTGCTCGGCTACCTCCGCGAGGCGGCGGCCAATCACATCGTGGGGTCCGATCCGTTCGCGGTCGAGGACCTCGTGCGCAGGATGAAGTACGGCGACTACGGCCGGGCCGGCGAGATCGTCATGTCGGGCATCGCCTGTGTGGAGATGGCCTGCTGGGACATCAAGGGCAAGGCGCTCGGGGTGCCGGTCTGGCAGCTCCTGGGCGGCAAGGTCACCGACAAGGTCAAGGCGTACGCGAACGGCTGGTACACCACCGAGCGCACTCCGGAGGCCTACCACAAGGCCGCGCAGGCCGTGATGGAGCGCGGCTACCGCGCCCTGAAGATCGACCCGTTCGGGACCGGTCACTACGAGCTCGACCAGGCGGGCACGTCGTACGCGGTCTCGCTCATCGAGGCGGTGCGGGACGCGATCGGTCCGGACGCCGAGCTGATGCTGGAGATGCACGGACGGTTCAGCCCGTCCACCGCCGTGCGCCTCGCGCGGGATCTCGCCCCGTTCAAGCCGGCCTGGCTGGAGGAGCCGGTGCCGCCGGAGAACCTCAAGGCACTGGAGAAGGTCGCCGCCAAGGTGGACATGCCGATCGCCACCGGCGAGCGCATCCACGACCGGATCGAGTTCCGCGAGCTCTTCGAGTCCCAGGCCGCCGACGTCATCCAGCCTGACCTCGGTCACATCGGCGGCATCCTGGAGACGCGCAAGCTGGCGGCGACCGCGGAGACTCACTACACGCTGGTCGCCCCGCACAACGTCGGCGGCTCGGTGCTGACGGCGGCATCGCTCCAAGTCGCCGCCTGCACGCCCAACTTCAAGATCCTGGAGCACTTCAACGACTTCGCGGACGCGGAGATCAAGAAGGTGGTCAAGGGGGCGCCGCAGGTGGTCGACGGCTACTTCGAGGTGTCGCACGAGCCGGGCCTAGGTGTCGAGCTCGACACGGACGCGGCAGCCGAGTTCCCGCAGCAGCAGGCTCGGTTCGACCTCTGGGCCGAGGGCTGGGAGAAGCGCGCCCCCAAGGCGGCCGCGAAGTGAGCACCGACTCACACGCGCTCACCGGTTCGCGTGCGATCGTCATCGACCGGCCGGGCTCGCACCGGCTCACGGTCGGGTCGCGGCCCGAGCCGGGACCCGGTGAGGTCGTGGTCCGGGTGGCCGCCGCCGGGATCTGCATGAGCGACCGCGAGGTGTACGAGGGTCGTCGCGACGCCGCCTACGTCCGCTATCCCGTGGTCCCCGGGCACGAGTGGTCCGGCACCGTCGAGGCCACCGGCGCGGGCGTCGACCCGGCCCTCGTCGGGCAGAAGACGGTCGCGGAGGGGTTCCGTGCCTGCGGCACCTGTGAGCGATGCCGCGAGGGCGAGACGAGCCTGTGCGGCGGCGGATACGCGGAGACCGGCTTCACCGAGCCCGGCGCCTTCGCCGACCACGTCGTCGTACCCGCCCGGTTGTTGCACCTCCTACCCGCCGACGCGGACCTGGCCGCCGCGGCCCTGCTCGAACCCGCCGCGGTGATCGCGGGCGCGGTACGGACGGGGCGGCCGATGCCGGGCGAGCGGATCGCGGTGGTCGGCGCCGGCACCCTCGGAATGCTCGCGGTGCAGCTGCTCGCCGCCTCGTCGCCCGGCGAACTCGTCGTGGTCGACCCGCGGGCCGAGCGCGGCCGCCAGGCGCTGGACTTCGGGGCGAGCGAAAGCCTGACGCCCGCCGAATCGGAGGCGTACCACGGCCGTTTCGACCTGGTCGTGGAGACCGCGGGCGCGCCGAGCACGGCCGCGGCCTCCTGCCTCCTCGCACGCAGGGGCGGCCGGGTGGTGCTGACCGGCATGTTCACGCCGGGCGCCGTCGGCATCGATCCGGTGCATCTCTCGCTGAGTCAGCTTCAGGTGCGCAGCGTCTTCGGCGCACCGTCCTGCGCCTGGTCGGACGCGGTCCGCGCGTTCGGGCTCGGACTGCTCGACCCGGCGCCGCTCATCACGCACGAGTTCCCGCTGGAGCGGTTCGGCGAGGCAGTGGCGCTGGTCGGCGGCGGCGACCCGAAGACCGGGAAGGTGCTGCTCCGCCCCTGAGACGCCCCCGCGGACCACGTGAAACGCAGCGCCCTTGAACCGACCGACGTACGAAATATCGAACACAGCGGAATTCACAGCGTATGGGAGCCCCGTGACCAGCCCGTCAGCACCCCGCCGCCCCGGCGTCGACGCCCTCGCCCGCATCGGGCACCCCGTACCCGCCGTCGACCCGGCCGACACGTCGCCGCACGCGTTCCCCGACGGCGGCACCTGGCGCACCGAGATCCCCTCCGTGGAGGGGCCCGAGGCGCTCGCCGTCGTCCTCAAGGAGAGTTCACGGCTCGACGTCCCAATTCACCGCATCAGCCAGGGCAGCGGCATCTGGATGCTCTCGGACGACGAGATCACCGAGATGGTGGAGGCCTGCGCCGAGCGGGACATCGAGCTCTGCCTGTTCACCGGGCCACGCGGCACCTGGGACATCGGCGCCGCGACCCGCACCGACTCCGGCGGCGCCGGTCTTCGCTCGCGCGGCCATGACGCGCTCGCCGGGTGCGTCGAAGACGCCGTACGGGCAACGGAGTTGGGGGTGCGTTGTCTGCTCGTCGCCGACGAGGGCGTGCTGTGGACGCTGCACCGGCTGCGCGTCGCGGGCGTGCTTCCCGCCGACACGACCTTCAAGGTGTCGGCCCTGATCGGCCCGGTCAACCCGGCCTCCTACGCGGTCCACGAGCGGCTCGGCGCGGACTCCCTCAACATCCCCTCCGACCTGACCCTGGACCACCTCACGGAGATCCGCCGGGCCAGCCGTGCCCCGATGGACCTGTACGTCGAGGCGCCCGACGACCTCGGCGGCTACGTCCGGATGTACGAGGCGGCCGAGCTGATCAGGCGCGGCGCCCCGCTCTACCTCAAGTTCGGCCTGAGCAAGTCCCCCGGCATCTACCCCTACGGTGCCCACCTGCGCGACCACACCCTGGCCACCGCCCGTGAGCGGGTCCGCCGCGGTCGTCTCGCCCTCGACCTGCTGGTCCGGCACGGCGCGGACGGCGGGATGTCCCCGCTCGGCGCACGGCTGCCCGGCGAGCTCCAGCGCTTCCCCGTCCCGGAAGAGGACTGATCCATGACCGACCGCACCTCCAGAAAAGTGCGTCTCACCGCAGCCGCGGCCACCGTCGTCCTGCTCGGCTCCCTGACCGCCTGCGGCCAGGAGGCCCTGGGCGGCAGCCGCTACAAGCCGGACGAGGGCAAGGGCAGCACCATCGGACTCGCCATGCCCACCAAGTCATCCGAGCGGTGGATAGCCGACGGCAACAACATGGCGAAGCAGTTCGAGAAGGCCGGGTACAAGACCGATCTGCAGTACGGCGACGACAAGGTCGAGAACCAGATCGCCCAGCTGGAGAACATGATCACCAAGGGGCGCAGTCTCCTGGTGGTCGCCGCCATCGACGGCTCCGCCCTCTCCGAGGTCCTGCAGCGCGCGGCGGACGCGGACATTCCCGTGATCTCGTACGACCGCCTCATCCTCGGCACGGAGAACGTCGACTACTACGCGTCGTTCGACAACGAGCGCGTCGGCCGCCTTGAGGCCCAGTACATCGTCGACAAGCTGAAGCTGGGCAAGCCCGAGAAAGGCGGCGACGCGCACAACATAGAGCTGTTCGCGGGCTCGCCGGACGACAACAACACCAAGTACTTCTGGAACGGCGCCATGAAGGTGCTCCAGCCGTACTTCGACAGCGGCCAGCTCGTCGTCCGCAGCAAGCAGACGAAGATGAACCAGGCCACCACGCTGCGCTGGGACGGCGGCACCGCGCAGAAGCGCATGGACGACCTGATCAGCAAGAACTACGGCTCCGCGAAGGTCGACGCGGTCCTGTCGCCGTACGACGGAATATCGATCGGGATCATCTCCGCACTGAAGAGCGCGGGGTACGGCTCCAAGAGCCAGCCGCTGCCGATCATCACGGGGCAGGACGCGGAGCTCGCTTCGGTGAAGTCCATCATCCGCGGTGAGCAGACACAGACGGTGTTCAAGGACACCCGCAAGCTGGCCGCGCAGACGGTGTCCATGGGTGACGCGGTCCTGAACGACAAGAAGCCCAAGGTCAACAACACCAAGGACTACAACAACGGCAAGAAGACCGTGCCGTCCTTTCTCCTCGACCCGGTCAGCATCGACAAGTCCAACACCCAACTCCTCGTGGACGAGGGCTACTTCAAGGCCGGACAACTCTCATGAGCGGCCCCGTACTGGAGATGCGCGGCATCACCAAGACGTTCCCCGGCGTCAAGGCGCTCTCCGATGTGAACCTGACCGTGGGCGCCGGGGAGATCCACGCGATCTGCGGCGAGAACGGCGCGGGCAAGTCGACGCTCATGAAGGTCCTCAGCGGCGTTCACGAGCACGGCAGTTACGACGGCGAGATCCACTTCGAGGGCCGGCAGGTGGCCTTCAAGGACATCCGCGCCAGCGAGAAGCACGGCATCGTGATCATCCACCAGGAGCTCGCGCTCGTCCCGTACCTGTCCATCGCCGAGAACATCTTCCTCGGCAACGAACAGAGCACCCGCGGCTTCATCGACTGGAACGACACGCTGCGCAGGGCGAGCACGCTGCTCAAGCGGGTCGGTCTGAGCGAGAAGCCGCAGACTCCGGTCGCCGACATCGGTGTGGGCAAGCAGCAGCTCGTGGAGATCGCCAAGGCCCTGTCGAAGGAGGTGAAGCTGCTCATCCTCGACGAGCCGACGGCCGCCCTGAACGACGAGGACAGCGCGAAGCTCCTCGACCTCATCCTGGAGCTGCGCGATCAGGGCATCGCCTGCATCATCATCTCGCACAAGCTGAACGAGATCAGGGCGATCACCGACTCCGTGACGATCCTGCGCGACGGGCGGACCATCGAGACCCTGACGGTCCGCGAGACCCCCACGTCCGAACCGCAGGTGGCCGAGGACCGCATCATCCGCGGCATGGTCGGCCGCGACCTCGACCACCGCTTCCCCGACCGCACGACCTACGAAGGCGATGATGCGGGCTCCCTCGCCCTGTCCGTGAGCGGCTGGACGGTACGGCATCCGGTCGACCACCAGCGCAAGGTCGTCGACGACGTGTCGCTGACCGTGCGGCGCGGCGAGATCGTGGGCATCGCGGGCCTGATGGGCGCGGGCCGCACGGAGCTCGCGATGTCGGTCTTCGGGCGTTCCTACGGGCAGTACGTCGCGGGCACGGTGGCCGTCGGCGGGCGCCAGGTCGTGACGAAGACCGTCCCCGCGGCGGTCGACGCCGGGATCGCGTACGTCACCGAGGACCGCAAGCAGTACGGCCTCAACCTCATCGACAACATCAACCGCAACATCTCCCTGGCCTCGCTGCCGGGCATGCGGCGCAAGGACGGCTTCGTCGACGAGCACCGCGAACGCTCCGTCTCCGAGCGTTACCGCAAGTCGATGAACATCAAGGCACCCACCGTGTTCGAGCAGGTGGGGCGGCTCTCCGGCGGCAATCAGCAGAAGGTCGTCCTGAGCAAGTGGATCCACGCCGACCCCGAGGTCCTGATCCTCGACGAGCCGACGCGCGGCATCGACATCGGCGCGAAGTACGAGATCTACACCGTCATCGACAAGCTGGCGGCCTCGGGCAAGGCGGTGCTGTTCATCTCCTCCGAACTGCCCGAGCTGCTCGGGATGTGCGACCGGATCTACACGATGGCCGAGGGCAGGCTGACCGGTGAGGTCGACCGCGCGGACGCCACCCAGGAACTCCTGATGCGCCACATGACCAAGAACAGAAGCTGAGGCATCCGCCATGACCACCACGACCACGCCACCGAGCGACACGTCGTCGAAGCCGTCCGCCAAGGAGTCCGCCGGGGCTCTGCTGCTGCAGAGCGTGCGCTCCAACATGCGCCAGTACGGCATGCTCGTCGCCCTGGCCTTCATCGTCATCCTGTTCCAGATCTGGACCGACGGCACGCTGCTCCTGCCGAACAACGTGTCCAACCTGATCCAGCAGAACGGCTACATCCTCATCCTGGCCATCGGCATGATGATCGTCATCATCGCCGGCCACATCGACCTGTCCGTCGGCTCGCTGGTCGCCTTCGTGGGCGCCATGTCCGCGGTGATGATGGTCAAACACGACATGCCGTGGGTGCTCGCGCTCGTCCTCTCGCTGCTGATCGGCGCGGTGGCGGGAGCGTGGCAGGGCTTCTTCATCGCCTACGTCGGCATCCCGTCGTTCATCGTGACGCTGGCCGGGATGCTGCTCTTCCGCGGTCTCACGCAGATCGTCCTGGAGGGCCAGTCGCTCTCGCCGTTCCCCGAGGGCTTCCAGAACATCGCCAAGGGGTTCATCCCCGAGATGGGCCCGTACACGCAGTACCACAACCCGACGCTGGTGCTGGGTCTGGTGACGGTCGCCTTCCTGCTGTTCCGTGAATGGCGCAGCCGCAAGCAGCAGCTGGCGTACGACCTCGACGTGATGCCGACGGGCCTGTGGGTGACCAAGCTGGTGGCGATCTCCGCCGCCGTCATCGCCTTCACGCTGACTCTCGCCAGCTTCCACGGCGTACCCGTGGTCCTCCTCATCATGTGCGGCCTGCTCATCACCCTCGGCTATGTGATGCGCAACGCGGTCGTCGGCCGCCACGTCTACGCGCTCGGCGGCAACAAGGCGGCGGCGAAGCTGTCCGGCGTCAAGGACAAGCGCGTCACCTTCCTGATCTTCGTCAACATGGGTGTGCTGGCCGCCCTCGCGGGCTGTGTCTACGCGGCGCGACTGAACGCGGGTACCCCGCAGGCGGGCCTGAACTTCGAACTGGAGGCGATCGCCGCCTCGTTCATCGGCGGCGCGTCGATGAGCGGCGGCGTCGGCACGGTGATGGGCGCCGTGATCGGCGGCCTGGTGCTCGGCGTCCTGAACAACGGCATGTCCCTGGTCAACATCGGCACCGACTACCAGCAGGTCATCAAGGGTCTGGTGCTGCTGGCCGCGGTCGGCTTCGACGTCTGGAACAAACGCAAGGTCGGTCGTTAGTCCTCTCCCCAACCTCCCTGTCTGGAGCCGCACATGGAAACGAGCAGACGTACCGTCCTGGCCTCGGCCGCTGCCGTGGGCCTCACCGTTGCCGGCGCGGGCGCCTCGTACGCGTCACCGGGTTCCGGCCGTACGCCCACCAAGGAACTCTTCGGCAAGCTGGCCGACGGCACCAAGGTGTACCGCTGGTCCCTCGCCAACGGCGGCACCCGGATGAAGGTGCTTTCGTACGGCGGTATCGTGCAGTCCCTCGAACTCCCGGACCGCCACGGCCGGTACACCAACGTCTCCCTCGGCTACGACACCATCGAGGCGTACGTCGCCGGGACCACCTTCTTCGGCGCGCTGATCGGACGCTACGGCAACCGCATCGCCAAGGGCCGCTTCACCCTGGACGGCAGGACCCACCAGCTCTCCGTGAACGACGGTGAGAACAGCCTGCACGGCGGGGCCAAGGGCTTCGACACGCGGGTGTGGGACGTGGAGCCGTTCGCGGACTCCACGGGCGTGGGTCTCGTCCTGCGGTACGTGAGCGTCGACGGCGAGATGGGTTATCCGGGGACCCTTCGCGTGAAGGTGACGTACACCCTCACCGCCCGCGGCGACTGGCGCATCGACTACGCGGCGACCACGGACAAGGCCACCGTGGTGAACCTGACCAACCACACGTACTACAACCTCGCGGGCGAGGGCAGCGGCGACATCTACGGCCACGAACTCGCCCTGGCCGCCTCCCGGTTCACGCCCACCGATGCCGGTCTCATCCCGACGGGCGAGCTTGCGAAGGTGGCGGGCACGCCGTTCGACTTCCGGCGCGCGAAGACGGTCGGCGAGGACATCCGGGTCTCGCACGAGCAGCTCGTCACCGCCAAGGGCTTCGACCACAACTGGGTCCTGGACAAGGGCATCACCAAGCGCCCCGAGCACTTCGCGGCGCTGCGGGACGCGGAGTCGGGGCGCACCCTGAAGATCGCCACGACCGAGCCGGGCGTGCAGTTCTACTCCGGGAACTTCCTGGACGGCACGCTCACCGGGCCTTCGGGACGCACCTACCGGCAGGGCGACGGCCTGTGCCTGGAGACCCAGCACTTCCCGGACTCCCCCAACCAGCCGAAGTTCCCCTCGACGGTGCTGCGCCCCGGCCAGACCTACCGGTCCAGCACGGTGCACACCTTCTCGGCGCGCTGAGCCGTGCGCCCGAGAATTCTGATCCCGCTCCTGGCCCTGATGGCCGGTCTGCTCTCGGCGCCCGCGCACGCGGAGCCGGCCCATGCCAAGCAGAAGTACGCGGGCTACCTGTTCAGTTACTTCACCGGCGAAGGCACCGCGGACGGCGAGCAGATCCGCATGGCACTCAGCCACGGCAACGACCCCACCCAGTACCGGGAGTTGAACGGCGGCAAGCCGGTGCTGACCTCGCAGCTCGGCACCAAGGGGCTGCGCGATCCGTTCATCATCCGCTCCCCGAAGGGCGACAAGTTCTACCAGATCGCCACCGACCTGCGGATGTACGGCGGTAGCGGCGGCAGTTGGGACCAGGTGCAGCGCACCGGCAGCAGGTCCATCATGGTGTGGGAGTCAACCGACCTGGTCCACTGGACCGACCAGCGCCTGGTGAAGGTCGCCCCGGACACGGCGGGCAACACCTGGGCCCCGGAGGCGTATTACGACGAGAAGCAGAAGGCGTACGTCGTCTTCTGGGCCTCCAAGGTGTACGCCGCCGACGATCCGGGCCACACAGGGTCGACGTACAACAAGATGCTGTACGCGACGACGAAGGACTTCCGCACCTTCAGCAGGGCCAAGGTCTGGAACGACCCGGGTTACTCGGTGATCGACTCGACGGTGGTCAAGGACGGCCGCGACTACTACCGCTTCACCAAGGACGAGCGTGACCCGGCTTCGGGCACCCCCTGCTCGAAGTTCATCACCGCGGAGAGGTCGCGGAGCCTGACGGACACGTCGTACGACTTCGTGGCCGACTGCATCGGCAAGGGCGTCATCGACCGAGGTGAGGGGCCCGCGGTGTTCAGGTCCAACACCGGGGACAAGTGGTACATGCTCATCGACGAGTTCGGCGGGCGCGGTTACGTCCTCTTCGAGACGACGGACCTCGCGTCGGGCAAGTGGACCGAGACCAAGAACACCGGCCTGCCCCCAGGGGCCCGGCACGGCACGGTCCTGCCGGTGACGCGGGCCGAGTACGACCGGCTGCTCGGCACATAGGCATCCGCGCTCCTGACAACTGCTCTGCGGCACGGCCCGATGCGGGCCGTGCCGCAGAGCCGTGTCCGCTACTTGTAGCTGATGTCCGCCGACGTGAACTTGCAGCGCTTGCCGTAGGGGCCCGTGCCTGTCTTGGGGGGGTCGGCGCCGTTGGACTGGAAGACCTTGTCGTCGGCCTTCTTCGCGCCACCGCCGTAGACGGTGTACGTCGAGCCCGTCGACGTCCCCTTGCTTACATGTCCTTGTCGCCGCCGACCGCCGAAGTGTTGCCGCCCAGGTCCGGCCAGTCCGCCGCCGTCCGCACCGCGAAGGGGCGTGCGCTCCCCTCCACCGTGACCTTGACCTCCGCGCCGTCCCGTGCGGCGCGGAATACGGCCGCGGGCCGGCCCGCCAGGTCAGGCACGGTGATCTGCGTACCGTCCGGTGTGTCCGGAGTGACCAGGAGCGTGAGGTCCTGGAGCCAGTCGCCGTCCGCGCGCCGGGTGTCGGCGCCCAGCGGGAGCAGCGCGCCGGGGCGCACATACAGGGGGAGGCTGTCGAAGCCGTGGGTCTCCCGGCGCCAACCCGGACCTTGGACCGTCTCGCCGGTCAGGAGGTGGGTCCAGGTGCCTTCGGGCACGTAGAACTCGACGTCGCCCTCGGCGGTGAAGACCGGGGCGACCAGGAGGTCGGGGCCGAGCATGTACTGGCGGTCCAGGGCGCGGCATGCGGGGTCGGCCGGGAATTCCAGGAGCATCGGGCGCATGACGGGGACGCCCGTGCGGTGGGCCTCGACGGCAGTGGCGTACAGGTACGGCATGAGGTGGTGCTTGAGCCGTGTGAACTTCCGGGCCACCTCGACCGCCTCGTCGCCGAAGGCCCACGGCACCCGGTAGGAGACGTTGCCGTGCAGCCGGCTGTGCGAGGACAGCAGTCCGAAGGCGAGCCAGCGTTTGAAGACCGCCGGGTCCGGGGTGCCCTCGAAGCCGCCGATGTCGTGGCTCCAGAAGCCGAAGCCGGACAGCGAGAGGGAGAGGCCGCCGCGCAGCGACTCGGCCATGGCACCCAGCGAGGCGAAGCAGTCGCCTCCCCAGTGCACGGGGAACTGCTGACCGCCGGCCGTCGCGGAGCGGGCGAAGAGGACGGCTTCCCCGGGGCCGCGTTCCTTCTCCAGGAGTTCGAAGACCGTGCTGTTGTAGAGCTGCGCGTAGTAGTTGTGCATGCGTGCGGGATCTGAACCGTCGTGCCAGACCACGTCGGTGGGGACGCGTTCGCCGAAGTCCGTCTTGAAGCAGTCGACGCCCTGGTCGAGCAGGGTACGCAGGTGGCCCGAGTACCACTCGCGGGCGGCCGGGTTGGTGAAGTCCACGAGCGCCATGCCGGGCTGCCAGAGGTCCCACTGCCAGATGTCGCCGTTCGGCCGTCGGACGAGGTAGCCCTCGGTGGCCGCCTCGGCGAACAGTGGGGACTTCTGCGCGATGTACGGGTTGATCCACACGCTGACCTTCAGGCCGCGTTCGCGGAGCCTGCGCAGCATGCCCTCGGGGTCGGGGAAGACCTCGGGGTCCCAGCGGAAGTCGGTCCACTGGTACTCGCGCATCCAGAAGCAGTCGAAGTGGAAGACACCGAGGGGGAGGTCGCGCTCGGCCATGCCGTCGACGAAGGCCGTGACGGTCTCCTCGTCGTAGGGCGTGCAGAAGGAGGTCGTCAGCCACAGGCCGAACGACCAGGCGGGCGGCAGCGCGGGGCGGCCGGTCAGCGCGGTGTAGCGGCGCAGGACGTCCTTGGGGGTGGGGCCGGCGATGACGAAATACTCGATCGACTGGTCCTCGACGCTGAACTGGACCTGCCCGACGGACTCGGAGCCGATCTCGTACGAGACCCTGCCGGGGTGGTTGACGAAGACGCCGTAGCCCCGCGAGGAGAGGTGGAAGGGGATGTTCTTGTAGGCCTGCTCACTGCTGGTGCCGCCGTCGGCCTGCCAGATGTCGACGTTCTGGCCGTTCTTGACGTACGGGGTGAAGCGTTCGCCGAGGCCGTAGATGTACTCCCCCACACCCAGGGCGAGTTGACCGATCATGTGGTGGCTGCCGTCGGGGGCGGTGGCGAAGCCGGTGCCCCTGCGCTCGACGGCCGTCAGCCGCCGCCGGTCGGCGTCGAGGAATTCCAGGCCCCAGGGTTCGTCGCTGTCGAGGCGTACGGTGAGCGGTCCGCTGGTGAGTTCGGTGACCGTGCCCTCGCGCTTCACGCGCCCCGCGCCTTCGGTGGCGTTCAGGCCGAACTCCGGTCCGTGCGCCGCCTTTCCCGCGTGATGTGTCGCCCGTACGCCGATCACGCCCTCGGCGGGCGAGAAGCATTCGACGGTGACGAGCGGCGTGTTGAGGGTGTCGCCGCGCTCGCGGACCCGGTGGACGGCGGCGTACGCGGTGAACCGTCCTTCGCCTTCGCGCACCTCGCGCACGTCTGTCGCGTACGAGGCGCGCACCCCGTCGCGCATCAGCCAGAAGCCGTCGGTGAACTTCATGCGGTCTCCCTCGGCCGGGCGGTGGTGTCGGTGGTACGGGTGGTTGCGGTGAAGGTGAGCCGGGCGAGCCGCAGGGGGCCGCGCAGCCGCACGCGCAGATCGCGCACTCCGGAGACGGTGAAGCCGGAGGTGAGTGTGGCGTAGTCGTAGGGGCCGCCGGTCGCGGGGACGGTGACGGTGGTGGCGGTGCTGCCCGAGATGAGGTCGACAGCCCCGGACCCCGCGGCCTCGACCGACACGCCGCTCACTCCCTCGCCGAAGTCGCAGGCGCGGAAGAGGAGTTCCCCCGTTCCGTCGTCCAGTGACCGTACGGCGTCACCCGATGTCCTGGCGCGGTCCACGATCTCGGTTCCGTGCTGTTCGTCGTAACCGGTCGCCGCGAGACCCGCACCCCGCACCGGCCTCGCGGCGATCGGGTCCCCGTCGATGTCCACGGCGGTGCTGAGCCGGATGTCGGCGCTGGAGGCCCCGGCCTGGATCTCGTACGCGCCGGGAGCCAGGGCCCAGCGGTCGTGCCGCACGTCCCAGAACCCCAGGTCGGCCACGGGCAGTTGGAACTCCAGACGGCAGGCGGCACCGGCCGCGAGATGGACGCGGCGGTGTGCGGCGAGCTGTCGGTGCGGCAGGGCGAAGAGCGAGGCGGCTTCCCGGGGCGCCCGCGTGTAGAGCTGAGCCACCTCGTCCGCGGCGCGGGACCCGGTATTGGTGACGGTGAACGCGACGTGCAGCCGCTCCCCTTCGCGGGCGGCCACCAAGTCCTCGTACGCGAAGGAGGAGTAGCCCAGGCCGTGCCCGAAGGGGTAGAGCGGGGTTTTGTCGAAGTAGAGGTAGGTCTGCCGGGAGCCGATGATGTCGTAGTCGAGCAGGTCCGGCAGGTCGGTGTCCGCGGCGTACCAGGTCTGCGGGAGGCGGCCGGCCGGGGACACGTCACCCGCGAGCACCCGGGCGAGTGCGGAGCCCGCGGCCTGGCCGCCGTGCGCGGTCCACAGCAGTGCGGGGAGCTGGGCGTGGGCGTCGGCGACCGCGTACGGGTAGGCGGAGACCAGGGCGAGGGCGGTGCGGGGGTTGGCGGCGCGGGCGGCGCGCCACAGCCGTTCCTGGTGGGGCGGCAGGGCGAGCGTGGTGCGGTCCTCGGTCTCGCGGCCGTTGATGTGCGGGTCGTTCCCGGCAACGACGATCACCGTGTCGGCCCGTGCGGCGGCACGAGCCACTGCGTCCTCGCCGCGCTCCAGGATCTCGACGGTGAAGAGCTGCGGCTCGTCGGCAACCTTCACGCCGTCGGCGGCGACAGAGACGTACCCACCTGTCCCTGTGTGCGCGATGAGGTACCCGTCCCCGTGGTCGACCAGCGTGAATGTCTCCTGTACGACCCAGCCGCCGGGCTGGTCCGCCGACGCGCGCACGAAGCCGTCGTCGGCGACCGAGAGGTAGCGGCCGTCGGGGGCGCGCAGGGTCCAGGCGCCGCCTCCCCAGTCGACGAGGGCGAACTCGGTGGGCTCGGGGCCGCAGGTCAGCGGCGGCAGGTCGGTGCGGCCCGCGAGCAGCGCCGGGTCCAGGGCGATCCCGGCGCCGTCGGCACGCTCGCCCTCCTCGTGGTGCGGCACCTGGAGCCAGCCGTCCGCGCACTTCAGGCGCACCCGGTCGACGCCTTCGGTGAAGGTGACCCTGTCCCCGCCTTCGGCGCCGAAGCGCTCGCGCAGTCCGTCGAGGGGGGTGCTGCGGTGGATCAGGGTGCCGCTGTACCAGTCGGTCTTGCACGCGTCGGCGAGGAGTCCGACGACCGCGATCCGGGTCCCTTCGTCCAGCGGGAGCAGCCCGTCGTTCTTCAGCAGGACGACGGCCTGCTCGGCCGCCTCCTGGGCGAGCGCGCGGTGTCCGGGGGTGTCGAAGGCGTGCGACGCCGGGTCCGCGAACGGCCCCTGGCCGGGGTCGAACTCGCCGAGCCGGAAGCGGACGGACAGCTGACGGCGCACCGCCGTATCGATGTCGTTCTGGCTCAACAGACCCTGTGCCAGGGCCCGTTGTATGCGCCCGGTGATGATGCTCGCGTCGGTGCCGTGGTCGGTGAAGCTGTCCACGCCCGCGACGAGCGCCGCCGCGGTGGCCTCCTCGTGGGTGTCGAAGTACTTCTCGGAGTCCACGAGGTTGCTGGGTGCGCCCGCGTCGGAGCAGACAAAGAGATCCTGGTCGGTCCAGGTGCGCAGGTGCTCGCGGAGGTAGGGCGAGAGGTGGTTGGGGCGGCCGTTGACCAGGTTGTACGCGGGCATCACCCCGGCCACGGAGCCCGCCTCGACGGCGGCGCGGAAGGCCCGCAGATCGTACTCGTGCAGGACGCGCGGGCGCACGGAGGCGGACGACGTGTCCCTGCGCGTCTCGTTGTTGTGGGCCAGCCAGTGCTTGAGCACGGGGGCGGTGCGCCAGTGGTGCGGATGGTCGCCGCGCAGGCCCCGGGTGTACGCGACGGCGATCGCGGAGGTGAGCCGGGGGTCCTCCGAGTAGCCCTCCTCGTTCCTGCCCCACAGCGGGTGGCGCAGGAGGTTCACGGTGGGCGCCCAGAGGTTGAGGCCGACGCGGTCGTCCCGTGCGCGCATGGCGCGCGCCTCGGTGGCGACGGCCTCGCCGATGCGGCGGACGAGGTCGTCGTTCCAGGTGGCGCCGAGCCCGACGGCCTGCGGGAAGACGGTGGCGGGGCCCATCCAGGCGACGCCGTGCAGGGCTTCCTGTCCGGTGCGGAACGGGGCGATGCCCAGTCTTTCGACGCCGGGCGTGAACTGGTGCAGGAGCGCGACGCGTTCGTCGGTGGTCAGCCGGGACAGCAGGTCGTCCACGCGCTGGTCCAGGGGCAGTTCGGGGTCACGGAAAGGCGGCGGGCTTGCGGTCACGTGCGGGTCCCCTTGGCGAGCGGTGGGCACGGTGGAAGTGACGCGTGGTCATTCTTCGGCTGGTTCTTCGGCTTGCTCTTCGACTTGTTCTTCGAAGCGCTTCGATGCTCGGCCCAGCTCAAGCCGATGTCAAGGCGGCATTCGCGCAACACCTCTTGTTACGGCCCAGGCCTTCACTTAACCTCGCAGCAATATCGAAGCGCTTCGAAAGCCGACCGGCGGTGACCGCCGTGTGTCCGGGCACGCGCCACGAAGGGTTGACGCAATGACGCCGAACTCCCTCTCCAGCAGCTCTCGTTCGAGCCGGAGATCTTTCCTCGCCTCCTCGGGCCTCGCCGCGATCGCGGTGGCCGGCGGAGCGCCTCTGCTCGCGGCCTGCGGAGGCAGCGGGTCGAAGAACGAGGGCACCACGACGGGGAAGAAGCTCAAGGACCTGCTCCCCGCGTACACCGCGTCGCAGCTCGTCGGCCCGGACATCCCCGCCAAGAACGGCTCGGCGGCAGGCTTCACCAAGGCCCTGCCCGCGGCGGAGTTGAAGACCTCGGTGTCGCAGAAGCTGGGCAAGGGCGGCGAGTTCACCGTCATGGCACCGATCTGGGGGAACGTCCCGAAGCAGGGCAACCCCTACTGGACGGCGATGGACGAGGCGGCCGGTGTCCGCGTCAAGTGGCAGAACCAGCAGGGCGACACGTACGGCCAGAAGCTGGGCGCCGTCCTCGCCTCCAGCAGTGTCCCGGACGCCGTGGTCGTGCCCGGCTGGGAACTGACCGGCAAGATACCGAGCGCCATCGCCAACAAGTTCCTCGACCTCGGGCCGTACTTGAGCGGCGACAAGGTCAAGGAGTACCCGAACCTCGCGGCGATCCCGAGCGGCGCCTGGCAGCGCTCCATCTTCGGCGGCAAGCTGCGCGGCCTGCCGATGCCCTCCGCGACCACCCCTAACATCGCGCCCTTCTACCGCACCGACCTCTTCGAGAGGGAGGGGCTCGAAGCACCCACCAGCGCCCAGGGGTTCTACGACCTGTGCAAGCAGCTCAACGCCCCCAAGAGCAAGGTGTGGGCATGCGGTGACATGTCCTGGGCCGCCTGGAACATCTTCGGGGTGCTGCCCGAGAAGCCGTACTACTGGAAGCTCGTCGACGGCAAACTGGTCAACCGCTACGAGACCGACGAGTACCTCGAAGCCCTGGAGTGGTCGCGCAAGCTCTATTCGGCGGGCTTCGTCCACCCCGACGCGAAGGCCGAGACCGGCAGCATCGGCGACCTGTGCGCGGCGGGCAAGGTCTGGATGTACTGCCAGGACCTCTCCGACTGGTACGGCAAGGCTGCCGTGCAGCGCGTGGACAACAAGAAGTTCCGCATGGAGGCCTTCGACTACTTCGCCGCCGACGGCGGAGCACCGACGCTGTACGCGCGGCCGCCGGCCGACATCTGGACGTTCATCAGCGAGAAGGCCGACGAGAAGACCGTCCGCGACATCCTCGCCCTCGCCAACTTCACTGCGGCGCCCTACGGTTCGAAGGAGCAGCGCCTTCGCATGTACGGCGTCGAGGGTGTCCACCACACGTACGAGGACGGCGTCCTCACCAAGAACGGCAAGGGCAACAACGAGGTCTTCTCGACGTACGAGTACCTGGCGTCGCCCGCTCCCTTCGTGGCCTATCCCGATCTGCCGGACGTCACCGAGGGCATGGTCGGGTGGCAGCAGCGCCAGGGCGGGCACACGAAGAAGCCGCTCTTCCACGGCATGATGATCATTGAGCCGACCCGGTACACCGAGCTGAACGCCGAGTTCGAGGACCTGGAGAAGGACATCGTGCGGGGCCGCAAGAAGGTCTCCGACATGCAGCAGGCGGCTTCGGACTGGAAGTCGGGCGGCGGCGACAAGCTGCGCGACTGGTACCAGAAGCTGCTCGACGAGACCGGGGCGACCAGCGACTCGGCGTCCTGAGATGGCACAGAGCACCGCTCACGCGCGTGACGAGACCCGGTCGGCGCCCGAGCCGCCGGCCGAAGCCGCGCCCCCCGCCAAGAAGAAGGCACCGCCCCGCGTCCCGCTGCGGCACCGGTTGCGCCGCGACCGCGTACTGCTCCTGATGGTGCTGCCCGCGCTGCTACTCCTCCTCGTCTTCAACTACGTGCCGCTGATCGGCAACGTCGTCGCCTTCCAGGACTACGACCCCTACATCGCCGACAACGCGTTCCGGGCGATGACGCAGAGCCCCTGGATCGGCGTCGAGCACTTCCGGCACATGGTCGAGGACCGGCTGTTCTGGCAGGCGGTCAGGAACACCCTGGCGATCTTCACAATCCAGCTGACGCTGTTCTTCCCGCTGCCGATCGCGCTCGCGCTGTTCATCAACAGCTTCGTGCGCCCCCGGGTGCGGGCGGTCGCGCAGGCGATCCTCTATCTGCCGCACTTCTTCTCCTGGGTCCTGGTCATCACGGTCTTCCAGCAGATGTTCGGCGGGGCGGGCCTGGTCGCGCAGGTCCTGCGGGACCACGGGCACGAGGGCTTCGACCTGATGACCGACCCGGGCCTGTTCAAGTTCCTGGTCACCTTCGAGATGGTCTGGAAGGACGCGGGCTGGGGCGTCATCGTCTTCCTCGCCGCGCTCGCCGCCGTCAGCCCCGACCTGTACGAGGCCTCGGCGATGGACGGCGCGAACCGCTGGCGGCGCATGTGGCACATCCAACTGCCCGCCCTGCGACCGGTGGTGGCCCTGCTCCTCGTGCTCCAGGTCGGCAACGCGCTCACGGTCGGCTTCGAGCAGATCCTGCTCCAGCGCACCGCCGTGGGCCCCACGGCCTCCGAGGTCCTGGACACCTATGTGTGGAACACCGGCCTGGACAACGGCAACTTCGGCTACGGCGCCGCCATCGGCATCGTCAAGGGCGTCTTCGGCCTCCTGATGGTGCTCGGCGCCAACAAGGCCGCCCACCTCATGGGCGAGCAGGGGGTGTACAAGCGGTGAGCGTGCTGAACTTCGGCATCAAGCCGGGCAGCAGGACCGGTCTGCGTCCGGTGTGGGAGGAGCCCCCGACGCGGGCCGGCCTCGCCACCAAGGGCGTGACACTGACCCTGGTCTGTCTGGCGGTCCTCTTCCCGGTGTGGGTGGTGGTCGTCACCAGCCTCTCCTCGGTCAGGACGATCACCGAGACCGGCGGCCTGGTGGTGATCCCCCGGGGTGTCACCTTCGTCCACTACCAGGAGCTGCTCGGCGGCGGCCAGGTGTCGCGGGCCACCCTGGTCAGCGTGGGCGTCACGGTCGTCGGCACGCTCTTCAGCATGGTGGTGTCCGTCCTGTGCGCGTACGGTCTCTCGCGCCCTGGGTCGGTCCTGCACCGTCCGATCCTGCTCCTTGTCGTCGCCACGATGTTCTTCGGCGCCGGGCTCATCCCCACCTACCTGGTGGTGCAGGGCCTCGGTCTCACGGACACCTATCTGTCGCTGATCCTGCCGAGCGCCCTGAACGTCTTCAACATCCTCGTCCTTCGCGCGTTCTTCATGGGCACGGCCCAGGAGCTGATCGAGAGCGCCCGCATCGACGGGGCCGGTGACCTGCGCATCCTGTGGCGGATCGTCATGCCCCTGTCCCGCGCGGTGATCGCGGTGATCACTCTCTTCTACGCGGTGGGCTACTGGAGCGCCTGGTTCAACGCGTCGATCTACCTCAGCGACCCGGACATGATGCCGCTGCAGAACGTCATGCAGCAGCTGGTGATCAAGCAGCAGCGGCCGACGGGCCTGAGTCAGGCGATCAACACCGGACATCTGTCGCCGCTCGCCATCCAGATGGCCGTGATGGTCCTCGCGCTGCTGCCGGTCGCCGTCCTCTCGCCGTTCGTGCAGCGGCATTTCAAGCAGGGCATGCTCACCGGCGCAGTGAAGGGCTGACCCCACCGATGCCTTCCCTCGACGACACCACCCGCGGCCGCATCCTGTTCGGCGGCGACTACAACCCCGAGCAGTGGCCCGAGGAGGTCTGGTTCGACGACGTACGCCTGATGCGCGAGGCCTCGGTCAACTCCGTCACCGTCGGGGTCTTCTCCTGGGCGAGACTCGAACCGCGCCCGGGTGCAAGGGAGTTCGGCTGGCTGGACCGGCTGATGGACCTGCTGCACGCGCACGGCATCGGCGTCATCCTCGCCACCCCGACCTCCGCTCCCCCGCCCTGGCTCGGCCGGCTGCACCCCGAGACGCTGCCGAGGGACGAGAACGGGCAGGTCGAGTGGTGGGGATCGCGCCAGCACTTCGCACACTCCAGTGCCGTCTACCGCAGTTACGCCGCCGCGATCACCGACGACCTGGCCGCCCGGTACGCGCACCACCCCGCGCTCACGATGTGGCACATCAACAACGAGTACTGCACCTACGACTGGGGCGACGAGGCGGCGGCCGCGTTCCGCCGCTGGCTCCGGGCGAAGTACCCCTCGATCGACGCGCTCAACTCGGCCTGGGGAAGCGCCTTCTGGGGCCAGGGCTATGACAGCTGGGCGGAGATCCTGCCGCCCCGCCGCGCCCACTACCTGAAGAATCCCACCCAGGTGCTCGACTTCAAGCGCTTCACGTCCGACGCCCTCCTCGAATGCTTCCGCGCCGAGCGGGACATCGTCACCGCGCACACCCCGCACCTGCCGGTCACCACCAACTTCATGCCGCTGTGGGCGGGGCAGGACGCGTGGAGGTGGGCCACCCAGGAAGACGTCGTCTCCGTCGACATCTACCCCGACCCCAAGGACCCGCTCGGCGCCCAACAGGGCTCGCTGGTAAAGGACATGACCCGTTCGCAGGCGCGCGGCGGCCCGTGGATGCTGATGGAGCAGGCGGCGGGCCCGGTCAACTGGCGCGGCGTGAACCATCCCAAGCCGCGCGGCCTGAACCGCCTCTGGTCCTGGCAGGCGGTGGCGCGCGGCGCGGACGCCGTCTGCTACTTCCAGTGGCGCCAGTCCCGGCAGGGCGCGGAGAAGTTCCACTCCGGGATGCTGAGCCACGCGGGCGAGCACGGCCGCGCCTTCCAGGAGGTCAAGGAGCTGGGCGCCGAGCTGGCCCGGGTGGGCCCCGAGGTGGCGGGCAGCCGCGTCACCGCCGAGGTGGCCGTCCTGCACGACTGGGACTCCTGGTGGGCGAGCGGCCAGGAGGGCCGTCCCTCCTCCCTGGTCGACCACGCGCAGGTGCTCGGCGCCTGGCACCGCGCCCTGTGGGAGGCGAACACCCCCGTCGACTTCGCCCACCCCGAGCACGATCTGACCCCGTACCGCCTGGTCGCCGTGCCGCACCTCTATCTCCTCACCGACGCCGCGATCGACAACCTCCTGACGTACGTGCGCGACGGGGGCACCCTCGTCTGCGGCTTCCTCACCGGCGTCGCCGACGCGGACGACCGGGTGCGGCCGGGCGGGATGGACGCCCGGCTCCGCGCGCTGTTCGGCATCCGCACCGTGCACGAATGGTGGCCGCTGGAGGCCGGGGAGAGCGTGGACTGCGGGGAGTTCACCGGCACCCTCTGGTCGGAGGAGCTGCAGGCCGACGACAGCGCGAAGACGATCGCCGCCTACCGGGGCGGCGAACTCGACGGTCTTCCCGCGCTGCTGCGCCGCGACCGCGCCTGGTACCTGTCCACGCTCCCCGAGCCCGAGGCCCTGCGCGACCTGCTCGCGCGCGTGGCCGCCGAAGCAGGCGTACGGCCCCCGCTCGCAGGCCTCCCCCGCGCGGTGGAGGCCGTACGCCGTGGCGACCTCCTGTTCCTCCTGCACCACGGCCGCGAGCCGGTGACCGTGCCCCTGCCCGGCCGGCATCTCGATCTGCTGACCGGCCGCGCGGCCGAGGGTGCGATCACCCTGGGCCGCCACGGTGTGGCCGTCCTGCGCCCCACCGCCCAAGACGACCGCGGTTCCGACCCGGACCCACGGCCCTCCCCCCACCCTGGAGACGACACATGACACGACACCCCCGCCGCACCCTCACCCGCCTGCTGCTCGCCCCCGCACTGGCGTTGGGCGCGGTGCTCGGCATGGCTTCCGCCCCCGCGCAGGCCGCCGTCTGGAGCTCCTGCGACCAGTGGGGCAACACCAGCCTGAACGGCTACACCCTCTACAACAACATCTGGGGCTCGGGCGCGGGCAGCCAGTGCATATCCGCGGACTCGGGCACGAAGTGGAGCGTGCGCGCCGACCACCCGAACACCAGCGGCATCAAGTCCTACCCGAACTCCAAGAAGGTCATCGGCAAGCCCGTCGACTCGCTGTCCTCGCTGAAGAGCTCGTACGACGTCAAGGTCCCGTCGGCGGGCGACTACAACTCCTCGTACGACATCTGGGACACCGGCTACGACTACGAGATCATGCTCTGGGTCAACTACAACGGGAACGTCGGCCCCCTCGGCACCGCCCAGGGCACCGTGAGCCTGGGCGGTCACACCTGGGCGGTCTACAAGGGCACCAACGGCGCCAACGAGGTGTTCTCCTTCCTGCGCACCTCCGACTCCTCGTCCGGGACCGTCGACATCCTCCCGATCCTCAAGTGGATCAAGAACACCAAGGGCTGGATGGGCAACGAGACCATCGGCGACGTGCAGTTCGGCTACGAGATCAGCGGCTCGGCCGGCGGCCTGGACTTCACCACCAACTCCCTGACCGTGTCCGGCGGTTAGCCGGGGAGTTCGTCGCCGACCAGGGCGAGGTTCTGGATGGCGGCGAGCCCGAACAGCGCGGTCTCGTTGGTGTTGATCCGCAGGTTCTCGTATCCGGGCTCCAGGACCGCAGGGCCCTCCAGGTCCGTCCTGGCCCAGCTCATCGCCTTCGTGTAGCCGTCGCTTTCGTGGAACTTCTGCCAGGCGCGCGCCGCGAGCTTCTCGTCCTCCAGTTGAGAAGCGGCGTACGCGTCCTGGCGGGAGTGCCCCTGGAAGAGCAGCAGGCTGCCGAAGTCCTTGCCGTAGCGCTCCTTCTGCTCGGCCTTGGTGGCGTTGAAATAGCGGCAGTAGTCCAGCCAGGCTTCCTTGAACTTCGGCTGGTCGACGAGGTCGATGAGTTCGGCGCACATCTCGACCAGGCCGAACATCGCCGACAGGTGCGAGACGTTCACGGCGGGCTCGGCGGCCACCGCGAACTTCCCGGTGTCCAGGTCGTAGAGACCGCTGCCCTGGACGAAGCCGTTGGGCTGGGCGGCGATGGTCTCCATGGTGGAGCGCAGGCGGGCCTCGGCCTTGTCCGCCTTGGGGCCGCCTCGTTCCCACTCGGTGAGCCAGGCCGCGGCGAGTCCGCTCCAGTCGGTGCCGAAGCCGATGGACAGGGCGTTGCGGTCGGGTTCGTACGGCTCCGTGCGGATCTTGCGCAGGGGGTCGAGGACGAGGAACGTCTCGTCGGAGTCGACCAGGGCGTGCATCAGGTCGCCGACCCGCTCGTCGGCGGTGAGGAAGTAGTAGGGGCGGCGGTAGACGGCCGTGGAGATCCGCTGCTGCTTCGCACTGTCCGCGAAGTGCTGCACACCGTGCCGGGTGCCCAGGCCCGCCCACTTGCCGAGGTGGTAGGAATCGACCTCGCCGGTGTGCCGGGTCATGGCCTCGGCGAAGCGGAAGATGTCGGCGCGGCCCGAGCGCAGGTAGGCGTACCAGAGCCACAGGTCGGGCGAGAGCTCGGAGTTGTCCCAGGCGTAGCCGCCGACGTCGTACCGCCACTGGTGTCGGTCCTCGTCGTAGGTGTGCATGATGTCGCCGTAGTCCCAGAAGCCGTACCAGCGGCGCTGTTCAGCCTGGTCCTTGTAGTACGTGAAGAGGAAGTCGAGGTGGTCCTCGATCGTCGCCTTCGCGGGCGTGGAGCGGTCGACGGGCGAGAAGAGACCGCCGAAGACGCCCGCCTTCGTCACGTGTTCGGGGGCGGCGGCCAGCTGGGGCGGGGTACGGACGGCGGCGGCCTGGCCGACGAGGGTGGCCGCCGAGGGCGTGGCCGCGTTCGCCCAGAACATCAGCTCGCTGGTGCGGGCGATGCCGTACGGGGTGCCGAAGCCGGGTTCGTAGTCCTCGTAGGTGATGTCGAGGCCCTCGATCTGCTTGGGGTAGGTGTCCTGGCCCATGCCGTCGTGGTACGTGCGCAGGTCCATCGGCTGCGCCTCGGGCGACCAGAGCCAGAGGGTGACCTCGGCCTCGTCACCGGCGGCGCCCCGGATGTCCAGCTGGGCGGGGTGCTTCTCCCAGAAGTCGCGCAGGCCGAAGGAGAATCCGCCGCCGGCCCCGCCGACGTACCCGAATCCACTCGCCCGGCCGCCGCCTCCCGCCGTGATCCAGGTGTGCCCCGGCTTGGTCCGCTTGCGCAGGGTGAACCCGTCGGCGGAGAGCTGGGAGAGGGTGTAGTCGCCCCAGGTGGGGATGTACTGCAGGCGGGTGGTGACCCGCTGGTCCCAGGTCGCCGGGTCCGGCAGCTTCTCGCCCTTGACCTGGGCGGTGCGGATGGCGGCGCCCGGGTCGCGGCGCAGGCCCGTGATCCCCTTGACCGCTTCGGTCAGGAAACCTTTGCCCTCGCCCGCGATGCGGATGTGCCGGTCGTACGCCGCGTCGCGCATCGGCACGCTGAAGCGGACACCCAGGCCGCGGATGAAGTCCTTCTCCGCGTCGCCGTCGTAGGTGATGGTGTGCACCATGCGGAAGGAGTCGGCGCCCGCGTAGAAGTAGAGCCGCACGCTGAAGGGCAGCCAACTGCGGCTTCCCCTGCGGTGCTTGCCGTCGATGCGGACCACGGCGCGTACCGGACCCTCCTGCTCGGCCTTGGCCCCGCTGACCTCACCGTCGAAGCGGTCCCACTTGGCGTCGCCCCGGTCGCCGTCGTCCAGATCGCCCTGCCGGAGCAGAACGAGCCGTCCGTCGGTGGCGATCTGCACGCCGTCGCGGGTGACGGACTCGACGAGCCGCTCGCCGTCCTTGGCGATGACGGCCTTGATGACGCCGGTGTCGACGGTGATCGCCCGACGGGTCTCGGTGACCTTGACTTTCTTGTCCGGTGCAGCGGGTGTCCCCGCCTTGAGGGTGAACTTCTCGGTGCCTGCCGCCGTCGGGCCCACCGCGTGCGCACTCCACTTGAGCGAGCCGTCGGGCCAGTGTGCGGTCTCCCAAGTCTGTACGGGAACGTCCTTGCCGTCGGCGGTGGCGAGGGCGAACTTCTGCCCGGCGGGGTGGGCGCCCTTGGGCCACGGGACGCCGAAGGTGGAGCCCGGTGCGGCACCGAGCCCGCCCTTCTCCAGCCAGCCGATGGCGACGGGCCCTTCGTCCGCTGCCACACGGGGTGCTGCCTCGGCGTCGCCACGGCCGAGCACCCAGCTGAACTGCGCGGCGGCACCGGCCACGGCGGCGGCCTTGAGCAGGGACCTGCGGGGGATCGGAGACATGGTGGTCCTTTCTCGTTGGATGGCTTTGCATGGGCAGGACAGATCCAGACGTGCGGGCGGGGACGGGATCAGCTGCGGAACGCGGGCGTCAGGCCGCCGCGCCACGCCGCTCGACGGCCAGAGCGGCCGCCGCGACCATCCCCAGGGCGGGTGCCGCGAGCGGCAGTGCGAACCACGCGGACCCCACGACCACGGCGAATCCGCACACGATCACCAGCGAACCGGCGGGGTCGCGCAGCGTGCGGCGCACCGCTCCGGTCAGGAGCGCGCGCCACGACGCCCCGGGGCCCCAGGTCGCGGCCGCCCGCAGCCCCGCGACGACGAGGACGAACAGAGCGACGACCCCGACCGCGCCGACGAACGCGCCGCCGGGAAGCCCCGCCCGTACGAACGCGATGTCGGCGAGGAGCAGGGCGAGCGCCGCCCAGCCGGCGAGGCCCACCAGCCAGCCGCGCCGGGCCGCCGCGTGCAGATCCGCGGTGAACTCCCGCCACCCGGAGGTCTCGTGGGCCAGGTGCCGGTTCAGGTGGCGGGACCCCGCCGCGAAGGCGGCGGGGAGTGTGACCAGGGGCAGGGCGGCGAGCGCGATCCACACCCCGGTCAGCAGGCATTCGGCGAAGGTGCCGAAGCGGTCCATGAAGACGGACCTTCTGATGGATGTCCCGCTCACGCGGCCTCAGCCCTTCAGTCCCGACGTGGCCATACCGTCGATCAGGTAGCGCTGGAAGGCCAGGAAGAACGCGAGGACGGGCAGCAGCGCGACGAGGGACATGGCGATCATGCCGCCGTAGTTGGCAAGGCCCTCCTGGTCGACGAACATCTTCAGGCCGAGCGAAACGGTGTACTTCGAGGGGTCGTTGAGATAGATCAGCGGCCCCATGAAGTCGTTCCAGGAGTTGATGAAGGTGAAGATCGCGCTGGTGATGAGCGCGGGCCTGCACAGCGGAAGCACGATCGACCAGTAGATCCGCAGGTGCCCGCAGCCGTCGAGCCGCGCCGCCTCGTCCAGCTCCTTGGGCAGGTTCCGCATGAACTGCACCATCAGGAAGACGAAGAAGGCGTCGACCGCCAGGTACTTGCCGAGCAGGAGCGGCGTGTAGGTGTTGATCAGGCCCATCTTCTGGAACAGCACGTACTGCGGGATCAGGAGCACGTGGTACGGGAGGAGCAGGGTGCCGATCATCAGGGCGAACAGCAGATTGCGGCCCGCGAACCTGATCCGCGCGAAGGCGTACGCCGCGAGGGAGCAGGAGAACAGCACTCCCGCCACCGAACCGAGCGCCAGATACAGGGAGTTGGAGAAGAAGGTGGCGATGGAGATGTCGGCGATCCCGTCGGCCAGACCGGCGTAGTTCGCGACGATGGGGTCGGTCGGGAACAGGTCGAGGCTGCCGACGATCTCGTCGTTCGGCTTGAACGAACCGCCGAGCGCCCAGATCACGGGGTAGAGGACCACGGCGAGGACCGCCAGGGACCCGATGTGCCAGGCGAGCGAACCGGCCGATCGCCGTCGGCGGCCGGGTCGCGGATGGGAAGCGAGCCCCGGATCCGCGGCCGGCTTTGCTGCGTGCGACGCGGTCATCGGGCGCCCTCCTCGTAGTGCACCCAGCGCTTCTGGGACCAGAACAGGACCGCCGTCACCAGTGCCACCGCGAGCAGCAGCATCCAGGCCATGGCTGAAGCGAGGCCCATCCGGCTGTTCTCGAAGCCCTGGACGTAGAGATAGCAGGTGTAGACGAGCGAACCGTCCGCCGGACCGCAGGCGTTGCCGCCCGCACCGCCGCCGACGATGTACGCCGAGGCGAAGATCTGGAAGGAGTGGATGGTCTCCAGGAGAACGTTGAAGAAGAGGACCGGGGAGATCATCGGCAGCGTGATGTTCCAGAACCGCCGCCAGGTGCCCGCGCCGTCCACCTCCGCCGCCTCGTACAGCTCGCGCGGCACCTGCTTCAGGCCGGCCAGGAAGATGACCATCGGTGCGCCGAACTGCCAGACGGTGAGCGCCACCAGGCTGTAGATGATCCACTGCGGGTCGCCGGTCCAGCCGCCGACGTCCATGCCGAAGATCGCCCGCTGCGTACGGTCGACGATGGCGTCGTCGGAGAAGATCGCCTTCCAGACGACGGCGATCGAGACGCTGGCCCCGATCAAGGAGGGCGCGTAGAACGCGGCCCGGTAGAAGGCCTGGCCGCGCCGCTTCTGGTTGAGCAGCAGCGCCACGCCGAGGGCCGCGGCCAGCTTGAGCGGGGTGCCGACGACGACGTACCAGAGTGTCACCTCCACCGACTTGCGCCATCGCGGGTCGCCGAACATCTCGGTGAAGTTGTCGAGGCCGATCCACTTGGGTGCGTCGAACAGGTTGTAGTCGGTGAACGCGAAGTAGAGCGAGGCGGCCATGGGTCCTGCCGTGAGCAGCAGGAAGCCCGCGAGCCACGGCGACATGAAGAGGAACCCGGCGATGTTCTCGCCCCGCCGTCGCCGCCGGGCGGCCTCGGGGAGGCGTCGGCCGCCCGGCGGCGAGGGCTTCTCGGGGGTGGGCGGGGCCACTGAGGCCTGGGGGGACGTCATCGTGCCGCCCATCAGGAACCGAGCGCGGTCTTGCACTCGGTGAAGAACTGCTTCACCGCTTCGTCCACCGACCGCTCCCCCAGGGCCAGTTCCTCCGCGATGCGCAGGAACGCCGCCTCGCAGACGTCCGCGCCCGCCGGGTGCGGCGTGATGGTCTCCAGGACACCGGAGTCGACCAGCTGCTCCTCGTACGCGGCGATCTCCTTGTTGACCGAGGCGATCACCTTGTCCTTCTCCCCGGCCGGCTTGTACGCCTCGTACTGCGCGGTCGTGGTGGGCACACCGCGGTCGTAGCCCATGATCTTGGCGACCTCGGGGTCGTGCACCATGAAGTCGATGAACTGCGCGACCTGCTTGGGGTGTTGCGTGCGCTTGGAGCCGCTGAGCATCAGCGAGCCGAGGTACTGTCCCGTCTTCTTGCCGTCGGTGGTCGGGAGCGGGGCGAGACCGTACGTGCTCTTGCCCTCGGCGCTGTAGCGGACGGTGAAGTTGTCCCAGGTGAACTCGGACGCGGCGATCTCGGCGGCCACGGCCGACTTGGGCTTGATCTGGGCGACCTTCTTGGGGTCGGCGTAGATCCCCGACTTCACCCCGGCGTACCCCTTGGTCCACCACTCCTTGAGGTCGGCCTCGTCGAAGCCCAGGCCGTCCTTGGTGAAGAAGGCCTTGCCCTGCTGGCGCAGGTAGGGGTCGTAGAGGTACATGACGCCGTAGAGTCCGCTGTCGCCCGCCCTGCCCTGCTGGTGGATCTTCTCCATCGCGGTGTGGAAATCGTCCCAGGTCCAGCCCATCTTCGGGGTGACACCGGCCTTCTCGAAGACCGGCTTGTCGATCACCAGGGCCATGGAGTTGCTGCCGACGGGGACGCCGAGCAGCTTGCCGTCGACCTCGCCGAACTTCTCCAGACCGGCCCGGAATCCGTCCAGGCGCAAGTTGCCCGCCTTGGCCTGCGCGTTCAAGTCGAGCAGCACGTTGCGCTGGTCGTACTTGCGCAGGAAGCCGATGGCGTTCTGGAAGACGTCGGGCGGATTCCCGCCGGACGCCTGGGTGTTGAACTTCTTCCAGAAGTCGAGGTAGGGCTGGAAGTCCGTCTTCACCTTGATCTTCGGGTGCTTCTTCTCGAAGAGCTCGATGGTGCGGTTGATCCGCTTGGCGCGGTCGTCGGAGCCCCACCACGCGTACCGGATGGTGACGGTCCCGTCCCCGGATCCGCTTCCGCCACCGCAGCCCGCCGCGGTAAGCCCGAGGGCCGCCAAGGAGCCACCGGCCAGCTTCAACAGGCCGCGCCTGTCAACTTCCCCATTCGTCGGCACAGTTCGTCCTCCGCTACGCGATTGAATCGTTTTAGGAAAGCGCTTGCCGGGACAAGGTAGGGAGCCGCGACGAGTACGTCAACGGTTCGGGCGGTAACAGTCGAAGCGCTTCGAGGCAGCGGGCTCCAACTCCGATATTTCGAACGAGTTTTCTTGCGCGAAACGTTGACGCGGACCGGTCGGCGCCCTAGCTTCATCGCGTCGTACTTCGTACGTCATATATGAGACGCGATACGCGATGACTGCACGACGGCCCTGAGCGATGACCGCACGAAGGCCGCACGACGACTGAGAGCATCGATGAACTTTGCGCCCCACCCCATCCCCTCGCGCACGCAGTACGTGCTCGAGGCGGTCAAGCACCGCATCCTCACCGGGCAGTTGGCACCCGGCCAGCCACTCGTCGAGACCGAGCTCGCCGCCCAGTTCGCCGTCTCCAAGACACCCGTACGGGAAGCGCTGAAGACGCTCGCCGGGACCGGCCTCGTCGTCATGAGCCAGTACAAGGGCGCCACCGTGCGCACGGTCGACGCGGCCATGGCGCAGGAGGTCTACGACGTACGTCTGCTCCTCGAACCGGAGGCCCTGCGGCGCACCGTCCGCAGCGGCGCCCTCCTGGAGGAGGCGCGCGACGCACTGGAGCGTGCTGACTCGGCCGCCGACGCGGCCGAACGCTCCCTGGCCAACCGGGAGTTCCACCGCGCTCTCTACGTCCCGTGCGGCAACCCGCTGCTCTCCCGGATGCTCGACGACGTGCGCGACCAGGCGGCCCTGGTCTCCGCCGTCGCCTGGGCGACGCTGCCCTCCTGGGAGCGGGAGGCGGCCGAGCACCGGGAGATCCTGCGGCTCGCGCTCTCCGGGGAAGCCGACGCGGCGGCTCGCGGACTCCATGACCACATCGCCTCGTTCGTGCGGCGGGCGTTCCCGGAAGGGGAGCTTTCATGACCGGCCCGACCCCCGACTCCCGCTTCTCCCGTTTCGGCGAGCTGCGTTCGGCGCTCGCCGATGTGGTCGCGATCCCGGTGACTCCGTTCGCCGAGGACGGATCGGTGGAGCGTGACACCTACCGCGCCCTGGTCAGGCGGCTCACCGACGGGGGCGTGCGCACGCTCACCCCGAACGGGAACACCGGCGAGTTCTATGCGCTGAGTCCCGAGGAGCGGCGCCTGGTGACCGAGTTGACCATGGAGGAGGCGGGAGGCGGCGGCGCGTACGTGCTCGTCGGCGTCGGCCATGATCTGCCGACGGCGATCGCCGCGGCCCGGCATGCGCGGGACGCCGGCGCTCACATGGTGATGGTCCATCAGCCCGTGCATCCGTACGTGTCGCAGGACGGCTGGGTCGACTACCACCGTGCCGTCGCCGACGCCGTGCCCGAGCTGGGTGTCGTCCCGTACATCCGCAATCCGCGCCTCGCCGGCGAACGCCTGGCGGATCTCGGGGACTTGTGCCCCAACGTGATCGGCGCGAAGTACGCGACTCCGGACGCCGCCGCCTTCGCCGCGTTCGCCCGGGACGCGGGGCTCGACCGGTTCGTGTGGGTGGCGGGGCTCGCCGAGCTGTACGCGCCCGCCTACTGGGCCGTCGGCGCCACCGGCTTCACCTCGGGCCTGGTCAATGTCGCCCCCGAGGTGTCGCTGAGCATGCTCCAGGCGCTGCGCGCCGGGGACTATCCGGCGGCCATGGACGTCTGGGAGCGGATCCGCCGCTTCGAGGAGCTGCGCGCCGCCGACCAGTCCGCGGACAACGTCACGGTCGTCAAGGAAGCCCTTGCGGCGCTCGGTCTGTGCCGCCGCGAGGTGCGCCCGCCGAGCCGGGAGCTGCCCGAGGAGCGGCGCGACGAGATAGCGGCCCTGGTGAAGGCGTGGTCCGCATGAGGCCCGAAGAGCTGCGCAGCCACCAGTGGTGGGGCACGGACGGCCTGCGGTCCTTCAGCCACCGGGCGCGCACCCGGCAGCTCGGGTATCTGCCCGAGGAGCATCTGGGCAAGCCCGTCATCGCGGTCCTCAACACCTGGTCCGACATCAACCCCTGCCACGTCCACCTGCGCGACCGCGCCCAGGCGGTCAAGCGCGGGGTGTGGCAGGCGGGCGGCTTCCCCCTGGAGTTCCCCGTCTCCACGCTCTCGGAGACGTTCCAGAAGCCGACGCCGATGCTCTACCGGAATCTCCTCGCCATGGAGACGGAGGAGTTGCTCCGGTCCTATCCGATGGACGGCGCCGTGCTGATGGGCGGCTGCGACAAGACGACGCCCGCCCTGCTCATGGGCGCCGCGAGCGTCGACCTGCCGACGGTCTTCGTGCCGGCGGGGCCCATGCTCCCCGGCCACTGGCGCAACGAGGTGCTCGGTTCCGGCACCGACATGTGGAAGTACTGGGACGACAAGCGCGCCGGCCTCATCGGTGACTGTGAACTGGCCGAGCTGGAGAGCGGGTTGGCCCGCTCCCCCGGCCATTGCATGACCATGGGCACCGCCTCCACGCTGACCGCGGCGGCCGAGGCCCTCGGCGTGACGATGCCCGGGGCCTCCTCCATCCCCGCGGTGGACTCCGGGCACGACCGGATGGCGGCCGCATCCGGCATGCGGATCGTCGAACTCGTCCGACGGGACCTGAAGTTGTCGCGGTTCCTCACCTCCGACGCCTACGAGGACGCGGTCGCCACCGTGCTCGCGCTCGGCGGTTCCACCAACGCGGTGATCCACCTGATCGCCATGGCGGGCCGCAGCGGCGTCCGGCTCACGCTCGACGACTTCGACCGGATCGCGCGGACCGTGCCGGTGCTCGCCAACCTGCGCCCCGGCGGGCAGTACCTCATGGAGGACTTCCACTTCGCGGGCGGACTCCCTGCGTTCCTGGCCCAGTTGACCGACGTACTGCACCTGGAGCGGCCGACCGTCGCCCATGACAGCCTGCGCGAGCAGCTCGCGGGCGCCGTCGTGCACAACCCCGAGGTCATCCGGCCGCGCGACAAGCCGCTGGCCGACGAGGGCGGAGTGGCGGTGCTCCGCGGCAACCTCTGTCCGGACGGCGCCGTCATCAAGCACATCGCCGCCGAGCCGCACCTGCAGCGGCACACGGGCCCCGCGGTGGTCTTCGACGACTACCAGCAGATGCAGCGCACCATCAACGACCCGGAACTCGGCATCACCGCCGACCACGTCCTCGTGCTGCGGGGTTCGGGCCCCAAGGGTGGCCCCGGGATGCCCGAGTACGGCATGCTCCCGATCCCCGATCACCTGCTCAAACAGGGGGTGCGCGACATGGTGCGGATCTCCGACGCGAGGATGAGCGGCACGTCGTACGGCACGTGTGTCCTGCACATCGCGCCCGAGTCGCACGTGGGCGGCCCGCTCGCCCTGGTGCGCACGGGAGACCTGGTCACCCTCGACGTCGAGGCGCGCTCGCTCCATCTCGCCGTGTCCGACGATGAGTTGGCGCGGCGGCGGGATGCCTGGACGCCGCCGCCCGCGCGCTACGGGCGCGGCTACGGCGCGCTCTACAGCGAGCAGATCACCCAGGCCGACACCGGCTGCGACTTCGAGTTCCTGGCTCGCGAGGGCGAGGTCCCCGACCCGTACGCGGGCTGAGCCCCGCCCCGGCAGCTCTCTATTTGTACGAGATCTCGAACAACGTCTGCGAAGCGCTTCATCTCGCGGACTGTGTGCCGCCCATGAGAACGGAGAAGCAGACATGGCCTCAGCCGTGGCGAAAGCGCCACCGCAGCCACCGCCCCGGCGCCGCACGCCGGGTACGCGCCGGCGCCGAACGGGAGCGACCCCGCGCCGCCTCCCGTATCTGCTGATCGCGCCGGCCGGGCTCCTGATGCTGGGCTTCATCGCCTACCCGGTCATCAGCGTCTTCTACTACAGCCTGCGTCACTACAACCCCACCAAGCCCTGGCGCGACGGCTTCGCCGGGTTCGACAACTTCGTCACCGCGTTCACCGAGGACCCGCAGTTCTGGCAGACGCTCGGCTTCAGCCTCCAGTGGGTGGCCGTCGAGGTCGTCCTGCAATTGCTCCTGGGCCTGGGGCTCGCGCTGATCGTCAACCAGACCTTCATCGGCCGTGCGATGGCCCGCGCCCTGGTCTTCTCGCCGTGGGCCGTCTCCGGCGTACTCACCTCGACGATCTGGCTGCTGATCTTCAACTCCCAGACCGGCATCACCCGCTACCTCGCGGACATGGGGATCGGCACGTACGGCACGTCGTGGCTCTCGGACACCAGCACCGTCTTCCCCGCCGTCGTCGTCGCCGAGCTCTGGCGCGGGGTCCCCTTCTTCGCGATCCTCATCCTGGCCGACCTGCAGTCCGTCTCGAAGGACCTGTACGAGGCCGCCGAGGTGGACGGCGCAAGCCGCTTCCGGCAGTTCTTCCACATCACCCTGCCGCACCTGAAGGACGCGATCATCCTCTCCACGCTCCTTCGCGCGGTCTGGGAGTTCAACAACGTCGACCTGCTCTACACCCTCACCGGCGGCGGACCCGCCGGTGAGACGACGACCCTGCCCCTGCGCATCGCGTCCATCGCCGTCGACTCGCACGACTTCGGCTACGCCTCCGCACTGACCTCCATCGCGTTCGTGATCCTCCTCTTCTGCTCGATGGTCTATCTGCGGCTGAGCAAGTTCGGAGGTCAGGACAAGTGACGACCACTCAGCACCTGGACAGGGACGCCGCCATGGCGGACACCACCGCTCCCGTCAGGCCGCGCGACGGCGGCCCGCGCACACCCAGGCGGCGCCCCTGGGACGAGGCGCCCCGCTGGCAGATCTATCTCCCGCTCGGCCTCTACCTCCTCTTCACGCTCATCCCGTTCTACTGGATGCTGCTCTTCGCGATCCGCCCGGCGGGCTCGACCTCGCTGCTCCCCTGGCCGGTCACCTTCGAGCACTTCGACAAGGTGTGGACCGAGCGGAGCTTCGCGCTCTTCTTCCAGAACAGCCTCATCGTCGGTGTCCTGTCGATGCTGATGACGACGCTCGTCGCGCTCGCCGGGGGCTACGCCCTGGCCCGCTTCGACTTCAAGATCAAGCGCGGCTTCATGCTGGCGCTGCTGTGCTCGCAGTTCATCCCCGGCGCGCTGATGCTGGTGCCGCTCTTCCAGATCTTCGCCAACCTCCAGATGATCAACTCGCTCGGCAGCGTCATCATCGCCGAGGCCGTCTTCCAGCTGCCGCTCTCGATGATCCTGATCAGCGGGTTCATCAAGAACGTGCCGTACTCCCTGGAGGAGGCCGCCTGGGTCGACGGCTGCGGACGCTTCCGCGCCTTCTGCGCCGTCGTGCTGCCGCTGCTGCGGCCCGGTCTGATCGCGGTCGGCTCCTTCGCCTTCGTGCACAGCTGGAACCACTTCCTGTTCGCCCTGATGTTCCTCTCCAACCAGGACAAGCAGACGATCCCGGTCGGTCTCGCCACCTTGATGGGCGCCGACAGCGTCGACCTCGGAGCGCTCGCGGCCGGCGGCGTCATCGCCGCCCTGCCCGTCGTGATCGTCTTCGCCTTCATCCAGAAGTGGCTGGTCACGGGGTTCAGCGCCGGGGCGGTGAAGGGATGAGCACCGCTCCTGTCCCCGTCGTGCTTGCCGGTGCGCGCGGGCATGGCAGATGGCACCTGGAGAACATCCGGCGTCTTCAACAGGCGGGTCTCGTACGCCTCGTGGGGATCTGCGAGCTCGCACCGCTGAGTGATGCGGAGCTCGACGGGCTCGGCCAGCCCGCCCAGTCCGCGGACTTCGCGGGACTGCTCGACGCCACCGGAGCCGCCGTCGCCGTGATCTGCACGCCCATCCCCACCCACGCCGACCTGGCCGTGGCCGCCGCCGAGCGAGGCGTGCACCTGCTCCTGGAGAAGCCGCCCGCCCCTTCGTACGACGGCTTCCGGCGGATCACCGACGCGGTGGCCGCCGCGGGGGTGGCCTGTCAGGTCGGGTTCCAGTCGCTCGGCTCGCACGCCGTGCCCGCCATCCGCGCCCTGGTCGCCGACGGGGTGATCGGGCAGCCGATGGGCGTCGGCGCGGCGGGTGCCTGGGCCCGTGACGAGGCGTACTACCGGCGCGCTCCCTGGGCCGGGCGGCGCCGCCTGGACGGCGTGTACGTCGTGGACGGGGTCCTGACCAACCCCCTCGCCCACGCCGTCGCCACCGCCCTGGCGGTCGACGGGTCCCCGCGGGGCGAGGACGTCACGCGGGTGGAACCGGAGCTGTTTCGCGCCAACGCCATCGAGTCCGACGACACCTCGTTCGTGGGGATCACCACCGCGCGCGGCGGCCGCATCGGTGTCGCCGCGACCCTCTGCGCCGAGCGGTCCGACGAGCCGTACGTCATCGTCCACGGCACCCGGGGCCGCATCACCTTCTGGTACAAGCAGGACCGGGTGCTCGTGCAGCGCGCCGGGCACGGGCCCCAGGAGGTCCTTCACGGGCGGACGGACCTCCTGGAGAACCTCGTCGACCATCTCGCGGGCCGCGCCGAGCTGCTGGTTCCGCCGGCGTCGACGGGCGCCTTCATGAAGGTCGTCGAGGCGATCCGCGTGGCGCCCGGTCCGCGCCCCCTGCCGGCCGAGGCGTGGCGCACGGTGCCCGGCGAGCACGAAGGCGTGCGGCGCCGGGTCGTGCACGGCATCGACGGGCTCGTCGCGGCGAGCGCCGACACGCTGTGCGGCTTCGCCGAGCTCGGCACGTTCTGGGCGCTGCCCGGCCAGCCCGGCCCCACATCCTCCACCGCTCACCCCTCCATCACTCACCCCTCAACCGCTCACCCCTCAACCGCTCACTCCTCCCCCGCCGAGACCCCACCGAGGTGAGAACGCCATGAACAGAACCGCGACCGACACCGCGCTCCTGCTGCGCTGCTCGGGCCGCCCCGTAGGCCGCTACGTCATCCACCCCTCGGCGGGCCCCCGCCTCGCGCCCCGCCCCTATCTCCACCCCGTCCGCACCTTCGGCGGCCTGCCCGTCACCGAGTTCGGCCCCGCCGATCACCCGCACCACTTCGGTGTGGGCGTCGCCGTGCCCGACGCGGCGGGCCGCAACTTCTGGGGCGGGCGCACCTACGTGCGCGACCAGGGGCCCACCGAGCTCGACAACCACGGCGAACAGCGCCACCTGGAGTTCAAGCTGCGCGACCCCGACGGGTTCGTCGAGGAGATCGGCTGGCTCGACGGTGAGTGCGAACTGCTGCGCGAGCGGCGCACCGTCGCCGTCACGCCCCTCACCACGTCCGCCTGGGCGCTCGACTTCACGTTCTCCCTCACCAACCCGGCCGCTGCGGAGATCTCGATCGGCAGCCCGGCCACCAACGGCCGCCCCGGCGCCGCCTACGGAGGCTTCTTCTGGCGTGCCCCCAAGGAACGGCAGGCCCCCGAGGTGTTCACCGCGGACGCCGACGGCGAGGCCGCCGCGCACGGGGCCACGGCCGACTGGGTGGCCCTCACCGGCCAGGGCTGGACGCTCGTCTTCGCCGGGGCCACGCCCGAGACGCGGCGTGACCCGTGGTTCGTGCGGACCGCGGAGTATCCCGGCGTCGGCTCCTCGCTCGCGCATACGCGGCGCCTGCCGATCGGCCCCGGCGAGACCGTCGTACGCCGTGTCATCACCGTCGTTTCCGACGGCCGCCCGAGCCGGACCGAGGCCGCGGGGCTCGTCCGCAAGGCGGTGACCGCGTGAACGCGGCGGGGGCGATCAGGCCGGGCGACCTCGGCCCGGGCGACCTCGGCAACGGGACCTACCGCAATCCGGTCCTCGCCGCCGACTGGTCCGACCCCGATGTCGTCCGGGTCGGCGACGACTTCTACCTCACCGCGTCCAGCTTCGGGCGCGCCCCGGGCCTGCCGCTGCTGCACTCGCGCGACCTGGTGAACTGGACCCTGATCGGGCACGCCCTGGAGCGCCTGGAACCCGCGGAGTCGTTCGCCGCGCCGCGGCACGACTGCGGGGTGTGGGCGCCTTCGATCCGGTACCACGAGGGGCGTTTCTGGATCTTCTGGGGCGACCCCGACCACGGCGTCTTCCAGGTCAACTCCCCCGACATCCGCGGACCTTGGAGCGCCCCGCACCTCGTCAAGGCGGGTAAGGGCCTCATCGACGCCTGCCCGCTGTGGGACGAGGAGCGCGGCGAGGCATATCTGGTGCACGCCTGGGCCAAGTCGCGCTCCGGCGTCAAGAACCGGCTCACCGGTCACCGCATGAGCCCTGACGGACGGCAACTCCTCGACGAGGGAGCGGTGTTGGTCGACGCCGACCGGCTCCCCGGCTGGTTCACGCTGGAGGGGCCCAAGCTCTACCGGCACGACGGATGGTTCTGGATCTTCGCCCCGGCCGGTGGCGTGGAGCACGGCTGGCAGGGCGCCTTCCGTTCCCGGGCCTTCCACGGCCCCTACGAGGAGCGGATCGTCCTGGAGCAGGGCGACACCGCCGTCAACGGCCCCCACCAGGGCGGCTGGGTGCGCACCCCGTCCGGCGACGACTGGTTCCTGCACTTCCAGCAGCGCGGCGCATACGGGCGCGTCGTCCACCTCCAGCCGCTGCGCTGGGGCACGGACGGCTGGCCGGTGATCGGGGACGGCGGCGCCCCCGTCGACGTACACGAGAAGCCCGCCCTGCCCCCGCAGCCCACGTCCGCGCCCGCCACCGACGACGACTTCCCCGGTGGACGCCACGGCCGCCAGTGGCAGTGGTCCGCCAACCCCCGTGCGGGCTGGACGACTTCCCACGCGGCGGACGGCCTGCGACTGGCCTGTGTCCGGTCGGCGGACGCCCACGACCTGCGCCTCCTGCCGCACGTGCTGACCCAGCGGCTTCCGCTCACGCCATGCACCGTCGAGGTCGGCCTGCGGCTCGACGGCACCGCGGCCGATGCCAGGGCCGGGCTCGCGGTGCTCGGTGACGCCTTCCACTGGATCGGCCTCGCACGCGACGGCGACGGGACGGCCCGGCTCGTCCACCGGTTCGCCGAGTCCGTCGCCGAACGGGAGCGCGACGCCGAGCATCCGCGCCCCGCCCCCGACGGCACCGCGCGGCTGCGGATCGACATCGCGGACGGCGCCCGCTGCCGCTTCTCCGCCGACACCGGCGACGGATTCCGCCCTTCGGGCCAGGTCTTCGCCGCGACGCCGTGGCGGTGGGTGGGCGCGCTGCTCGGCCTGTTCGCCACGGCCCCGGCGGGCCGGAACGGGGCCGGGACCGCCCTGTTCACGCACTTCCGGATCACGCATGACCGACCTCACCCGTGAGCCTGTTGGGAGCCGCAATGGAGCAACACCTGCACAGCACCGGACGCCTCGGAGCCCGCGCCCTCGCAGCGGTGGCCGCTCTGGCCGTCGTCCTCGGCCTGAGCACCGTGCACGACCCGCCGGCTCGAGCCGCGGCCTCACCGGCCCACGACAACCTCTCCGGCACCGCGCACGGCTTCGCCTCGCTGGCCGGAGGGACCACCGGGGGCGCGGGCGGCAAGGTCGTCACCGTCACCGACCAGGCCTCGCTCGCCGAGTACGCGGGCGCCGACGAGCCCTACGTCATCCGCGTGAAGGGCACGGTCGCCGTCGAGCCGTTCGGTTCGGACATCGTGGTGGCATCGGACAAGACGATCGTCGGCGTCGGCGGATCCGGCGAGATCGTCCACGGCGAGCTGCACCTGAACCCCGGCACGAGCAACGTCATCATCCGCAACCTGACCATCCGCGACTCGTACGTCGAGGGCGACTGGGACGGCAAGACGCAGGACTTCGACGCGATCCAACTGGACTCCGTCGACCACGTCTGGATCGACCACAACCGGCTCACACGCATGGGTGACGGCCTGATCGACCTGCGCAAGGACAGCCAGTACGTCACCGTCTCGTACAACCGCTTCGAGAACCACAACAAGGCGTTCGGCATCGGCTGGACCGACCAGGTCAAGACGCAGGTGACCATCGACCACAACTGGTTCAGCGGCACCAAGCAGCGCAACCCCTCGGCGGACAACTGCGCCTACGCGCACCTCTACAACAACTACGTGTCGGCGCAGGTCACCGACGGCGACCCGCTGTGGACCTACGGCAACTGGGCGCGCGGCAGGACGCGGATGGTCATCGAGAACAGCTTCTACGAGGACGTCCAGCACCCCTACCAGGCCGACGCGACGGCCGAGTTGGTGCAGCGCGGCTCGATCACGAAGAACACGACGGGCCGTCACGACGCGCACGGCGCGGCCTTCGAGCCGCGCGACTTCTACGCCTACCGCCTCGACCCGGCGGCAGCCGTGCCCCGCCTGGTGAAGAGGTTCTCCGGACCGCGGAAGGCGATCGGAACGACCCGCCCCTGACCTGACATCACCTCGCACGACCCCCGTACACCCGACGAAGAGAGCCGACCATGAACATCACCATCCGTGGAATCAGCAGCAGAGACAGAAGCCGTCGTGCCGTGGCCGCCGTCGCCTTCACCGCCGCGCTCGCGCTGACCGCAGCCGCCTGTGGCGACGACGGCAGCGGCGCCGGCGGGGACAAGGGCAAGGAGGGTTCCGGGAAGGGCGAGATCACCTTCTGGGACAACAACGGCGGTGTCCGCACCGACGTCTGGAAGGAGATCATCAAGGACTTCGAGGCGAAGAACCCGGACATCCACGTCAAGTACGTGCCGATCCCCGCCGAGAGCGTCCAGTCCAAGTACGACACCGCCATCCAGGGCGGCGGCCTGCCGGACGTCGGTGGTGTCGGCGCCGCCATGCTCGCCGGGATCTCCGCGCAGGACGCCCTGGAGCCGCTGGACGACCGGCTGAGCGAGAGCTCTTTGGAGGGCAAGCTCAACCCGGGCATGGTCGACAGCGTCCGCGCTGCGGGCGGCGGCAACCGGCTCTTCACGGTGCCCACGTCCGCGAGCAACGGCGTGCTGTACTACCGCACCGACCTGTTCAAGGCCGCGGGCCTCGACGCCCCCACCACCTGGGGCAAGTTCTACACGGCGGCCGAGAGGCTCACCGCCAAGGGCGACAACAAGTTCGGGTACACCATCCGCGGCGGCGAGGGCTCCATCGCGCAGGCGCTCGACGCTGCCTACGGCCAGTCCGGCATCGGGTCGTTCTGGGAAGGCGACAAGACCACCGTCAACGACCCCAAGAACGTAGCGGCGTTGAAGAAGTACGTCGCGCTCTACAAGAACAACACACCCGCGGCCGACGTCAACAACGACTTCAAGAAGATGAACGCCCAGTGGGACACGGGCCAGATCGGCATGCTCAGCCACAACCTCGGCTCCTACGCGGACCACGTGAAGGCGCTCGGCGAGGGCAAATTCCGCGGTCTGCCCAACCCGACGACCGACGCGGGCGTCCGCGTCCAGGTCTCCAACCCCGTCGACGGCCTTGGCCTGTTCAAGTCGAGCAAGAAGAAGGCCGCCGCCTGGAAGTTCATCGAGTTCGCTGCCTCGCACGAGTCCAACAGCAAGTGGAACAAGTCGGCGGGCGCCATCCCTTCCAACACCGCCGCCTCCAAGGACGCCTGGGTGACCGAGGCCGAGCCCACGAAGCTGGCCGCCGCCGCACTCAACGACGGCTCTCTGAAGGTCGTTCAGCTGCCGTACTACCTGCCCGACTGGAACACCATCAGCAAGGCCGACAACGAGCCGAACTACCAGAAGGTCCTGCTCGGCAAGATGTCCGCGAAGGACTTCCTCGACACCCTCGCCGAGCAGCTCAACAAGGCTCAGGCCGAGTGGAAGGACCAGAACAAGTGACATCGCGCCCCGCGCACGGCGTCGGCCGACGCCGTGCGGTCGCGGCCCTCGCGAGCCTTCCGCTCGCGGCGGCCGGGGCCCCGGCCGCCCTCGCCCGCTCGTCGAAGACCGCTCCCGCGAGCACGCTCCACATCGCCGGAGACTCCACCGCCGCGCAGAAGTACTCCGACGCGGCGCCCGAGACCGGCTGGGGCATGGCCCTCCCCTTCTTCCTCCACGACCGCCGCCTGAAGGTCGCCAACCACGCGATGAACGGCCGGAGTTCGAAGAGCTTCGTCGACGAGGGCCGCCTCGCCGTGATCCTGGAGGCGATCAGGCCCGGCGACCGCCTGGTCGTCCAGTTCGCGCACAACGACGAGAAGAGCGCCGACCCCACGCGCTACACCGAGCCCTGGACCACCTACCAGGACTACCTGAAGCAATACGTCGACGGGGCGCGGTCCCGTGGCGCGCGGCCGGTGCTCGCCACCGCCGTCGAGCGCAGGAAGTTCGACGCGGACGGCACCGCGCTGCCCACCCACGGCGAATACCCGGCGGCGATGCGGGCGCTCGCCGAGGCCGAGGACGTGCCGCTGCTCGACGTCCAGGCCCTGTCGCTGGCCCTGTGGCAGAAGCTCGGCGTCGAGGAGACCAAGGCGTACTTCAACTGGACCGCCGTCGAGCAGGACAACACGCATTTCAATCCGCCGGGCGCGATCGCCATGGCCCGCCTGGTGGCGGCCGAGCTGCTGCACCGCGGGGGGCTCGCGCCACGCGACGTGCGCAGGCTCGACGCCCCGATACCCGACTCCTGGATCACCTGGCCGGAAGGACCGTGACGATGAGGACGACGACGAGAACGACGAGGATGACGAGGAGGACGAGCGTGGCTGCACGAAGATCTCTCGCGCTGCTCGCGGGATGCACCGCCTTGGTCGTGGCCGTCACGAGCGCCCCGGCATCGGCCGCCGACGCACGCGATGTGCTGCCGCCCCGCGACGGCTGGGCGTCCGCCGACGGCGGGACCACCGGCGGCGCCGGGGCCGACCGGGCGCACGTCTACACCGTCGGCACCTGGCAGGACCTGCGGGTCGCGCTCGCGGACGACCCCGGCGCTCCCCGGATCATCAAGGTCGAGGGCACGCTGAACGCCACGGCCGCGGGCTGCTCCGCGTTCGAGGCCGATGGCTACGACTTCGACCGGTACCTCGCGGACTACGACCCCGCCGTGTGGGGACGTGACACGCCGGTCAGCGGTGCGCAGGAGGACCTGCGCGCGGCCTCGGCGGCCCGGCAGGGCGCGGCGATCAAGGCGTACGTCCCGGCGGACACCACCATCGTGGGCGTGGGCAGGGACGCCGGAATCGTCGGCGGCAGCCTCCAGATCCAAGGCGTGGACAACGTCGTCGTACGCGATCTCACGCTGGAGAGCCCACTCGACTGCTTCCCGCAGTGGGATCCCACGGACGGGGACAGAGGGGCCTGGAACTCCGAGTACGACAGCATGGTCGTCCACGGTTCGACGCATGTGTGGGTCGACCACAACACGTTCACCGACGGCGAGCACCCCGACCGTTCGCTGCCGTCCTACTACGGCGAGCTCTACCAGCAGCACGACGGCGAGCTGGACGTCGTACGCGGCGCCGACCTGGTCACCGTCTCCTGGAACGTCTTCGCCGACCACGACAAGACCTTGATGATCGGCAACAGCGACAGTGCGGGCGACACGGACCGCGGCAAGCTGCGGGTCACCCTGCACCACAACGTCTTCCGGAACATCGTCGAGCGGGCACCGCGCGTCCGCTTCGGGCAGGTCGACGCCTACAACAACCATTACATCGTCCCCGCGGGCGGCTATCAGTACTCGTTCGGCATCGGTCAGGAATCCCAACTGGTCGCCCAGAACAACGCGTTCACGCTTCCGGCAGGGGTCAGCGCCGGGAGGATCCTCAAGAAGTGGAAGGAGGCGCCGGTCACCGCCGCCGCCAACTACGTCAACGGCAAGCGCGTCGATCTCATCGCCGTCCACAACGCGGAGATGCCCGAGGAGGCCCTCGCCTCGGGTGCGGGCTGGACCCCGAACCTCCGGACGCGGGTGGACAATCCGCGCAAGCTGCCCGCCCTGCTGGCGCATCGGGCGGGCGCGGGCAAGAGCCGCTGACGCCTCTCCCTCCCCCGGTACCTCCTCACCGAGCCGCACAGCGAAGGATCAGCCATGCCGTCGTACCACTCCCCCGTCCCCATCGGATCCAGCTTCAGCCGCCGCACGTTGCTCACCGCGGGCGCGGGCGCCGGCGCCGCCCTGGCCCTCGGCCACACCGCAGCAGCCCGTGCCTCCGCACCCCGCCCCGCCCGGCGGACGCTGTACGTCGACCCGACGGGCCACGGCGACCACACCACCGTCCAGGCCGCCGTGCACGCCGCCGCCGGTCCAGGCTGGACGCTGGTCCTCGCCCCGGGCACGTACCGCGAGACGGTGACCGTGCCCGAGACGCAGGCTGGACTCACGCTCGTCGGCGCGAGCGGCGACCCGCGCGACACAGTGATCGTGTACGACAACGCGGCGGGTACCCCGAAGCCCGACGGGTCCGGCACCCACGGCACCAGCGGCTCGGCCACGACGTCTGTGCGGGCCGCCGGTTTCACGGCCCACGCGATCACGTTCGCCAACGACTGGCTGCGGGCCGATCACCCCGACTACACCGGAACCCAGGCCGTCGCCCTGAAGGTGACCGGCGACCGCTCGGCGTTCTTCCGCTGCCGATTCCTGGGACACCAGGACACGCTGTACGCCGACAGCGCGGACCTGGGTGCCTTCGCCCGCCAGTACTTCCGTGACTGCTACGTGGAGGGCGACGTCGACTTCGTCTTCGGCCGGGCCACCGCGGTCTTCGAGTACTGCCGCTTCCACACGCTCTCCCGGAGCGACCTGCCATCGGCCCCGCACGGCTTCGTCTTCGCGCCGTCCACCGCCGTCGCCAATCCGCGCGGCTACCTCGTCACCCGCAGCCGGGTGACGAGCGGCGCCCCGGACGCGTACTACAAGCTGGCCCGGCCCTGGGTCCCCAGCTCGGACACGACGGCCCGCCCCATGCTGACGGTGCGCGACACCCGTCTGGGGCCGGGCATCGACGCGGTGAGCCCGTACGCGAACATGCGGGACGCCCATCCGTGGCAGGCCCAGCGGTTCGCCGAGTACCGCAACTCGGGGCCGGGCGCGGCCGTGACGGTCCCCGCGAACCGGCCCCAACTCACCCGCGCCCAGGCCGGATCCGCGACGCGCGCCGCTTACCTGGCGGGCTGGACACCGGCATGGAAGGGCCACTGAGCAGCCACAGCCACAGCGCCGCCCCCACGAGCTGGAACACGGCGATGCCGAGCATCAGGCCGTCCGCGCCGAGTTGACCGGCGAACACCCCGGTCAGCGCGGCGCCACCGGCGGACGCGCCGATCTTCAGGCTGCCGCCGGTGGTGTTGACCTGCCCGAGCCGGTCCGGCGGCGACTCGCGCTGACGGAGCATCAACGTGGCGGCGAAGAGCGGCCCCTCGGCCAGACCCGCCCCGATGCAGACGGCCCAGGCCCAGGGCAGTGACGGCACCATGGTCAACGCGGCCACGGCCGTACCGAACCCCAACAGCCCCATGAGCACGACCCGTTCGGCCCCGCGTGGCGTGAGCCACCGCGACGCGGCCAGCGTCCCCGCGAGGGATCCCACGGCGAAGAAGGCGAGGAGTTGCCCGCCCGCCGCGGGCCCCGCCCCGATGTCCTGGCCGAGCAGCACCGCCGCCACCGCGAAGCCGCCGTATCCGAACCAGGCGAACATCGTCGACACCGTCAGGGCCCGCAGCACCCGGTTGGCCCCGAGCACCGAGAGTCCGCCCGTCACGACCTGTGCGACTCCGGTCCGCGTCCGCTCCCGCGCGACATCCGGCCGGGCCTCCGGTGGCGGGATCCGCAGCAGAGGGAGGAAGAGCAGGCCGAGCACGGCGGCGGCCACGGTCACGATCCCGGCCTGCCCTCCTCCCGCGAACGCGGCGATCATCGCTGCCAGCCCCGGCCCGGCGAGGGCAGCGACGTTGTAGCTCGACGCCTCGAGGCCGTACGCGCGCGAGAGCCGTTGGGCGGGCACGAACCTGGGCAGCAGGCTGGTGAGCGCCGCCACGATCGGCTCGACGCAGCCGACCACGGCGGCCACCATCAGCACGAGCACCAGCGGCGAGCGCCCCGCCGACGTCATCAGCAGGGCGATCGCGGCGGCGTAGCCGCACGCCAGCGCGATCACGAGACGGCGCGGCCGGTCCGTCCGGTCGAGCGCGTGGCCGATGACCGGCCCGCTCAGCACGTACGGAAGCATCATCGCGGTCTGGACGAATCCGGCGCTCGCCGCGTCCCCGGTGCGCGCCTGCATGGTGAGCACCAGCGCGGTCGCGGCCCCCTCGGCGGACACCCTGAGCAGCGTGGCGGCCGTCAGATGCGAGCGGAGCAAGCGGGTCCCCCTGAGTGTTCGATCCCGAGGAGCCGATGCATGGGGCACCGATTCATGAGATCGACTCAATCACTCGCCGCCGATGTCAGGGAGATGTTCCAGAAATCGGCGTAGCGGCCGCCGTGGCGCAGCAGTTCGTCGTGGCTGCCTTCCTCCACGATCCGGCCGCCGTCGAGGAAGACGAGGCGGTCGGCGCGTTGGACGGTCCGCATGCGGTGCGCGACCATCACGACCGTCCGGCCCGCCATCAGGCGTTCGATGCCCTCGTGGACGGCGGCCTCGTTCACCGGGTCGAGGGCGGAGGTCACTTCGTCCAGGAGCACGATGGGCGCGTTCTTCAGGAGCGCTCGTGCGATCGAGACGCGCTGGCGTTCACCGCCCGAGAGGAGTGCGCCGCCCTCGCCCACGTGGGTCCCCCATCCGCCGGGCAGTCGCTCGATCACCTCGTCGAGGTGTGCCGCTGTCGCCGCCGCCCGCACCTCGGTCTCGTCGGCGTCGGGACGGCCGATGCGGATGTTCTCCTCGATCGTGCCGTCGAAGAGGTAGACGTCCTGGAAGACGATCGCGATCCGCGCCATCAGGGCCTCGGTGTTGACGGCGCGCACGTCCACGCCTCCCACGCGTACCGCCCCCGCGTCCACGTCGTAGAACCGCGCGAGCAGGTGCAGCAGGGTGCTCTTGCCCGCACCCGAGGGTCCGACGACGGCGAGCCGCTGCCCCTGGGGCACGGACAGCGACGCGTCGTCGAATACCGTGCGCTCCCCGTGCCGGAAGGTGACGGACGCGAACTCCAGGCCGTGACCTGCCGGTTCGACGGGTTCGGAGGGCTCCGGTAGCGGCTCGGTGCTCAGGACCGTGTCGAGCTTCACCAGCACGGAACGCGCGCCGCGGAGTCTTCCCCCGATGTCCGACAGCGAGAGGAGCGGGTCGGCGCGGCGGGCGGCGAGCACCAGGATCGTCAGGACCTCGGCGACACCGACGTCGCCGTCGAGGGCGAGGTAGGCGCTCACGGCTGCCGAGCTCGCGGAGGTCGACACCGCCGACGGCGACCGAGCCGTGGGTCGGGTCGAAGAACCGCGGCAAGAGCTGCACCAGGGTGGACTTTCCGCTTCCCGACGGCCCGACGATCGCGGTGACCGTCCCCGGTTCGAGCACCAGGTCGACCCCGCGCAGCACTTCGTGATCGGCCTCGTACCCGAAGCGCACGTCCCGCAGTTCCACCCGGTGTCCCTGTGGGACGGCGGGGTGCGCGGGCTCCGGCAGCGGCTCCACGTCGAGCACGTCCCGGATCCGGCCGACCGCGCGCCGGGCCGCCTGCATCTCGTCGAAGCCGTGGCCCAGGGCCGCCACCGGAGCGGTCAGGCCGAGGCCGAGCAGCAGGAAGGGCAGCAGATCGGCCGGGGCCAGGCCGCCTTCGGTGATCAGGGACGCACCGCCGATCAGGACGACGAGCAGGACGAACGGCGGCGAGAGCACGAGCTGCATCCCGGCGGCGATACGGGAAATGCCGTGCACCCACCGGTGAAAGGTGCCGACGAATGCGTCGGTGGCCGTGCGGAAGGTGCGGTGGGCGCGCCCGGATCCGCCGAACGTCTTGACCACCGCGATGCCCTGCACGAACTCGACGACGGAGCTGGAGATCCGCCCCATGGCCGCGTCGAACTCCTCCTGCTCGCGCAGCCGCGTCGGCGTCATCATCAGGGGGACGAGCGCCACCGCGAGGACCACGGGAATCAGCGTGATCAGGGTGAGCCGCCAGTCGACGGTGAAGAGATGGACCAGCGACACCAGGGGCACGACGAACGCGGAGACGAGTTCGCCGGGGGTGTGGGCGATGAACGGGTGCACGGCGCCCACGTCCTCCCCCACCACCTTGGCCAGTTCGCCGGTCCGGCGCCGGGAGAACCAGCCGATCGGCACGCGCCCGAGGCGGGCTGCCAGCTGCCGACGGAACGTCAGTTGCACCTGCCCGTCGACGATGTGCCCGATCCCGGACGACGCGGCCGAGAACAGCAGCCGCAGGAAGAGACCGGCCGCACCCGCGATGACGACGGTCCAGACATGCCCGCGGTCGACCGGCCCCGGCCCCAGCAGAGTGCGCCCAAGTTCGACGACGGCCAGCAGCGGTGCCAGGCCCACGACAGCCGCGAAGCTTCGGGCATGCGGGGCGAGGTGCTCGTCCGCGCCCACTCCGCCCGCAGGCTCTCCGCCGGCCGGCCCTTCGCCTACCGCGACGACCTGGACCCTTCCCGGGTGCCCCACCTGGCCGCCATCGGCGTCCGATGGGCCGCGCTGGCCGCACGGGACATCTACCCCCAGGGGCTCCGCGCGTTCGTCGACGGGCTGCTCGCACGGGCCACGCCTGCGACACCCTCCTGACGCCACCGGTGACCTGCCGGTCGCCGGTGGCCCGGACCTCGCGCCTACTGGTAACTGATGTCCGACGCGCTGTACTTGCAGTACGTCCCGTCAGGACCGCTGCCCGTCTCGTCGGGCTCGTCGCCCGAGTCGTTGCCCGTGTAGCGGATACAGGGCTCGATCTCCTTGTCGTCGTCGCCGTGGATGCGGATCTTGCTCAGGGTCGCCGTGTCGCCGTAGTTGGTGTTGATGCCGACCAGGGACTTGCCGGGCGCCGTCACGTCCACGTCGTTGATGGTGATCGTGCGCTTGTACTGCTTGGAGCAGTTGCCGCAGGAGCGGACCAGCTTGCCGAAGTCCGAGACCTGGAAGCCGGTGATGTGCAGCTTGCCCGCGCCGTTGAACTGGAGGATTTTGTCGTCGGCCTTCTTCGCGCCGCCGCCGGTCACGGTGTACGTCGAGCTGGTCGACGTGCCCTTGAAGCTGGCCGCGTCCTCGCCGACGTCCTCCCACCACACGTTCTGGATGGTGCAGCTGCCCGAGCAGTGCACGCCGTCGGCGGCCGGCTTGCCGATCACTACGTTCTTGAGGACCGCGCCGTCCTTCAGCTTGAAGATCGGGTCCTGGCCCTCCTCCTGGCCGTCGCCGCCGAGGTCTCCGCTGCCGTAGAAGCGCTGGAGTCCGCCGTCGTAGGTGCCGGACACCTCGATGGTCCTGGTGACGGCCTTGTCGCCGGTGGGGGTGGGCCAGTCGGCCGCGGCGGTCGCAGCTCCCGCCGGGGAGAGCAGCACGTTGGCGCCGAGGGTGGCGCCGGTCAGCAGGAGCGCGCCGCCCGCCGCGCCCACGACACGGCGGCGGGTCAGGCGGCGCTTGCGGCTCTTGCGCAGTTCGGCTCGTTGCGTGGTCATGGGGACCGCTCTTTCGCTGGGGGGATGACCTTGCGTCTGCTGGTCGCCGCCCGGATGCGGAAGGTTGCCGCCTCCGCCAGATATTTCGGCGGGCCCCTAGGACGTGCGGGCGAAGTCGCCGCGTACTGCTGCTCTTTGGCCCGACGCGGTCGCCTCCGCCGCGTACGTGTCATCGCCGGCGTCCCTGCCGCCCTCGGCGTGGTGGTACTGCCCCGCGAAGACGTGCTCCCCCGCGGGGACGGTCCGGCCCGCCTTCAGCGTCCAGCGGTAGACCAGCTCACCGCCCTGCTCGCGCACGGAGACGGTGAAGTCGTCGGCGGGCGGAGAGCGCCAGTTGCCCGTGTCGGTGACGCCACCGGTCTGCGCCACGCGCAGCTCGACGGTGAGCGCGGCGAGCGGCTTCTCGGTCTTGAAGGTGAGGGTGCTCTGCGCCCAGAAGTCGTTGCTCTGCGGGTCGATGGAACCGTCGCTCCAGAGGTAGCCGTCCTCGACGCTCTTGGCGTCCGGCGCCACGCGCTGTGTGCCGGACGGGGGGTCGGCCTTCTCCGGCGGCCGGTCCGCGTCCTGGCCCTCGCCCTCGCCCTCGCCCTTGCCCTTGCCCTTGTCCTTGCCTTTGCCCTTGTCCGGCGCCTTCGTCGTCGCGTCGCCCGAACGGTGCGGGGGCTCGGCCGGTGAACTCGGCTTGGCGTTCTCGTCGTCCCCGGAAGTGGCGGGGCCGGGCGCGGACGAGGAGTCGGGGGCAGGCGGGGTGCCCACGGTGCTGGGCGGCGGTTCCTCGCCCTGGACGACGGAGGCGACGGCGTAGCCGCCGAGTGCGAAGACACCGGCCACGGCGGCCGTCGCGCCCGCGATCCGCAGCCAGGGGGCGGGCCGTGGCAGCCTGCCGCGGGACGGGGCACCGGGGTCGACGGCGTCACGCTCCATGCCTCGCTCGACCCGGGCGAGCATCCGCTCCCGGTCGGGGTGGTGCTCGGACGCGGCATCGCGCAGCTGCTTGCGTACGTCGTCCATCACTGCCTCCCTCCCACGAGTTGCGACGCGGCCAGGTCACCCAGAAGCCGTTGCAGCTCCGCCATCCCCTTGGACGTCTGGCTCTTCACCGTACCCACCGATATTCCGAGCGTGAGCGCGGTGTCCCTCTCCGACAGGTCGAAGGCGTGCCGCAGGACCACACAGGCCCGCTTACGGAAGGGCAGCGTCCGCAACGCCTCCTGGACATCGACGACCGCCGGTACGTCGGGGTCGTCCACACCCTCCGCGCGTTGCCCCCAGAACAGCGCCACGCGTCGGCGCTCACGGACGGCGCTGCGGATGCGGCTGCGCGCCATGTTGGCGACGACTCCACGGGCGTACGCTCCCGGGTGGTCGGCGGCGCGCACCCGGTCCCAGCGGTGCCAGAGCGCGACCAGGGCGTCCGCCGCGAGGTCGTCGGCAGCGTCCTTCTCTCCGGTCAACATGTGGGCGAGGCGGGCGAGTTCGGCGTAGTGCCGCTCGAAGAAGTCGTGGAACTCCGCGGCGGCTGCGTCGTCGACGGCTGTGCCCACGGGTGACCTCTTTCTGCGCTCGCGCGGCTCTGCACACGCGCTGGTGGCCCCCGTGCCGCCGAAGTGCGGTGCGCGAGCATAGCAACGTCTGTGCGAGAGATCGAACAACGTACGGGATCCCAGTCAGATCTGAGCCCGGCGGTATGGAGTCATCCGGCACGGTTCGCCTCCACCCGCCCCTCGGACCGCACGGTCAGGTGGCGGCCGTCGCCGCCCTCGACCTGACGGTAGGTCACCTCTTCCGCCAAGGGTTCGTACAAGCGGCAACCTTTGGTGGCTCCCGCGGCGACTGAGTCGAGGCACTGTCTCTCCCCGCAGGAGCACCCATGGCCGAGCACCCGTACACCGAACGCCACCGTCCCGGAGGCCGAAGAGGACGGCGGGCCCGCGTCCGGGTCCTGATCACCGCCGTCGTCGCGGGCGCCCTCGCCGCCGGTGGGCTCATCGCCCTGTCGTCGACCTCGTCCGCGGCCACCACCCGCCAGGCCGAGGCGCTGGATCGGGGTGTGGTCAGCGTGCACACCGACGCCGGCAACCTGGTCAGCTGGCGCTGGCTCGGCACCGATGACGACGACGTGGCCTTCAACGTCTACCGAGGCGGTACGAAGGTCAACTCCTCCCCCGTCACCGGCTCGACGAACTACTTCCACGCGGGCGCCCCGAACAGCGCCGACTACACCGTGCGCGCGGTGGTCGACGGCACCGAGCAGGGGGGCGACTCCGTGCACGCGGTGCAGTTCCGCGCCGGTTACAAGGACGTGCCGATCACGCCGCCCGCCGGGGGCACGACCCCGGACGGCGTGGCGTACACCTACGAGGCGAACGACGCCTCCGTCGGCGATCTCGACGGGGACGGCGCCCTGGACTTGGTACTGAAGTGGCAGCCCACCAACGCCAAGGACAACTCCCAGTCCGGCTACACAGGCAACACGGTCATCGACGGCGTCAAGCTGGACGGCACCCGTCTGTGGCGGATCGACCTGGGCAGGAACATCCGCTCGGGCGCGCACTACACGCAGTTCCAGGTGTACGACTACGACGGCGACGGCAGGGCCGAGGTCGCCATGAAGACGGCGGACGGCACGAAGGACGGCGCGGGCACGGTGATCGGCAGCGCGTCCGCCGACCACCGCAACTCCAGCGGCTACGTCCTGGCCGGGGCCGAGTACCTGACCATGTTCGACGGCAGGTCCGGCGCCGCGATGGACACGGTCGACTACGTCCCGGCGCGCGGCAACGTCGCGGGCTGGGGCGACAGCTACGGCAACCGCGTGGACCGCTTCCTCGCCGGGACCGCCTATCTCGACGGCAGCAGGCCGTCGCTGATCATGGCGCGCGGCTACTACTCGCGGTCCGTCATCGCCGCCTGGGACTGGCGGGGCGGGGCCTTGACCCGGCGCTGGACCTTCGACACCAACTCCTCGACCAACACCGGCAAGGGGTACGACGGCCAGGGCAACCACAGCCTGTCGGTCGCGGACGTCGACGACGACGGCAAGGACGAGATCGTCTACGGCGCGATGACCGTCGACGACAACGGCAGCGGCCTGTGGACGACCAAGCTCGGCCACGGCGACGCCGGGCACGTCGGCGACCTCGATCCCTCACGCACGGGCCTGGAGTACTTCAAGGTGTCCGAGGACAGCTCCAAGCCGGGCTCCTGGATGGCCGACGCCCGTACGGGGCAGCGCCTGTGGACCACGGCGTCCGGCTCGGACAACGGCCGGGGCGTGTCGGCCGACGTCCACGCCGGTTCGGCGGGCGCCGAGTCGTGGTCGGCGGCCGACAGCACCCTGCGCTCGCCGGCCGGTGCCTCGGTCGGCCGCGAGCCCTCCAGCATCAACTTCGTGAACTGGTGGGACGGCGACACCACCCGCGAACTCCTCGACGGCACCCGCATCGACAAGTACGGCACGGGCGGCGAGACCCGCCTCCTGACCGGGGCGTCCGTGGCGTCCAACAACGGCACGAAGGCGACCCCCGCCCTGTCCGGCGACATCCTCGGCGACTGGCGCGAGGAGGTCGTGTGGCGCACCTCCGACAACAAGGCGCTGCGGATCTACTCCACCCCGCACGAGACGCGCACGAAGATCACCACACTGCTCCACGACCTCCAGTACCGCACCGCGCTCGCCTGGCAGAACACGGCCTACAACCAACCGCCGCACCCGAGCTTCTTCATCGGCTCGGGCATGGCGAAGGCGCCGCGGCCGACGCTCTCCACTCCCTGAGTGAGGCACCGACAACAGAAATCGGCCGCACCGCGGCCGACTCACCCCACGGCTCCGCGTCAGCCCTTCGCGGGCCCAGGCCCCGAGCTCGCCCGCACCGTCAACTCCGGTACGAGCAGAGCCACTTCGTCATCTCCCTGCCCCCGCAGCTTCGCGACCACCCGTTCCACCGCCTGGCGCCCCATCTCCTGTGCGGGGATGGCGACGGAGGTGAGCCGCACCGAGGCCTGGGTGGCGACCTGGTCGGGGCAGATGGCGATGACGGATACGTCTTCCGGGATGGCACGGCCCTGCTGGCGCAGAAGGCTCAGGAGGGGTTCCACGGCGGACTCGTTCTGCACGACGAACCCCGTGGTGCCGGGGCGCTCGTCGAAGATCCGGGACAGGGTCGCGGCGAGCGCGTCGTACGACCCGTCGCAGGGCCGGTGCAGCACCCGCACGCCGAGCTCCCGGGCCCGCCCGCGCAGCCCGTCCAGCGTGCGCTCGGCGAACCCGGTGTGCCGCTCGTACACGGCGGGCGCCTCGCCGATCACGGCGATCTCCTGGTGGCCGAGCCCGGAGAGGTGCTCGACGCACTGGGCGCCTGTCGCCACGAAGTCGAGGTCGACGCAGGTCAGGCCCGTGGCGTCGGCGGGGAGGCCGATGAGGACGGCGGGCCGGTCGGCCTCTCGGATGAGCGGAAGGCGCTCGTCGTGCAGCTCCACGTCCATCAGGATCATCGCGTCGGCGAGCGCGCTGCCCTCGATGCGCCGGACCACGTCGGGCCCCTCCTCGCCGGTCAGGAGCAGCACGTCGTACCCGTGGGTGCGTGCGGTGGTGGCGACGGCGATGGCTATCTCCATCATCACCGGCACGTACATGTCGGTGCGCAGCGGCACCATCAGCGCGATGATGTTGGACCTGCTGCTGGCCAGGGCGCGGGCCCCGGCGTTCGGGTGGTAGCCGAGCTCGCGGATGGACCGTTCGACGCGGTCCTTGGTGGAGGCGGAGATGGACCTCTTGCCGCTGAGTACGTAGCTCACCGTGCTGGCCGAGACTCCGGCGTGGTGGGCTACCTCGGCAAGGGTGACCATTCGGCTCTCCTGGGGGGCGTGAGGCGGTGGCGAAGCGCTTCGACTTGGGGCCGCCACCTCGACCCTAGAGGGACACCCATGCACTGTCCATAGGCACGTCGAAGCGCTTCGACTGGCCTTGTCAGCCAAGGGAGTTGCCGTCCCCGTAAACGATGCCACGCCCGTTCGTGGACATGTACACCCGCCCGTAGATCCGTGGATCACGGGCGTCGGCGTCGGGGGCGTACGTGGCCGGTTTCGCCGCATTGTAGAAACTGTTCGTCGGCTGGTCGGCGTGGGTCGGGATCATGAATTTCTCCATGGTTTCCCAGGCCGCGTTGAAACGTGCCCGGTCGCCGCTGGCCTTGCGTCTCATGACCGTGATCGGAGGCTTCGACAACGAGGGTTTCGACGGAGTGGTAGGGAATACCGTCCGGCGATAAATAGCCGTTCGCATATCCGTGATCTTCGCGTAGAGGTGGTCTGGCCTGCGGGGTCGAGCGCCACTAGGACGGGGGCCAGCGCGGCTCGATGGGGGGCGGGCTCCGCTTGGGGAGCGGGGGAACCAGTGGGAGCGCTCCCAAAATTCAGCCGGACGGGCCCGATGTCAAGAGCCCTCACACGAAAGGGAGTTGTCGAATTAATTCGACAGTGGATATCCAGGGAATCTGAGAAATCCGCCAACCTTTCTGTTCTCGGCGGCGACTTCCTGCTAGCTTCCACGGCACCAGTGGGAGCGATTCCGGTTCAATCCGAGGAGTCGCTCATGCCCCGCCCCCCATGTCTGCTCCGGACCCTCGCCGTGCTTGCGGGCACCGTCCTCATCGCCGCCGGACTCGCGATGCCCTCCGCCCTGCCGACGGCGGGCGCAGCGCCCGTCACGGCCACACCACCCCCCGTGTTGCACGCCGACGGCAACCGCCTCGTCGACGCCGAAGGCGCCACGCACCGCCTGCTCGGAGTCAACCGCTCCGGCGGCGAGTTCGCCTGCGTCCAGGGCTACGGCATCTTCGACGGCCCGGTCGACGACGCCTCCGTCCAGGCCATCGCGGACTGGAAGGCCAACACCGTACGCATCCCGCTCAACGAGGAGTGCTGGCTGGGAACCGACAACATCGACCCGCGCTACGCGGGCGCCAACTACACATCCGCCATCGAGGAACTGGTCCGGCGCGTCCAGGACCACGGCATGACACCGATCGTCGAACTGCACTGGTCCCACGGTCAGTACACCGGCGACTCGGCGGGCTGCCCGGACGTGCACGCAAGCTGCCAGAAGCCGATGCCCAACGCGCGATACACCCCGGAGTTCTGGACCTCGGTCGCGAACACCTTCAAGGACGATCCGGCGGTCGTCCTCGACCTGTTCAACGAGCCCTACCCGGACCGCGCGACGCCCACCACCGAGCAGGCATGGGACTGCTGGCGGGACGGCGGATCCTGCCCCGGTATCGGCTACGAGGTCGCCGGTATGCAGGACCTGCTCGACGCGGTGCGCGCGACGGGCGCGGAGAATCTCGTCCTCGCGGCCGGCATCGCGTACTCGAACGACCTCGGCGGCTGGCTGGAGCACAAGCCCACGGACCCGGCGGGCAATCTCGCCGCCGCCTGGCACGTCTACAACTTCAACGCGTGCTCCACCAGCAGTTGCTGGGACGCACAGCTCGCTCCGGTCGCCGCCGAAGTGCCGCTCGTGGCAGGTGAGATCGGCGAGAACACCTGCTCCCACGGCTTCATCGACTCCGTCATGAAGTGGCTCGACGCGCACCAGGCCTCGTATCTCGGCTGGACCTGGAACACCTGGAACTGCGCGTCGGGCCCCGCCCTGATCAGTTCCTACGACGGCACGCCGACCGCGTTCGGCGCGGGACTCCGCGACCATCTGGCCGCGCTCGCCGGCTGACCCGTCCACCCCGCACCCGACCGTCCGTCCCACCCATCTGACCCGTCATCCCACACCCGAAGGGAACCACCCCCACCATGAGCCGTACGCACACCGGGCACCGCAGATCCCGCGCCCTCTTCCTGACCGCGCTCGCCACCGTCCTCGCCACCACCGGCGGCACCGCCCTCGCCGTGAGCGACAGCGCGGGCACCTCGACCACGGCCCAGGCAGCGGCCGCGCGCGTCGACAATCCGTACGCGGGCGCCAAGCCCTATGTGAACCCGGAGTGGTCGGCGAAGGCCGCCGCCGAGCCGGGCGGCGACGCCATCGCGAACCAGCCCACCGGCGTCTGGCTCGACCGGATAGCCGCGATCGAGGGCGCGGGCGATTCGATGGGCCTGCGCGACCACCTCGACGAGGCGCTCCAACAGGGCGCGGGCGTCATCCAGTTGGTCATCTACAACCTGCCGGGACGGGACTGTGCCGCGCTCGCCTCCAACGGCGAGCTCGGCCCCACCGAGATCGACAAGTACAAGACCGGCTACATCGACCCGATCGCGGAGATCCTCGCCGACACCAAGTACGCGAACCTGCGCGTCGTCACGACCGTCGAGATCGACTCGCTGCCCAACCTGGTCACCAACACCGGCAGCCGCCCCACCGCGACGCCCGAGTGCGACGTGATGAAGGCCAATGGCAACTACGTGAAGGGCGTCGGCTACGCGCTGCGCGAGCTCGGCGCCGTGCCGAACGTCTACAACTACGTGGACGCGGGCCACCACGGCTGGATCGGCTGGGACGACAACTTCGCCGCGTCCGCCCAGGTCATGCACCAGGCGGCGACCTCCGACGGTGGCAGCGTCGACAACGTGCACGGCTTCATCACCAACACGGCCAACTACAGCGCCCTGAAGGAGAACAACTTCAAGATCGGCGACACCGTCAACGGCCGGTCGGTCCGCGAGTCCACGTGGGTCGACTGGAACCGCTCCGTCGACGAGCTCACCTTCGCCCGGACATTCCGCAACCAGCTCGTCTCCACCGGTTTCAGGTCCGACATCGGCATGCTCATCGACACCTCGCGCAACGGCTGGGGCGGCGCGGACCGCCCTGCGGGCCCCGGCCCCACCACGGACGTCAACACCTATGTGGAGGGCGGCCGTTACGACCGGCGCATCCACATAGGCAACTGGTGCAACCAGTCGGGCGCGGGCCTCGGCGAACGGCCGACGACCGCTCCGGAGTCCGGCATCGACGCCTACGTGTGGATGAAGCCGCCGGGCGAGTCCGACGGGTCGAGCAAGGAGATCCCGAACGACGAGGGCAAGGGCTTCGACCGCATGTGTGACCCGACGTACGAGGGCAACCCCCGCAACGGCTTCAACCCCTCGGGGGCGCTCGCGGACGCTCCGATCTCCGGGAAGTGGTTCTCGGCCCAGTTCCAGGAGCTCCTGAAGAACGCGTACCCGCAGCTGTAGCGCAACTGGCATTCGTCTGCGGGTGCACCGCGGCCGACCGTGCCCGCGCGGCGGAGCCGCACACGTCACAGCCCGCACCCCTTGGGGGCCCGGTGCTCACGCTCCGGGCCCCTGCCAACCCCGTGGTCGATCCCCCAGGAGACCGGAGTGACCCACAGCCCCAGCCGCACCCCCACCGCCTTCCGGCCCACCTTCCGGCGCAGAGCCCTGGTCGCGCTGCCTGCCGCCGCCCTGCTCGCCCTCGTACCGAGCAGCGCGACCGCCTACCCGAACCCCGGCCGGGTGACCGGTGACATCGTCGTGCACGACCCGACCATGGCCCGCACCTCGTCGGGCAAGTACCTGCTCTACTCGACCGGGGACGGCCTGCAACTGCGTACGTCCACCGACCGCATCGCCTTCGGCCGCAACGGCTCCGCCTTCCCCTCCCGGCCGAGCTGGTGGAACAACTACAACTCCACCGGGGACGTCTGGGCGCCCGACATCTCGCACCACGGCGGCAAGTACCTGATGTACTACTCCGTCTCGTCGTTCGGCTCGAACAAGTCGGCCATCGGCCTTGCGGCCTCCACGACCGGTGAGCCCGGCTCCTGGACCGACTACGGCGCCGTGTACACCTCGACCACCTCCAGCGACTACAACGCCATCGACCCGAACCTCTTCGTCGACGACGACGGCAAGTGGTGGCTGTCCTTCGGCTCCTGGTGGACCGGGATCAAGATGATCAGGGTCGATCCCTCGACGGGCAAGCAGTACGCGGGCGATACGGCCCGGCGTTCACTCGCCTCTCGGCCCACCGGCACCCAGGCCGTCGAGGCGCCCTACATCGTCAAACGGGGCGGCTACTACTACCTGTTCGCCTCGTACGACACGTGCTGTGCGGGCACCAGCTCCACGTACAAGATCAAGGTGGGCCGCTCCTCAGGCGTCACCGGGCCGTACGTCGACAAGAACGGCGTCAGCATGATGAACAACGGCGGCACCCCGGTCCAGGAGAGCCACGGCCGCTACATCGGCCCCGGCGGCCAGTCGATCCTGAAGGACACCGACGGCGACCTGCTCGCCTACCACTACTACGACGGTCAGGACAACGGCACTCCGAAGTTCGGCGTCAACCTCCTGAACTGGAGCTCCGGTTGGCCCGTCGCCTACTGAGCCCGCTCACAGAGCGCGCAGGACGAGCGCGAAGGCCGGACGGATGGGCGTGGCCGCGGTGGCGGGCGTGCCGGTCGGCTTCGGGCAAGCTCTAGCCCAGCCGGATCATGTTCCACGACAGCGGCTCCAGGACGGTGTGCAGCGTGCCGTCCTGGAGTGTGGTTCCGGTGACGCCGTGCGGGGTCACGCGCTCCGGCTCCGCGAGGGTGTTGCGGGCGTCCGGGTCCGCGTCGGCCAGGGCGCTGTGCTCGATGACGGCTCTCAACTCAAGGCCATGGAGGGCGATTTCGAGGGGTAGCGACTCGCTCTGGCTGCGGTTGACCGCGAAGACGGTGACGGTGCCGTCGGCGGCGCGGACGGCCGTCGCGTGCAGCTGAGGCACCTCGCCGTACTTCTGCGTCTCGTGCGCGGGCGAGTCCACGCGTACGTCGAGTACCTTGCCGCGGCCGTGCCGCGACGCCTGCGCGAAGGGGAAGAAGGTGGTCTGCCGCCAGGCGGGCCCGCCCGGCTCGGTCATGATCGGCGCGATGACGTTGACCAGTTGGGCCAGGCACGCGACGGCGATACGGTCGGCGTGCCGCAGGAGAGCGATCAGGAGCGAGCCTACGACGACCGCGTCGGTGACGGTGTAGTTGTCCTCCAGGAGACGCGGCGCCTCGGGCCAGTCGCGCAGACTCTCCTCGACCTCGGGGTGCGGCCGGGACTGGTACCAGACGTTCCACTCGTCGAAGGACAGATTGATTTTCCTTTTGGACTTCAGGCGGGCGCCCACGTGGTCGCAGGTGGCGACGACGTTCTCGATGAAGGACTCCATGTCGACGGCGGATGCGAGGAACGAGTCCCGGTCGCCGTCGGTCTCTTCGTAGTAGGCGTGCAGGGAGATGTGGTCGACGAGGTCATAGGTCTCGGCCAGGACCGTGGCCTCCCACGCGGCGAAGGTCTCCATGGCCTGACCGGAACTGCCGCAGGCGACCAGTTCGACGTCCGGGTCCGCCTGGCGCATCGCCCGCGCGGTCTCGGCGGCCAGGCGCCCGTACTCCTCGGCGGTCTTGTGGCCGGTCTGCCACGGTCCGTCCATCTCGTTGCCCAGGCACCACAGGCGGATGCCGAAGGGGTTCTTGTCGCCGTGCGCGGCACGCAGGTCGGACAGGGCGGTGCCGGAGGGGTGGTTGGCGTACTCCTGGAGTTCCAGGGCCTGTTCGACGCCTCGCGTGCCGAGGTTCACCGCCATCATCGGTTCGGCCTGCGGGCCGATCTTGCGCAGGAAGGCGATGTACTCGGAGAGCCCGAAGCGGTTGGTCTCCGTGGAGTGCCAGGCCAGGTCGAGACGGCGCGGGCGCTCGTCGGCGGGGCCGACGGAGTCCTCCCACTTGTATCCCGAGACGAAGTTCCCGCCGGGGTAGCGCACGGCGGTCACGCCGAGCTCGCGGATCAGTCCGAGCACGTCGGTGCGCAGCCCGTCCTCGTCGGCCGCGGGGTGGCCCGGCTCGTAGATGCCGGTGTAGACGCAGCGGCCGAGGTGCTCGACGAAGGAGCCGAAGAGGCGGGGGGCGACCTCGCCGACCGTGAAGGCGGGGTCGAGGGTGAAGCGTGCGGTGCGGGGCGCCATGCGGAACCTTTCAACGGGGCTGCTGTGCAGGGGTACGTACGGGGGTCACTGGCCGGCCAGGCCCGTGTGGGCCACGCCGCTGACGATCTGGCGCTGGAAGAAGACGAAGACGACGATCAGCGGAAGGCCCGCCATGAGGCCGCCCGCCATGAGCTGCGCCCACTGGATTCCGTAGGAGTTCATGACGGTCGCGATGCCGTTCGGCATCGTCATCAGGTCGGGGTTGTTGGTCACCATGTACGGCCACAGGAAGTTGTTCCAGGACGCGATGAACGTGAAGATCCCGACGGCCGAGAGCGAGGGCCTGGACAGCGGCAGGACGATGGTGAAGAAGACCCGCCAGCGTCCGGCGCCGTCGATGTACGCGGCCTCCTCCAGCTCGTGCGGGATCGACTGGAAGAACTTGTAGAGGATGTAGACCATCGCGGCGGGCGCGCACTGCGGCAGGATCATGCCCCAGTAGGTGTCGACCATCCCCATGGACTGGACGGTCGTGAAGAGCGGGACGCCGAGCACGGCGGGCGACACCATCAGGCCCGCCATCACCAGGCCGAGGAGCACGTTCTTGCCCCGGAACTCGGTGCGCGCGAAGCCGTACCCGGCGAGCGCGCTGACGAACACCACGATGAAGGTGACGCAGACCGAGACGACGAGTGAGTTCACGAACCAGTTGGTGATGTTGCCGCTGTCGAAGAGCGCCTTCCACGCCTGGCCCGTCCACTCCTCCGGCACCCAGTGGGTGGGCACCTCGACGGCCTCGGTCTCCGACTTCAGCGACGTGAACAGGGCCCACAGCAGGGGTGTCATCCACAGCGCGGAAACGAGAACGCCGAGCGCGGTGAGCACGATCTGGCTCGGGGTCCACTTCTTCTTGCGTACGGCCGTCTTGCTCAGGGTGGTGGTGCTCATCGCACGCCCTCCTCACGCTTGCGCAGGAGCCACATCCGGCCGAGGGCGACGGCCGCGATGAGCACGAAGAAGATGATGGAGATCGCCGAGGCGTAGCCCACGCGGTAGGCGGTGAAGCCCTCTTCGAGGGTGTACTGGACGAACGTCCGGGTGCTTTCCTCGGGGCCCGGCCCGAAGTCCTGCATCACCACGGCCTGGTCGAAGACCTGGAGCGAGGCGAGGATCTGCAGCGTGATCACGAGGCCGGTGATGTTGCGCAGCATGGGCAGGGTGATGTGCACCATCCGCTGCCAGGCGCCCGCGCCGTCGAGCTCGGCGGCCTCGTACAGGTGTCGCGGGATGCTCTGCAGGGCGGCGAGGAAGAGCAGGAAGCTGAAGCCGACCGTCCACCACAGCGTGGTGATCACGACGGCGAGCAGGGCGGTGGACTTCTGGGTCAGCCAGGGCGTGTCGAGGCCGAAGACGTGGTTGATCATCCCGGTGGCCGGGTTGAACAGCCACTGCCACAGGTTTCCCGCAACCGTCGACGGCAGCAGGAAAGGGGCGAAGAAGCAGAGCCGCCAGAGCCACTTGGCGCGCTCGATGTGGTGGGCGAGCATCGCGAGGAGGAAGGCGAGGACGACGATGCAGGGCACCACGAGCAGGGTGAAGTACGCGCTGTGGCCGAGGGAGTCCCACAGGAGGGGGCTGTCGAGGGCCTCGCGGTAGTTGTCGAGGCCCACGAAGCGTGCGCCCGTGCCGGAGATGTTGGCGTCGGTGAAGCTCAGCCACAGGCCACGGCCGATCGGGAGCAGCACGAACAGCGCGAACAGGGCGAGGAACGGGGCGACGAACCAGCCGCCGTGCTGGACGCGACGCGTCAGCCGGGCCCTCAGCGAATCGGCGTCCGCCGCAGGGGCGGTCCGTACGGCGGCCGGGGCGACCGCCGTGTCGACGGCGCTCATGCGGCGCTCCCTCCCTCGGTGGCGGATCTGCCTTCCATCGGGTTCTTCATCGCGACCAGCTGTTCGAGTACGTCCTTCATGCGCCGCGCGGTGGCGTCGGGCTTGGCGGAGCCGACGTTGGAGGAGGCGATGACGGGGCCGATACGCTGGGCGAGGAGGCCGGTGGAGCCCGCGAACCAGGCCGGCGGTTCGACCGCCATGTGCTCCATCGCGGAGACGTACTCGGACTGTGGTTCGAGGGCCAGGTACTTCTTGTCGTCGAGCGTCGGCAGGTGGGCGGGGATGTGCCCGCCGCGCGCCCAGGCGGTGGCGTTCTTGACGACGTATGCGGCCAGTTGGTGCGCGCCCTCGTTGGTGGCGCCGCCGCGCTGCGACTGGTGGGGCAGGACGAAGCAGTGCGACTCGGTGTGGGTGGCGGGCTTCCCGAAGACGGGTGGCAGCGGGGTCGCGCCATACTTCAGCTTCGCGCCGCTGAAGACGGGCACCGACCAGTTGCCCTCCCAGGTGAAGGCGGAGCCGTTGACGAAGGCCTCGGCGTCGGCGATGCCGATCGCGGTGGAGTAGCCGTCGGTCAGGTGCCGGCGCAGGAACTCCAGGACCTGGGTGGCCTTGTCGGTGTCGAGGGTGACGTCCCGGCCGTCGGCGCTGAGGCAGGTGCCGCCGAGCTGGGTGTAGAAGGACAGGAAGAACCACCAGGAGAAGTTCGGCTCGTCGGCCTTGATGCCGATGGTGTGGACGTCGCCCTTGACGGCCTTCTTCGCCGCCTTGAGCACCTTGAACCACTCCTCGGGCGAGGTCACATCGGCCAGATCGCCGTCGGCGTCGAGCAGTCCCGCCTGCCGGCAGATGTCCTTGCGGTAGAAGCAGAGCTAGGCGTGGATGTCGAGGGGAAGCCCGTAGAGCTTGCCGTCGATCAGGGCGCGCTTCCACAGCAGGGGGTCGAAGTGCGCCTCGCGCACACCGTACTTGGCGAGCAGCCGCACGTCCCAGGGGTCGAGGAGCTGTCCGGGAGCGAAGCCGGGTATGCGGCCCAGGTGCATCACCGCGAGGTCGGGTGCGCGATTCCCCGAGGCGGCCATCGCGAGCTTGGTGTAGTACGGGTTGCCCCACTGGAGGGTCGAGTCCTTGACGGCGACGCGGGGATGCGCGGCCCGGAATGCGTCGAGCATCGCGATCATGTTGGCGCCGTCGCCGCCGGAGAACAGGTTCCAGTAGCGGACCCGTACGTCCGCGTCCGACGCGATCGCGGACGCGCTGCGGTTCGCTGCGGCGAGTCCGAAGCTGCCCGCGACGGCGAGCGCTCCGACGGAGCCGAGCACACCTCGTCGGCTGGGGAGGGGTGGTGACATTGCGGCTCACTTCTGTTCGATATTTCGAATGCTGCTCGCAACTTCGAACGGGACCGTAAGGTCGATCGCGGGGCGCGTCAACGGTTCGGACAGAGCCAGGGGCGAAGTCCCCCGAATTACTGGGAAGTTGTTCGACATCACGAACCCCAGGACGCACCTGGGCCTCTTCCTGCGCAATGCGTTGACGCGCCGCCCCTCGCTACCTAAGTTGCCGTTCGACCCACTGATCGATGTTCGAAATACCGCACGAAGACTGGGGTACGCATGGCACGCAGACGATGGAGGCTCGGGCTCACGCTGGGGGCTCTGCTCGCCGGAACGCTCGCCGCGGGACCCACCGCCGCGGCCGAGCCCACCGACTACACCATCGACGTCGACCCGACCCGCACCGGCGCGAAGATCGACGACTCGATGTACGGCGTCTTCTACGAGGACATCAACCGCGCGGCGGACGGCGGCCTCTACGCCGAACTCGTCCAGAACCGCTCCTTCGAGTACTCCACCGCCGACAATGCGGCCTATACGCCGCTGACTTCGTGGGACACGGCCGGCTCCGGTTCAGCGAAGGTGGTGAACGACGAGGGCCGCCTCAATGCCCGTAACCGCAACTACCTGTCCCTGGACGGCGGTTCCTCCGTCACCAACTCCGGCTACAACACCGGCATCGCGGTCACCAAGGGCAAGCGCTACGACTTCTCGGTCTGGGCGCGCACCGGCGGCGCGCGGAAGGCCCCGCTGACCCTCGGCCTGCGCGACGCTTCCGGCGACCTGGCCCCGGCCCGCCGTGTCACCGCGCGCGGCGGCTGGGCGAAGTACCGGGCCTCCTTCACCGCGGACCGCACCTCGGCTACCGGCCGGCTCACCGTGGCCTCGGGCGCCCCCGTCGCGCTCGACGAGATCTCCCTCTTTCCGCGCGACACCTACAAGGGGCGCGCGAACGGCCTGCGCAAGGACCTCGCCGAGAAGATCGCCGACCTGGACCCCGGCTTCCTGCGCTTCCCCGGCGGCTGCCTGGTCAACACCGGCTCCCACGAGGCGTACGACGAGACGACCGGCTGGCAGCGCAAGCGCTCGTACCAGTGGAAGGACACCATTGGGCCGGTCGAGCAGCGCGCCACCAACGCAAACTTCTGGGGCTACAACCAGAGTTACGGACTCGGCTACTACGAGTACTTCCAGTTCGCCGAGGACACCGGCGCCATGCCCCTGCCCGTCGTGCCCGCCCTGGTGACCGGCTGCGGACAGAACAAGGCCACCGACGACCCGGCCCTCCTGAAGCGGCACATCCAGGACACCCTGGACCTCATCGAGTTCGCCAACGGCCCGGCGACGAGCGAGTGGGGCAAGAAGCGGGCGGCGATGGGCCACCCGAAGCCCTTCCGCCTCACCCACCTGGAGGTCGGCAACGAGGAGAACCTCCCCGAGGAGTTCTTCGCCCGCTTCAAGGAGTTCCGCGCGGCCATCGAGGCGAAGTACCCGGACCTCACCGTCATCTCCAACTCCGGCCCCGACGACAGCGGTTCGATCTTCGACAAGGCCTGGCAGTTGAACCGCGACGCGGGCGTGGCCATGGTCGACGAGCACTACTACAACAGCCCGCAGTGGTTCCTGGAGAACAACGACCGCTACGACTCCTACGACCGCAAGGACCCGAAGGTCTTCCTCGGCGAGTACGCCTCGCAGGGCAACAAGTTCTCCAACGCCCTGTCCGAAGCGGCCTTCATGACCGGCATTGAACGCAACGCCGACGTCGTCAAGCTCGCCTCGTACGCCCCGCTGCTCGCCAACGAGGACTACGTCCAGTGGAAGCCGAACATGATCTGGTACGACAACGACCAGTCATGGGGCTCGGCCAACTACGAGACGCAGAAGCTCTTCATGCGCAACGTCGGCGACGAGGTCGTGCCGTCCACGGCCTCCGGCACCCCCGCCACGTCCGGCCCCATCACCGGCGCCGTCGGCCTGTCCACGTGGGCGACCAGCGCCGCGTACGACGACGTGAAGGTCACCGGTGAGGACGGCAGGACGCTGCTGACCGACGACTTCTCCGGCGGTGACGAGCAGTGGAGCAAGGCTGCGGACAAGGGCACGTGGGCCGTCCAGGACGGTGCGTACGTGCAGTCCGACGAGGCCGCGGAGAACACTCTGGTCACGGCGGGCGACAAGAGCTGGCAGAACTACGACCTGAGCGTGAAGGCCACCAAGAAGTCCGGCAAGGAAGGCTTCATGGTCGCCTTCGGGGTCAAGGACACCGGCAACCACTACTGGTGGAACCTGGGCGGCTGGAACAACACGCAGTCGGCCGTCGAGAAGAGCGTCGACGGCGCGAAGCAGACCATGGTCCAGGACACGACCACCATCGAGACGGGCCGCAGCTACGACCTGCGCGTGGAGGTGCGCGGGCGTCAGGTGACCCTCTTCATCGACGGCGATAAGTGGGGCTCCTTCACGGACGACAAGCCCGCCGAGCCGTTCCGCCAGGTCGTCACCCGCGACAAGGCCACCGGCGACCTCATCGTCAAGGTCGTCAACGCGCAGGGCTCGGATGCGCGCACCAAGATCGCCCTCGGCACGGCCACGAAGGTGGGGCCGAGCGCCAGGGTGACCACGCTCGCCGCCGACCCGGCCGCGGAGAACACGAAGGACGCGACTCCGGTCAAGCCGGTGACCTCGACGTTCCGGGGTGTGTCCGACACGTTCTCCTACACGTTCCCGGCGAACTCGATCACCTTCATGAGGGTCAGAACCGGCTGAAGAAGATCGTCCGGCGCGGCGCGCACCCTGGGAACAAACGCCGTCATGCCTGGTCAAAGGGGTAGAGGCAGGCTCTTCGGGGGGTTCGGTTGGCGAGTGGGGACAGGGCAATGACAGGATGAGGACCATGACAATCAAGGCTTATTTCGACATCACCATCAACGGCCAGCCGGAAGGCCGCATCACGTTCAACCTCTTCGACGACGTCGTGCCGAAGACGGTGGAGAACTTCCGCGCGCTCGCCACCGGTGAGCAGGGCTTCGGCTACGCGGGTTCGAAGTTCCACCGCGTCATCCCGGACTTCATGCTCCAGGGCGGCGACTTCACCGCCGGCGACGGCACGGGCGGCAAGAGCATCTACGGCGCGAAGTTCCCCGACGAGAACTTCCAGCTCAAGCACACCAAGCCGGGCCTGCTCTCGATGGCCAACGCCGGCCCGAACTCGAACGGCTCGCAGTTCTTCATCACCACGGTCGTCACGAGCTGGCTCGACGGCAAGCACGTGGTCTTCGGTGAGGTCGCGGACCAGGCCAGCATGGACCTCGTCAAGAAGATCGAGAGCTTCGGCTCGCAGTCGGGCGCCACCAAGGCCGAGATCGCCATCTCCGCCTCGGGCACCCTCTAGCACCCACGGGCACCCTCAGTACCTGGTGCATGAGCCCCCGCCCCCATCGGGCGGGGGCTCGCCCATGCCCGCCATCCCCGCCATGCCCGCACGGATGCGGTCGACCCCTCCCCCGCGCCGGGCGCCCCACGGTAGCGTCAGCGGCACCAGCTGATGTCCGAACGATGTTCTGGATATCGAACGCGCCCTGGCACCGAGGAATGGCACCCATGCCCGATCTCACGCCCCCGCACATACCCCCGGGCTCCCCTGGCCCCCTTGGGCCGCGCGGCTCCCCCGGCCCTGACACCACTCAGGGGCCGATCCGGCTTCACGCCCACGCCCCCACCGTCCTGCGCCCTGCGGCCACCGCACGCATCGTCGGCGGCTTCTGGGCCGCCCGACGCCACACCAACGCCTCGGTGAGCATCCCGCAGGGGCCCGAGCGCCTCGAACAGGCGGGCAACCTCGCCAACCTCCGTGCGGCGGCGGAGGGTTCGGTGACCTTCACCGGGGATTTCCCCTTCCAGGACTCCGATGTACACAAGTGGCTGGAAGCCGCCTCCTGGCAGCTGGCCGACGCACCCGGCCCGTCCGGTCTCGCCGCGGAGGTGGCACGCCTCACGGCGCTCGTCGCCGAGGCCCAGGACACAGACGGCTACCTCCAGACGTACTACCAGGTCGCCCACCCCGAACGGCGCTGGCGCGAGCTCGACTGGGGCCATGAGCTGTACTGCGCGGGGCATCTGATCCAGGCGGGTATCGCCCACCACCGGGCCACGGGCCGACGTGAACTCCTCGACGTGGCCGTCCGGTTCGCCACTCATGTCGACTCCGTCCTCGGCAGGGACAGCGGGGCGGACAAGAAGCTCGACGGCGTGTGCGGCCACCCGGAGATCGAGACCGCCCTCGTGGAGCTGTACCGCGAGACCGGTGAACGGCGGTTCCTCGATCTCGCCGGGCACTTCGTCGACCGCCGCGGCCACGGACTGCTCGCCCAGGGCATCGACCGCGCCCGCGATCCGGGCCCGGCGTACTGGCAGGACCACCTGCCCCTGCGGGAGGCGCCGACCGTCACGGGGCACGCCGTGCGCCAGCTGTACCTCTTGGCGGGGGCCACCGACCTGGCCATGGAGACCGGCGACGCGACACTGCGCGATGCCTTGGAGCGGCTCTGGCACGCCATGGCCGCCACCAAGACCTATCTCACCGGTGGCGTCGGAGCACGTCACGAGGGCGAGGCGTTCGGCGAACCCTTCGAGCTGCCGCCGGACCGTGCGTACGCGGAGACCTGCGCGGCCATCGCCTCCGTGCAGTGGTCCTGGCGGATGGCGCTGCTCACGGGTGAGACCCGCTACTCAGACCTCGTCGAGCGCACCCTCTACAACGGCTTCCTGTCCGGCGTCGCTCTCGACGGGGACCGCTGGCTGTACGTCAACCCGCTCCAGGTGCGCGACGATCACGAGAGCCATCCCGGAGACAGCTCGGCCCGCCGCACGTCGTGGTTCCGCTGCGCCTGCTGCCCGCCGAACGTCATGCGGCTGCTGGCCTCCCTCCCCCACTACGTGGCGAGCGGCGACACGGAGGGCCTGCAACTGCACCAGTACGCCACGGGGTCGTACGCGACGGACGCGGGAAGTGCCGTGACGGTCGAGACGGACTACCCCTGGAAGGGCCGCGTCACGGTCACCGTCGACGCGGCGCCCGTCGATCGCGCATGGACGCTCTCGCTGCGCATCCCCTCCTGGTGCGCCGAGTTCACGGTGTCCGCACCGGACGGGCAGGACCGCACCGAGACCGACGGGGGCTGGCTGCGGATACGCCGCCGCTGGCTCCCGGGCGAGCGGGTCGTCCTGGATCTCGCCCTCGACGTGCGGCTCACGGAACCGGACCCACGGGTCGACGCCGTACGCGGCTGCCTGGCCATCGAGCGCGGGCCCCTCGTGTACTGCCTGGAGAGCGTCGATCAGCGGCCGGGCCTGCGCCTGGACGAGGTGACGCTGGAGCCCGCCGCCCGCACCGTCGCCGAGCACCGCCCGGACCTCCTGGACGGCGTCACGGTCGTCACCACCACCGGCCACCACCGCTCGGACGGGACGCCGACGCCGTTGACCGCGGTGCCGTACCACGCGTGGGCGAACCGCGACGACGGAGCCATGCGGGTCTGGATTCCACGGAGCTGACAGTCGTCGGTACACGAGCCGTCGGCACACGAGTTGAGCGCACCCTCACCCGCGTACGTATGTACGGGAGACACCACCCTCCCCCATCCGGAGTCCTCCCATGGCAGACGCGGGCAACGTCACCGCACTCTTCCGCGCGTCCACCGCGCACAGCCCCTCGTACTCCGCGCTGAACAGGGCGGCGGCGGACAGCGGACGGCCGCTCGTCGACTTCTGCATCCCGTGCAATCCGTACTTCCCCACACCCGAGATGTACGAGGAGCTCGGCGGGCGGCTGCGGGACATCCTCACGTACTACCCGAGCGGCGCCGACACCATCACCGCCGAGCTCAGTGCCGTTCTCGGGCTCAATCCGCAGACCGTCGTGATGGGCAACGGTTCGACCGAACTCATCACCTGGATCGACCATTTGCTGGTGCGCGAAGCGCTCGCGGTGCCCGTACCGACGTTCGGGCGGTGGACCGATCAGTCGATGGAGACCGGCAAGCGGGTCGACATGTACCTCCTTCCGGAGGCCGACGGCTTCGCGCTCGACCCGGCGGCCTTCGTCGACTTCGTACGGGCCCGCGGCTCCCGCACCGCGGTCATCTGCAATCCCAACAACCCGGACGGGGGCCTCCTGCCGCGCCGCTCCGTTCTCGCCCTGATCGACGCGCTGCACGATCTCGACCTGGTCGTCGTGGACGAGTCGTTCCTGGAGTTCGCCGACGCGGGACCGGAGTCGAGTGTCGCCGAAGAGGCGGTCCTGCGGCCCAATGTCATCGTGCTGCGCAGCCTCGGCAAGAACTTCGGACTGCACGGCGTGCGCTTCGGCTATCTCGTCGCCAATCCGGGACTGGCCGGCAGGGTGCGCGCCGCACTGCCGAAATGGAACCTCAACTCCTTTGCGGAGACCGTGGTGTTCATGCTGAGACAGCACCGCCACGCCTATGACCTGAGCCTGCGTCAGGTACGCCGTGACCGCCAGGAGATGATCTGGCTCCTCGGCCGGCTCCCGGGCCTCACCAGCTATCCCTCGCAGGGCAATTTCGTGTACGTGCGCCTGCCCGACGGGGTCGACGGAGCGGTCCTGCGGGACCGGCTGCTCGCGGAGCACGGCATCCTGGTGCGCGAGTGCGGCAACAAGATCGGCAGCTCGAGCCGCTTCCTGCGCCTGGTGGTCCGCCCACCGGTCGACGTACAGCCCCTGATCACCGGCCTGGAACAGGCGCTGTACACGACCGGCGCCGCCGACCCCGGCCTCCTGCCGGTCCCCTACGCCTCGGGAAACCCCGCGGTGGACCGGCTGGTGATGCGGGCCTGAGCCGCCGACTCAGCGGTGCGTGAACGCGCCCATCGCCTCGGTGGGCACACCGTCGTAGTCGAAGAGTGCCTGGTTCTCCCAGGCGTTGCCCGTCGAGGGGTCCGTCGGATCCCAGCCGTTGCCCTTGACGGCGGTCCAGGTGGCGTCCCACCAGAAGACACCCAGGCCGCGGCCGGACGGAACCGCCTCCACGACGCTCTGGATGTCGCGGAACCATGCCGCCTGGCCCGCCTCGGTGGCGGGGTAGCCGCCGACGAGTTCGTCGGCCCTGTCGATGACGTCCTCCCAGCCGTCGTCGCTGTCCAGGCGGAAGGGGTAGGCCGTCTCGGCGACGAAGAGCGGCCTGGCATAGCGCGCCGCGAGATCATCGAGGTTGGCCTGCAGGTCGGACAGGGCGCCGTGCCAGTAGCCGTAGAAGGAAAGGCCGATGATGTCGAACGGCACGTTGCGGGAGACCGCGTTGTCGAACCAGGTGCGGTAAAGGCTGTTGTCGCCGCCGTTGGCGAGGTGGAGAGCGACCCGCGTACTCGACGAGACGTCCTTGGCGGCCGTCGCGCCCGCCGTCAGCAGTCCCGCCAGCTGCGCCCAGTCGGAGGTCGAACCGGTCGGCCACAGCATGCCGCCGTTCAGCTCGTTGCCGATCTGCACCATGTCCGCGGTGGTGCCCTGCGCCTTGAGTGCGTTCAGTACGTCGTACGTGTGGTCGTACACGTCGGTCTTCAACTGGGCGTACGAGTGCCCCGACCAGGCCGAGGGGATCGTCTGGGCGCCGGGATCAGTCCAGGTGTCGGAGTAGTGGAAGTCGACGAGGAGCTTCATGCCGTGCGCCTTGACGCGCTCGGCCACGGTGAGGACGCGAGCCTTGTCGCAGTATCCGTCGGCGGGGTCGACCCATACGCGCAGGCGGGCGTAGTTCATCCCGGCGGACTTCAGTACGGCGAGGGCGTCGGCGGTGGCGCCCGAGCCGGTGCGGTACACGCCGCCGAAGGTTTCGTTCTTCTTGAGTGAGGAGACGTCAGCACCCTTGATGGACAGGCTGGTTGTCCCAGATGTGAGGGTGATGTCGTCGAAGTTGGCCCAGTTCCCCGCGTGCGCGTCGGAGTACAGGCGCACGGTGCATGCGCCGCCCGTCACCTTGACGGAGGTGACGATGCGCAGCCACTTCCCGTTCGGGGTGGGCGGCAGGTCGGTGCGCTGTTCCGTGGTGCCGCTCTTGAGAGCCAGGTACGCGGATCTCTGTCCGCCGCTGGAGCGGACCCAGGCAGTGAGCGTGTACGTGCCGTTGGTGAGACCGGTGAGGTACTGGTACGTCTCGACCTTGTACGCCGAGGCCGACCAGTGGGTCAGGCGCCGGCTCCCGGTGCGGCCGCCCGCCTCCGCGAAGGAGGCGGCGGAGGTGCCGTAGGTGCTCCAGCCGGTGGTGCCGCTCTCGAAGCCACCGTTGGTGAGGGTGGACGCGGCGCTCGCCGGCCGTGCGGGCAGGGCCATGGCGGCGGCGCCTCCCAGTGCCGCTGCCAGGGCCGCTCTGCGGGTGGTGCCTGAGCTGAATGTTCCGTTTCCGTGCATCGTCGATGTCCCTTCGACTTCGCGGTACATGGGGTCGGGTGAAGTGATCAGATGGACTTCGGGTCAGCCGTCGAGGCGGACGACCCGAACGGCGCCCGCGGGCACGCCCAACCGTCCGGCGGCGCGCTCGCCGGTGAGGAGTTCGGTGCCGTGGGCGTCGAGCGGCACCTTGGCGTCGGTCTCGGTGTGGTTGATGGCGAAGACGTAGGTGCCGGTGGCGCCCCGCCGCGTCACCACCTCGACGTCACGCGGGAGTTCGGGCCGATCGGTGACGCCCGCGTCGGCGCAGACGGTACCGAGCAGGGCGTCGAGATCGTGGGCGCTCAGGCGCGTGGAGAGGTACCAGGCCGTGCCTTCGCCGAGTTGGTTGCGGGTGACGGCGGGGTGCCCCGCGGCCAGGCCGTCCGCGTAGGTCCACACGGTCTCGGCGCCCCGCGGTACGACGAACTCCGTCCACACGTCCGCGGTCATTTCGGCGCCGTCGGGCCTTGTGATGCGTGCCGTCTCTCCGTCGAGCAGCGGCGAGAACTCCTCGACCGTCAGGCCGAGCACATCGCGCAGGGCGCCGGGGCAGGGCCCGGGGTGCACGGCGTCGTGCTCGTCGACGATGCCGGAGAAGTAGGAGACGAGGAGGGTGCCGCCCCGGGCCACGTATTCCTCGAGGTTGAGCGCCGCGGCCTCCGTCGCCAGGTACAGCGCGGGGACGATGACCAGGGGGTACGCCGACAGGTCGGCCTCGGGGTGGGCGAAGTCGACGGTGAGGTGGCGGTCGTACAGGGCCTCGTAGAACGTGTCGGCTCGCTCCCGGGCGTCGTGGTCCTCGCTGGGGTGCCACTGCAGGGACTGCGCCCACCAGGAGTGCCAGTCCCACAGCATCGCCACGGCCGGGACGGTTCGGGTGCTCTTCATGGGCGCCAACTCGGCGATGCTCGCGCCCAGTTCGACGACCTCGCGCCAGACCCGGGAGTCCGTTCCGGCGTGCGGCAGCATTGCCGAGTGGAACTTCTCCGCGCCGCGCCGCGACTGCCGCCACTGGAAGAACAGCGCGCCCTCGGAGCCGCGCGCGACGTGGGCCAGGGAGTTGCGGGCCATCTGCCCCGGGGCCTTCGCGGGGTTGCGGGGCTGCCAGTTGACGCCGGACGTGGAGTGCTCCAGGAGCAGCCAGGGTGCACCGCCCGCCACGGAGCGGGTGAGGTCTGCGGCCATGGCGAGGTTGACGTGGGTGCGGCGGCCGTCGGTGATCAGGTAATGGTCGTTGGTGACGAGGTCGACCTCACGGCCCCAGGCCCAGTAGTCCAGGGAGTCGCACTGGCTGAGGGCGGTCATGAAGTTGGTGGTGACGGGCGCGCCGGGGGCCAGGCGGTGCAGGATGTCGCGTTCGCGCACGAAGTTCTCGCGCAGGGTCGCGTCGGCGAACCGGCGGTAGTCCAGGGCCTGCGCGGGATTGCCGACCGTGGGCGTGACACGCGGCGGCTCGATCTCCTCGAAGGAGCCGTAGCGCTGCCCCCAGAAGGCCGTGCCCCAGGCCTCGTTGACCGCCTCCACGGTCCCGTACGTCGTCCGCAGCCAACCCCGGAAGTGGGTGGCGCAGGAGGCGCAGTAGCAGGCGGAGACCGGCACCCCGTACTCGTTGTGGACGTGCCACATCGCGAGCGCGGGGTGCTCGGCGTACCGGCGTGCGAGTTGCTCGGTGATGGCGGAGGACGCCTCGCGGTAGGCGGCGTTGCTGTGGCAGATGGCGCCGCGTGAGCCGAACTCGTGGCGCATGCCCTCGGCGGTGACGGGCAGGGCGGCGGGGTGTGCGCGGTAGAACCAGGCGGGGGGCGCGACCGTCGGGGTGCCGAGGTCGGCGCGGATGCCGTTCTCGTGCAGGAGGTCGAGGACCCGGTCGAGCCAGCCGAACTCATAGACACCGGGGGACGGTTCGAGCAGCGCCCAGGAGAAGATCCCGACGCTCACCATCGTGACGCCGGCCTCGCGCATCAGCGCCATGTCCTCGGGCCAGACGGATTCCGGCCACTGCTCGGGGTTGTAATCCCCACCGAAGGCGAGCCCGGTCAGGCCCGTGGGGGTGTTCTCCGGCATGGATCTCTCCCGAGTCGTCGATCAATGGGAAGCATCGGTTGGACACATCAATTGGGAACGTGCACACACACTTTCGCGGTTCCGAGTTCAACATAACCGCACAGCAACAACCATTGACAAGTGTCCTGGATGTTTCTCTACTGTGAACGCTCACAGATGCGTGGCAGGCCGCTCGACGCAGTCGGCGCACAGCCACCCGGTAAGGGGAGACCATCCATGCCGTTCACGAAGCACCGCCGCTTCCACGCCACTTCGCTCGCCCTCGCCCTCGGCGCCGCCACCCTCACCGCCTGCGGCTCGTCGGACGACGGCAGCCAGGAGGAATCGGGGCCCGCCTCCCTGACGTACTGGGCCTGGACGCCCGGCATGGACAAGGTCGTCGACCTGTGGAACGCGGGCCCCGGCAAGAAGGAACAGATCAAGGTCACGGTCAAGAAGCAGGCGTCCGGCGACACCCTCGTCACCAAGATCCTCACCGCCCACAAGGCCAAGAAGGCCCCGGACCTGGTCCAGGCCGAGTACCAGGCCCTGCCGACCCTGGTCAGCAACGACGCCCTCGCCGACATTTCCGGTGAAGTGGACGACGTGAAGGGCGAGTTCCCCGAAGGCGTCTGGCAGCAGACGACGCTCGGCTCGGACGCGGTGTACGCGGTGCCGCAGGACTCGGGCCCGATGATGTTCTACTACCGCGCCGACCTCTTCAAGAAGTACGACCTCCAGGCGCCCGCCACCTGGGACGAGTTCGCCGAGACCGCCCGCGCGCTGAAGAAGAAGGCCCCGGACAAGGATCTCACCACGTTCTCCGCGAACGACTCCGGGCTCTTCGCGGGCCTCGCCCAGCAGGCGGGCGCCAAGTGGTGGACCACCAAGGGCGAGAAATGGAAGGTCGGCATCGACGACGGCCCCACGCGCAAGGTCGCCGATTTCTGGGGCGGCCTCGTCAAGGAGGGCGCCATCGACAACCAGCCGATGTACACCCCCGCCTGGAACAAGGCCCTCAACACCGGCAAGCAGATCGCCTGGGTCAGCGCGGTCTGGGCGCCCGGCACCCTCACCACCGCCGCCCCCGACACCAAGGGAAAGTGGGCCATGGCCCCGCTCCCCCAGTGGACCAAGGGCAAGAAGACCACGGGCAGTTGGGGCGGTTCCTCGACCGCCGTCACCACCGACAGCGACCATAAGACGGCCGCCGCCAAGTTCGCCGCCTGGCTCAACACCGACGCGAAGGCACTGGACGCGCTCGCGAAGGAAGGCGGCATCTACCCCGCCGCCACCGCGGCCCAGACCAGCGGCGCCTTCGCCGAGCCCCCGGCCTTCTTCGCCGACCAGAAGGACTTCTACCCGCAGGCCGCCGAGATCGCGAAGACCGCGGCCCCCGGCGCCTGGGGCCCGAACGTGAACGTCGCCTACACCACCTTCAAGGACGCCTTCGGCTCGGCCGCCAAGAACAAGTCCGACTTCGGCGGCGCCCTGGACACCATGCAGGACACCACCGTCGCCGACCTGAAGAAGCAGGGCTTCGGAGTCGCGCCGTGACCACCCCCGCGCCACCCGCACGCCCCCACCGCCGGTCCGCGTACGGACTCAAGAGCGCCCCGTACGCGTTCCTGCTCCCCGCCACCCTGCTCTTCGCGCTCTTCTTCGCGCTGCCCATCGGCTACGCACTCTGGCTCAGCCTCCACAAGGTCGAGGTGAAAGGCCTCGGCCTGGGCAAGGACGCCCGGCGCGAGGTCTGGGCCGGGATCGGCAACTACACCGACGCACTCACCGACCCCGAGCTCCTGCACGGCACGCTGCGCGTCCTCGGCTACGGCGCCATCGTCATCCCGGTGATGCTCGGCCTCGCCCTGCTCTTCGCCCTGCTCCTGGACACCGAGCGGGTGCGCCTCACGCCCTTCACGCGCCTCGCGATCTTCCTGCCGTACGCCGTGCCGGGGGTCATCGCCGCGCTCCTGTGGGGGTTCCTCTACCTCCAGGACGTCAGCCCCTTCTTCCACGTCCTCGACAAGCTCGGCATGCCACAGCCCGACCTGCTCGACGGTGGCCCCCTCTACCTCGCGCTCTCCAACATCGCGGTCTGGGGCGGCACCGGCTTCAACATGATCGTCATCTACACCTCACTGCGGTCCATCCCGGCCGAGGTGCACGAGGCGGCGAAGCTGGACGGTTGCTCCCAGCTGCAGATCGCGCTGCGGATCAAGATCCCGATGGTGGCGCCCTCACTGGTGCTCACCTTCTTCTTCTCGATCATCGCGACGCTCCAGGTGTTCAGCGAGCCCACCACCCTCAAGCCCCTCACCAACTCCGTCTCCACCACCTGGAGTCCACTGATGAAGGTGTACCAGGACGCCTTCGGCAAGGGCGACATCAGCTCCGCGGCGGCCACCGCCGTGATCATCGCGGTCGCCACGCTCGTCCTGTCCTTCGGGTTCCTGCGCGCCGCGAACTCCCGCACGAAGAAGGAGGCGGCCCGATGAGTGTGCTCGCCGTCCGCAAGGCCGCGCCCGCCGCGGGCACCACCCCCGGCACCGCCCAGGGCCCGCCCGCGCCCCGGAGGATCGCCGTCCTTCCGACCGCCGTACTGCTGCTCGGCGCCCTGTACTGCCTGCTGCCCGTGCTCTGGGTGGTGATCGCCTCCACCAAGTCGGGCCGCGAACTCTTCTCCACGTTCACCTTCTGGCCCGGCAGCGGCTTCACCGACAACATCACGGACCTCTCCGCCTACCGCGACGGCGTCTACTGGCGCTGGATGGGTAACTCCGCGCTCTACGCGGGCCTGGGCGCGCTCCTGTCCACGGCCGTCTCCGCGATCAGCGGCTACGCCCTCGCGATCTACCGGTTCCGAGGACGCGAGACCGTCTTCAACGTCCTCATGGCGGGCGTCCTGATGCCCCCGGTCATCCTGGCCGTCCCGCAGTACCTCCTGCTCGCGAAGGCCGACCTCACCGATTCGTACGCCTCGGTCCTGATGCCGCTGATCCTCTCCCCCTACGGCGTGTACCTCGCCCGGATCTACGCCGCTTCGGCCGTCCCCGGCGACGTCGTGGAAGCGGGACGGATGGACGGCGCGAGCGAGTGGCGGATCTTCACCCGGATCGCGCTGCCGATGATGGTGCCCGGCCTGGTGACCGTGTTCCTCTTCCAGTTCGTGGCCGTGTGGAACAACTTCCTGCTCCCCTACATCATGCTCAGCGACGACGAGAAGTTCCCCATCACGCTGGGCCTGTTCACGCTCCTGGAGCAGGGCTCCAACACCCCCGCGCTCTACACCCTCGTGATCACCGGCGCACTGCTCGCCGTCATACCGCTCATCGCCCTGTTCCTGGTCATCCAACGCTTCTGGAGCCTGGACCTGCTGTCCGGAGCCGTAAAGTCGTGACCATGAACGCAACGGGGGGCAGGCGCAGGCCGCCGACGATCCATGACGTGGCCCGCGAGGCCGGTGTCTCGCGCGGCACGGTGTCCCGCGTACTCAACGGCGGTCACTACGTGAGCCCTTCCTCCCAGGAGGCCGTGAACGCGGCCATCCGCAAGACCGGTTACGTCGTCAACCGGCATGCCCGCTCGCTGATAACCGGCCGCTCCGACTCGGTGGGCTTCCTCCTGACCGAACCGCAGGAGCGCTTCTTCGAGGACCCCAACTTCAATGTCCTGCTGAGGGGTTGTACGCAGGCGCTCGCCGCGCACGACATCCCGCTGCTCCTGATGCTGGCCGGCACCCCGGACGAGCGGCGCCGCATCATGCGCTACATCACCGCGGGCCATGTCGACGGGGTGCTCCTGGTCTCCAGCCACTCCGGTGACCCCGTCACGGACGAGCTGCGGGAGGCCGGGGTTCCGATGGTGGCGTGCGGGAAGCCGATCGGCCAGGCGTCGAAGGTGAGCTATGTCGCCGCGGACGACCGGGACGGCGCCCGTGACATGGTGCGCCACCTCCTCTCCCTCGGCCGGCGCCGTGTCGGCACGGTGACCGGGCCGCTGGACACCCCTGGCGGTGTGGACCGCCTCGCGGGCTACCGGGAGATCCTCGCCGAGGAGGGCATCGAGGCCGACGAACGGCTCATCGCGTCCGGCGACTACAGCCGGGCGGGCGGTGAGGCCGCGGCGGCCCAGCTCCTGGAACGGGCCCCGGACCTGGACGCCGTGTTCGTCGCATCGGACCTCATGGCGCAGGGCGTACTCACCACCCTCCACCGCGCGGGCCGCCGCGTCCCGGAGGACGTCGCGGTCGGCGGGTTCGACGACTCGCCCGCAGCCCTGACCGCCCGCCCCGCGCTGACGACGGTCCGCCAGCCGTGGGACCGCATCAGCGCCGAGATGGTGCGGGTGCTGCTCGCCCGGATAAGCGGCGAGGATCCGGCCGCGGTCATCCTGCCGACGGAGCTCGTGATCCGCGGCTCGGCCTGACGCATCTGACGCACGCTGCCGTACAAGCACGAGGCCGCGGACTGCTTCCTCTCCGCGGCCGTGAGGGAGGGACCCGAACATGACCGACGGCTTGGCGACCGGGCGGGACCGCGCCGTGACCAACTGGGCCGGGAACATCACCTTCTCGGCGCGTGAGCTGCACCGGCCCGCGTCACTGGCCGCCCTGCGGGCGCTCGTCGCGGGCAGTCGGCAGGTGCGGGTGCTCGGTAGCGGCCACTCGTTCAACCGGATCGCCGACGTGGACGGTGGCGCGGCGGGGGCGGCCCTGCTCTCCCTCTCCGCTCTTGAGCCGTCCATCGACGTGGACACCTCGGCGTCCTCCGTGCGCGTGTCCGGCGGTGTGCGGTACGCCGAACTCGCCCGGTATGTGGCCTCGTTCGGTCTCGCGCTGCCGAACATGGCCTCGCTGCCGCACATCTCCGTGGCCGGTTCGGTCGCCACGGGGACGCACGGATCCGGCAACGGCAATCAGTCGCTGGCGGAGATCGTGCGGGCGGTGGAGCTGGTCACCGCCGATGGGGAGACGGTCGTGCTGAACCGCGGCGACGACGGGTTCGACGGCTCCGTCGTCTCTCTCGGCGCGCTCGGCGTGATCCTCTCGCTCACTCTCGACCTGGAGCCGGATTTCCGGGTGAGCCAGCGTGTGTTCGGCGAACTCCCGCTGGAGGGGCTCGACTTCGATGCGGTGACGTCGGCGGCCTACAGCGTGAGTCTGTTCACCGACTGGCGCGGGCCGCGCTTCGACCAGGTGTGGCTCAAGCAGCGCGGCGAGGCGCCTGTGGACTTTCCCTGGGCGGCGCCCGCGACCGCCCCGCGGCATCCGGTGCCGGGTATGCCCGCCGTCAACTGCACCCAGCAGCTGGGCGTTCCGGGGCCGTGGCACGAGCGGCTGCCCCACTTCCGGGCCGAGTTCACGCCGAGCAGTGGTGCCGAGCTCCAGTCGGAGTATCTGCTGCCGCGCGAGCACGCCCTGGCGGCTCTGCACGCCCTGGACTCCCACAGGGGCGAGGTGGCGCCCGTCCTTCAGGTGTGCGAGGTGCGCACGGTCGCCGCCGACACCCAGTGGCTCAGCCCCGCGCACGGCCGCGACACCGTGGCGTTCCACTTCACCTGGGTGCCTGACGCGTCGGCCGTGCTCCCGGTGGTCGCACGCGTCGAGGAGAGCCTGGCCCCGTTCTCGCCCCGGCCGCACTGGGGCAAGGTGTTCGCCGCCGACCCCGCCGAGCTGGGCGCCCGATATCCGCACGCGGCCGATTTCGCCGCGCTCGCCGCACGCCTCGACCCGGCGGGGAAGTTCCGCAACGCCTTCGTGCGGCGTTTTCTCGGGCCGCTGCTCTAGGACGCGGCGTCGGCGACCGGGATGCCGAAGTCCGGTGTGCCGTCCGGCTTCCAGCCGAACTTCTGGATGCGGGTGTGCCGGTTGGGGTCGTTCAGGGGGTCGCCGACGATGTCCTTGTACTGGCGGGCGTGGTAGACGAGGACATCGGTGCGGCCGTCCTCGGCCACGGTGAAGCAGTTGTGGCCGGGGCCGTACTGCTTGGTTTTGTCGTTGCTGGTGAAGACGGGGGTGGGTGTCTTGGTCCAGGACGCGGGGTCCATGAGGTCGCTGCGGGCGCCGGCGGTGAGCAGCCCCATGCAGTAGTTGAAGTCGGTCGCGGACGCCGAGTACGTGAGGAAGACGCGGCCGTTGCGCTGGATGACGCTGGGTCCTTCGTTCACCTTGAAGCCGATGCACTCCCAGGCGTACTCGGGTGTGGTCAGGCGTGTCTGAGGGCCCGTCAGGGTCCATGGGTCGGCCATGCGGGAGAGGAAGACGCCGGTGTTGTTGTCCATGCCGGGCTCGTACTGCGCCCAGGCGAGGTAGCGGCTGCCGCGGTGCGTGAAGGTGGTGGCGTCGAGCGAGAAGGTGTCCCACGCCGTGGTGAGCTGCCCCTTCTCCGTCCACGTCCCCTTGAAAGGGTTGGCGTTGGCGTTCTCCAGGACCCAGATGCGGATCTTCCACACGTCGTCGGCGGGTGCCGCGGCGAAGTAGATGTACCACTTGCCGTTGATGTGGTGCAGTTCCGGCGCCCAGATGTGCGAGGCCATGTCGCCGCTGGTGTGCCGCCGCCAGATGACGGACTCGTCCGCCCGCGTCAGGCCCCGCAGGGTGCGGGAGCGGCGCAGGATGATGCGGTCGTACTCGGGGGACGTCGCCGTGAAGTAGTAGTGGCCGTCGGTGTGGCGCTGGATGTGCGGGTCGGCACGCTGCTCGACGAGCGGGTTGCGGTAGGCCGGTGCCCGGGAGGCCGGGGCCCCGGTTGCCGCGTGGGCGGGCGCCTGGGTGAGGGCGGGTGCGGCGGCGAGGGCCCCTGCGGCCAGCGTCCCCTTCAACACGGTTCTGCGACTGGGTACTTCACTGTGGCTCATGCGGCTCCCCTAGCGCCGACGTCCGTTATTTCGAACGCCATCTGATACTCCGAACGCCGAAACGGTAAGGGGGCGTTGGGGCAAGGTCAACGGTTGGGGCGAGATGCGACGAGATGGGTCCGCGGGCGTCTGGGCGGGTGTCCGCGGGCGTCCGCGCAGCCTGCTCGCGGGCCTCTACGCCGCCCGCCCCAGCGCCTCCCCGCACGCCTTGATGTACGCGCTCACCAGCGGGCGGCTGTCCTCGCCCGCCCGCCAGGCCAGGGCGAACCTGCTGGGCGTGATGCCGCGGACCGGGCGTGTGACGACACCGCCGAGCGTGATCAGGGGGGCGTTGCCCTCCGCGACCAGACAGACACCTCTGCCGTCCACCAGCGCCTCGTACGTCTCGTCGGTGCCGGCGATCTCCGCACCGACGCGGGGCGGGCGGCCCGCGCGGGCGTCCAGGGCGAGCCAGTAGTCCCGCAGCGCACCCGCGCTCTCGGGCAGCGCGAGGAAGGGTTCGTCGACGAGGTCGGCGAAGTCGACCTCGTCCTGGTCCGCGAGGCGGTGCGTCACGGGTAGGGCGACATGGCGCGGCTCCTCGGCGACCACCACCCAGTCGTAGCGTTCCAGGTCGGGAAGCGGCAGCCAGATGAAGGCCACGTCCGCCGTGCCGTCCGCGAGGCCCGCGCTCGCGTCCTCCCAGCTCACCTGACGCAGCCTGATCTCGGCCTCCGGGAGGGAGTCGCCGAAGCGGGACCGTATCGCCGGGAGGAGACCCCCGCGCGCCGGTCGCGTGCTCATGCCCACGGCGAGGGTCGCCCGCTCCCCGGCCTTCGCGTGCTCCACCGCCGTGATCGCCGACCGCCAGTGTTCGAGCACCCGTTGCGCCTGCGGCAGGAGCGCTGCGCCCACGGAGGTGAGGCGCACGCCGCGGTGGCCCCGCGCGAACAGCTCGGCGCCCAGCTGCCGTTCCAGCGCCCGTATCTGCTTGCTCAGCGCGGGCTGCGAGACGAAGAGCCGCTCGGCGGCGCGCGTGAAGTGCAACTCCTGTGCCACCGCGACGAAATAGCGGAGATCCCTGCTGTGCACGTCCCTGCCGTGAAGGTCCATAACCATCAGCTATCACGTCAAGTCTTGGACGGTCCATCCCATTCGGCCGCAGGATGATCCACAGAGCCGGGGACGAACGAACCGGCCGACACCGCAAGGGAGTTCGAGATGACGAAGGTATGGCTCGTGACGGGCGCGACCAGCGGCTTCGGCCGGGCGATCACCGAGGCGGCCGTCGCCGCGGGCGGCGTGGTCGTGGCCACCGCCCGTAACGCGTCGTCCCTGGACGACCTGGTCGCCGCCCACCCCGACCAGGTCGAGGCCCTCGCCCTCGACGTGACGGACACGGCCGGCATCGAGGCCGCCGTGCGTGACATCGCCGACCGGCACGGCCGCATCGACGTGCTGGTGAACAACGCGGGACGCAGCCACGTCGGCGCCCTTGAGGAGGACTCGGACGCCGAGCTGCGCGCCCTGTTCGATGTGCACGTCTTCGGTCCCGCCGCGCTGACCCGCGCCGTCCTTCCGCACATGCGGGCGCGGCGCTCGGGAGCGATCGTGCAGATGAGCAGCATGGGCGGCCAGATGTCCTTCGCGGGTTTCTCGGCGTACAGCGGCACGAAGTTCGCCCTGGAAGGGATGTCGGAGGCACTGGCCGCCGAGGTGGGACCGCTCGGCATCAAGGTCCTGGTCGTGGAGCCCGGCGCGTTCCGGACGAGACTGTTCGGCAACACCAGCGCGAGCCCCGTCGAGATCCCGGACTACGCGGAGACCGCGGGCGCCACCCGCGCGATGGTCGCGGGCGGCGACGGCGAGCAGCCCGGCGACCCGGCGAAGGCCGCCGCGGCGATCATCACCGCGCTCGACGCCGACGAGACGCCCCTTCGCCTGCCGCTGGGCGAGGACGCCGTGGACGCGGTCGTCGGGCACCTCGACTCGGTCCGCGCGGAGATCGCCGCCTGGGAGAAGGTGACCCGGGCGACCGCCTTCGACGCCTGAGGCGGAAGGGACGCACCCCGCGAGAGGGGGTCAACGGTCGCGCTTGACCGCCCGCAGGACCACGAACTTCGGGTTGCCCGCGACGACTTGAGAGTTGCCGAAGAGCTTCCGCAGCTTCACGTGGTAGTCGAGATGGCGGTTGCCGACGACCCACAGCTCACCGCCGGGGCGCAGCGCCGCACGCGCCCCGGCGAACATCCGCCAGGCGGTCGCGCCGCTGGTCGCCTGGTGGCTGTGGAACGGCGGATTGTTCAGGACGAGGTCCACGGAGCCCGCAGGCACCGCCGACAGCGCGTCGCCCGCGATGAATCGCGCACGCGTGGTCTCGGCGGCGTTCGCACGGAAGGTGGCCTCCGCCGAGGCGACTGCGGGGTAGGACTCGTCGATGAAGGTGACCGTGGCCTCGGGGTCGGCGACGGCGGCGGCCGTGCCGAGCACGCCGTTGCCGCAGCCCAGGTCCACGATGTGCGCGCCTCTCCCCTCGGCTCCCCTGCCGGTCGGCAGATGCTGCAGAAGGAAGCGGGTGCCGATGTCGAGCCGTTCGGCGCAGAACACCCCGGCGTGGTTGACGGCCGTCAGGCCCGCTCCCGCCCCGGAGTCGTCGTCGAGGACGTAGCTGCGCGGCCAGGGGCTGGGGCCTGCCTCGCGCTCCGGATCCGGCGTGCTGAAGATGAGCCGCGCCTTCTGCCGGGCCAGTGACGTCCGCGTAGGGCCGATGATCCGCTCGAAGAGGTCGAGGGTGGAGGTGTGGATCTCGGTGACCATGCCGGTGCCGACGACGACCGTGCCCGCGTGCAGGGCGGGCGCGAGCCGGTGCAGCTGGTCCTCCAGGAGGGCGAGGCTCTTCGGCACCCGGACCAGGAGGACGTCGATCCGGCTCGGCGGGGCGTCCCCGGTCGTCGAGAGCCGCACGGCGTCCGGCGCGAACCCGGCGCGCGCCACGTTGGCCCGCGTCGCCTCCCGCGCGAGGAACGAGTCGGTGATCAGCGTCGGCCCGTGCTCGGCGAGCGCGGTGGTCAGCGCGCCCCAGCGGTCGCCGACGACGGCCACGGTGCCGGAGAGGTCGACGGGCTTCGCCGCCTCCTCGGACCCGGCGGGCCCGCCGTCCTCGCCCGCGAGATGGCGCAGCAGGTAGGCGTCGGCGGCGGACCAGGCGCGCAGGGGGTCGCGAGGGTCCTCGGGAAATCGTGTGAGGTCGTACGCGCCCCATGACGTGATCAGCCGGTTCATCGTGCCTTCAGGCTATCGAAAGGAGCCCGCACCCGATCAACTGGGACGCCTGGTCCCGCGGGGGCCGGAGGGGACGGAAAGAAGCGGCTGCGCCGAATAGCGGCTCTTGTAGTGCGTTCGCGGCCCGTTCTCCTTACCGTCCATTCGTGGAGCACCCGCGCATCCCACCCCCGAGGAGCCGTCATGCCGGAGTTGTTCATCGGCGGAACATGGACCACTGCCGTGGACGGGCAGACACGGGAGATCCGCTGTCCCGCGGACAACACCCTGGTCGCGACCGTCGACGAGGCCGGGCCCAAGGACGCGGCGGCGGCGATCGCCGCCGCGCGTGAGGCCTTCGACCGCGGGCCGTGGCCGAGCACCCCTGCGGCGGACCGCGGCAGTCTGCTGCTGCGCGTGGCCGACCTCCTCGAACGCGACAAGGACGCGCTCGCCCGCGCCGAATCCCTGGACACCGGGAAACGGCTCGTGGAGAGCGAGTACGACATGGACGACATCGCGAACTGCTTCCGCTACTTCGGCAATTTGACGGCGGCGGGCGGCACCGACCGGGTCGTCGACGCCGGAAGCCCGGAGGTGGACAGCCGGGTGGTGCACGAGCCGGTCGGGGTGTGCGCGCTGATCACACCCTGGAACTATCCGCTGCTGCAGACCGCGTGGAAGGTCGCCCCGGCGCTGGGCGCGGGCAACACCTTCGTCCTCAAGCCCAGCGAGCTGACCCCGCACACCTCGATCATCCTGATGCGCCTGCTCACCGAGGCCGGGCTGCCGGGCGGCGCCGCCAACCTGATCCTCGGCGCCGGCCCCACCGCGGGCGCGCCGCTCAGCGAGGACCCGCGGGTCGACATGGTGTCGTTCACCGGCGGGCTCGTCACCGGGCGGCGCATCATGGCCGCGGCGGCGCCCACGGTGAAGAAGGTCGCCCTGGAACTGGGCGGGAAGAACCCGAACATCGTCTTCGCCGACGCGGACTTCGAGACGGCGGTCGACTACGCCCTGATGGCGATCTTCCTGCACTCGGGCCAGGTCTGTTCGGCCGGGGCACGGCTCCTCGTCCAGGACGAGCTGCACGACTCGTTCGTCGACGCCGTGGTCGAGCGCGCGCAGCAGATCCGGCTCGGCGGGCCCTTCGACCTGAACGCCCGCACGGGGCCGCTGATCTCCGCCGCGCACCGCGACAAGGTCGAGGCGTACGTGGCGGCCGGCGTCGCCGAGGGCGCGGTGCTGCGCTGCGGTGGCGCACGCCCCGACGATCCGGCGCTGCGGGACGGCTACTACTACCCGCCGACCGTGCTCGACGAGTGCACGCCCGGCATGTCCGTGGTCACCGACGAGTCGTTCGGCCCGGTGCTCACCGTCGAGCGGTTCCGTGACGAGGACGAGGCGGTCGCGCTCGCCAACGACACCGTCTACGGACTCGCGGGCGCCGTCTGGTCGCAGGACACCGGCAAGGCCCACCGCGTGGCCTCCCGGATGCGCGCGGGAACCGTATGGATCAACGACTTCCATCCCTACGTGCCGCAGGCGGAGTGGGGCGGCATGAAGCAGTCCGGCTTCGGGCGCGAGCTGGGACCGGCCGGTCTCGCCGAGTACCAGGAGGCCAAGCACATCTGGCGCAACCTCGCCCCGACACCACAGAGGTGGTTCGAATGAGCACGGATCCCGGCAAGGGCGCCGAGGCCGCCGACGCAGCCCGGCAGCAGCACCAGGACGACGACGCCGCGCTCGGCAAGCTCGGCTACCGGCCCGAACTCAAGCGCACCCTGGGCAACTTCCACACCTTCGCCGCCGGGATCAGCTACATCTCGATCCTGACCGGTACCTTCCAGCTCTTCTACTTCGGTGTGAGCTTCGGCGGTCCCGCCTACTGGTGGTCCTGGCCGATGGTCTTCGCCGGCCAGCTGATGGTGGCCCTCTGCTTCTGCGAGCTGGCCGCCCGCTTCCCGGTCGCGGGGTCCGTCTACAACTGGGCCAAGCAGCTCGGCGGCAAGCACGTCGGCTGGCTCGGCGGCTGGATGATGCTGACGGCCACCATGGTGTCCCTCGCGGCGGTCGCCCTCGCGTACCAGATCACGCTGCCGCAGATCTCCGACACGTTCCAGTTCATCGGGGACGGCAGCGGTACGACCGACGCGGCGAAGAACGCGGTGCTGCTCGGCTCCGTGCTGATTCTGTTCACCACCCTGGTCAACGCGTTCGGCGTCAAGCTGATGGCCCGGATCAACTCCGCGGGCGTGCTCATCGAGCTGATCGCGGCCGTCGTCCTGATCGTGCTGCTCGCCGCCCACATCACGCGCGGCCCCAGCGCCATCACCGAGACCGGCGGCCTGGGCCAGGGCCAGAACCTCGGCTACTTCGGGGCGTTCCTGACCGCGTCGCTCGCCTCGGCGTACGTGATGTACGGCTTCGACACCGCGTCCTCGCTCGGCGAGGAGTCACTCGACCCGAGCCGCAACGCCCCGCGGGCGATCCTGCGGGCGCTGATCTTCTCGTTCCTGATCGGCGGGCTCATCCTGCTGTTCGCGCTCCTTGCCGTGCCGGACCTGCACGCGGAGGAACTGTCCGTGGACGGCCTGCAGTACGTGGTCCTGAGCACGCTCGGCTCCACGATCGGCGAGATCGTGCTCTGGTGCGTGGTCGTCGCCATCACGGTCTGCGAGCTCGCCGTCCAGGCGGCGGGCATCCGGCTCGCGTTCGCCATGGCCCGCGACGGCACGCTGCCCGCTTCCTCGCTGCTCGCCAAGGTCAGCCCGCGTTTCAAGACCCCCGTACTGCCCGCGATCGTCATCGGTGTCGTCGGCGTAGCCATCCTGGTGATCAACATCAACCAGCCGCAGATCTTCTCGGTGATCACGAGCATCGCGATCATCATGATCTACCTGGCCTATCTGCTGGTCACCCTGCCGATGCTGATCAGGCGTCTGCGCGGGCAGTGGCAGCCCGTCGAGGGCAAGTTCTCGCTCGGCAGGTTCGGCCTGCCCGTCAACATCCTGGCCGTGCTCTGGGGCGCGGCCATGTCCCTCAACCTGGCCTGGCCCCGCGCGGAGGTCTACAACGCGACGGGACCGCAGCACTGGTACCTGCGCTGGGGCGCGTTCCTCTTCATCGGCATCGTGGCCTGCGGCGGCTTCGCCTACTACTGGTTCGTGCAGCGGCACAAGGCGGGCGTACTCGCCGAGCACCGCTTCGAAGAAGAGGCCGCCGACCCCACCACTCCCCCGTCGCCGCCGGCCGCCCCCTGAACCCCGCTGATCCGTCGCTGATCTGGAGTCACCATGCCCGCTAAGAGCCCTCGGTCCGAGTACGACTACGTGGTGGTCGGCGGCGGCACGGCAGGCGCCGTCGTCGCCGCGCGGCTGACCGAGGACCCGGACGTCAGCGTCTGCGTACTGGAGGCAGGGCCTTCCGACGTCGGCGACGACAACGTCCTGCAACTGGACCGGTGGATGGCCCTGTTGGAGTCCGGTTACGACTGGGACTACCCGGTGGAGCCGCAGGAGAACGGCAACAGCTTCATGCGGCACGCCCGCGCCAAGGTGCTCGGCGGCTGCTCGTCGCACAACTCCTGCATCGCCTTCTGGGCCCCTGCCGAGGACCTCGACGAGTGGGGCTCACTCGGCTGTACGGGCTGGAGCGCGGCGGACTGCTTTCCCCTCTACCAGCGCCTGGAGACCAACGAGGCGCCCGGCGACCACCACGGCCGCTCCGGCCCGGTGAACATCATGAACGTCCCGCCGAACGACCCCTGCGGTTCAGCCCTGTTGGAGGCGTGCGCGGCGGCCGGAATCCCCACCACGCCGTTCAACACCGGTAGGACGGTGGTGCGCGGCGCCCACTGGTTCCAGATCAACTCCCGTCCGGACGGCACCCGTTCGTCCGCATCGGTGTCGTATCTGCACCCGATCCTGGGCAAGCGGCCGAACCTCGAGGTACGCACGGGCCTCCAGGCGAGGCAGTTGCTGTTCGACGACAACCGACGCTGTACGGGCGTCGAGTACCTGGAGCCCGACACCATTCACAGCGGCAGCGTCACGGCGCGCCGCGAGGTGATCGTGTCCTGCGGTGCCATCGACTCGCCGAAGCTCCTGATGCTGTCGGGGATCGGCCCCGCCGGGCATCTGCGGGAGTGCGGCGTGGACGTGCGGGTGGACTCCCCCGGGGTCGGCGCGCACCTCCAGGACCACCCCGAGGGCGTGATCATGTGGGAGGCGAAGCAGCCGATGGTCACCTCCTCCACCCAGTGGTGGGAGATCGGCATCTTCGCGGACACCGAACCGGGCCTCGACCGCCCGGACCTGATGTTCCACTACGGCTCGGTGCCCTTCGACATGAACACCTACCGGCGCGGCTACCCGACCACCGACAACGCCTTCTGCCTCACCCCGAACGTCACCCGGGCCCGCTCCATGGGCACGGTCCGGCTGCGCACCCGCGACTTCCGCGACAAGCCGATGGTCGACCCGCGCTACTTCACGCACGAGCACGACATCCGCGTGATGACGTACGGCCTCAGGCTCGCCCGGGAGATCGCGGCGCAGGCCCCAATGGCGGACTGGGCGGGCACCGAACTCGCGCCGGGCCCCGAGGCCACGACCGACGACGAGCTCTTCGCCTACATCCGCCAGACCCACAACACCGTCTACCACCCGGCGGGCACCGTGCGGATGGGGGCGACGGACGACGCGGACTCGCCGCTCGACCCCGAACTGCGGGTCAAGGGCGTCAGCGGGCTCCGCGTCGCCGACGCGTCGGTCATGCCGTTCCTGCCCGCGGTCAACCCGTGCATCACCACCATGATGATCGGCGAGAAGTGCGCCGACATGATCAAGGCGGGCTGACACCTCCGTCCCGGCGGGCTCAGGGCGGTCGAATCGGGCTCAGGAGCGGTCGAACCAGGTGGGCTGTTCCTCCGCCATGGCCTGCTTGATCCTGAAGACCCCGAACTCGTGCAGGTCGGGCAGCTGGTCGACGGCGAACCAGCCCACTTCGAGTGACTCGTCGTCGTTGACGCGGGCCTCGCCGCCGGTGGCGCGGCAGCGCACGGTGATGTCCATGAACTGGCAGGTGTCGCCGTTCGGGTACGTCACCGGCTCCAGGGCCTCGACGAGCACGACGCGCTCGGGCACGCACGTCACCGCGGTCTCCTCGAAGACCTCGCGCACGGCGCAGGCCGCGGGCTGCTCCCCCGGGTCCGGGATGCCGCCGATGACGGACCACTTGCCGTTGTCGGAGCGCCGCCCGAGGAGCACTCGGCCCTCGTCGTCGAAGACGATGGCAGTGACCCCGGGGAGCCACAACAACTGCTGGCCCGCGTCGGCCCGGATCGTGTGGATGAAGTCAGGAGTTGCCATGCCGTCGACCCTAACCGGCCTGACGGGTGCGCCCGGCCCGCACGGCGCCCGTCACCGCCCAGCCGAGACCGCCGGCGGCGATCAGCACGAGGATGCCCTCGGGCAGGACGCCGAGCCGGGTGGCCGGGGTCTGCGACGAGCGCAGCGGCACCTCCTGGACGAGCGAGTCGGCGGTGAACCACTTCGTCTTCTGCGAGACATGGCCGTCCGGCATGATGATCGCGCTGACGCCGCTGGTCACCGGGACCGTGACCGTGCGGCTGTGCTCGACGGCGCGGATCCGCGACATGGCCAGCTGCTGGTAGGTCATCTCGCTGCGGTCGAACGTCGCGTTGTTGCTGGGTACGGAGATCAGTTGCGCGCCATGGGTGACGGTGTCGCGCACGGCCCAGTCGAACGCGGCCTCGTAACAGGTGGCGAGGCCCACCTTCGTGCCCGCCATGGTGAAGACACCGGGCTGTGAACCGCGGCTGAAGTCCTGGCGCACCATGCCGACGTCGCTGCTGAAGAAGCCGACGATGCCGCGCATCGGGATGTACTCGCCGAAGGGCTGGATCTGCCGCTTGTCGTAGGTGTCCGTGGGGCCCTTCTTCGGGTCCCAGAGGATCTGCTCGTTGAAGAGCTTGCCCTCCTTGGTCTCGACGACCCCGCCCACCGAGATGGGGGCGCCGATCGCCTTGACCGCGCGCTCGATGGCTTCGCGGGCATCGGGGTTGGTGAACGGGTCGATGTCGGAGGAGTTCTCCGGCCACAGGACGAAGTCGGGCTGCTTCGCCTTGCCCGCCTTCACCCGGTCCGCGAGCCGCTCGGTCTCGCGCACGTGGTGGTCGAGGACGGCGCGACGCTGGGCGTTGAACTCCAGGCCGGCCTGCGGGACATTGCCCTGGATGGCGGCGACGGTCGCGGTGCCGTCCTCGGCGTCGTCGTTGACGAGCGGGCGCGCCGCGAAGGCGCCGGCGACCGGTACGAGCACGCTGAGCAGGGCGGCGGCCGCGGCGCCGCGGTGTACGCCCCGGGTGCCGCGGGCGGCGTACACCAGCCGGACGACCTCGTACAGGCCGAAGCCGCACAGGACCACCGCGAACCCGAGTACTGGGGTGCCACCGAGCGCGGCGAGCGGCAGGAAGACACCGTCCGCCTGCCCGAAGGCGATCTTCCCCCACGGGAATCCGCTGAAGGGCACGCGCGCGCGTGCCGCCTCACCGGCGATCCAGAGGGCGGCGGCCCAGAGCGGATATCCGGGCAGCCGGGAGACGGCCGTGATGCCCGCTCCGACGAGGGCGACGAACATCGCTTCGATGGCGGCGAGCGCAAGCCAGGGTCCTGGCCCGACCTCCACTCCGGTCCACACCAGGAGCGGCAGCAAGAAGCCGAGGCCGAAGAGATAGCCGAGTCCGAGGCCCGCCTTCCAGCTGCGGCCGTGCAGACACCACGCGAACACCGCGAAAGCCGGCAGGGCGAGCCACCACAGGGTGCGTGGCGGAAAGCTGACGTAGAGCAGCACTCCGGAGAGTGCCGCCGCGGCGGCCGGGACGAGCGCTCGCAGGAAGCGGGCCCCGCGCGATGTGGGCGCGGGCCGCGGTCCGAGCTGCTCCGACTCGTCTACGGAGGTGGTGGTGGCGGTCACTCGGGGAGTCTACGGCGCGTCACGTGGACTGAGACAGGACGGTCGTGCCCGGCTGCCGGTGCTGCACCCGCCACCGCGGGCGCCGGTCGCCGGTCGCTGAAGGCTTCGGCCTAACGATCGACGGATCGTTCCTGCGCAAGATGTCCACATCTCACGGTCCCAGCGACTACGGTGTGCCCGAGTCCCTGACCTGCGGCCGGATCGAGCCACAGCGTTCGGGGCCCGTCAAACGGCGGGGGGCGACGGGGTGGGGACAGCGGGGACGGCCGCGACGGCGGGGCCATCAGGAACGTACGAGCGGCGCAGCGCGTCCGACGCGACCGGCTGCGCACTGCTCGGCGTGTGCGCGGCCTGGACCTTGATCACAGCGGGAGTGCACGGCGGCCGTCCCGAGGGCGTGCTCCTCGCGGTGCTCGCCGTGGCCGCGGGGTACGCGGGCGGGCGGATCTGCGGTGCGCTGCTGCCGGTCGCCGCGCCCTGCGCCGGTGCGCTGGTCGGGGTCGGCCTCGCGGCGGCGGCCCCGCAGCTCTCGCCCGATCCCGTGAGCGCGGCGCCGCTCGGCCACACCGGCGCCACGGCCGCGCTCCTGATCCTGGCCTCGGGGGCGGCCTGCTCCGCGGCATGGGCCGCCCGCGGGCCCTCGGCGCGGCTCGCGATGCGGCTGCTGGCCGTGGGGGTCATGGTGGCCGCCGCGGTGCTCGGTTCGGTGGCCGGTTTCGTGGCGTGTGCCGGGATCCTGCTGTGTTCGCTGGCGACCGCTCTGATGCGGCGCAGGGTGTTCGGCCTCGCGGGCCTCGCTCTGGCGACGGCTGTGGTGACCGCACTGACGTGGGCGATCGCCGACGACGTACTTCCGGAGGGGCTGAGCGCGTCCCTGGAGGGGCAGCTCGACGGGCACCGGGTCCAGCTGTGGCAGGACGCGCTCGCGCTCTCGGGCCGGGAACCGGCGCTCGGGGTCGGCCCCGGCCGGTTCGCCGACGCCAGCCCCACGGTGGCCGAGCATCTCCTTGCCGACGGCAAGCCCCATTCGGCGCTGTGGCAGCAGGCTGCCGAGCAGGGCCTGGTGGGCGTGGGTCTCCTCGCGGCGGTCTTCTGCTGGCTTCTGTACGCCCTGTACCGCTCGCCGCGCTCCACCCAGGTCGTCCTTTCGGCGGGCGCGGCCCTGACGGCGCTGGCCTCCGTGGCCTCGGTCGGCAACGCGCTGAGCCTCACGGCGGTGACGACGGGTGCGGGCTATCTCGCGGGCATCGCCACGGCGCGCCCGCTGGGCGACGAACAGGCGCAGATCAGGCCGCCGGGCTCCGCACCGTGGACAGGCGGCGGCGGATGAACCGGACGGCCGCTTCGGCGTCGTCGACGGTGACCGTGAACTTGCGGCCGTCGCCCAGGCTGAGGACGAGGCCCTCACCGCGCCTGACCACGACGGCCGTGCCGATGTCGGGCCGCGAGCGGTAACCCCAGCCGCCCCACTGTCTGGGGCAGACGACCTGCGCGAACTCGGCCCCCACCACGTGGGAGAGGAGGATGCGGCGGCGCGGCACGCCCATGTGCCCGCAGCGCACTTCCAGGCAGTCCTTGTCGACCTTCACGGCGACATGGACGAAGGCGAGGGTGCCGAAAAGGATCAGCAGTCCGGCGGCGATGCACCCCACGACCGACATGGCGAGGGCCGCGATCCCGGACGTCCACATGTTGTCGACGGCCAGCTCGATCCCCAGCGCCAGGCACAGGGCGCCGGCGAGCGCCAGCAGCCACTGCACGCGGTTGGTCGCGCTTCCGGTCCAGACGTCCGGCGGGGCCTCTGTGCTGCCCCGCTCACCGTGAGTGTGGTCCCTCATGCGACCGAGAGTACCGACGTTCCGGAGGGAAGGCACGGCATCGCGGAGCGTTACCACTCCGTTTGTACGGACGGGACCGCTCTGTACGCGGGGGCGGGGCGGGGCCTCAGCGGGCGGGAGCCGCCGCCGCGAGCAGCCTGCCTTCGGCGTACGTGTGGGCGGCGAGGGGGAGCTCGGCGGCGCGGCCGCTCAGGATCACCGTCAGGCCGCCTTCCGCGCCGCTTTCCGTGCCGGTGCCGGGGAGCTGCCCGGCCCTGCGCAGTGCCTGGGCGGCCACCGCTCCGGCCGAGCCGTGCAGGACCAGGGGCGGGAGTCCGGGCTGCTGGAGGGCGGCGCGGATGCGCTCCCCGACCAGCTCGTAATGGGTGCAGCCCAGGACGACGGCCCTTACATCACGCGGGGTGAGGGCAGCCGCGGCGGCGACCGCCCTGTCGATGGCCGCCTCGTCGGCGGACTGCACGGCGTCCGCGAGGCCGGGGCAGGGCACCTCGGTGACGCCGACGCCACCGGCGAACTCCTCGATGAGGCCGCGCTGGTAGGGGCTTCCGGTGGTGGCGGGGGTCGCCCAGATGGCGATGGGCCCGCCGCCCGCCGCGGCCGGCTTGATCGCCGGTACGGTCCCGATGATCGGCAGGTCCGGCTCGAACCGGGCGCGCAGGGCGGGCAAGGCCGACACGGAAGAGGTGTTGCAGGCGACGATCAGGGCGTCGGGCCGGTGCGCGGCGGCCGCCTCGGCGATGGCGAGCGAGCGCTGCGTGACGTCCTCGGCGGTGCGCGGTCCCCAGGGCAGCCCGTCGGGGTCCGACGAGAGGACAAGATCGGCGTCCGGCCGCAGACGACGCACCGCCACCGCGGCGGGTAGCAGGCCGATACCGGAGTCAATGAGCGCGATCTTCACCCGGTCACCATAGTCGATGGGCCTGCGGCGCCCGGTGGTGTGGGGCAGACTGCGGCGGATGGACGCCGTTGTGTGGACCGCCGTCGCATCGCTTGCCGCCTGGCTGTGGCTGCTGTTGGGGCAGGGCTTCTTCTGGCGCACGGACCTGCGGCTGCCGCCGCGCAGCGACCCGGACACCTGGCCCTCGGTCTGCGTCGTCGTCCCCGCTCGTGACGAGGCCGCCGTGCTGCCGGACAGCCTGCCCTCGCTGCTCGCGCAGGACTATCCGGGGCAAGCTGAGATCTTCCTTGTCGACGACGGGAGTTCGGACGGCACCGGGACACTGGCCCGGTCCCTTGCCGACCGGCACGGCGGCCTGCCGCTGACCGTCGGATCACCGGGTGAGCCGCCGCCCGGCTGGACCGGCAAGCTGTGGGCCGTGCGCCACGGAATCGCCCTGGCACGCGCGCGTGAGCCGCGGTATCTGCTGCTCACGGACGCGGACATCGCCCATGAGCCGGACAGTCTGCGGGAGTTGGTCGCCGCGGCGGAGACGGCCGGCTTCGCACTTGTCTCGCAGATGGCGCGGCTGCGCGTCGCGACCGGGTGGGAGAGGCTCGTCGTCCCGGCGTTCGTGTACTTCTTCGCGCAGCTGTATCCGTTCCGCTGGATCGCCGAGCGGGGTTCGCGCACGGCCGCGGCGGCGGGTGGCTGCGTCCTGGTGAGCACGGCCGCGGCCGAGCGCGCGGGGATCCCGGACTCCATCCGGCACGCGGTGATCGACGACGTGACGCTCGCCAGGGCGGTGAAGCGCTCGGGCGGCCGCATCTGGCTGGGCCTCGCGGAGCGCGTGGACAGCGTGCGCCCCTACCCCGGGCTCGGCGACCTCTGGCGGATGGTCTCGCGCAGCGCCTACGCCCAACTGCGCCACAGTCCCCTGATCCTGCTCGGTACGGTCCTGGGGCTCGCCCTGATCTATCTGGCGCCCCCGGCCGTGCTGTTCGGCGGTCTGCTCACCGGCCGCGCGGTGCCCGCCGCGCTCGGCGGGGCCGCGTGGTGCGTGATGACGGCGACGTACCTCCCGATGCTGCGCTATTACCGGCAGACTCTCTGGCTCGCTCCCCTGCTGCCGTTCACCGCTCTCCTCTATCTCCTCATGACGGTGGATTCGGCGGTGCAGCACTACAGGGGGCGCGGAGCGGCGTGGAAGGGGCGGACGTACACCCGCCCCGACCCCGCTCCCGAACAGCGGTGAAGCGCCCCCTCGAAGGCGGCTACTTCCTGCCGGGCGTCCAGTTCATGCCCCAGTTGTACGCGTAGTCGATGGTGCGCTGCGGGCTCACGCCACGCTCGGGCACGAGATAGCGGGCCTCGCGCTGGACGAAGAGGTCGCCGTTGTTGTTGGTGATCAGCGCGAGCGCGCACACCGTGGAGGGCACCGTGCACTCGTCCAGCGAGAAGTCGATGGAGGCGCCGTGCTGCGGCTGCAGGGTGACCGTGGCGTTCAGGTCGGCGAAGCTGCGCGCTCCTTCGTAGATCGTCACGAAGATGACGATGCGCTTGAAGTCCTTGATGTGGTCGAGGTTGACCGTGAGGTTCTCGCCGCTGGACACGGCTCCGGTGCGGTCGTCGCCGTCGAGCAGCAGGTACGGGGGCTGGTCGAGGGATCCGAAGGCGTTGCCGAGCGCCTGGACGACGCCCTTGCGGCCGTCGGACAGTTCGTACAGGGCGCACAGGTCGAGGTCGAGGTCCGCGTGCATCGCCACGGCACGGCCGAGCTTGCTGGCCCAGCCCTTGAACTGCTTGCGCACCTCCCAGTTGAGGTTCACGCGCATCGCTCCGGATGTGCCGCCCTGCTTGGTGAGCGAGACGGACGGCGCGTCCTTGGTGAGCGTGACCTTGGTGAGGCGCACGGGCTGGCCCGCGGGGGCGGCGGGCGCCTGGGCCGGCGGCTGCGGGGCCTGAACCGGGGCCGCGGGAGCCGGCGGAGGCTGTACCGCGGCAGGGGCGGGCGCCGGCGCCTGCTGCGGTTCGTCCACCGAGATCCCGTAATCGGTGGCGAGTCCCTGGAGGCCGCTGCCGTACCCCTGCCCGACGGCGCGGAACTTCCACGCGCCCTGGCGGCGGTAGAGCTCGCCGAGGACGAACGCCGTCTCCACGGTCGCGTCCTCGCTCTCGTAACGCGCGATCTCGGCGCCGCTCGCCGCGTCGACGACCCGGATGAAGAGGCCGGGGACCTGGCCGAAGGTGCCGCCGTCCGTCGAGGCGGCGAGCACCACGGTCTCGATGGCGGGCTCCACGCGCGCGAGGTCCACCACGAGCGCGTCGGTCACCCGGCCGCCGTCCGCCTTCTTGCCCTCGTGGCGCACCGCTCCGGAGGAGTGGACCGCCTGGTTGTAGAAGACGAAGTCGTCGTCCGAGCGGACCTTCCCGGTCGTGGCGAGCAGCAGGGCCGACGCGTCGGCGTCCGGCACCCCGGCTCCTGAAGCCCATCCCAATTCGACCCGTACGGCAGGTGCCGGCACGGGAACATTCGATCCTTTAGGCATTGTCATGTCCGCCCCCATCACAAGTTCGCATCACAAGTTCGCATCGCAAGCCGCCACTTCCGGCCGGACCGCCGTCCCGTTCATGACCAACCTATTACCCGGACCCCTGGGAGGCCCATGTCCCTCGACGACACCCCGCCGCACGGCCTTCACGTCAACCGTGCGTCGACCGCCGGTAACCCGTACGGAGCTTGGCTTTTACAGGATCCCTACGCCGCCGCGCGACCGATTTTTCCTAAGTTCGCTCGCATTGGGGACTCCAGGTCACTACCGGCACGTAAAACAACCCTCTTATCGGTCTCCCCAACCAGCACATCAAGGGCTTAACTTATGTGTCATGACCTCCCCCCGCTCCACCTATGGCGGCGGTTACTACTCCGCGCCGTCCTTCCCGGACACTCCGATCTACGACTCCCTTGTCGCCGAGCGGGGTACTCCTCAGATCGCCCCGATCCGGGTCCCCTCCGCGTACGACACGGGCAGTCACCTGCCCGCACTGCAGTCGGCCCTGCCCGCGCTGCCCGCAGCCCCGTCCCACCACAACCCCCCGTACGGCTACGCGCAGCAGCCCGCACCGCTGCAGCAGGCGCCCGCGCCGTACATCCCGCAGCAGCCATCGGCACCGCGCGGCTACCCGGGCCCCCAGCAGCAGCAACAACAGCGTCCCCCGGCCGGTACGGGCTACGAGGCCATGCGCCCCGCGGCACCCCGCCCCGCCCCGGCGACGTACGAGGACCCCTACAACCGCCCCTACCGCGGCTACTGATTCGCCCGCATGCGTCCCTGTCAGCGGCTGCTGGCAGGATGGCGGCATGCCGAATCCAGCGCTGCACTCGATCCACTTCTACCCGCTCAAGGCGGTCGGGGGACACGCTCCGCGTGAGGCCGTCGTCGAGCCCTGGGGGCTCGCGGGTGACCGACGGTGGATGCTGGTCGACAGCGCGGGGCAACTCATCACGCAACGGCCGCATCCGAGGCTGGCGTTGGCCACCGCCGAGCTCCTGCCCGGCGGCGGCATACGCATGTCCGCGCCCGGCCTTGAGCCGCTGACGGTCGCCGTGCCGCCCTCCGGCGAGACCCTCACGGTGGAGATCTGGAAGGACAAGGTCGATGCGGTGCCCGCCGACGCGGCGGCGCACGCGTGGTTCAGCGCCTATCTGGACACCGACGTCCGGCTCGTCCACCTCGACGACCCCGCCACCCGGCGCCCCATCGATCCCGCGTACTCCCTCGAAGGCGAGACCGTCTCCTTCGCCGACGGGTATCCCCTGCTCCTGACCACGCTCTCCTCCCTCGACGCCCTGAACTCGCTCATCGCCCAGGGCGATCACTCCGACGAGGGGCCGCTGCCCATGAACCGTTTCCGGCCGAATGTGGTCGTGGACGGGACGGCGCCCTGGGCCGAGGACGACTGGTCGCGCGTCGCGATCGGCGATGTCACCTTCCGCGTGGTCAAGAAGTGCGGGCGCTGCGTGGTGACCACCACCGACCAGCGCAGCGCGGAGCGCGGCAAGGAGCCGCTGCGCACGCTCGCCCAGCACCGCCGCTTCGGTGACCAGCTGGTCTTCGGCCAGAATCTGGTGCCGGAAACGACCGGATCGATCCGGATCGGTGACGCGTTCACCGTCCTCGATTGAAGGTCCGCAGCCCGGGAACTCGAAGGCACGGCACGGACGTTGAGCGAGGATGAGAAGAGTGATGTGCCTCTCTCTTCTCCCCGTCGACGCGTGATCCGTGCCGTACGCGGTTATGACGGACGCGGAAGGCGGAAGGGGGTGCAGGACTGTGCGAGCACTCGTCGGACTCTGGCGCTGGCGGCACAATCCGCTGCGCCGCAGGACCGACCTCGTCGAAGCCTGGGTGGCCTGTGCGGCCGTGCTGCTCATCGCCGTCGCCGCGCCGCTGGCCGGTTTCGCGATCGGCGGTGCCTCGCGGGACACGCTGCAGCAGTCGGTGCGCAAACAGCACGAGGTGCGGCACGAAGTCGTCGGCACGGTGGTCAAGAAGGTGTCGGGACCCCCGGTCGACCCCGACCCCGAGACGTCGTCGGCGCGCGACAGGCACAGCCGTGTGCTCGCCGAATGGACCGCCCCTGACGGCACCGCGCACTCCGGCACGGTGTTCGCCTCCCTCCGGTCCCCCGACCCGGGCGACCGCTTCCGGCTCTGGACGGACGAGCGCGGCCAGGTGGTCGGCCGCCCGCTGGACGACGCGACCGCGAGCACGCACGCGGCACTGGCCGGAATAGGCGCCGCCGTGGCGGTGGCCGGACTCGTCGAAGGGGCCAGGCGGCTGGTCGTCTGGCGGATCGTCCAGCGGCGCTACGACCGCTGGGACCAGGCCTGGGACAAGGCAGGGCCGGACTGGGGGCGGACCGGCACCGGCTCCTGAGACGCCGGAGCCGGCTCCCGGGGCCGGTGGGAGACCGGCGATGACCAGGTGAGAGCCTGGCGATCGGGTCAACTCGCCCTCGCCGCGCGCGCTACGGTGGACCGGCCGAACTCTTCGGCGCCTTGCGCGAGGTCGTGAGGTCCCGCGTACGACAAGGTGGGGGCAGAGCAACTCCATGGCACAGGGCACGGTCCAGGTGACGCACACCGGCACCTCGCGGTGGCGGCGCCGCACGGGTGAGTACGTATCGCTCGCTGCCGCCTTGGAGGCCGCGAGCGACGGTGACGTCCTCACCATCGCCCCCGGCACGTACCGCGAGAACCTCGTCGTCCAGCGGGCGGTGACGCTGCGCGGCCCCGAGGGCTCCCCCGGCTCCGTCCGCATCGCGCCCTCGGACGGGGTGCCGCTCACCGTCCGGTCGTCCGCCGTGGTGCAGGACCTGCACGTGGAGGGCCAGGACTCGGCCGCGCCCGCGCTGCTCGTCGAGGACGGGGCGCCCGAACTCGTCGACGTACGCGTGGTGACGCGTTCCGCGGCCGGCATCGAAGTGCGCGGCGGGGCCCGCCCGACCGTGCGGCGCTGCACGGTCGACAATCCCGGCGGCATCGGCATTGCCGTGCTCGACGGCGGGGGCGGTGTCTTCGAGGAGTGCGAGGTCGTATCGGCCGGGCAGTCGGGCATCGCGGTGCGCGGCGGCGCGCACCCCCGTCTCGAGCGCTGCCGGGTGCATCACGCGTCCGGCGCGGGCCTCTCGGTGACCGGTGAGCACTCGGGCCTCGAGGCCATCGGCTGCGAGGTGTACGAGGTCAAGGGCTCGGGCGTGCAGATCACCGGCCGGGCCGCGGCGCACCTGACGGACTGCGACGTGCACCGCACGACGTCCGACGGCGTCACGCTCGACACGGACGCCGTCCTCACGCTCGCCGACTGCCGTATCCACGACATCCCGGAGAACGCGATCGATCTGCGTTCCCGCTCGGTCCTGACCCTGACGCGTTCCACCGTGCGGCAGTTCGGGCGCAACGGCCTCTCGGTCTGGGACCCGGGCACGCGCGTGGACGCCAATCAGTGCGAGATCCACGACAGCACGGGCGACTACCCCGCGGTGTGGGTCAGTGACGGCGCGACGGTCGTCCTGGAGTCCTGCCGGGTGCACGACGTGCCGGACGCGCTGTTCGTCCTGGACCGTGGCTCACGCGCCGACGTCGTCGACAGCGATCTCTCCCAGGTGCGCAACACGGCGGTGTCCGTGAGTGACGGCGCGACGGCGCAGCTGGACGACTGCCGCATCCGCGATGCCGCCACCGGCGCGTGGTTCCGCGACCACGGCAGCGGCGGCAATCTGGCCAACTGCACGGTCGACGGCGTCCAGACGGGCGTCATCGTCACCAAGGGCGCCGACCCCACCATCGAGCGCTGCACGGTGACTTCACCCGCGGAAGCGGGGTTCTACGTCTCCGCGGGCGGCCGCGGCAGCCTGCACGGCTGCCGGGTGAACGACAGCGGTGGGTACGGCTTCCACGTCATCGACGGCTGCCGTACGACGCTGAAGAAGTGCCGTACGGAGCGGTGCGCGCGCGGCGGCTTCGAGTTCGCCGAGGATGGCCCGCTGGTCGAGGACTGCACCAGCGACGAGAGCGGCGGGGTGCGGACGGCGGCCGGCACGGCGCAGGAGGCGGCCCCGCAGACGGCCACGCAGACCGTGGGGTTGCTCGGTGCGATCCCCGGTCAGCGCGCGGACCAGACACCCGCGAAGGCCGCGGCCCCCGAGCCGCCGTCCCGTTCCTCGAAGGACGTGCTGGGTGAACTCGACACCCTGGTCGGCCTGGAGAGCGTCAAGCGCGAGGTGCGTGCCCTCACGGACATGATCGAGGTGGGGCGGCGCAGGCGGCTCGCGGGGCTCAAGGCCGCGTCCGTGCGCCGCCATCTGGTGTTCACGGGCTCCCCCGGCACGGGCAAGACGACCGTGGCCCGGCTGTACGGCGAGATCCTCGCGTCGCTCGGCGTCCTGGAGAGCGGGCATCTGGTCGAGGTGTCGCGGGTCGACCTGGTGGGCGAGCACATCGGGTCGACGGCGATCCGCACCCAGGAGGCGTTCGACCGGGCCCGCGGGGGCGTGCTGTTCATCGACGAGGCGTACGCGCTCTCGCCCGAGGACTCCGGGCGTGACTTCGGCCGCGAGGCCATCGACACGCTGGTGAAGCTGATGGAGGACCACCGCGAGGCGGTGGTGGTGATCGTCGCGGGCTACACCGCGGAGATGAAGCGCTTCCTTTCGGTCAACCCCGGTGTGGCGTCCCGCTTCTCACGGACCATCACCTTCGGTGACTACTCCCCCGAGGAGCTGCTGCGGATCGTCGAGCAGCAGGCCGATGAGCACGAGTACCGCCTGGACAAGGGGACGGGCGAGGCCCTCCTGAAGTACTTCACGGCGCTTCCGAAGGGCCCCGCGTTCGGCAACGGCCGTACCGCGCGCCAGACGTTCGAGGCGATGGTGGAGCGGCACGCGGGGCGGGTCGCGCAGTTCGAGGAGCCGAGCACGGACGATCTCACTCTGCTGTATCCGGAGGATCTGCCGGAGCTGCCGTGACCGTCGCGGCGGGCCCTGGAGTTCCCTCGGCGGTCTGCGGGCGTGGCGCGGGCACGGCGGGCTTGAGCCGGGCGAGCAGTCGGGCGCGTTCCTCGGCGAAGGCGGGATCGGCCTGGTAGTCGCCGTGGCCCAGGATCGGTGCGGGCAGCGGGTGTTCCGCCGTGCGGCCGTAGGCCAGGGGGTCCTTGAGGGCGTCGCGGTCGACCTGCGGACCTTCGCCGTCGGGCTGGACGCGGACGGGCCCGCCGATGGGGTCGGTGGTGCGGTGGAGGTTGCGCCAGCAGTCGACCTCGCGGTGCAGGGAGCTGAGGGCTGCCGGGCCGAAGTGGGCCGGGAACCACCGTCCGTAGAGCCGCTCCAGAGGTGAGCCGTAGGTGAGGAGGGCGACACGTTTGCGGACGGACGGCCACAGCTGCCAGGCGGCTGCGGCGGCCAGGACGCTGCCCTGCGAGTGCCCGGAGATGACGAGCCTGCCGCCCGTGGCACGCGTCGCGCGGGTCCAGGTGTGCATGCGCCAGGTGAGGTCGGGGACGGCACGCTCGGCGTAGCAGGGCGGGGCGAAGGGGTGGGCGGCGCGCGGCCAGAAGGTGCCGACGTCCCACAGGATGCCGATGGTGCGGCGGGCGGAGGGGTCTCGGTAGGCGCGGCGGCCCCACGTCACGAACAGTATGAAGCCGAAGCCGATCAGCCAGGAGCCGAGCGCCTGCGAGGTCTCGGCGGCTCCTTCGAAGAAGAGGGGCAGCCCCTGGGCGGCCTCGCTGGGGACTTCCCCGCTGATCCAGGCGCCGGCGAGCGCCCCCGCGCCGAGCAGGAGTGTCACCGCCGATGAGATGCCGACCAGGAGCGGGGCGCGGTCGGTGAGGGCGGCACGCGCGCGCGTGCCCGCGATGCGGCGGCTGCGGGCCGTGTCCTTCGGCTCGCCCGGGTATTCGAGTGGGATGGTCGCGCGGTCGCGGCGTGCCCGCCGCCAGGTGCGGACGCCGAGCCAGCCGCAGAGCGCGGCAAGGACCACCAGGAGGGGCGGGATGACGGACGCCTGCCAGGTCAGGAGGACGGGCGGGCCGTCGATGGTGCCGCCGGAGCCGGGCTCTCCGCCGCCGTCGAGCCAGTCGGCGACGCGCTGGGCGCCGCCTCCGGACATCACTCCGCCGAGCGCGCAGGCCAGCATCGCGACGGCGGGGCCCGCGAAGCCGCGGAGGGCGGTGCGCGGGTCGGGTGCCGTGCGGTAGAGGAGGCGGGCGACCACCGCGAGGGCGATGACGAGGAGCCCTTGGCCGAGGGCGATGGCCCCGAAGGTGGCGTTGCCCGGCAGCCTGCCCTCGGAGGTCCAGTCGGGGCGTGACCACCCGGCGTACAGGAGAGTCAGGACGAGCAGCGTGAGCGCGCCAAGGGGGAGTCGGTGGATCAGCTTCTCGTCGAGGTGCCGGTCGATCTTGTTCTCGCTGCGCCCCCTGCGCCAGACCACCAGGACGACGATGCCCGCTCCCAGGACGAGCGTCACGTCCAGGATCCAGCCGAGGGCGTCGAGCAGCGCGGGCCCTCCCGCGCGCCGGTCGTGGCGCGCGGCCGATGAGCCGACCGCGGCGGCCACCGTGAGAAATCCGGCGGCCGTGTGCGCGGCGCGCAGGCGGGCCACGAGGCGGCGCCCGTACCAGAAGCCGGGCTTGCCGAGCGCGGTGCGTCCGGCCTCCTCCTCCGGGTCGGCCTGGTGGGGCAGCGGTGTCTGCGACTCGTACGCGCTCCAGGTGCGGTGGGAGAGGTACCAGAGCAGCCCGGTGAGTGCGGCGGGCAGCAGGGCGGCGAACGCGAGGCGGCGTCCGGGCCGGCTCCACCAGCCGCCGTCTCCGGAGGCGTCGGTCGCGAGGAAGCCGAGCCAGGAACGGTCGGCGGAGCACGCGGGAGTGCCGGCGCACTGCCATGCCGTGAGGTCGATGGCGACCTCGCAGGCGGCGGCGACGAGCAGGACGGTCAGGCTGAGTCCGGTCAGGCGCACCAGGAGGCCGTACACCCGGGCCGTCCTGCGCATGCGCCGGGAGGTGGGGCGCATCCAGTGCGCGAGGTTGACCACCATGAACGGCAGCAGCAGGAGCCACAGGGCCCGCGAGCCGTTCCCCGAGGTGAGGTTGCACCAGACGTAGGCCTCCGGGACCGGCTTGCCGCGGTAGTCGTCCGGTCGCTTCTCCGCGTCGGCGTCCTCGGTGCGGCGGAACACGGCCGCCGTCTCGTCGCCGGAGACCCGCACGGTCCTCGGATCGCCCAGCATCTCCTCGGGCGTGGTGCCCCCCACTCCGTGGACGAGGAGTTCGAGAGCCGTCTCTTCTCTGTGCTCAGCTGCCACTGTTCACTTCCCCCGATGTGCGCGTGTTCCCCCGAACGTGCGCGTGGTCAGGCAACAAGGATCTCCGCTCCCGGCCCTGTCCACACCTCCCCTCACGTAATCTCCCCGTTCCGGGTGAGCGCGCGGAATCGGGCGGTGGCCCGCCTGTCGGCGGCCCGTGCGAGGATGAGGCAGCGCCATGGACAGGGGTGACGGGTGTGACGAGGCAGAAGGGCCGGGACGGACGTGAGTGAGAATCAGAACCTCCTCGCGGAGCAGCGCCGCGCCTTGATCCTCGACGAGGTTCGCCGCAGGGGCGGGGTCCGGGTCAATGAACTGACCCGCAAGCTGGGTGTGTCGGACATGACGATCCGTCGCGATCTCGACGCCCTCGCCCGCCAGGGCGTCCTGGAGAAGGTGCACGGCGGCGCCGTGCCGGTGGTCGAGGCGAGCACGCACGAGCCGGGCTTCGAGGCCAAGTCGGGCCTGGAGCTGAACGCCAAGGAGGACATCGCGCGCACCGCGGCCTCCCTGGTGGCGCCGGGCACGGCGATCGCGCTCTCGGGCGGCACGACGACGTACGCGCTCGCCCACCATCTTCTGGACGTGCCGGACCTGACGGTGGTGACGAACTCGGTGCGGGTCGCGGATGTCTTCCACTCCGCGCAGCGCACGTCGGGACAGCGTCAGGGCGCGGCCACCGTCGTCCTCACGGGCGGTGTGCGCACGCCGTCGGACTCGCTGGTCGGCCCGGTCGCCGACCAGGCGATCGGCGCGCTCCACTTCGACGTGCTCTTCCTCGGTGTGCACGGCATATCGGCGGAGGCCGGTCTGTCCACACCGAACCTCGCGGAGGCGGAGACCAACCGGCGTCTGGTGCAGTCGGCGCGGCGGGTCATCGTGGTCGCCGACCACACCAAGTGGGGCACGGTGGGCCTGAGTTCGTTCGCCACCCTGGAGCAGGTCGACACGCTCGTGACGGATGCGGGGCTGCCCGCTCAGGCGCGGGTGGAGGTCTCCGAGCATCTGAGGCGCCTGGTGGTCACGGGTGAGCGCGAGGAGCCGGGGGCCGATGAGCGGGGCGAGCGGGACGAGAGCGCCGGGCAGGCGGGGAACGCCGGGAGCACCGCAGACATCTGACGGCCCGCCAGCTATGGTGTCGGTGCCCGGTCAACGACCCGATTCCGCTTGGGGGCTGCGTTCGATGGCACGCCGACTGAGGCCCGTGGGGCTCGAGTTCGCCGAATCCGCTCCGCTGCGTCTGGTCTTCGCACGCAAGGTGAGCGCTCCCCCCGAGACGGTGTACCGCGCGCTCGCCGACGACACGGCCGGCTGGCCCGAGTGGTTCACGGCGGTCACACTGTGCCGCCCCACCGACGGAGCGGACGGCGGCAAGGGCCGCGAGGTCAGGCTCAAGGGCGGCACACGCTTCTGGGAGACGATCGTCGCGGCGGACGCGCCGCAGCGGTACGCCTACCGCGTCGACGAGTCGAACGCCCCGGGGCTGCGCGCCCTCCTCGAGGAGTGGCGGCTCACCCCGGCCGGGACCGGCACCCGCGTCCAGTGGACGTTCGCCGCGGACGGCACGGCCCCCTTCCGTATCGCCATGAAGCTCGGCAGGCCGGGCATGGGCCGCGCCTTCCGCGATGCCGTCACCGCCCTCGACCGGCGGCTCACCGCGGCCAACGCCTGACCTCGGTAAGGGAGTTGAAGGCCGCCTAGGTCCACGTACCGTTCGCGAGCAGTGACTTGATCGCGGCCTCGTACGGTGCGATGTCCAGTCCCTGCTCGGCGAGCCACGCGTCCGAGTAGTACTTGTCCAGGTAGCGGTCGCCCGGGTCACAGATGAGCGTGACGACGCTGCCCGTGCGGCCCTCGGCCACCATCTCGGCGACGATCTTCAGGGAGCTCCACAAGCCGGTGCCGGTCGAGCCGCCCGCCTTGCGGCCGATCGCCTGCTCCAGGGCGCGCACGGCGGCGACGCTCGCCGCGTCCGGCACCTTCATCATGCGGTCGATCGCGCCGGGCACGAAGCTCGGCTCCATGCGCGGCCTGCCGATGCCCTCGATGCGGGAGCCGCAGTCGCTGGTGGCGTCCGGGTCGTGACGGGTCCAGCCGTCGAAGAAGCACGAGTTCTCCGGGTCGGCGACACAGAGCCGGGTGTCGTGCTGCATGTAGTGGACGTAGCGGGCGATGGTCGCCGACGTGCCGCCCGTGCCCGCCGTGGCGACGATCCACGCGGGCTCCGGGTAGCGCTCCAGCCTCATCTGCTGGTAGATCGACTCGGCGATGTTGTTGTTGCCCCGCCAGTCCGTCGCCCGTTCCGCGTAGGTGAACTGGTCCATGTAGTGCCCGCCGGTCTCGACGGCGAGGGCGGCCGACTCGGCGTACATCATGCGTGAGTCGTCCACGAAGTGGCACTGGCCGCCGTGGAATTCGATGAGCCGGCACTTCTCGGCGCTCGTCGTGCGCGGCATCACCGCGATGAACGGCACCCCGATCAGCTTCGCGAAGTACGCCTCGGAGACGGCCGTCGAGCCACTGGAGGCCTCGATGACCGGCCGCCCCGGCCGGATCCAGCCGTTGCACAGGCCGTAGAGGAAGAGCGAGCGGGCGAGGCGGTGCTTGAGGCTGCCGGTCGGGTGGGTCGACTCGTCCTTGAGATACAGGTCGATGCCCCAATGTTCCGGCAGCGGAAAACGCAACAGGTGCGTGTCGGCGGAACGGTTGGCATCGGCCTGCACCTTGCGTACGGCTTCTTTGAGCCAGGACCGGTACTCCGCATCGCTGCGGTCCACGTCGAGCGTGGTCATCGGTTCGTCGGCTCGATCCTGCTGTGGGGTGCTCACCGGGCAGCTCCTTGGCGTCAACCTGGCCGCGCTCGGAGCGGGCAGGACACCTCGATCATAGGCACCTTCCACACGCTTCTCACCTGCATAAACACACCTTTGAGCACCTCAAAGGCACACCTGGCGCACCCGGTGGGCACAGCGGCGCGGCACACTGGGGAGGGAACGTGGACCACCCGTGACCACGTCTTCATACGCACTGGTGCTCGCCTTGCCATGCGTGCAGACTGCACCGCACGGGAAGGCGTTCCCGTACGGAACGACACAGCGAAGCTCAAGGGGGCGGAACGTCATGGCGGATCCGGAGTTCACGGCCACAGGCGTGCGGATCGGGCGACGGCTGCGCTCCCTCACCCGGGCGGGCCAAATCCGTATCACCGACGGCAGGTTCGAGCTGCTGACCAGTTACGGCAGGGAGATCGACAGCGCGCCGGTGCAGGCGGTGCGGGCCGGCAAGCCGTGGTTCGCCGCCGACGACCGCGCCCTTGCCGAACTGAACGGCACGCGCTATCAGCTCACCCTCGCCGACCACGATCCGGCACCCGGCAAATCGGGGCCGCCCACGGTGGGCAGGTTCATCGACGCGGTCCGCAGGGCCGGAGGCCGCAGAGCACGCGCCTGAGGAGCCCCCGCTCACCCGGCCGGGACGGCGCGAGTTGCACGCCCGCACCCCCTGAGTCACTCTGGTCACACATCACTCTGGGTTCACCGGCGATGACGCTGCGAACCAGCCCGCCGGCCGCGAACAGCAGCCGGCAGACCCCGCGGCCGCTGCTGGATCCGATCGTCGTCTTCTTCCGGACCGCAATTCGGGGAGTCGCAGCCGTGATCAGCCAGCCAAGCAGGTATTGCACGGTAGAGCTTCAGGCCCTGCCGTCGCGGATCGGCCAGGTACGCAGAATCGTATCGGCGCAGTTGCGCTACTGGCATCTCGATCCGTTGATAGACCAGGCCGCGCTCGGTGTGACCGAGCTCCTGACCAACGTGCACCGGCACGCACAGCCGGACAAGGCGTGCACCGTGGAGATCGAGCTGCTGCTCGACCGCCTCACGGTCTCCGTGCACGACCACGATCCCCGCCTGCCCGAGGTCAACGACGCCGAGGCGTTCGCGACCTGTGGCCGCGGCCTCGCCATGGTCGCCGCCGTCAGCGAGAGCTGGGGGGTGCGCCCCGACGGTGACACGGGCAAGGTCGTCTGGTTCACTCTCCCGGCCCCCACGACCGCCGCGGCGGTGCCGTCCGGATTCGCGGCGTACGGCGCGGCCACCCCGGGCCCCTTCGCGGACCTGGGCGTCGGACCGCGGTCCCTCGCCGACGGGCACGCGCCCGGACATGCTCCCGCCCGGTCGGCCGTTGTCGGCTGACCGGGCGGTGACAGGCTCCGCGCAGCGGGCGTCCTACGTCACTCGGTGGCGATGGCACGCAGCACGTCCAGGCGTGCGGCCCGCCGTGCCGGACGCAGACCCGCGAGGGCTCCCGCCGTCAGGCCCACCAGGACGACCACCGCCAGCTGCACGGGTGGCACCGCGAACGCGAAGGCACTGCTCGTCGCGCCGTCCGAGGCCTTGACGAGCACCCAGCCGAGGAAGCCGCCGAGCACCAGGCCACCGGCCGTGCCGAAGGCGGCGACGAGCACCGACTCCCAGCGGACCATGGCCCGCAGCTGCGCCCTGGTCTGTCCGACGGCACGCAGCAGGCCGAGCTCACGGGTCCGTTCGTGGATCGCGAGGGTCAGCGTGTTGGCGATGCCCAGCAGGGCGATCAGGACCGCGAGCGCGAGCAGGGCGTAGACCAGCGTGAGCATCATGTCGATGCCGCCCGCCGCGGACTGTGCGTACTCGCCTCGGGTCTGCACATCCGGATTGCCGTACTCCTGGGCCACCTCGGAGACCGCGGCCTTGCCGTCGGCCGCGCTCACACCGTCCTTGAAGCTGACGGAGACGAGGCTGTCGGCGTCCTGCATGCGGTGCGGCGCCCAGGCCTCGCGGGTGATGACGTAGTCCCCCGCGAGCTCCGACCGGCCGTACAGCGCGCGGACGGTGAAGGTGGCCTTCTTGCCGTCGGCGAAGGCGAGCTCGGTCGTGGAGCCGACCTTCAGGTCCTGCTTCTCGGCCTCCGCACGGGTGATCGCGATGCCGTTGGTGCCGAGGCCGTCCAGGGTCCCGTCGACCCTGCCCAGGTCGAAGGACTTGGCGAAGGGACCCGGGTCGGTGACCGTCAGGGCGCGCCCTTCCCCGTCGACCTCCGCGGCGCCCTTGCCCAGCCCGACCGCGGTGGCGACCTCCGGCCGCTCGGCGAGCGCGGGGGCCAGCTTGGGGCTGAGTCCGCTGCCGCCGGCGCCGAAGCCGGGGGTGCTGATGGCGAGGTCGCCCGCGAAGGAGCGGTTCACCGTCTGGTCCATGGTCGCCTTCAGGGAGGCGCCGAAGACCGTGAAGAGCGAGACGACGGCGACGCCGATCATCAGGGCGCTCGCGGTGGCGGCGGTCCGCTTGGGGCTGCGCAGGGCATTGCGCCGGGCGAGCCCGCCCGTGACGCCGCGCAGCCGGTCCAGGGGCCCGCCGAGAATACGTACCGCTCGTGAGGAAGCGACGGGGCCGAGCACCACGAACGCGACGAGCGCGAGGACCGCCCCGGCCCCCGCCAGCCACACGGACGGGCTGACGAGGACGCCGGTCAGCGAGAGCCCGACGGCGGCGAGCGCGATGAGCGTGCCCGCGACGGCGCGCTTCCGCGAGGCCCCGGAGTGGTCGACCGCGGTCTCGCGCAGCGCGGCCAGGGGCGCGGTGCGTCCGGCGCGCACGGCGGGCAGCAGGGCGGAGCCCAGACAGACCACGATGCCGACGACGAGCGGCAGCAGCATCGACAGGCCGCTGATCACCAAGTCGCCCTCGGGGAAGGGGAATCCGATGGCGGGGAAGAGGGCCTGGAGACCGGCCGCGATCCCGATGCCGCCCGCCAGGCCCGCGACGGACGCGACCACGGCCACCACGCCCGCTTCGACCAGGGTCGCCGCGGTGACCTGGCGGCGCGAGGCGCCGAGCGCGCGCAGCAGGGCGTTCTCGCGGGTGCGCTGGGCGACGACGATCGCGAAGGTGTTGTGGATGCTGAAGGTGGCGACGAGCAGGGCGATCCCGGAGAAGACCAGCAGGAAGGTGGTGAAGAGCGTCAGGAACTGGCCGGAGATGTTCTCGGTGTTCTCCGCCGCGGACGCCTCGCCGGTGATGGCCTCAACTCCGTTGGGCAGTACGGGATCCAGCGCGTCGACGAGTTCCTGCTGAGTCACGCCGGGCCCGGCCCGCACCTGGATGGAAGCGGCCTCACCGGCCTTCGGCGTCAGGTACTTCTCGGCGTCGGCCTGTGTCATGCCGGTGAAGGTGGTCTGCGCCATGCCGTCCTCGCCGCCGAAGGTCGCGAGGCCCACGATCGTCACCTGGACGGGGTCCGGCGTGCGCAGCGTGGTCGTGTCGCCGATCTTCAGGTCGCCGGATTCGGCGGCGCCACGGTTGACGACGACCTCGCCGGGCTTGGCGGGGGCACGGCCGTCGGCCAGTTGATAGGCGTTCAGCTCCCTGTCGTCGATCCAGTTGCCGGCGAGGGTGGGCGGGCCTTCGCCGCCGATGGGTTCGCGGTCCTTGCCGAGGAGTTGGCCCGCGCCCTGGATGCTGGGCGCGGCGGCGGCGACGCCCTCGGCCTGCTCGATCCTCTCGACGAGCGAGGTCTTGACGGGCTGCCGGGTGCCCTGGCTGTCGTCGGGTGTGGTGATGGTGTCGGCACTGCGGACGACGGCGTCGGTGCCGCTCGTCGCGTTGCCGAACATCGTGTCGAAGCTGCCGCGCAGGGTGTCGCCCATGACGAGCGTGCCCGCCAGGAAGGCGACACCGAGCATGACCGCGAGGAACGTACCGGCGAAACGTCGCTTGTGGCCACGCAGCGAGGAGAAGCTGATGCGTGCGGACGAGCGGAGGGAACTCATGGCAGAGGTGGAACTCATGACGGCGGTGCCCCCTTGGCATCGAAGGCCTTGAGCCGGTCGAGGACCTTGTCGGCGGTCGGATCCGCCATCCGGTCCACGAGTCGGCCGTCGGCCAGGAAGACGACCTCGTCGGCGTGGGCGGCGGCCACCGGGTCGTGAGTGACCATGACGACGGTGCGGCCCATCTGTCGTACGGCGCGGCCGAGCAGGCGCAGGACCTCGTCGCCGGAGCGCGAGTCGAGGTTCCCGGTCGGCTCGTCGGCGAAGACGACATCTGGCCGGCCCGCGAACGCCCGCGCCACGGCGACGCGTTGCTGCTGTCCGCCGGAGAGTTCGGCGGGCCGGTGGTGGAGCCGGTCGCGCAGCCCCACCACGTCGATGAGGGCGTCGGTCCATTCAGCTGACGCTGCGTCACCACGTTTGCCCGCGAGGTCCATCGGGAGTGTGATGTTCTCGGCGACGGTCAGCGTCGGCACCAGGTTGAAGGCCTGGAAGACGAAACCGATACGGTCGCGGCGCAGCAGCGTGAGGTGGCGGTCGTCGAGCGCACCGAGTTCGGTGTCGCCGATGTGGGCGCTCCCCGAGGTGAGGGTGTCGAGGCCCGCGGCACAGTGCATCAGGGTGGACTTGCCCGAGCCCGACGGGCCCATGATCGCGGTGAAGCGTCCGACGGGAAAGCCGACGCTCACCCCGTCAAGGGCCCGTACGGCGGTGTCGCCGCTGCCGTAGATCTTGACGGCATCGGTGACGCGGGCGGCATCGACGGTGGCGGTGCCGCTGCGGCGCCCGGTCGCGGTGGTCATGCCGCACCACCCTTGGAGGTGCGTCCGAACTCCTCGTTCAGGACGGAGAGACGCCGCCAGTACTCGTCCTCGTCGATCTCGCCGGAGGCGAAGCGGCGACCGAGCACGGCGATGGGCGAGTTCTCGTCGATGCGTACGTTCCGCTCGGCGCCGTCCCGTTGCCACGGTGCGCGGCGGCCCTTCCAGACGGTGCGGCGCAGGAGGGTGATGCCGCCGATGACGACGGCCGCCCAGATGAGCGGGAAGAACAGGATCCACGGGCCGGGCCCGCCGTCGAAGTGAGCCAGGGTGTTCATGGTGTCCATCTCCTCGGGAGCGTGTCACTTGTGCGGGGTCGCGGGGTCTCGTGCGATATCTCGAGACTCGCGCTCCGAGGGGGTCCGAGTCGTCGTACGGCCAGCGGCTTTGCGCATACCACTGGGGGAGTACGTGGGGGCGGGGCTCTGTACCTCCGGGGGCGGGGCGCTGCGTTTCTGAGGGCTGGACTCTGCACCTCTGGCGTTCTGTACCTACTAGTATGTACAGTGAGTTCCATGAGCACCCCGGAGCGTCTGATCGAGTCCACCCGCGAGTTGCTGTGGGAGCGCGGTTACGTCGGCACGAGCCCCAAGGCGATCCAGCAGCATGCGGGCGCCGGGCAGGGCAGCATGTACCACCACTTCACCGGCAAGCCCGACCTGGCGCTCGCCGCGATCAGGCGTACGGCGGACGAGATGCGCGCCGTGGCCGAGGGTGCGCTCGGCGGCACAGGATCGGCGTACGAACGCATCGAGGCGTATCTGCTGCGCGAGCGCGACGTGCTGCGCGGCTGTCCGGTCGGGCGGCTGACGATGGACCCGGACGTCATCGCGAGCGATGAACTGCGCGCGCCCGTCACCGAGACGCTCGACTGGCTGCGCGACCGCGTCGCCGGGATTCTCGAAGAGGGCAAGGAGCGGGGCGAGTTCGCGGCCACGCTCGACGCGCCGGCGGTCGCGGCGACGGTCGTCGCGACGGTTCAGGGCGGCTATGTGCTGGCCCGCGCCTCGGGGTCGCCCGCGGCCTTCGACACCGGCGTGCGCGGCCTTCTCGCGCTCCTGTTCGCAGCCACCACCCCTTCTCCGTAAAGGATTTGAAGAGCAGTGCACATCACTCGCAACCGCCCCGACAGTCAGGCGGGGCCCGCCGAGAACTTCACCGGCACCGTATGGCTGGATGAGATCGCGGCGCCGCCGTCCCCCTCGCGGCTACGGCTGTTCAACGTCCACTTCGCCCCCGGAGCGCACACCGCATGGCACCGCCATCCGCACGGCCAGGTCCTGCACGTCCTGGAGGGTGAGGGCCTGGTGCAGCGCAAGGGAGGTGAGGCGGAGACGATCCGCGCGGGCGACACCGTCTGGATCGAGCCGGACGAATGGCATTGGCACGGCGCCGCGCCCCGAACCTTTATGACACACCTGGCAGTTGTCGAGGCGTCGGAAGACGGCACGACCACGCACTGGGACGCCCATGTGGGCGCGGACGAGTACCCGGCGGTCTGAGCCCGAGGAGCGAACCACCATGCACGCGATGCAGTACGAGATCACGCTACCCGCCGACTATGACATGGCTGTCATCCGCGACAGGGTCGCCACCAAAGGCCATCTCCTGGACGACTACCCGGGTCTCGGCGCCAAGGCGTACCTGATCCGCGAACGAGGCGTCGACGGCTCCCCCGTCAACCAGTACGCACCGTTCTACCTCTGGAACACCCCCGAGGGCATGAACTCCTTCCTCTGGGGCCCCGGGTTCCAGGGCATCGTGGACGACTTCGGGCGACCGGAGGTGCAGCACTGGACGGGCCTGGCGTTCACGGAGGGGCCCGCCTCGGATGCCGCCTCGACAGCGAAGTCGGCGATGCGACATCGTGTGCGTGTCCCCGCGGGCGTACGCGTCGGGGATCTCGCCGCCGAACTCGGTTCTGAGATAGGGCAGTTGGCGCGCGAGGACGGGTTGATCTACGCGGCCGCGGCCATCGACCCGCGAACCTGGGAGGCCCTGCAATTCTCGGTCTGGGACCACCCGTCGCCCAAGGGCCAGGGGGATGTTTTCCAGGTGCTGCACCTGTCCGCGCCGGAGCGACACGCACTTCCCAGGGGGCAGCAGTGGTGAGCCCGGTTCGGAGGGTGCATGCGGCGCGCTCAGCCCCGACAGACCAGATAGTCCGGACAGTCCGGACAGTTCTCGGGGATGTCGATCCGGCAGACCTCGGCACCTGCGACGCCCATGACCATCTTTTCCTTACGAGCCCTCAACTCCCAGGCCAAGAGCTGGACTCGCCCGCCGCGGCGGCCCAGGAGCTCGCGGCCTTCCGAGAAGTGGGCGGCGAGAGCGTGATCCAGTGGACGCCGCACGGGATGGGGCGCCGCGCCGGTGACCTGCCCGAGTTGTCCCGGGCCGCGGGCGTAGGAATCGTCGCGGCAACGGGGCTTCACCAAGCGGGCAACTACACACCGGAGTTGCTCGACCGGCTGCGCACCGACGGACTCGCGGACCTCTTCGTCCGGGAGATCACCATGGGCATCGCAGACACCGGCGTGCGGGCCGGGCTGATCAAGGTCGCGGGCGGGTTCCACGGTCTGGACGCGCACGCCCGCTGGACGATGGAAGCGGCGGCCGAGGCCCACCACGCGACGGGGGCGCCCATCACCGTGCACCTGGAACTCGGCACAGGCGCACTGGACGTGATCGACTTGCTGTGCGGCGAGTTGAACGTCCCGCCGGAGCGCCTGGTCCTCGGGCACCTCAACCGCTCCCCCGACCTCGCGATCCATCACCAGGTGGCCGAAGCCGGCGCGTACCTCGCCTTCGACGGGCCCTCCCGCGCCAACCACGCCACGGACTGGCGCATGCCGGATGCCGTACAGGCTCTGACCGAGGCAGGATTCGCGGACCAACTGCTCCTGGGCGGCGACACGACGACGGCCAAGGCCCGCGCGGTGAACGGCGGTCCCGGCCTGCCCCATCTGCTGCGCAGGGTGCGCCCACGGCTCGAACTCGCCGTGGGGAAGCACGTGGTGGGGCGGATGCTGCGGGAGAACCCGGCGCGGGCGTTCGCGGTGGCGTGGGCGTAGGGGCGTAGGGGCGTAGGGGCGTACGCAGCGGAGTGGCCGTAACGGCGTCCGCGGTGGCGTGGGCGCAAGGGCGTCCGCGGTGGCGTGCTCAGAGGCCCGGGGTGGGGAAGTCCGCCGCCAAGCGGGAAAGCAGCCGGGCGGGTGCGTCCTCCTGGATGGTGTGGCCCGCACCCTCCACCCAGGTCAGGGCGGCGTCCGGGATCCGCGACCGCAGGTATTCGGCGAACTCCGCAGGCAGCAGACGGTCTTCGCGGCCCCAGATGATGCGGGTCGGCACGGCCACCCCACCGAGGAGGGGCTCGAGCTCGTCCGTCTGGGACTGTGCGAACTGGCGGTACTGGCGGTAGAAGGCCGCCTGGCCTTGCGGGCCGCGCCACGGGTCGAGGTACGTGCTCAGCACGCCCGGCCTGTACCCGCTGTGCGTGGCGTGACGGAGGTGGCTCGCTACCAGCGCTTCGTGGGCGTAGTCGGGGAGTTGCTCGAAGACGTGCGCGTTCTCACGGATGAGCTTGAAGTAACCCGTCCCCCACTGACCGCCGCCGACCGCGTCCACCAGCGTGAGGTCCCCGTACTCCGAACCCTCGAGAAGCAGCGCCCGCAACGCCACCGCACCGCCCACATCGTGCGCGACGATGCTGGGGCGGGACAGCCCCCAGTGCGCGAGCAGGCGGGCGAAGATCCTTCCCTGCGCCGCCAGACCGACGTCCTGCCCCTCCCGCTGCTCCGACTGCCCGAAGCCGAGCAGGTCCCAGACATAGACCCTGCGCGTACGGGCCAGGGCGGGGGCGATCTCGCGCCAGATGTAGGACGAGAACGGCGAACCGTGCAGGAGGACCACCGGGGCGCCCTTCCCGAACGATGCCCACTTCACGTAACCGTCCGGCGTCTCGAATGTCTCCGCCAAGTGCCATGCCACTGGTGACCTCCCGCTGGTTGGGAATCCGCTCGTCTTCTCGCCCTGTCGCCCCGCCGATCGAAGTTACCAGTAGAGCCGCTTAAGGGGTAACCCCTACCGAGTAACCCCCGCCCGGCGCACGGGTATCGGTATTGCACTGGGCGTTCCAAAACCTGTACGGTCTCCGACATGGCCCGACCGAGAACCTTCGACGAGGAACGGGCCCTGGACGCGGCGATGCACGCCTTCTGGGCGAACGGCTACGAGGCCACCTCGACCCAGGATCTGTGTGAAGCCACCGGCCTGGGCCGCAGCAGCATCTACAACACCTTCAGCAGCAAACACGAACTGTTCCAGCGGGCCCTGGCCCGCTACATGGACTCCATGACGGCCATCCAGGTCGAGATCCTGGAGAACGCGGAGCGCCCCCCGATGGAGCGCCTGCGCGCCCTGTTCACGCGCATCATCGACTCCGAGTTCGAATGCCGCGAGGACGGGGAGGACGGGCACAGCCTCGGTTGCCTGACCGTCAATACGACGGTGGAGCTGGCCGGGCGCGACCCCGAGACCGCCGAGATGCTCGCACGCGACCTCGCCGTGCGGCTGGCCGCCATCGGCGGTGTCATCCGTACAGGACAGAGCGGCGGCGACATCACCTCCACGCGGGACCCGGACGACCTGGCCCGCTTCCTGAACGCCATCATCGGAGGCATGCGGATCGCCGCGCAGGGCGGCGCCGATCGCGCGGCCCTGACGGCCATCGCCGATACCGCCTTGGATGCGCTGACGCAGTGACGCACTGACGCACTGACGCACTGACTCACCGGCCTGTGCGGCACCACCCGACCTCGCTCGACCACGCCCGACCCTCGCTCCCGCATGCCCGAGTTTTGCACTGATCAGTACATAACCCACCCATACACAACCCACGCCTACCCAACCCACCAACTGGAGCCCCCATGCCCCGCGCCGTCTATCTGCTGGCCCTCGGCATCTTCGCCATGGTGACCAGTGAGTTCGTGGTCGCCGGTTTGATGCCGCAGATGGCCGACGGACTCGACGCCACGATTCCGGAGATCGGTTATCTGATCACCGCGTTCGCCGCAGCGATGGCCTTCGGCGGGCCCTTTCTCACGATCGCGCTGTTGAAGATGCGTCAGAAGTCCGCCCTGCTGGTCCTGTTCGGGGTCTTCCTCGCGGGCAACGTCCTCGCCGCCCTGGCCCCGGATTACCGCACCATGCTGGTGGCCCGCGTCATCACTGGCATCGCGTCGCAGGCCTTCTTCGGCGTATCCATCTCCATGTGCGCACAGCTCACCAGCCCCGAAGTCCGGGGCAGGGCCATCGCGGTGGCCCTCAACGGGCTGATGCTGGGCACGCTCCTGGGCCTTCCGCTCTCCACCGTCATCGGTGAACACCTGGGCTGGCGCGCCGCGTTCTGGGCCATCACCGGCCTGACCGTGGCCGCCGCGCTCGCCACCCTCGCCGGGGTGCCCCGCACGGAACGCGCCGACGACGGCGGGGGCGACCTGCGCCAGGAACTGGGCGCCTTCCGAAACCCAAGGCTCTGGCTCACTCTCACCACGAGCACCTTCATCATCGGCGCCACGTTCTCCGCCTTCAGCTACCTCAACCCGATCCTCACCGAGGTCACCGGATTCTCCACGGGCACCGTCCCGCTGCTGCTCATCGCGTACGGAGCGGCCACCGTCATCGGCAACACCATCGTCGGCCGGTTCGCCGACCAGCACGCCGTGCCCGTCCTGCTCACGGGGCTGCTGCTCAACCTGGCGTTTCTCGCCGGGTTCGCCCTGTTCGCCCAACTGAGCGTGGCCGCAGTGGTGTTGATGATGGGCATCGGCCTCGTCGGGGTCACCATGAACCCGGCCCTGGTCACCCGCGTCCAGCGCACGGGCAACGCGCGGCCCCTGGTGAACACGGTCCACTCCTCGTTCATCACCCTCGGCATCATCATCGCGACGTCCGTGGGCGGCCCCGCCATCGATACGTTCGGTCTGCGGGCGCCGCTCTGGATCGGCGCCGCACTCGCCGCACTCGGCCTGGTCACGCTGCTGCCCGACCTGAAGCGGCTGCGCGATATCCGAACCAAGCCCGCCGCGACGGGAGTTGATTCCCAGGTCCCCTCCGCGAAGGAGACGCCCTCCTCTAAGGAGGCCGCCCGCGTCTAACCCAGCGCCCCGAGGGGGTCGTCGAGGACTGGCTGCCAGGCCAACTCGGCGGCTCCCACAAGGCTGTTGTGGTCCAGGGTGCAGGCCAGGATCGGTACGCCGCCGCTGCGTCCCCACAGGCTCCGGTCCGCGACGACGGCGCGCAGCCGCTCGGGGTCGGCCTCAAGGAGCGCGCGGTGCAGGCCACCCAGGATGATGCGGTCCGGGTTGAGGATGTTCACCAGGCCGGCGAGCCCGAGGCCGAGGCGGTCGATGAGTTCCTCGGCCGCCGCGCGGACCGCCGGGTCGGCGCCCCCGTCCCGGAGCAGTTCGCGGGCCTGCAGCAACAGTCCCTCGGGGCCCGGCTCGCGGCCCGCCGCGGTGAGGAAGGCCAGCGGGTCCGTCTCGACGTCCAGGCAGCCTCGGCTTCCGCAGTGGCAGGGGCGGCCCTCGGGGTTGACGGTGAGGTGGCCGACCTCCAGCGCGAGGCCCGAACTGCCCGTGTGCAGGCGCCCGTCGAGGACGAGCGCGCCGCCGACCCCCCGGTGCCCGGTCGCCACGCACAGCAGATCGCGGGCGCCGCGCCCGGCGCCGTGCCGGTGCTCGGCGAGCGCGGCGAGGTTGACGTCATTGGCGGCGAACGCGGGTCCCGCGATGCCCGCGTCCCGTACACAGTCGGCGAAGATCTGGCGGACCTGCGAGCCCGCGGGCCACGCCAGGTGCAGCGGGTTGAGCGCGGTGCCCTCCGGTTCCGCGACGGCCGATGGCACCGCGAGGCCCGCCCCGACGCACCGTCTGCCGGTCTCCCGCAGCAGTTGCGCTCCCGCGTCGATGACCGAGCCGAGCACCTGCGCCGGGTCGGCGTCGATCGTCTCGCAGCCGGGCGCGGTGGCGACGATCCGGCCGCCGAGCCCGACGAGCGCGGCGCGGAAACCATCGGAGTGCACCTGCGCGGCAAGCGCCACCGGGCCGTCGTCCGCGATGGAGAGGCCGTGCGAGGGGCGCCCCTGGGAGCCCGCGGGCGCGCTCGGCCTCGCGTCGATCCTGATCAGGCCGAGCGCTTCCAGCTCGGCGGCGACGGCGCCCGCCGTGGCCCGGGTGACGCCGAGTTCGGCGGTGAGCACGGCACGGGTCGGGGCGCGCCCGGTGTGGACGAGCTCAAGAGCGGGACCGAGCGCGCCGCGCCCTCGCTCCAGGCGCGTACGCGTGGACAGATCCCCCTCGGTGCGGGGGGCAGCCTTGCCGTTCATGAGGGCGAGTCTCCCATGATCCGTACGCCGCCTCGCCGTTCAGTCGTCATCTGCGCGTGAACCACCGGCCCACTGCCCTTCGCCCACCACAGCCACCTCACGAAAACCTCCCACTCACGCATGCCCACCCGCCCGCGCAGAAGCGCTCCGCTCCGCTCACCCATGCCTGCCGCCTCCGATGAGCACCCTCCGAGCACGTCGGCCGCCCATCGGTGACCGCCGCCTCACGAGAACTGTCTTGTACGCCATGGGGGCGCACCTCTACTCTGACTTTGTGCCGCTACTAAACAAAACCACGTCCGCAGCGTCGCGGGCCACTCCCCCGGGCCTGGCCCGGCTCCGTGTCGCACTCACCGTCTTCTTCGCGCTCGACGGCTTCATCTTCGCCGGATGGGTCGTCCGCATCCCCGCCATCAAGGAACAGACCGGCGCATCGGCGAGCGACCTCGGGCTCGCTCTGCTCGGGGTCTCCGCGGGCGCCGTCATCACCATGACCCTGACCGGACGGCTCTGCCGCCGCTTCGGCAGCCATCCGGTGACCGTGGCCTGCGGGGTCCTGATGCCGCTGAGCATCGCGCTGCCGCCGCTGACGCACTCGGCACTGTCGCTGGGGCTCGTGCTTCTGATATTCGGCGCCGCTTACGGCGGCATCAACGTGGCGATGAACAGCGCCGCCGTCGACCTCGTGGCCGCCCTGCGGCGCCCGATCATGCCCAGCTTCCACGCCGCGTTCAGCCTGGGCGGCATGGTCGGTGCCGGGCTCGGCGGACTCATCGCGGGTTCCCTCTCCCCCACCCGCCACCTGCTCGGCCTCACCGTGATCGGCCTGATCGTCACCGCCGTAGCGGGACGCACCCTGCTGCGCCTCGAACCTCCGGCAGCGCCGAGCGAGGCCCGCGGCGAGGACAGCACCCCGCGCCGCCTGGACAGCCGTACCCGCGGACTCGTGATCATCTTCGGCCTCATCGCGCTCTGCACGGCCTTCGGCGAAGGAGCGCTCGCCGACTGGGGCGCCCTCCACCTCGAACAGGACCTGGCCGCCCACCCCGGCATCGCCGCCGCCGGCTACTCCTGCTTCGCCCTCGCCATGACCATCGGCCGGCTCAGCGGAACCACCCTCCTCGAACGCCTCGGCCAGACCCCCATCCTGGTCGCGGGCGGCACCACGGCCGCCGCGGGCATGCTCCTGGGCGCGCTTGCCCCCACCGTCTGGCTGGCCCTCATCGGCTTCGCCATCACCGGCCTCGGCCTCGCCAACATCTTCCCCGTGGCCGTCGAACGCGCAGGCGCCCACGCGGGCCCCAACGGCGTCGCCACCGCCTCCACCCTCGGCTACGGCGGCATGCTCCTCGGCCCACCCGCCATCGGCTTCATGGCCGACTGGTTCACCCTGCCGATAGCCCTGACCAGCGTCGCCGTACTCGCAGCACTCGCCGCCCTCATCGGCTACACGACCCGCCACTGACGGACCCGTGGAGCATTTGCGCGCCGGGCTGCAGTCGGCGTAGGTGGCGCCATGTGCGTCCCACGTCGTCATCACCAGACACCGTGATCACTCGGTCCGGTGGTCCGTTCGCACCCGTCCGTCTTCCACCGGTGGCCTGGGAGAGGGTGGGTCCCGTGCGCCGCCGGATCGTCATCCTCGTAGCCTTCGCCCTGCTGAGTACCGCGGGGTGTACCTCCCTGACACCGCATGTCGATCCGGATCGCCCGCCGCCTCGCCGACCGCTCACAGCTGCGGGCGGTGAGGCCCCCGCCCCCGTCCCGTCCCGCTCCCCGGCCGTGCAGCCCCCGGCCCGGGACGCGCTGGTGAAGAGCGAGGTCGGCGACCCCGCCGGCAGGAAGAAGGACACGCCATCCCGGGCGAATTCGCCCCGCCCCGCGAAGCCCGCCCGCGTCGACCACAGTCGTCCGGCGCCTGCGGCTTCGCAGCCTCCCGTCCACCGGGCCCCGTCACCGCCCCGGCCCGCAGTGCGGCGTCCGGAGCGGCCTCCCGCCCCGGAGACGCCGCGTCCCGCGCGGCCGCGGCAGACCTACGACGGCGAAGTGGTGTGCAGGATGGCGGACGGTGTGGCCGACCCCGTCACCGTGGCGTTGTGCCGGGATCAGCTCGGGCGATGAGGCCGGTGTCCGCAAGGTGGTCGGCCGGCGCTCGATCGCACCCCGTCCGGCACAATCCCGCACATGAAGATCTCCGAGCACCTTGAAGTTCTCGATGCCGAAGGCAAGTTGCTGGCCCGCGTCGCCGAAGCGGCCGGGCCTCAGGCCAAGGTGGCCACCTGTCCGGACTGGGCGGTGCGGGACCTGCTGAAGCACACGGGGGCGGTGCACCGCTGGGCCGCGTCGTATGTCACCGAGGGCCACGATGACCGGCTGCCCCTGGGTGATGCGCCCGATCTGGACGGTGCCGAGCTGGTCGACTGGTACCGGCAGGCGCACGGCGGTCTGGTCGCCACGCTGCGTGCCGCCGCGCCCGACGTGCGGTGCTGGGCGTTCTTGCCCGCACCCTCCCCGCTCGAGTTCTGGGCACGGCGGCAGGCGCACGAGACGACGATCCACCGCGTGGACGCCGAGTCCGCACGCGGGGGCGCACCGTCGCCGATCGGTACGGAGTTCGCCGCGGACGGGATCGACGAGCTGCTCCGCGGCTTTCACGCGCGCTCGCGCAGCAGGGTCCGTACGCAGGAACCGCGGGTCTTGCGCGTCCGGGCCACCGACGCGGGCGCGGACGCCGTGTGGACCGTGCACCTGTCGCAGGAACCGCCCGTCACAGTGCGGGGCGAGGGCGACGGTGGTCCGGCCGAGTGCGAGCTGTCGGGGCCCGCGGAGCACCTCTACCTCGCGCTGTGGAACCGCGGGCCGATCCCGCACGTCACCGGCGACACCACGCTGAGCGCCTTGTGGACCGAGACCTCGGGCGTGTGAGCGAAAGCCCCGGGCTACTTGGAGCTGGGTTCCGCCAGCATCCGCTCCAGGACCGCGCGCTGCAGCGGCCGCACCTTCGCGTGCAGTGCGCGCCCCTTGTCGGTGAGTACGACCCGTACCCCGCGCCGGTCCTCGCTGCACATCGCGCGCTCCACCAGGCCGTCCTTCTCCAGGCGGCCGATGAGACGGGAGAGGGCGCTCTGGCTCAGATGCACCCGGCCCGCGATGTCCTGCACGCGGTAGGCGCAGTCGCCGTCCGCCGCGGCGCCCTCGGACAGCACGTCGAGCACCTCGAAGTCGCTCGCCCCGAGGCCGAAGTCACGCAGCGCGCAGTCGAGTTCGCACAGGGTGCGCGCATGCACCGCGAGGATGCCGCGCCATCGGTCCACGAGCTCTCGCTCTGCCGTTCCGAGCTCTTGCTCGGCCTTGTCGAGCTCTTGCTCGGCCTTCTTCGCCGCCATGACATCGCACGGTAGCAGAGAATGCGTCCTTTATTGCACCGTCATTAAATGCACTTGCACTCAATGCACGTGCATGTACTGTGCTCCGCATGACTTCTCCGCTCACAGCTGCCTCCGCGTCCCCGGAGCGCTGGTCCCCACGTCTGTGGGGCACTCTTCTCGTGCTCTGCGCCGCGATGTTCCTCGACGCGCTCGACGTATCGATGGTCGGCGTCGCCCTGCCCTCCATCGGCTCCGAACTGAACCTCTCCACCTCGACCCTCCAGTGGGTCGTCAGCGGCTACATCCTCGGTTACGGCGGCCTCCTGCTGCTCGGCGGAAGGGCGGCCGACCTGCTGGGGCGGCGCCGCGTCTTCCTCATCGCCCTCGCCGTCTTCGCGCTCGCCTCACTGCTCGGCGGGTTCGTCGACTCGGGCCCGCTGCTGATCGCGAGCCGCTTCATCAAGGGCCTGAGCGCGGCGTTCACCGCGCCCGCGGGGCTTTCCATCATCACCACGACGTTCGCCGAGGGCCCGCTCCGCAACCGCGCGCTCACCATCTACACCACCTGCGCGGCCACCGGCTTCTCCATGGGCCTTGTCCTCTCCGGTCTGCTCACCGAGGCCAGCTGGCGCCTGACGATGCTGCTGCCCGCGCCCATCGCCGTGATCGCGCTGATCGCCGGACTCAAGCTGATCCCGCGCAGCGCCCGCGAGAAGAACGTCGGCGGCTACGACGTGCCGGGCGCCGTCACCGGCACGGCGGCGATGCTGCTGCTCGTCTTCACCGTCGTCGAGGCACCGGAGGCCGGCTGGGCTTCGGCCCGCACCCTCCTGTCGTTCCTGGCCGCGGCCGTGCTGCTCACCGTCTTCATACGCATCGAACTGCGCAGCCCGAGCCCGTTGATCCGTCTCGGCGTCCTGCGTTCGGGACCTCAACTCCGGGCGCAGATCGGCGCGATGACGTTCTTCGGCGGTTACGTCTCCTTCCAGTTCCTGGCCACGCAGTACTTCCAAACGCTGCTCGGCTGGTCCGCCCTGGAGACCGCGCTCGCCTTCCTGCCCGCGGGCGCCCTGGTCGCCCTGTCGTCGACGAAGGTCGGCTCGGTGATCGACCGGTTCGGCACACCGCGGGTGATCGTGGCGGGCTTCGTCCTGCTCGTCGCCTCGTACGTGCTGTTCCTGCGCGTCAGCCTCACCCCGTCGTACGCGTCCATGGTGTTGCCGTCCATGATCCTGCTCGGCTTCGCGTGCGCCCTGGTCTTCCCCTCGCTCAACATCCAGGCCACCAACGGCGTGGACGACGACGAGCAGGGCATGGTGTCGGGCCTTCTGAACACCTCGATCCAGGTGGGCGGCGCGATCTTCCTCGCCGTCGTCACGGCCGTGATCACCGCTTCCTCGCACGGCGCCGACGCCTCTCCGCAGGCCGTGCTCGACAGCTACCGGCCCGGCCTGGTCGTGGTCACGGCGATCGCGGTCGCGGGACTGCTGATCACCCTCACCGGGGTGCGGACCCGGACCAGGCGTACGCGGCAGACGGTCGTCGTCACGAAGTCGGCCCCCGCGGCTGTGGAGAAGGAGCCGGTGGCCGTCAACGACTGACCGCTCATGCGGTCAACGAAACGCTCCCGGCGCGCAGTTGCTTGCCCGCCGGGAGCTCGCACCGCACACTCGGAGGATGGGGCGAAGAACGCAGGCCGAGCGCGACGCCGACACCGTCGAGATCGGCTTCGCGCTCTTCGCCGCGACCTCCTTCGCGGGCTTCACGAGCCTGGCCGTGGCCTCACCGGCGTTCTTCTTCGGCGTGACATCACCCAGCGAGGGCGCCCTGGTCCGGGCCGGTCTCATCGCGGGGGCCGTCGTCTTCGTCGCGGTCCTGGTGACGATCCTCGTACGCCACCGGCGCGAGACGCGTCAGCCGAGCCAGCCGGGTCGGACCAGACCCGACTCGTAGGCCAGGACGACCAGTTGGGCACGGTCACGGGCGCCGAGTTTCACCATGGTCCTGCTGACGTGTGTCTTCGCGGTGAGCGGGCTGACGACCAGACGGCGGGCGATCTCCTCGTTCGACAGGCCGATGCCGACCAGCGCCATCACCTCCCGCTCCCGCTCGGTGAGTTCACCGAGCGGCTCGGCGCCCGCGGGTTCCTTGGAGCGGGCCGCGAACTCGGCGATGAGGCGGCGCGTCACACCGGGCGAGAGCAACGCATCGCCGTCGACCACCGCGCGGACGGCACGCAGCAGTTCCTCGGGCTCGGTGTCCTTGACGAGGAAGCCCGATGCTCCGGAGCGGATCGCCTCGAAGACGTACTCGTCCAGCTCGAAGGTGGTCAGCATGACCACCTTGACCTCGTGCAGGTCCGGCTCGTCGGTGATCATCCGGGTCGCGGCGAGCCCGTCGAGCAGCGGCATACGGATGTCCATCAGGACGACATCGGGGCGCAGTTCACGCACCATGCGCACGGCTTCCTCACCGTCCGCGGCCTCCCCGGCCACCTCGATGTCACGCTGGGCGTCGAGCAGCGCCTTGAAACCGGCCCTGACCAGTGACTGGTCGTCGGCGAGCAGTACGCGGATCACTGGTCCTCCTGAAGTGCCGTGCGGGTGGGCAGTACGGCGGTGACGCGGAAGCCCCCGTCCGGGCGCGCGCCCGCCTCGATCGTGCCATTCAGGGCGGCGGCGCGCTCCCGCATCCCCGCGAGTCCGTTGCCGCTGCCGCCCGCGTCCGCGCCGGTGGCGGGGCCGTCGTCGTCCACCCTGAGGGTGAGCGCCGCCGCCTCGTACCGCACGAGCACGCGCGCGTGCCGCGATCCCGAGTGGCGTACGACGTTCGTGAGGGCCTCCTGGATGATGCGGAAGGCGGCGAGGTCGACGCCGGGTGCCGGCTTCCTCGCGGTGCCTTCCGTGTCGACGTCGACCGTGAGCCCCGTAGCGGCGGCCTGTTCGACGAGCTCGGGCAGCCGGTCGAGCCCGGGAGCAGGGGCGCGCGGCGCGTCACCGGGGGCGCGAAGGGTGTCCAGGACCTGCCGGACCTCCCCCAGCGCCTCCTTGCTCGCGGCCTTGATGGTGGTCAGGGCGGTGCGCGCCTGCTCGGGGTCGGAGTCGAGCAACGCGAGGCCGACGCCCGCCTGGACGTTGATCACGGAGATGCTGTGCGCGAGGACGTCGTGCAGCTCGCGGGCCATGCGCAGCCGCTCCTCGTCGGCCCGCCGCTCGGCGGCCTGCGCGCGCTCCGCACGCTCCCTCATCCACTGCTCACGCCGTACGCGGGCCAGCTCGGACACGGCGATGATGGCGACGACCCAGACGGCGACGACGGTTTCCTGGCCCCAGGTCCGCTGTCCGACGCCGTCCGGCGGCAGCCATCGATAGAGCCAGTGCGCGACCAGCAGATGCCCTGCCCACAGCATCGCGACGGCCCCCCACGCGGCGCGCCGGTGCCCCGCGACCACCGCGGCGAAGCAGCCGACGGCGACGGTGATCAGGACCGGGCCGTACGCGTACCCGGCCCCGAGGTAGACGAGCGCGGTCCCGGCCGTGAAGTACGCGACCGGGATCGGGTAGCGGTGGCGGAGCAGGAGCGAGGCCGTGCCCGCCAGCAGGAGCAGCCGGGCGTAAGTGTCGAGCGCTTCCCGGTCGTCGAGCTGGCCCTCCGTGGCGTACTTGGAGCCGACTTGCACGAACACGGTGATCGCCAGTGTCGTCAGCCACGGAAGCCTGCCGGCGCCCCCGGTCTCGCCTGTCTCGCCTGTCTCGCCGCGCCGGTTCCACCAGGGCGGCCCCTGCCGCCACATCGCCGGTCCGCCCCAGGGCAGGGGCGGACGGCGGCGCCCGTGTTCGCGCTGCTCATCCATGTCGGCCACGCTAGACCGCGCGGCGGGCGGCGGGCGTCAGCCGGACGTGGCGATCACGCATACTCCCGCGGGAGTACGTCGGGGGCCTTGCCGCTCTCCGTGTCCCCCTCGGCGCCTTCGTGCAGGCCGAGGCGCCGGTGCAGCCGGCGCAGCGGACCCGGCGCCCACCAGTTGGCGCGGCCCGCGAGGCGCATGGCGACGGGCAGCAGGACGGCGCGGATGAGGGTGGCGTCCACGAGGATCGTCAGAGCGGTGCCGACGCCGAGTTCCTTGAGGAAGACGACGCCTCCGGTCGCGTACGTGAGGAACGACAGTGCGAGGATCGCGGCCGCCGCGGTGATCAGCGGGGCGCTCTGCCCGATCCCGGTGGCCACCGCCTGTTCCGTGTCGCCGACCCGCTCGTACTCCTCCTTGATCCGGGCCAGCATGAACACCTCGTAGTCCATCGACAGTCCGTAGGCGACGCAGAACATCAGCACCGGGATGCTCGGCTCGATCGACCCGGTGGGCGTGAAACCGAGCGGCCCCGACAGGTTGCCCTCCTGGAAGACCCACACCAGACATCCGAACATCACCGACAGGCTCAGCAGATTGAGCACAGTGGCTTTGGCGGGCAGGAGGAGGCTGCCGGTCATCAGGAAGAGGATGGCGAAGGTGGCGACGAGGATCAGGCCGACGGCGTACGGGAGGCGGTCCAGGAGGGTGGCACGGAAATCGGTGGTCTCGGCCGGGTAGCCGCCGACCAGGGCGGACGCGGGGGCCGGGGTGTCGCGGACGGCGTGGACGAAGGCGGGTACATCGCCGTACATCGCCGCCTGGGACGGGATGACGGCAATACGGGCGCCGTCCGGTCCAGTGGTGACCGTGGAAGGCCCCGTACGGCGGCCGTCCTGGTAGCTGCCGGTGGGGGCGTCGACCTGGAACACGCCCTGAATGCGGGAGAGTTCGGCGGCGTATCGCCGTGTGTCCTGGGCGCTCGGCGTCTCCCGGAGCACGACCTGGACGGTGTCGGTCGGCTCGGCGGGGAACTCCTCGTGGATGGTCTCGGAGGTGGTACGGGACGAGGTACCCGCGGGCAGCGTGCGCTCGTCCGGCAGCCCGAACCGCAGGCCGAGCAGCGGTGACGCGACGAGCAGCAGGACCCCGATCACCACCGCGCCCGCGGCGATCGGGCGGCGCATCGCGGCGCGTGCGACCCGATGCCAGAACCCGCTCGCCGCCGCGCGCCGCGGGCGCTCCACGCGGTGGCCCCAGCGGGCGAGCGCGGCGGGCAGCAGCAGGAGCGCTCCGGCCACCGCGGTGACGACGACGAGGACCCCCGCGTACGCGAAGGAGCTCAGGAAGAAGAACGGGAACACCAGAAGCGCGCAGAGCGAGACCGCCACGGTGACCCCGCTGAAGATCACGGTGCGACCGGCGGCGGCGGTCGCGCGGACCACGGCTTCCGGCTGCGCGTGCCCCGCGTTCCGTTCCTCGCGGTAGCGGTTGATGACGAAGAGGCCGTAGTCGATGCCGAGCCCGAGACCGAGGACGAGGGCGAGATTCGCGGCGAACGTCGACACCTCGGTGACCTGCGCGATCGCCCGGAGCCCGGCGAGTGTGCCGACGACCGAGAGCAGCCCGACGCCGACGGTGAGCAGGGCCGCCACCGTGCGCCGGTAGACGAGGATCAGCAGGAGCACGACGGCGGGCAGGGCGAACATCTCGGCGCGCAGGAAGTCGGTGCGGGCCTGCTCGCCGACCTGCCGGGAGATCTCCTCCTGACCGCCGACGGAGACCGTCAGATCGGCTGTGGTGCGGGCGAGTTGGGGCGAGAGCGTGGCGAGCTGCTCGCGGGTGTCGGTGGCGTTGCCCTCCAGGCGGGTGAGGATCAGGGCGCTTTCGCCGTCGGAGGCGCGCAGCGCCCGGCTTCTGCCATCCCAGTACGCGCTGACATCCGTGACGCCGGGGACGTCCCGTACCTCGGCGGCCAGTTGGCGGGCAGCAGTGGTCGTACGCGGTGAGTCGACGTCGCCGTCGCGGGCGGTGACGAGGAGCGCGAGGTTGGGGTTGCCCGTGCCGTACTCCTGCCGGAGGATGTCCGCCGCGCGCACGGATTCGGTGCCCGGCGCGTCCCAGCGCGCAAGGTCGAGGTCGGCCTGGGCGCCGGCTCCGTAGGCGCCGAGGCCGAGGAAGGCCAATACCACGCCGATCAGTACGGCGCGGCTGCGCCGCACCACGAAACGGCCGAGCCGGGTCAGCATCGCTGTCTGCCTCTCTCCCGCGATCCCCGTGCGGGATCGATCCGGTGCCGTCACGGTCGCGGTCACCGCTGGAAGGGCCGCTGGAAGATCCACTGGAAGGTGGGCGCCGGGTTACCCTCGGCATATGGTCGGTGAGGGGATGCGCTTCGAACTTCTGGGTCCGCTGCGGGCGGTGCGCAGCGGCGAAGAGGTGCCACTGGGGCCGCCGAAGCAGCGGGCGGTGCTCGCCGTACTGCTGTTGCAGGACGGACACCCGATCTCGTACGAGGGCCTGGTCGACGCGGTGTGGGGCGACGAACCGCCCGCCCATGTGCGCAACCTGGTGCAGAAGTACGTCTCGGGGCTGCGACGGGCCTTCGCGAGTGGGGCCGGGGCTGCGAACGCGGCGGGCCCGATCCTTGCGTGGACCGGCAGCGGCTACCGCCTCTCCGGCGCGGCGGCCGACGACCTGCGGGAGCGGCGCCAGTTGATCGACGCGGCGCTCGCCGCGCGTGGCGCCGGGCAGTTGCGGTACGCGGGCGAACTCGTCGACCGGGCCGAAACGTTGTGGCGCGGCGAATTCGCGGAGGGCCTCAATGCCCCGTACCTGGCAGCGGAACGGCTCCGGTGGCGCGAGAAGCGGCTCACCGTCGTGGAGGCCAGGATCGCGGGGGAGATCGAACTCGGCCGCTCCTTCGAGTACGTCCACGAACTCATCCGGCTCGTGGCCGCGCACCCCCTGCGCGAGCGCACGGTGGAGCTCCTGATGAACGCCCTGTACCGCACCGGCCGTTCATCGGATGCCCTGCTCGCCTTCGAGGAGGCACGGCGCCGGATCGCTGACGCCATGGGCGCGGACCCGGGCCCCGCGCTGCGCTCCCTGCACGAGCGGATGCTGCGCCAGGACCCGGAGCTCCTCACCTCGCGAACGTCACCTCCCGTGCCGGCGGCCTGAGCGCGCGTGCCCGCCGGGCGGAGCTCTAGCTCTGCTTCTGGTCCAACAGCCCGACACCGTACGCGAGTTGAGCGGACGCGTACGAGAAGAACGCCGGGCGGTCCTCGACGACGCGGTTGAACTGTCCGAACACTTCGAAGCCCACGAGCCCAAACAGCTGGGCCCACGCCGCGACCAGCGCCGTGACCACCGCCGGCGGCAGATCGGGCGCGAGATCGGCCGCCATCCGCTCGGCTTCGGTGCGCAGCCCGCCCGGCAGCGGCTGCACGGCGACACCGCGGCTCCGATGGGCGTCGCGCACGATGCCGATGAGCAGCTGCCCGACGCGCGCGGCGGCTTCGATCGTGGAGGCGGGCGCGCTGTAACCGGGGACGGGCGAGCCGTAGATCAGGGCGTACTCATGCGGATGCGCGAGCGCCCAGGACCGCACGGCCTCGCACACGACCGTCCAGCGCCGCACGGGTTCGGCCGACGCGACCCCGGCGTGCGCGGCCTCGCTGGCGGCGCCGAGGGAGTCGTAGGCGTCGATGATGAGCGCGGTCAGGAGTTCGTCGCGGCTGGGGAAGTAGCGGTAGAGGGCGGAGGAGACCATGCCGAGCTCGCGGGCCACGGCGCGCAGCGAGAGCTTGGCGGCGCCGTCGGCGGCCAGCTGTCTGCGCGCCTCGTCCTTGATGGCGGCGGTGACTTCTACTCGGGCGCGGGCCCTGGCCCCGCTGGTGGCGCTACTCATACAGGCAGTGTGCCATGAGACCGGAGCGGTGCACCAAGACAAGAGCAGCGCTCCCTTCCAAGAACGCCGCACATTTTCGAGAGCACTGCTCTTGAAATGGAGCACCCATCTCGTGCACACTGCTCATAAGCGAGAGCAGTGCTCTCGGAAGCCCCCCCGACTCAGGCGGTCACCATGTCCACGTCCCCCTCCCACGGCACCGGCTCGAACTCCGGCTCCCCCTACTACCTCAAGGGCAGCCCGCTCGCCGTGCGGCTCAACAGCGTGATCGGCTGGCTGGCGCGGCGCGGCATCAGCCTGGCCGGCTCGGCCGAGCTCTCCGTGCGCGGCCGCAAGAGCGGCCAGATGCAGCGCATCCCGGTCAACCCGTTCACGTACGAAGGCGCCCAGTACCTGGTCTCGGCCCGTGGGCACTCGCAGTGGGTGCGCAACATGCGGGTGGCGGGCGGCGGCGAGCTGCGCGTGGGGCGCAAGGTGCGCGCGTTCACGGTCGAGGAGGTCCCCGCCGCCCAGAAGCTTCCGCTGCTGCGCGGCTATCTGGAGAAGTGGGGCTGGGAGGTCAACCAGTACTTCAAGGGCGTCACCGCGAAGTCCACGGACGCGGAGATCGTGGCGGCCGCGGACGACCACCCCGTCTTCCGCGTCACCATGACGGAGTGAGGCCCCTGCATGCCGAGGTGAGCCCCCTGCCTACCGGTCCATCGCGCTCAGCGCCCGGCCCGCGAGCGGGTGGTTGCGCACCAGCTCGCCGAGCGTCGTCGAGCCACGGGTGATCCTCGCGAACGCGTTCCACGCGGGCCTGAACCCGGTGATCGCCGCGTGCAGCGCGCCCGGACGGCGCTCGAAGACGGTGAGCATGCGCCGCCCGACGCTCATCTCGACGCCGAGTCCCGCCTTGATGGCGAAGGCGTAGTTCAGGGCCTGGCGGCGGGCGTCGACCGCGTCGTGCGCCTCGCCGATCCGCACCGCCCACTCCCCCGCGAGCCGACCCGAGCGCAGCGCGAAGGAAATGCCCTCGCGGGTCCACGGCTCAAGGAGCCCCGCCGCGTCACCGCACACCACGACCCGGCCGCGCGACAGAGGCGAGTCGTCGCTCCGGCAGCGCGTCAGATGCCCGGAGGAGATGCTCGGCTCGAAGCCCGCGAGACCGAGGCGGGCAATGAAGTCCTCCAAATACCGCTTGGTGGCCGAGCCTTCGCCGCGCGCGGAGATGACACCGACGGTGAGGGTGTCGCCCTTGGGGAACACCCATCCGTAACTGCCCGGCATCGGGCCCCAGTCGATGAGGACCCGGCCCGCCCAGTCCTCGGCGACGCTCTGCGGCACCGGGATCTCGGCCTCGAGGCCCAGGTCCACCTGGTCGAGCTTCACCCCGACATGTGCTCCTATGCGGCTCGCGCTGCCGTCGGCCCCGACGACCGCACGGGCGAGCACCGCCTCACCGCCCTGCAGGACCACCGCGACCGTCCGGCGGTCGGGCACCGCCGAGCCGTGCTGCTCCACGCGCGCGACGGTGACGCCGGTGCGCAGCTCGGCTCCCGCCTTCTGCGCGTGCTCGACCAGTTGCTGGTCGAACTCGGGGCGGTTGATCAGCCCGAAGAGCATCTGCTTCGAGCGGCGGGTGCGGGTGAACTTGCCGTCCAGGGAGAACGTCACCGCGTGCACCCGGTCCCTGAAGGGCAGTTCGAACCCGGGCGGGAGCGCGTCACGGGAGGGGCCGATGATGCCGCCGCCACATGTCTTGTACCGGGGCAGTTCGGCCTTCTCCAGGATGAGGACGCTGCGTCCCGCGACGGCTGCCGCATAGGCCGCCGACGCCCCCGCGGGCCCTGCTCCCACCACGACGACGTCCCACACGTACTGCGCGTCGTCCGCTGAGTTCTCGCTGCTCACGTTGGTCTACCGCTCCCGATCCAGCTGTTGGCCGCGCTTTCCAAGGCATCCTACGGCGGGCACCTCTGGCACCCTCCTGTGGGAGGATCACACACCCACATACGTAACAACGTCGCACCTACGAGGAGCGTGCCCATGTCGCCGAATCCGATCGCCGAGACCGTCGCCGCTCTCATGCCGAAGGCGAAGGCGGAGCTCACCGAACTGGTGGCCTTCAAGTCGGTGGCGGACTTCGACCAGTTCCCCAGGAGCGAGAGCGAGGCCGCCGCGAACTGGGTGGCGGACGCGCTGCGCGCCGAGGGGTTCCAGGACGTGGCCCTGCTCGACACCCCGGACGGCACGCAGTCGGTGTACGGCGTGCTGCCGGGCCCCGAGGGCGCTCCCACCGTGCTGCTCTACGCGCACTACGACGTGCAGCCGCCGCTCGACGAGGCGGCGTGGACCTCCCCGCCGTTCGAGCTGACCGAGCGCGCGGGCCGCTGGTACGGGCGCGGCAGCGCCGACTGCAAGGGCGGTATCCTGATGCACCTGCTCGCGCTGCGCGCCCTGAAGGCGAACGGCGGCGTCCCGGTGACCGTCAAGGTGATCGCCGAGGGTTCCGAGGAGCAGGGCACGGGCGGTCTTGAGCGGTACGCCGAGCAGCACCCCGATCTCCTTGCGGCCGACACGATCGTCATCGGCGACGCGGGCAACTTCCGGGTCGGCCTGCCGACGGTCACCACGACGCTCCGCGGCATGACCCTCGTCCGCGTCCGCATCGACACTCTTCAGGGCAATCTGCACTCGGGGCAGTTCGGCGGCGCGGCCCCGGACGCGCTCGCGGCGCTGGTGCGAGTCCTCGACTCGCTGCGCGCGGAGGACGGCTCGACGACGGTCGACGGCCTCACGGGCGACGAGGTGTGGGACGGGCTTCAGTACGAAGAGGACGTCTTCCGCAAGGACGCCAAGGTCCTCGACGGCGTCCGTCTGGTCGGCAAGGGCACGGTCGCCGACCGCATCTGGTCCCGCCCCGCCGCCACCGTGATCGGCATCGACTGCCCGCCGGTGGTCGGCGCGACCCCGTCCGTACAGGCGGCCGCGCGGGCACTGATCAGCCTGCGGGTACCGCCGGGCGTGGACGCGGCCGAGGCCACCAAGCTCCTCCAGGCGCACCTGGAGTCGCACACCCCCTGGGGCGCGCAGGTGACCACCGAGCAGATCGGGCAGGGCCAGCCGTTCCGCGCGGACACCACGAGCCCGGCGTACGCGGCGATGGCGGAGGCGATGGGCGAGGCGTACCCGGGCGAGGAGATGCAGTACGCGGGCCAGGGCGGCTCGATCCCGCTGTGCAACACCCTCGGGGCGCTCTACCCCCGGGCGGAGATCCTGCTGATCGGCCTGAGCGAGCCCGAGGCGCAGATCCACGCGGTCGACGAGAGTGTGTCGCCCCAGGAGCTGGAGCGGCTCTCGGTGGCCGAGGCGCTTTTCCTCCGGAAGTACGCCGCGCGCTGACCCTCACCGGCTGCCGACCGGCACCCCTGCCTCCAGGTACAGCGGAATCCCGCGCTCCCTGGCGCGCAGGGCCCAGCGCAGCCGTTCGTAGCGCACGGACGGCAGCAGGCGGGCCGCCTCCTCCTCGGTGACGAAGCGGCAGTCGCGCAGTTCGGGGCCGGGCAGCAGCATCTGCCGCGCCTGCGTGCCGTCGAGGCTGCCGCCGTCGAAGAGGAACCGCATCCCTCCGTAGCCGGGCGGTCTTGGCGGCTCCCAGTCGGCGACCAGGAGCCGGGGGGCGTCGGTGAGTTGGATGCCGGTCTCCTCGGCCACCTCGCGCATGCCCGCGCGCGCGGGCGCCTCGCCCGGCTCGACGACACCGCCGGGGAACTCCCAGCCCGCCTTGTACGTCGGGTCGACGAGCAGCACCCGGTCCCGCTCGTCGAAGAGCAGCACGCCGGCCGCGAGTGTCTCCGCGGTGGGCTCGGGGGTCTGCACGATGTCGCAGACGGACGCGGCCCCGCTGCGTACGGCTTCGGCGATGTGCTCGGCGGTCTCGACGGGGGTGAGCGCGCCGGTGTCGATGCGGTGGGCGTCGGCGCCGAGCCAGCCCGCGAGCGCGGCGCGATACGGCTCGATGTGGTCGAACGACCACTGCCGTACGCGCGTCTCGCCGTCCGGCGGATCCGGGGCGGGACGCCCCGATATTCGTTCGCGCAGGATCGTTTCCCCCGGGGCGAGGACGACGTGTCGTACGGCGATCCTGCGCGAGGCGAGCCCGCCGAAGATCTCGTCGCGGTAGTCCTGCCGCAGCAGGGTCATCGGCACCACGAGGACGCCACCGACCTCGGCGAACAGAGCCGCCGCCGTGTCCACGACGAGCCGCCGCCACAGCGCCAGGTCCTGGAAGTCACTCACCTCGGCGAGGCGCTTGGGCGGCAGCAGGTCGCGCAGTCCGCCGCCGATGACCTCGGGGTCGAAGAGTGTGCTGTTCGGGATCAGCTCGATCAGTTCCCGTGCGGCGCTGGTCTTTCCCGCACCGAACGCGCCGTTGATCCAGACGATCACGGTTCCCCCTCTTCTGTTGGCCCCCTGTGGCTTGCCCGCAACACCCTGCCATGGAAACCAGCACCTGATGAGGCGGCCGCTCTCTGGACGGAAAGGCGCCACAAAGTGTCAAGCGATTCGTTTTCACTTCACCTCATCGAGTGGCAGTCGCCCTGTATGAATCGTTCCCTCACTGCGGGGCGTGCCCTCCCCCGCTAGCGTGATCCGCCAGACGCCCCAGCCCCTGGTGACCTGAACCCGGCTCTTCCGACGCGCTCCGCTCACGCGAGGATCCGGTCGATGTCCGACACTGGGGGAACCGTGCAACTCGATGCACTGAACGAATTCGCCTTCGAGGACTCCGAGCAACAACCGCGGGTGTACGACCATGACGGCGCTGTCGTCTTCGAACTGCACGGCGAGGTCGACCTGTTGGCCTATCAGCGGATCGCCCCGCTCCTCGATCCCATCACCGCCGGCACAGCGACCACGGTGGTCATCGACCTGACCCACATCGCGTTCTTCGACTGCTCCGGCCTCGGCCTGTTGGTCCGCGCACGCCGTCGCACGAAGGCGAGAGGCGCCCGCCTCGCCGTGGTCTGCACCGATCCCCTGACACTCCGTGTCCTGCGCCTCACGGGCCTGAACCCGATGCTGTCGCCGGTCTCCACGCTGGAGGAAGCGCTCCGGCAGCGGTGAGCCCGCGCCAGGGGGGCGACGGGCTCTCCACTGCCGCTGGGGGGAGCGGCTCGGGGGGCGCTGCGGGGTCCGGGCAGCATCAACAGCCTGCCTCGCGAAGGCCGTTGGCGGGAGAGAGCGCGCACGGTGCATATATGCATTCCGTTCACACCCCGTGTGAAAGGCGCACTCACCGTGGCTTCGCCGCGGGCCGGGCAACGCGGGCGCGGTTGGGCCACCTGGTTCGGGTGTAGGCGTGGAAGTGGTCGCCGGCGTGGTCCTGACCGAGGGTGCAGTGCAGGACGTCGCCGGGCCTCTCGTCCCAGCACAGGCCGGGGATGTCACGCGCGTGCTTCGGGGCTTTCATGCGGAGCGCTCCGTCTGCCGAGGGTTGTCGGTGGCCACACCGCGACCCTCTCAACCCGGCTGGTCGGCGCGGGAAACACCGGCCCATGACACGGACCGGATCATGCGGACGGCCGCCCTCACCCCTTGCTCGACCCCAGCGTCAGTCCCGCGATGAAGTGCCGCTGCAGGAGCAGGAAGACCAGGACCGTGGGGAGCGCCACCAGGACCGAGCCCGCCGCCAGGAGGTTGTAGTCGGTGAAGAACTGGCCCCGCAGGTTGTTCAGGGATGACGTGATCGGGAGTTTGTCGGGGTTGGAGATGAAGATGAGGGCCCAGAGGAAGTCGTTGTAGATCCAGGTGAATTCCAGGGTGCCCAGCGCCGCGAGCGCGGGGCGGCACAAGGGAAGAGTGACGCGCCAGAATTGCGTCCACACCCCCGCGCCGTCCACGATCGCCGCCTCCAGGATTTCCTGCGGCAGCGTCCGCATGAAATTCGCGAGCACGAAGACACAGAAGCCGATCTGGAAGCCGACGTTGACGATGATGATCGCCCAGTACGAGTCGTACAGGGTGAGGGAATCGGACATCCACCAGGGCAGGGGGATCTTCAGGAAGAGGACGTAGAGCGGGGTGACGAGGACTTGCGGCGGCAGCAGGTTTCCCGCCGTGAACAGCATCAGGAGGACCATCCCGCCGCGTAACCGCAGGCGGGACACGGCGAAGGCCACGAACGCGGCGAGGAAGAGCGTGACGAGGACCGCGGGCACCGCTATGAGCAAGGTGTTGGTGAAGTACTTGCCCATCCCGGAATCGCTGTAGGCCTGGCGGTAGTAGTCGAACGACAGGCTCTTGGGGAACGAGAAGTAGCCGTGCTCCGCTGTTTCCTCGTACGGGCGCAGGGAGGCGTAGACGGCCAGGAGCAGGGGTGTCAGAAAGCCGAGTGTCACCGCCATCAGGAATATGTGCACCCCGAAACGGCCGGGGCGGCGGCTGCGGCCGGTGGGCTTTTCGGCCGGTGGTGCGGAGGTGCCGGAGAGCGGCGTGGTGTGGATGTCGGCGGTCATCGGTCGCGCGCACCTCGCAGTTCTTGGACCAGGAACGTCACGATGAATCCGAGCGACACGGTCAGGAGTACGACCGCTATGGCGGAGCCGAATCCGATGCGGCTCGCCTCGCCGATGATGTTGTCGGTGATGAGTACGGAGAGCAGTTCCAGGCCGTTGCGGCCCTTGTTGACGGCGTAGACGATGTCGAAGGCGCGCAGGGCCTCGATGACCGTGATGACGCCGACGATGACATTCACGGGGCGCAGGGTCGGAAAGACGATGCGGAAGAACGTCTGGCGGGCGTTCGCGCCGTCTATCTGCGCGGCCTCTTTGAGGGCGGGGTCGACGGATTTCAGCCCGGCCAGGTAGAGGATCATGACGTAGCCCGTATGCCTCCAGCTCGCGGCCAGCATCATCATCCAGAGGTTGATGTCGGAGTTCCCGAGCCAGTCGATCGGGTCCTGTCGGTTGTCGAGGATGGTGTTGACCACGCCTTGGTCGGTGCCGAGGATCAGCTGGGCCATGAAACCGACCACGGCGAGCGAGAGCACCACCGGCATGTAGAGCACGGACTGGTAGAAGCGGCTGAAGCGGACTCCGCGGTCGATGACCACCGCGAGAAGCAGGCCGAAGGGCGTGGCCACCAGGCCGAGGAACGCGATCCACAGCAGGTTGTGGCGGACGGCGGGCCAGAATGCCGGGTAGTTGTCGACCAGGCTCTCGTAGTTCTTTCCGCCCACCCACTGGATCTCGCCTATGCCGTCCCAGGACGTGAAGGACAGGCCGACGGAGGCCAGGGTGGGGCCCCAGATGATGAAGATGTCAAGGAGGACGGGAATTCCCAGAAGCACGCCGAGCACGGCGATGTCACGGCGTGTGAAGCGCCGTGGTCCCCGCCGTCCGACGCGCCGCGCGGTCTTCTGCGACACGAGTTTCTGCGGCACGGGCGCGATCCCTCGCTACTCAGCTGACGTCCGAGGAGAAGATGTCCTTCTTCTGGCGTTCGATGCTGTTGACCAGGCCGTCGACATCCTTGGGATTGTCGATGAAGTCCTGCAGCGCCTTGATCATGACCGTCTGCGCGAAGTCGGGCCGGGTGTCGCGGTCGAGGAACTGGGAGATCTGCTTCGCCCCGGCGACAAGTTCGGCCGATTTCTTCTGCAACGGGCTGTACTTGCTGGTGTCGGCGCCGTCGTTCACCGCGACGTTGTTGGGGTCACCGGCCAGATAGACGTCCTCCGCCTTCGGTGTTCCGAGCCACTTCAGGAGTTCCTTGGCGCCTTCGACGTTCTTCGATTTCTTCGCCACCAGGAATCCGTCGATCGGCGCTTCCACGGCGTCCTGACCGTGCGCCGGGTCGATCTCGGGGAAGGCGAAGAAGTCGATGTCGTCCCGTTCGTCCGCCGGGAACTGCTGGCCGGGGTGCGGCATTCCGAGGACGGCCATGGAGGTCTTGCGCTGCTGGAGTCCCTGGCCCGCCTCTTCCCAGGTACGGCCGAGCGCGCCCTTTTGGTAGTACGGCATGAGCTCACGCCACAGGTCGAAGACCTTCTTGACCTTCGGGTCGGTCCAGGCTTCCTCGCCGGCCATCAGGCTCTTGTGGAACTCGTATCCGTTCAAGCGCATGTTGATGTAGTCGAAGGTGCCCATGGCGGGCCAGCCGTCCTTGTCGCAGAAGGCGACCGGTATGCCGTCCTTGCTCATCTTCTTGGCGAGCGCGATGAACTCGTCCCAGGTCCTGGCCTGTTCGTAGCCCTGTTTCGCGAAGAGGCTCTTGCGGTGGAAGACGGCCCATGGGTAGTAGTAATACGGCACGAAGTACTGCTTGCCCTCGTGTGTGGACTGCTCCCGCAGCGCGTCCGAGAAGCCGTTGAATCCCTTCCAGACATCGCTGATGTCGATCAGCAGGCCCTTCTCGGCGAAGTACTGCATGCGGTACCCCGCGAACCACATGAAGACATCGTCCGGCGTGCCCTGCAGATAGCGCGTGATGTTCTGCTGGAACTCGTTGTGCTCTGTCGTGTTGACCTTGACGGTCTTTCCCGACTTCTTCTCATAGGCGTCAAAGGCCGCCGCGAACGCCTTCTTGGGCACCGCGTCCGAGGAGTTGGACCCCATCGTGACTTCGTCCTTGTTGCCGCCCGGGCCTTCACCACAGGCCGTGAGCAGGGCCGGAAGGGTGACCGCTCCGGCTCCGGCGGCCGCACCGCGCAGGACGTTCCGCCGGGACATCCGATGTCCTGACAGGCTGCGAGGCGTGGCAGGACCCATGGACGATGACTGTGCCATGTCCCCCTCCTCGGGGTGCAAACGAACACAACCGAACGCGAGGGTTGCGATCCCACTCCCAAGCGCCCCCACAGTCAAGGGTTTAGGCATCCGGATACTCGAACCGTTACGGCTCCTCTTCCAACAGAGTCCAACACGGCCTACCGTAAGCGCGCACCTTTGACACGTACATGCAGCCCCCAACTTCTGCGAGTACGGAGGAATGTAACGATGCGTCACCTCTCACCCCGCATCTCATCCCGGACCACACGTCGAAGAGTCGTCGGATCGCTGGCCGCCGCTCTGCTGTGCGCCGCAGGGCTCGCGGCCCCGGCCGCCGCGCGCGACACCGGCAGCGCGAACGGCGCGGGCGGCGCGAGTGACACGGGCGAACGGAGCGCGGCCGCACGGCCCTCCACCGCCGGGGCGAAGCTCCCCGACGGTCTCGCCCTCACCCCGCCCATGGGATTCAACAACTGGAACTCCACCCACTGCCGGGCCGATTTCGACGAGGCGATGGTCAAGGGAATCGCGGACATCTTCGTCGAGAAGGGCCTCAAGGAGGCCGGCTACCAGTACGTCAACCTCGACGACTGCTGGGCGTTGCCCGAACGGGACGCGAACGGCAAGCTGGTGCCCGATCCCAAGCGATTCCCCAACGGGATCAAGGCAGTTGCCGACTACGTGCACGACAAGGGACTCAAGCTCGGCATCTACACCAGCGCCGGAACCAAGACCTGCAGCGACATCGGGTTCCCCGGGGCACTCGGCCATGAGGTCAGCGACGCACGGCAGTTCGCCGACTGGGGCGTCGACTACCTCAAGTACGACAACTGCAACAACCAAGGCGTTGACGCCAAGAAGCGGTACATCGCGATGCGTGACGCGCTGAAGGCCACCGGCCGTCCCATCGTCTACAGCATCTGCGAGTGGGGCGAGAACAAGCCCTGGGAGTGGGCCGCCGACGTGGGGCACCTGTGGCGCACCACCGGCGACATCAGCGACAACTGGTCCTCGATGCTCTCGATCATGAAGCAGAACCTGCCGCTCGCCGAGTCGGCGGGCCCCGGCCGCTGGAACGACCCCGACATGCTGGAGGTCGGCAACGGCGGCATGACGGACACCGAGTACCGCACGCACTTCTCGATGTGGTCGATCATGGCCGCGCCGCTGCTCATCGGCTCCGACCTGCGCAAGGCCACACCGGAGACGTTCGAGATCATCGGCAACAAGGAAGTCATCGCCGTCGACCAGGACCCGCTGGGCAAGCAGGGCGAGGTCCTGTCGTCCGAGGGCGGCCGCTGGGTCGTCGCCAAGGAGATGAAGGACGGCAGCCGGGCGGTGGCGCTGTTCAACGAGACAGGCAGTGCCCAGTCGATCGCCACGTCGGCGAAGGCCGTCGGACTCCCGGACGCCGACGGATACACGCTGCGGGATCTGTGGAAGCACAAGAGCTACAACACGGCGGGCAAGATCTCCGCGACCGTCCCCGCGCACGGCACCGTCCTGCTGCGCGTCTCGGCCGACGGAGCGTGGGCGAAGAATCCGCCCGCCGTCGAACTCGGCCTGGGCGGCGCCCCGTTGGTGGAGGCGGGTGAGCCCGCGAAGCTGACGTCGAAGGTCACCAACCTCGGCCGTACCTCCGCGCGGAAGGTGTCCACCACCTTCGCGGGACCCTCCGGCTGGCAGATCAGGGCGACGTCGCCCTCGACCGCGAACTCCCTGGCCACGGGCAAGTCACTGAGTACGTCGTGGTCGGTGACCGCACCGCGGGGCACGGCCCCGGGAGCGTACGACCTCACGCTCAGGTCCACCTACCGCTCCCCCGCGGGCAGCCGCGCCGAGAGTGTGCTGCCGCTGACGGCGCATGTCGTCGTGGCGCCGCCCGCGGGCGACTCGGCGGTCAGTGACCTGCCGTGGATGTCGACGGCCAACGGCTGGGGGCCCGTCGAGAAGGACACCAGCAACGGCGAGAGCGAGGCGGGTGACGGCCAGCCGATCACCATCGGCGGGGCCGTCCACGCCAAGGGACTCGGGGTGCATGCCGACAGCGCCGTCGAGTACTACACCGGAGCGTCCTGCGAGAAGTTCACCGCGCAGGTGGGCGTCGACGACGAGAAGGACCCGAAGGGCACGGTCGCCTTCGAGATCTGGGCGGACGGCAAGAAGGCCGCGTCCACCGGCGTCCTCACCAACGCCGATGCCGCACAAGGCATTTCGGCCGACGTGAGCGGCGCCCAGGTCGTACGCCTCGTCGTCACGGACGGCGGCGACGGCTCGGACTCCGACCACGCGGACTGGGCGGACCCCGTCCTCAGCTGCTGAGCGGCGTGGACCGTTGACCGTGGGCCGGGCCGACGTCGTTCGGCCCGGCCCACGTGAGGTCAACTCCCCACAGCGGGCCGCAGATCCACAGCCCTGTCCTCCTGGCTGAGCGCGGCCGCCGCGGCCCCCACGAGGCCGGCGTCCGTCCCCATCAAGGCCGGGCCCACGGTCAGATGACGTACGAACGAAAGCGTGGCGTAGTCCCTGAGGGACCGGCGCAGCGGGTCGAAGAGCACGTTCCCTGCCTTGGCCACCCCGCCGCCGATCACGGCGATGTCGATCTCCACGAGCGTCGCCGTGGCGGCGATGCCCGCGGCAAGCGCCTGCGCCGCCCGCTCGAAGGAGGCGACGGCGACCGGGTCCCCGGCCCGCGCGGCGAGAGCCACCGCGGCGGCGGACGTGTCCCCGTCGGGCCCCGGACGCCATCCGCCCTCCAGCGCACGCCGGGCGATGTTCGGGCCACTGGCTATGCGCTCCACACACCCGCGCGCCCCGCACGGGCAGGGGTCGCCGTCCAGATCGACGCTGATGTGCCCGATGTGGCCCGCGTTCCCGCTGGGGCCCGGGTGCAGCTTGCCGCCGAGGATCAGTCCGCCCCCGACGCCGGTGGACACCACCATGCACAGCGCGTTGTCGTGCCCTCGGGCTGCGCCCTGCCAGTGCTCGGCCGCCGTCATCGCCACGCCGTCCCCGACCAGCTCGACCGGGAGGCCGCCGGTGGCCGCGCGCACCCGCTCGACCAAGGGGTAGCCGCGCCAGCCGGGGACGTTCACCGGGCTGACCGTCCCCGCCGACGCGTCCACCGGGCCCGCGCTGCCGATGCCGACCGCGCGCGCCCTGCCCCACAGCGGGGCACGTGTGAGCTCGCCGAGAACCTCTTCGACCGCCCGCATCACGGTGTCGCCGTCCTCGCGCGCGGGCGTGGGCCGCTGGGCACGCAGCAGGATCCGGCCGCGCCCGTCCACCAGGGCGCCGGCGATCTTGGTGCCGCCGATGTCGAGTGCGGCGACGAGGTCCGTGTGCATCAGTGTCAGATCTCCTGGTGGATGGACAGGCCGCTCTGTTGGTGAAAGGGCAGGCCGGAGAATGTGATGGACAGTCTCTCTCGCATCTGACAACGTTGTCCAGGTTCTATGCTCGACGCCACATCACTTACGCACCACTTTCAGCTCACCTTCGTCGACGACAGGACAGCGCACCGTGGCCGAGACCGCCAGCCGACCCGAGCGACCCGAGCCCCGTTACGGCAACCGTCCGACCATGAAGGACGTGGCTGCCCGCGCCGGAGTCGGCCTCAAGACGGTCTCCCGGGTCGTGAACGGCGAGCCGGGCGTCACCCCGGACACCGAGCGCCGTGTGCAGGAGGCCATCGACGCCCTCGGCTTCCGGCGCAACGACAGCGCGCGCGTCCTGCGCAAGGGCCGCACGGCCAGCATCGGCCTCGTGCTCGAAGACCTCGCCGACCCCTTCTACGGGCCGCTCAGCCGCGCCGTGGAGGAAGTGGCCCGCGCGCACGGCGCGCTGCTCATCAACGGGTCGAGCGCCGAGGACCCGGACCGCGAGCAGGAGCTGGTGCTCGCGCTGTGCGCGCGCCGGGTCGACGGTCTCGTCGTCATTCCGGCCGGCGACGACCACCGCTATCTGGAGCCGGAGATCGCGGCTGGTGTCGCGACCGTCTTCGTCGACCGCCCTGCCGGGAAGATCGACGCCGATGTCGTGCTCTCCGACAGCTTCGGCGGCGCGCGCGACGGCGTCGCCCATCTCATCGCCCACGGCCACCGCCGCATCGGGTTCATCGGTGACCAGCCGCGCATCCACACCGCGATAGAGCGTCTGCGCGGCTACCGCGCGGCCATGGAGGACGCGGGCATCCCCGTCGAGGACGCGTGGATGTCCCTGGGCCCCACCGCCCCGGACCGCGTCGAGCAGGCCACCAGGACGATGCTGGGCGGCTCCGAACCCGTCACGGCGATCTTCGCGGGCAACAACCGTGTGACGGTGACGGTCGTCAGGGTGCTCGCCGGGCTGACCCGCCCCGTGGCCCTCGTCGGCTTCGACGACATCGAGCTGGCGGATCTGTTGCAGCCGGGCGTGACCGTCGTCGCGCAGGACGCCGCGCAGCTCGGGAGGACCGCCGCCGAGCGCCTGTTCCGGCAGCTGGACGGCGCGTCCGACGCCCCGGAGCGCATCGAACTCCCGACGCGCCTCATCAAGCGCGGGTCGGGTGAACTGCCGCCCGCGGGCTGACGATTGGCGGGTCGCGGTGGGTGGCCGGTGGTGCGGCGCGCGGTCAGCGGACCGGGAGGCCGGGCAGCGGCTTGCCGTTGTCGCGGCCGAGCACCGCGTCGACGGCGCGCCGGACGACGCCCATGCCGCCGCGTCCGAGCCGCGCGGTCACGCGGTAGCACCCGGCAGCCAGGCTGCCCACACTGCCCGTCTGTTCCCTGTCCCCCGAAGTCACCGCTGCCCCGTCCCTGTGACACCACTTTGCGTGGCGCACAGACGACGGGGCAGGGGTGACACTGCGTGCCGGGAGTTACTTCCCGTGCGGCGTGAGGTCGCCGCGGCGCGGGCCCGAGAAGCTCTGCAGGCGGGCCAGCGTCAGGCCGGTGAGCCGGGTGACCTCGCCGACGTCGAGGGCGCCGCAGTCCAGGCCGCGCAGGAGGTATCCGGCGAGCGCCTTGGCCGAGGCCGGCTCGTCCGCCACGTCGCCGCCCTCGCGGTGGGCGGCGTACGCGGAGAGGCGCGCGGCGGCCTGCTCGAAGCCCTCGCGGTAGAACGCGAACACGGCGGCGTAGCGCGTGGGGATGTGGCCGGGGTGCATGTCCCAGCCCTGGTAGTAGGCGCGGGCCAGGGCGCGGCGCGTGAGGCCGTAGTGCAGCCGCCAGGCGTCGTGGACCTTCTCCGTGGTGCCGATGGGCAGGACGTTGGTGGAACCGTCCGAGACACGTACGCCGGTGCCCGCGGCGGCGACCTGCATGATCGCCTTGGCGTGGTCGGCGGCCGGGTGGTCGCTGGTCTGGTAGGCGGCGCTCACGTGGAGGCAGGCGCTGTAGTCGAAGGTGCCGTAGTGCAGGCCGGTGGCGCGGCCCTCGGCGGCGCCGATCATGCGGGCCACGGTGGCGGTGCCGTCGGTGGCGAGGATGGACTGGCTGGTCTCGATCTGGATCTCGAAGCCGATCCGGCCGGGCTCCAGGCCGCGCACCTTCTCGAACTCCTCCAGGAGGCGCACCATCGCGGTGACCTGCTCGGGGTAGGTGACCTTGGGCAGCGTCAGGACCAGGCCGTCGGGAAGGCCACCGGCCTCCATGAGGCCGGAAAGGAAGATGTCGAGGGTGCGGATGGCGCGGTCGCGCACATTCTCCTCGAAGCACTTCATGCGGATGCCCATGTACGGGGCCGCCGTGCCGTTCTTGTACGCCTCGGAGATCAGGCGGGCCGCGCGGGCGGCGTCCTGGTCCTCGTCCGCGCCCTTGTAGCCGTCCTCGAAGTCGATGCGCAGGTCCTCGATCGGCTCGCGCTCCAGCTTGGCGCGTACGCGGTCGTAGACCGGCGCGGCCAGGTCGTCGGCGAGACCGAGGACGGACGCGAAGGTGGCGGCGTCCGGAGCGTGCTCGTCGAGCGCCTTCAGGGCCTGGTCGCCCCACGTACGGATGGTGTCGGCGCCGAAGAGCTCACCGGGGACGTACACGGTGTGGACCGGCTGGCGGGTGCCCGGGTCTCCGGGGTAGCGGCGCTCGAGCTCCGCGTCCACCGGGGCGAGGGAGGCACTGATGCCCTCGCTGACCGCGCCCGCGAGGCTCGTTGCCACCTTCTCTTGCTGACCCATTCCTGCACCCTCCACACACTCGGGACCACACACTCGGGACCACTACTCGAAATCGCTCGATTTCCGCTTCACGGAATCAACAATCCGCATGGCGAAGTTATCCGGCGACCTTCCCGCTGGTCAACACCCTCTCGTCTGCCGGACCTCGTCCGTTCATCCCTGTCTCAGATCCTGCTTCCGCACTCGCGTGCCCGCACCTCATCCTGACCGCCACCCACTGAAGGAGACCGCGTGCCGAATGACACCCGAGTAACGCGCCGCTTCGGCCTGCAGACCGCGCTCGCCGCGGTGGCCGTGCCCTTGTTCACCACCGCGCTGGCCGCCTCGCCCGTCCACGCGGTGGAACGCGCGGGACGCCGCCTGGAGGTCATGTCGTTCAACCTCCGCTACGCGAGCACCACGCCGCCCAACACCTGGGCCGACCGCCGTCCGGTGACCCGGGAACTGCTGCGCCGCGCGCGCCCTCATGTCATCGGCACCCAGGAAGGCCTCTACCAGCAGGTACGGGACATCGACCAGGACCTGGGCCCGCACTACGACTGGATCGGCACCGGACGGGCCGGCGGCAGCCGGGACGAGTTCATGGCCGTCTTCTACGACACCCGCAGACTCGCGCCGGTCGAGTACGACCACTACTGGCTCTCGGACACCCCGGACGTCATCGGGTCGAACACCTGGGGCGGCGGTTCCATCCGTATGGTCACCTGGGTCCGCTTCCACGACCTGCGCACGGACACAGAGCTGTACGTCCTCAACACCCACCTCGACAACGCGAGTCAGTACGCACGCACGCGTGCCGCGAGTCTGATCGCCGAACGGATCGCCGCGCTCGACCCGTCCCTGCCGCTCCTGGTCACGGGTGACTTCAACGTCGCGGCGCACAAGAACCCGGTCTACGACACGATGCTGGGCGCCGGTCTCGTCGACACGTGGGACGCGGCGGACGAGCGCGGCAAGGCGTACGCCACCTTCCACGGATACAAGCCGCTGGTGCCGGACGGCGACCGGATCGACTGGATCCTGGCGACGCCCGGGGTGCGGGTCCACTCGGCGGCCATCAACACCTTCTCGCAGGGCGGGCAGTTCCCGAGCGACCATCTGCCGGTGCAGGCTTCGCTGAGCCTGTGACGCGGCGAGGCCTTCGCCGCCGCAGCTGTGCGCGGTGGCGAAGGCCTCGTACTCGTACCGTCTGAAGAGGCTCAGCCCTTGCGGGTGTTGACCTCTTCGGTGAGGGCGGGGACGACGTCGAAGAGGTCGCCGACCACGCCGTAGTCGACCAGGTCGAAGATCGGGGCCTCGGCGTCCTTGTTGATCGCCACGATCGTCTTGGAGGTCTGCATGCCCGCCCGGTGCTGGATCGCGCCCGAGATACCCGAAGCGATGTACAGCTGCGGCGAGACGGACTTACCCGTCTGACCGACCTGGTTGGAGTGCGGGTACCAGCCCGCGTCCACCGCCGCGCGCGAGGCGCCGACCGCGGCACCGAGCGAGTCGGCCAGCGACTCGATGAGGTGGAAGTTGTCCGCCCCGTTCACACCACGGCCGCCGGAGACCACGATCGCGGCCTCCGTCAGCTCCGGACGGCCCGTCGACTCACGCGGCGTACGCGCGGTGACCTTGGTGCCGGTGGCCTGCTCCGAGAAGGACACGGCCAGCGCCTCGACGGCGCCCGCGGCGGGCGCGGCCTCCACCGCGGCCGAGTTCGGCTTCACCGTGATGACCGGAGTGCCCGTGGAAACCCGGGACTTGGTCGTGTACGACGCGGCGAACGCGGACTGCGTGGCCACCACACCCTCTCCGTCGGCCTCCAGGTCGACGGCGTCGGTGATGATGCCGCCCTTGACCCGCAGCGCGAGGCGCGCGGCGATCTCCTTGCCCTCGGCGGACGAGGGCACCAGCACCGCGGCCGGGGACACCGCCTCGTAGGCGGCCTGCAGCGCATCGACCTTCGGCACGACCAGGTAGTCGGCGAACTCCGGGGCATCGGCGGTCAGGACCTTGACCGCGCCGTGCTCGGCCAGCGCGGCAGCGGTCTCGCCTGCGCCATTGCCCAGCGCGACAGCGACGGGCTCACCGACCCGGCGGGCCAGCGTCAAAAGCTCCAGGGTGGGCTTGCGGACGGCACCGTCCACGTGATCGACATAGACGAGAACTTCAGCCATGGGACTTCAATCTCCTGCGGTTACGAAGAAGTAGGGCGGATTTCAGGGGTGGCTGAAGCTCAGATGAACTTCTGGCCCGCGAGGAACTCAGCGAGCTGCTTGCCGCCCTCGCCCTCGTCCTTGACGATCGTGCCCGCGGTACGCGCGGGACGCTCGGTGGCGGATTCGACCTTCGTCCAGGCACCCTCAAGACCCACCTGCTCGGCCTCCAGCTCCAGATCCGACAAATCCCAAGCCTCCACCGGCTTCTTCTTCGCCGCCATGATCCCCTTGAACGAGGGGTAACGCGCCTCGCCCGACTGGTCGGTCACCGACACCACCGCCGGCAGCGACGCCTCCAGCTGCTCGGACGCGGCATCACCGTCCCGGCGGCCCTTGACCACACCGTCCTGGACGGACACCTCGGACAGCAGCGTCACCTGCGGCACACCCAGACGCTCGGCCAGCAGCGCCGGCACCACACCCATGGTCCCGTCCGTGGACGCCATACCCGAGATCACCAGGTCATAGCCGGCCTTCTCGATCGCCTTCGCCAGGACCAGCGAGGTACCCAGCGCATCCGTACCGTGCAGGTCGTCGTCCTCGACATGGATCGCCTTGTCGGCACCCATCGACAGCGCCTTGCGCAACGCGTCCTTGGCGTCCTCCGGACCCACCGTCAACACGGTGATCTCCGCGTCATCCGCCTCGTCGGCGATCTGCAGGGCCTGCTCGACCGCGTACTCGTCGAGCTCCGACAGCAGGCCGTCCACGTCATCCCGGTCGACGGTCAGGTCATCGGCGAAGTGCCGGTCGCCGGTGGCGTCAGGCACGTACTTCACGGTGACAACGATCCTCAAGCTCACGCCGGCTCTCCTACTGCATCGTCTTTACTCGGCTGCTGCCTTGCTCTGGCCACTGCCTTCCTGCAGGCAGCATAGGCGCCTGAAGGGGCGGATCCCGGTCGGGGCGGCCCGCGCTCCGACCAGAATATTACTCGCCAGTACACCTATTGCATTCCCACTAAGCAAGCGCTTTGAACTGTGACCTTCCCAACGCTCTGTAATCAGTCGCGAAGTGGGTCGTCCGGGAACTCCTGCCGGCCATCAGTCGCGCAGCGCGTTGAAGCGCCCCTGGTGGTACAGCAGCGGTCGGCCGGCGCCCGCGGGGTCGCCCACCACCGCCTCCGCTACGACGATCCGGTGGTCTCCGGCGGGCACCCGCGCCGCGACCCTGCAGACCAGCCAGGCCAGCGTGCCGTCGAGCACGGGGACGCCCTCGGGCCCCTCGTACCAGCGCGTGCCCCCGCCGAAGCGGTCGGCGCCGCTGCGCGCGAAGGTCGTGGCGAGGTCCAGCTGATGCTCGCCGAGTATGTGGACGCCGACGTGTTCGGCCTCGGAGACCGCGGGCCAGCTGGAAGCCTGCGTGCCGATGCCGAACGAGAGCATCGGGGGCTCGGCGGAGACCGAGACGAGCGAGGTGGCGGTGAAGCCGACGGGACCCGACGGGCCTTGCGCGGTGATCACCGCGACCCCCGCCGCATGCTGCCGGAAGACGGAGCGCAGGAGGTCGGGGGAGGCGAGCTGGGGCGTGCGGAGGTCGGGCGTGGCCGTCATGGACGTGTCCTTCTGCAGGAGGTACGAGCGATTCCGTGGCTGCTCAGCAGCCCGGACAGCGCGCACTTGCATGACGGGCGAGGTCCACGTGGACGCGCTCGTGGAGAAGGAGCTCCGGAGGCATGGGAGCAGGCTGGCGATGGATGCGGGGTGCAGTCAAGTCCGTTCCGCGATGTGAAAGGCGTATGGGTCATGCCCCTCCTCCCCCGTGGCCCGGGTCTCCCACGGCCTTGCCGAGGGCGGCGATCACATCGGCCTTGCGCGGCTGCCCGGTCGCGCGCGTCACGACCTGTCCGTCCGCGTCGAGCACCAGCACGGTCGGCGTCTTGAGGATGCGCAGTTCCCGTACGAGATCGAGTTCCGCCTCGGCGTCGAGCTCCACGTGGGACACGCCGGGGACCATGGCGGCCACCTCGGAGAGGACACGACGGGTCGCCCGGCAGGGCTGACAGAAGGCGCTGGAGAATTGCACGAGCGTGGCCCGCTCCCCCAGCTCCACCTCGCGTATCCGCACGTCAGCCTCCCGCCCCTCGCGTCATGATCCAACCGTCCCCGCCTTCAGCGTCCCGGCGCCCGTGGACATTCCCAACGTGACGAGAATCTCGCGCTCGCCGGGAACGATGGGTGGCCAGCGGTCCGTTCTTGGGGCACGATCTGCGCAACGCCGAAAAACCTACGGCTGCGTAACTTCCCGCCGGGAACCCCCTCCCCAGGCAGAAACGAAGGGTCATCCCCTCCCATGGCAGAGCTTGTCTACCGTCCGGTCATCGGTGCCGCCAGAACGCTGTTCAAGGCGTGGGACCTGAAGATCGACTGCAAGGGGTCGGAGAACATCCCTCGCACCGGTGGCGCGGTGCTGGTCAGCAACCACATCAGCTATCTCGACTTCATCTTCGACGGCCTCGCGGCTCTGCCGCAGAAGCGGCTCGTGCGCTTCATGGCCAAGGAGTCCGTGTTCCGGCACAAGATCTCCGGTCCGCTGATGCGCGGGATGAAGCACATCCCCGTCGACCGCAAGCAGGGTGAGACGGCTTACCAGCACGCGCTCGACTCGCTGCGCGCCGGGGAGATCATCGGCGTCTTCCCCGAGGCGACGATCTCTCCGTCGTTCACGCTGAAGAGCTTCAAGTCGGGCGCCGCACGCCTGGCACAGGAAGCCGGCGTCCCGCTGATCCCGATGGCGCTGTGGGGCACCCAGCGGCTGTGGACCAAGGGCCAGCCGCGCAACTTCAAGCGCAGCCACATCCCGATCACGATCCGGGTCGGTGAGCCGGTCGAGGCGCCGAAGGACCAGTTCGCGGGGGCGATCACCCGGCGCCTGCGCGAGCGCTGCCAGGAGCTTCTCGAAGCCGCGCAGCGCGCCTATCCCGTACGCCCCAAGGGCCCGGACGACACGTGGTGGATGCCGGCGCACCTCGGCGGCACCGCGCCGACGCCCGCCGAGGTGAAGGCCGCCGAGGCGAGCTGAATCGATTACTCGGGGCGCTCGGCCCTTATGCGGGCCGGTCGGACGCCCGCTCCGGCGCGCGGACGGTGAGCCGCGCGCCGGGGCTGAACTTCGCCAGCAGCTCGGCCAGTTCGGCGCCCGCTTCCTCGACGCCCGAGTCCGGCCCCATCCCCTCCAGCAGGAAGAGGGCGTTGACCGACTCCTCCGTGAGGCGGGTGCGCGGCCCCTGGCGCCAGTTCCAGCGGCGGCAGGTGACGCCCTCGTCGTCGCACCAGACGACCTCCCCCGCGTCCGGATGCTCGACGGCCTGCTCCCCCGCGGCCATGGTGGCGAAGTCCTCGGTGCCGTCGGCCCGCACCAGACGCATGCCGCCCTTGATGTGGTCGAGGTCCTCACCGCCGACCGGGATCAGATGGGCGACGCTGATCGCGTTGTAGACGTCGACGAGGGTGTTGATCCGCGGCAGACCACCGTCGGCGAGGGCCCGCTTGGCCAGCGCCTCGGCGGAGTTGCGCGTACGCGACGGCTTCGCGCCGAAGGCGGTGTACGCCGCGCGCCAGGCCACCATGTGCGGGTCCTCGTGCGGGGCGCGGCCGTCGAGCCGCTCGGTGAGGCGGCGCGCGGCCTCGTCGAGGAGGGCCGAAGTCCCGTCGCTGCTGGGGCCGTTGACGAGCCCGTGGGCCTCGATGGCGACGTGGGTGAAGCCGGGCGCGAGGGCGCGGACCTCGTCGGAGACGGTCAGGTCGATGGTCATGGTCCGTCGTGCCTCACAGTTCGGGCGTCAGAGTTCGGGCGTCAGAGTTCTGAGGGGTAGATCTTCCAGAGGTGCAGCCGGTCGCGGGCTTGCCTGAGCGCACCGAGCGCCACTGGACTCGGTTTAGCGTACAGGACTGGATAGTCCACTTCATTGGACTGCGGGTTCACGGGCCAGGCCAGCCGTTCCTCGCCGAGACGGAACTGTGCGTCGACCCCGGCCGGCATGTTTCCGCGCGGATCCTGCCGGTGCCACGCGCCGTCGAGGCGTACGGCGACGAGGCCGTGCAGGGAGTAGCCGCTGGTGTTGTCGTCCCGCAGCCGCTGATAGCAGAACGCCGTCGGGATGTCCTCGGCGCGCAGCAGAGCGGCCAGGGCGTGGGACTTGGCCGTGCAGATGCCGGTGCGCTCCCGCAGGACGTCGGACGCGCGCCAGGTGACCTCCATACGGCCCGAGTCCTGCGAGTGCGGGATGGCGTCGCGCACGAACTCGAAGGCCGCGTGGGCGTATGCGTATGTATCGGCGGATGCTTGTGCGAGACCGGCCGCCGTCTCGCGGACCAGTGGATGGTGGTGGTCGACCACCTCGTCGGCGGCCAAGTACGCCGACAGGTCAGGGTTTTCCTGGATCAGCTGCATGGCACGGGAGCATAGGAATACGACCGACCGTGAGTCAATGCAATTGCGGCCAGCCGTATACCTATGCAGTCAGCGAGGGGCGCTGCTCAGCGCGCCATTTCCTCCTTGAGGGCCGCGACGAACCCGTCCACGTCCTCCTCGCGCGTGTCGAACGCGCACATCCAGCGGACGTCGCCCGCCGCCTCGTCCCAGAAGTAGAAGCGGTACTGCTGCTGCAACCGCTCGCTCACGTCGTGCGGAAGGCGCGCGAAGACGGCGTTGGCCTGCACCGGGTAGAGGATCTCCACGCCGTGGACGGCGCGCACCCCTTCGGCCAGGCGCTGCGCCATCTCGTTGGCGTGCCGGGCGTTGCGCAGCCAGAGGTCCTTGGCGAGCAGCGCCTCCAACTGCACCGACACGAAACGCATCTTGGAGGCGAGCTGCATGGACAGCTTGCGCAGGTGCTTCATGTGCTTGACGGCGTCCTGGTTGAGGACGACGACGGCTTCCCCGAAGAGCGCGCCGTTCTTCGTGCCGCCCAGGGACAGGATGTCCACGCCGACCGCGTTCGTGAACGTCCGCATGGGGACGTCGAGTGACGCGGCGGCGTTCGATATGCGCGAGCCGTCGAGGTGCACCTTCATGCCGAGCTTGTGCGCGTGCTCGCAGATGGCGCGGATCTCGTCGGGCGTGTAGAGCGTGCCCAGTTCGGTGTTCTGCGCGATCGAGACGACCTGCGGCATCGCCCGGTGCTCGTCGTCCCAGCCGAACGCCTGCTTGTCGATCAGCTCGGGCGTGAGCTTGCCGTCGGGCGTCGGCACCGTGAGCAGCTTCAGGCCGCCCATGCGCTCGGGGGCACCGCCCTCGTCGACGTGGATGTGCGCGGACTCGGCGCAGATCACCGCGCCCCAGCGGTCGGTGATCGCTTGGAGCGCGACGACGTTGGCACCGGTGCCGTTGAAGACGGGGAACGCCTCGGCCGTGGGACCGAAGTGGCCGCGGATGACCTGCTGGAGGTTGGCCGTGTAGTCGTCCTCGCCGTACGCGATCTGGTGACCGCCGTTGGCCAGCGCGATGGCGGCGAGCACCTCCGGGTGGGCGCCCGCGTAGTTGTCGCTCGCGAACCCCCGTACACCCGGGTCGTGGTGACGGCGTGCGTCGGTCTTCGGAGGGTTCACGGCTTCTCTGTCACGGGTGTCGCGAGCGGTCACGGCTTCTCGGTCAGCCACAGGCGGGTTCCGTTCACTTCTCCGGCGGGCCGCTCCCAGACTCCGGCGATGGCCTCGGCCAGCTCCTTGACGTCCGTGAAGCCCGCGAACTTCGCGTTGGGCCGCTCCGCGCGCATCGCGTCGTGCACCAGCGCCTTGACCACCAGGATGGCAGCCGCAGACGTCAGGCCCTGCTCGGCCCCCGCCTTGCGGAAGGCGTCGCCGAGGGCGAGGGTCCAGGCCTCGGCGGCGGCCTTCGACGCGGAGTACGCCGCGTTGCCCGCCGTGGGCTTGGAGGCGCCGGCCGCGCTGATCAGGAGATAGCGGCCGCGGTCGCTGCGCTGCAGGCCGTCCTGGAAGGCGAGCGTGGTGTGCTGCACCGTACGGATCAGGAGCTTTTCGAGCAGGTCCCAGTCGGCGAGGTCGGTCTCGGCGAAGGTCGCGCTGCCGCGCCAGCCGCCGACGAGGTGGACCAGGCCGTCGATCCGCCCGAACTCCTTCTCGGTGCGGGTGGCCCACTCCCGGGCCGCGCCCAGGTCGAGGAGGTCGACCGTGTCGCCTATGACGGTGGCCCCGCCGTGCGCGTACCGCGCGGCGTCCACGGCCTCCGCGAGACGCGCCGCGTCGGCGTCGGACGCCACGACCGTGGCGCCGGCCTCGGCGAGCCTCAGCAGGGTGGCCCGGCCCGCGGGCCCGGCAGCCCCCGCGACCGCGACCACGGCTCCATCGAGTGCGGACATCGTCCTCGCCTCCTTGGTGCGGTCGCTCATGCGGCGACCTGCTCGGCGCGCGCCGCGGTGATCCCCTTGGTGGAGGCGATCACATGCTTGAGCTTCTTGGAGAGCGCCTCATAGAACATGCTGAGCGGAAATTCATCAGGAAGCACGTCGTCGACGAGTTTCCTTGGCGGAAGCTGCACATCCAGGGCGTCGGGTCCCTTGGCCCAGCGCGATCCGGGGTGCGGGGCGAGGTACTGGGACACCAGGTCGTACGCGGCGAACCAGTGCACCAGCTTGGGGCGGTCGATGCCCGCGCGGTACAGCTCCTCGATCTCGGCGCACAGCTGGTTGGTGACCTGCGGCGCGCGCTGCCAGTCGATCTTGAGCTTGTTGTCGGTCCAGCGGACCACGTCGTGCTTGTGGAGGTACGCGAAGAGCAGCTGGCCCCCGAGACCGTCGTAGTTCTTGACGCGGTCGCCGGTGACCGGGAAGCGGAACATCCGGTCGAAGAGGACGGCGTACTGCACGTCACGCGCCTGCGGGACGCCCTCGGCCTCCAGTTTCACGGCCTCCTTGAAGGCGGTGAGGTCGCAGCGCAGCTCCTCCAGGCCGTACATCCAGAACGGCTGCCGCTGCTTGATCATGAACGGGTCGAAGGGCAGGTCGCCGTGGCTGTGGGTGCGGTCGTGGACCATGTCCCACAGGACGAACGCCTGCTGGCAGCGGTCCTGGTCGCCGATCATCTCGCGGATGTCGTCGGGCAGTTCGAGGCCCAGGATCTCCACGGAGGCCTCGGTGACGCGGCGGAAACGGGCCGCCTCGCGGTCACAGAAGATGCCGCCCCAGCTGAAGCGCTCGGGCGCCTCGCGCACGGCGATGGTCTCCGGGAAGAGCACGGCCGAGTTCGTGTCGTACCCGGCGGTGAAGTCCTCGAAGGTGATGCCGCAGAACAGCGGGTTGTCGTAACGCGTGCGCTCGAGCTCGGCCAGCCAGTCCGGCCAGACCATGCGCAGCACGACCGCTTCGAGATTGCGGTCCGGGTTGCCGTTCTGCGTGTACATGGGGAAGACCACGAGGTGCTGCAGGCCGTCCTCGCGGTGCGCCGCGGGCTGGAAGGCGAGCAGCGAGTCGAGGAAGTCCGGCACCTGGAATCCGCCGTCCGCCCAGCGCCGCAGGTCCGTGCCGAGCGCCTGGTGGTACGCGGCGTCGTGCGGCAGGAGCGGGGCGAGCTGCTCGATCCCGGATATCACGCGGTCCACGGCGAGTTCGGCCACGGACCTCGCCGGGGCGTCCTCCGCGTCGAAGTCGATCGAACCGTCCGCGGACTGCCACGGGCGGATCTCCTCCACGGCGTCCTTGAGCATCGGCCAGGCCGGGTGCTCCACGACCCTTCCGATGGGGGCACCCCCATTCGCGGGAGAAACCGCCTCTTCCGCAACCCTCTGCACAAGAATTTCCGTCACTTGTCAACCTCCACGGGAGAACCTCGCGTCAGAACACCGTATGCGGGCGAGGTTCTCCGCCACAAGAGGGGGCTCGGGAGATTATCCTGTGACACCCCCAACATCACCGCTGATTTTCCTGTCGGACACCGTCGAGGCGACTGCTTCTGCCACTTCCGCCACCGCTGCCCGCGCATCGTCCAGGAGCTTCGGGAAGCCCAGGAAGCCGTGGAACATCCCCGGGTAATGCCCCCGCGTCACCGGCACCCCCGCCAGATGCAGCCTGTCCGCGTACGCGGCGCCCTCGTCGCACAGCGGATCGCAGCCCGCGGTGACGATGTGCGCGGGCGCCAGCGCGGTGACGTCGGCGTTCAGCGGGGAGGCGTAGGGGTGGGCACCGTCGCCGTCCGGGCCGATGTATTGCTCCCAGAACCAGCGCAGGTGTGCGGCGGTGAGGAAGTAGCCGGTCGCGTTCGACCGGTACGAGCCGCTGCCCTGCCCCGCGTCGAGCAACGGGTAGATCAGCACCTGGAGCGCCACGGCGGGCCCTCCCCGGTCCCGCGCCATCAGGGCCGCCACGGTGGCGAGGGCTCCCCCGCTGCTGTCCCCGGCCGTCACCACGGCCCCCGGGTCACCGCCGAGGCCACCCACCCGCGCCTCGGCTGCGGCCCAGCACAGGGCCGCGTAGGCGTCCTCGGTGGCCGCGGGGAAGCGGTGCTCGGGGGCGAGGCGGTAGGCGACGGAGACCACGACGGCCCCGGACTCCACGCAGAGGGTGCGGGCGGTGGCGTCGTGGGTGTCGAGGCCGCAGAGGGTGTAGCCGCCGCCGTGGAAGAAGACGACGGTGGGGCGGGGGCGGGTCCGCCCTGGTGGGCGGTAGACGCGTACGGGCAGGTCAGGAGCTCCGGCGGGGCCGGGGATGCGCCGGTCTCCGACGGCGCCCACCGTCGGCACGGCCTTCGCGGCGGAAGGCGTCGCGGCAAGGATGCGGCGAGCCTCGACCGCGTCCGTGACAGTGCCGCCGAGGTCGGGGAAGGCGGCACCGAGGGCATCGACCAGGGGCCGCGCCTCCGGGGCGAGGCGATCGCCGCGCGCGCTCGCTCCGGCCGTGCTCGCGGCGTGCGTGTTCGCAGGGTCCGTGCGCGCCCCGGCCGTGGTCGCAGGGTCCGTACTCGCAGGGTCCGGGCTCATCCCGGCCGTACTCGCAGCGTGCGAACTCGCGACGCCCGTGCCAGCCCCCGCCGCACTCGCGGCGTCCGTACTCGCAGCGTGCGAACTCGCGACGCCCGTGCCAGCCCCCGTCGCACTCGCGGCGTCCGCGTTCGCAGGGTACGTGCGCGCCCCGGCCGGACTCGCAGGGTCCGTACTCGCAAGGTCCGGGCTCGCTCCGGCCGTACTCGCGGCGTGCGTGCTCGCGGCGTGCGTGCCAGCCCCCGCCGGACTCGCGGCGTGCGAACTCGCGGCGCCTGTGCCCGCGGCGCCTGTGCCCGCGGGGTCCGTCCTCGCGACGCCCGTGCTCGCGGCGCCCGTACTCGCGGCGTGCGGACGCGAGGCAGGTTCCCGGGGGTTGCCGTCCCCGCTCGTCGGCATCATCCCGCCTCCTGGGCTCGGAAGTACGGGATGACCTTCTCGCCCCACTGCCGCAGGGTCTCCATGCAGGCGTCCTGCGGGACGGTGCCCATCTGGATGAGGCACATGATCTCGTCGGCGCCCGCGTCCCGGAGCCGTTCCACGTAGGCGATGGCGTCGTCGGCGGTCCCGTAGGCGTGGTCCGCGTTGAAGGTGGCCGTGGAGGTGGGCCGGACCGGGATGTCGTGCTCGTGCAGCCGCGCGACGACCTGCTCGGCGGCCGCACGCATCGCCGCCGCCTCATCGGCCCCCTCCACCACGGCCTCGTCGGGGATGCCGGCGCCGCCGTACCAGTGCCCGATGGACTGCGCGAAGAACCGCTGGCCACGGATGCCCACGCGCCGAGCCGCGTCGCGGTCGTCGAGCACGATGGTCGGACAGAGCACGGAGAAGTGGTCGTTCACGACACTGGACACGAAGCGCGCGTCGCCGCGGGTCGCGATCGCGGTGTCGTACGCCGTACGCATCTCGGCGATCGACTCGGGCCCCGCGAAGCCCATCACCAGCGCGCCGACGCCGAGTTCGGCGGCCTGGGTCAGGGTCTCGGTCCTGCTGCAGGCGAGGAAGAGCGGGGGGTGCGGAGTCTGCCGCGGCCGGGGCAGGATCGGATGCGGGTCGATGTCGAGCAGAGCGCCGTGATGCTCCAACTCCTCCCCCTGCCAGGCCTTGCCGATGATCTGGAGGGCTTCCTCGACCTCCTGGGTCGTTCGTTCCTTGTCGACGCCGCAGAGTGAGGTCTCCTGGAGCGTCCCCCCACGCCCCGCCCCCAGGTCGAGCCGTCCGCCGGACAGCAGATCGAGCATGGCGGCGCGCTCGGCGACACGCGCCGGGTGGTTGAACTTGAACGGCATACAGACCACGCCGTGCCCGATGCGGATGGTGCTGGTACGCGCCGCGACCCAGGTCAGGAAGATCTCCGGGGCGCTCATATGGGCGTACCACTTGAGGGAGTGGTGCTCGACCGCCCAGACCCGGTCGAACCCCATCTCCTCGGCCAGGACGGCCTGTTCGACGCTGTCGTGGATGAGTTGATGCTCGCGCTCGACGGTGGGGTCGGCGAGCTGCGCTTCGAATATGACGGAGAACTTCACGTGCCCTCCAGCGAGTTGAGCCGCTACGGTACGGCCACCCTTGTTCCGATTAGCCATATGACTAGTCGTCAGGTGCTGAAGTAGCAAGGGCTTCGCCCACTCCACTCCGGGCGCGTCCACCGAGCGCCGCCGGCCCGGGCTGCGTAGCCTTGGTCACAGGGAGAGAGGAGTTCCGCATGGCTCTGAAGCAGCCCAAGACCGAGCTGGACGCCCGCTACAGTTCCGCGCTCAACCCGCGCCCCGGAGCGGAGGACGTCACCGCCACCGACTGGGCCGAAGCCCAGCGCAGGATGCGTGCCGCCGAGGTCTTCTGGATCACCACGGTCCGGCCGGACGGCCGGCTGCACGTCACGCCGCTGATCGCCGCCTGGCACGACGGGGCGCTGCACTTCAGTTCCGGACAGGGCGAGCAGAAGGTGAAGAACCTGGCCGGCAACGCCCACTGCGTACTCACCACGGGGCACAACTCGCTCTCCGAGGGACTCGACATCGTGGTCGAGGGCACGGCCGAGCGGGTAACGGATCCGGCGCGGCAGGAGGCGGTCATCACCGCGTTCGAGGCGCAGTACCAAGACCACATCACCTCGCCGGAGGGCGTCTTTCACGGCTTCGGCGACAATATCCGCACGGGCGACGACCTGCTCTTCGCGGTGGCACCCGGCACGGCCTACGGCTTCGGGCACGACGGCCAGGTGTTCAGCCACACCCGCTACACCTTCTAGCGGGGCCGGGGCCCGCACCTCGGGTGCGGGCCCCTCCTGAGTGCGGACCTCAGAGACCGAACTCCTGCGGCGAGAGGTTGAGCGCCGCGCACGCCTCGCGCAGGACCTGCTCCTCGGCCGGGGCGATGTACCCGTCCGCGCCCGCGACGACGAAGCCGGTCTGGATCACCGCCTTGGCCTCCATCGGCTTCTTCGCCGCCTTGGCGATCTCCTGCATGACCTCGGTCCTGCCCTGCTGGAAGTTGAACGACAGCTGGTCCACGTGCTTGTTGAACCGCTGCTGCAGCTGCTCCGGCGGGAAGTTCTTCAGGACGTCGTTCTGCAGGATCAGCGACTCCACGTGCTGGCGCTCGGCCGGGTCGACCGAGCCGTCGGCCGCGGCGACGAGGGCGCACATGGCCATGCTGGCGTCACGGTAGGCACCGCTCTTGAGCTCCGTCTTGAGGGAGGCGAGCTGGGACTTGAGCACGCCCACGAGCTGCGCCTTCGACCCCCCTCCGGACCCTGACCCCGACCCCGATCCCGGCCCCGGGCGTCCGTGACCGCCGGAGCTCCGTGCCCCCTGCGACTGCTGCAGACCCTTGGCCTGGTCCTTGATCCGGTCCCACATCGCCATCCGTGCCACCTCGACTGCCTGTTAGCTCGTCCGCGCGCGTTCCACGCGTCCTCCTGCCAACGCCTCCCCGCCCCTCGAAGTTCCGTTGCCGGCGCCGGGCGCACTGAGAGAATCACGGGCACGCCGGACCCCTCAGCCGTCAGGAGCCCCCATGCCCATCCGCCGTGCCATGCCCGACATCCGCACCGAGGCCATGGAGGAGAGCCGGGACTTCTACGGCCTGCTGGGGTTCGAGGAGGTCATGAACCTCGGCTGGGTGATGACGCTCGGCTCGCCATCCAACCCCACGGCCCAAGTCACCTTCATGAGCCACGACAAGACGGCGCCCGTCGTGCCCGACATGAGCGTCGAAGTGGACGACGTGGACACGGTCTACGCGGCGGTGCGCGAGAGTGGCGCGGAGATCGTGCATTCCTTGCGGGACGAGGAGTGGGGAGTGCGCCGGTTCTTCGTACGTGATCCCAATGGGCGGGTCATCAATGTGGTGAGTCATCGGTGAGCCCGGCGTCCTGCGTCCGACGCCCGACATGACAAAGGCAAGGAGTGTTCGAACTCCTTGCCACTCTTAACTTATAACGCATGGGGGGCCTTGCGGCAAGGCCCCGGTCCTGCCGCACAATCATCCGCCTGAGCCAGGACGGCCTGAGCCAGACTTGAGCGAAATGAGAACAATGATTGACGTGATCGTGGTCGGCGGCGGACCCACCGGTTTGATGCTGGCGAGCGAGCTGCGACTCCATGGCGTGCACACCGTCGTCCTGGAGAAGGCGGAGAAGCCCACCGCGCAGTCCCGCGGACAGGGCCTGCACGCACGCAGCGTAGAGGTGATGGACCAGCGCGGCCTGTTGGACCGGTTCCTCGCGATCAATGAGAAGTTCCAGGTCGGTGGCCTGTTCGGCGGTGTCATCAAGCCGTGGCCGGACACGCTGGACACGGCGCACCCGTACGGGGTGGCAACCCCGCAGCCGGTCACCGAGCGGCTGTTGAACGAGCGCGCGGTCGAACTCGGCACCGACATCCGGCGCGGCTGCGAAGTGGTCGGGCTGAGCCAGGACGACGAGGACGGCGGCGGGGTGACCGTCGAGCTGGCGGACGGCACGCGCCTGCGCGCGCGTTACGTCGTCGGGTGCGACGGCGGACGCAGCGCCGTGCGCAAGCTGCTCGGCGTCGGTTTCCCCGGCGAGCCCGCCAAGGTCGAGACCCTGCTCGGCGAGATGGAGGTGACCACGGACCCCGAGACGGTCGCCGCCGCCGTCAAGGAAGTGCACAAGACCCAGCTGCGGTTCGGCATCGCCCCGCCCAACGAGGACGGGATCTGCCGTGTGGTCGTGCCCGCCGTGGGTGTGGCCGAGGACCGCGCGGCCGAGCCGACGCTCGACGACTTCAAGCACCAGCTGCGGGCCTACGCGGGCACCGACTTCGGCGTGCACTCGCCGCGCTGGCTCTCCCGGTTCGGCGATGCCACCCGGCAGGCCGAGCGCTACCGGGACGGCCGGGTGTTCCTCGCGGGCGACGCGGCGCACATCCACCCGCCGACCGGCGGCCAGGGGCTCAACCTCGGTGTGCAGGACGCGTTCAACCTCGGCTGGAAGCTGGCCGCGGCGGTCGAGGGCTGGGCACCGGACGGGCTCCTCGACACCTACCACGCCGAACGGCACCCGGTGGGTGCCCGCGTCCTTGCCAACACCCGGGCGCAGATCACGATGCTCGGGGACGACCCGGGGGCGACCGCGCTGCGTGAGCTGTTCTCCCGGCTGATGGACTTCGAGGAGGTGAACCGGTACGTGACCGGGATGATCACCGCGGTCGACGTCAGCTACGACTTCGGCGGGGGCCACGAGCTGCTCGGCCGGCGCATGCGGGACGTGGAGCTGAAGCAGGGGCATCTCTACGGGCTGATGCACGAGGGCCGCGGCCTGCTGCTCGACCAGACCGGCAGGCTCTCGGTCGAAGGGTGGGCCGACCGGGTCGATCACGTCGTCGACGTCAGCGACGAACTGGACGCGCCCGCCGTGCTGTTGCGGCCCGATGGTCATGTGGCCTGGGTCGGTGAGGACCAGCAGGAACTGCTCGGCGAACTGCCGAGGTGGTTCGGCGCATCGAGCACCCGGAGCGCATCGAGCTAGGACGCCCGCGCGCGCATCGGGCCGTACGAGCCGGTAGGGCCGTACGCGCCTCAGCCGACCTGCGTGTGGAACTGCACGAGGCGCTGCTGTACGAGGTTCGCCGTGCCGCGCTGACGGCCCGGCACGCGGCGTCTCAACGCGACCAGGGCCGGGCCGAGTTCGCGGACGGTGGCCGGGTCGCGGAGCTGCTCCCACTGGTGGTGTGCCAGGTCCGCGGCGGCCTCGACGTCAGGGTTGTCGGGGGCCTGGCCCGCCGTGATCCTGGTGGAGACCACCGCGAGCCAGATCGCGCAGCTGCGTCCCGGGTCCTTCGCGAAGATCGCCAGATGTCCGCGGACCTCCATCCAGTGCACCACCTCGGGCGAGGACGCACCGTACGTACGCAGTGCCTCCTGCTCCCAGGCCGCCGCCATGGCCGCGGCCTCGCCGTGCCGTCCCGCCTCCACGGCCTTGGTGATCGCCGCATGCGGGTCCGCGCCGGCGGTCCGCGGCGCCGTGGAAGGCGGCGCACCGGGGGCGCCGGAGGTGGGGCCGTGCTGGGCGGGCACTGACACCCCGCTTCCCCGGGTGCCCCCGAGTCCGCCTGTGCGGAAGGCGACGGCGGGGTCGGCGGAGAGCAGCACGATGCCGGACGCGCTCTCCTCCATCGTCTGGGCGGCGACGTGTTGGTGCAGGTCGGGCAGCGGCGGCCGGTGCCCGCTGCGCAACACCGTCGCCAGGGCCTTCATGTACGAGGGCGCCGCGACGGCACGCCGGCCCGGCGGCGGCGCGATCCGTCCGTACAGCGCGACGCCCGGCCCCACGTCCAGGGGGCGCTGCGCAAGCTGCTGCCAGCTTTCCGTGTCGGCGTGCAGGTCGGCGATGACGGTCGTCCTGCCGGGCGGGCGCAGCCGCAGCTCCTGGGCGATCCAGTGCCAGGGGAAGCCGGTGTAGCGGACCGTCGCCGCCGTGGTCCGCGCGAGCGCCACGTGCTGCAGTCGCTGGCGGCGGTCGAGGTGCAACTGCCCTACCAGGTACACCGTCAGGGGCCCCGGCGCCATCGCGGCCGCACGCAGCCGCGTGAGCACGGTCTGCGGATCTAGCGGGTCCGCGAGCTCCACGACACTCGCGGTCGCGGTACCGGCGAGCACCGCCGGCGACACCGCGGCGAGCACGGGCAGCACGGAGGCCGCGTCCACCATGCGGGCCTTGCCGACCGGCGCTGCCGCAATCAGCAGCGCGGTCCCCGGCACCGTCCCCTCCCCATCAGTCACCAGAGCACCGTATCCGCTGCTCACCCCCGGGGCGTCCGGTGGTCACCATTTCACGCGGCCGGCGATGAGTTTGCGTGTGTACGGCGGTCAACAACCCCGTAACCACGATGATGAAGCGCCGACCGGTGAAGACCCACCAGGAGATCCCGACATGCGTACGTTGATCAGCACTGCTTTCGTCTCCCTCGACGGTGTCGTGGAGGCCCCGGGCGGCGAGCCCGGCTACCGGAACTCCGGCTGGACCTTCAAGGACATGGAGTTCCTGCCGGAGGCGTACGAGATCAAGGGCCGGGAGCAGCAGGAGGCCACCGCGATGCTGTTCGGCCGGGTCAGTTACGAGGCGTTCAGCCCGGTCTGGCCGGGCATGGAGGAGTTCTCCGAGTACAAGGACATGCCGAAGTACGTCGTCTCCGGCACTCTCACCGAGGACAAGCTGGTCTCCGGCTGGGGCGAGCAGACGATCCTGCGCTCGCTGGACGAGGTCGCCGCCCTGAAGGAGACCGAGGGAGGCCCGATCATCATGCACGGCAGTGCCACCCTGAACCGGCACCTCTCGGACGCGGGTCTGATCGACCGCTACCACCTGCTCGTCTTCCCGCTGCTGCTCGGCGCGGGCAAGCGCCTGTTCAGCGACACGGACAAGGACACGCAGAAGCTGCGGCTCGTAGAACACGAGGCCTACGCCAACGGCCTGCAGAAGAACGTCTTCGACGTCATCCGCTGAGGCCGCGCCGCCGCCCTTATCCGCCCCGTACGACACAGTCCTCCGGCTGTGGCTCGCCCGTGGGCCAGGCGAGGCCGATGAAGTCCAGGGTGCCCGGACCCTCCTTCGTGCCGGGTTTCAGGGCCACGACCGCCAGGGGCTTGTCGTACGGGTTGCCTGCCTTGGTGAGGCAGATGCGGCCGCTCGTGCCGTCCACGCGGTTCTTCGACTGCATCGTGGCCCAGCGGTTGCCCACCTGTTCGGCGGAGGGGACCGCCGCGCCGGTGGGCTTCGCGCCGCGGATCGCCTCGACCGCGGTGCGCACCCCGTCGTGCACCATCATGGTGCGGGAGTCGCCCAGTTGTACGTCGCCGATCTCCCGGCCCGCCGAATGCAGTGCGGTGATCGTCTGCTCCAGTCGGCCGAGCTCGGCAAGCGGGTCGTGCAAGTAGCCGGGGGCCTTCGACGCGGGGGGCTTCTTGCCTGTCCGGTCCTCTTCGCCCTGCTGCCACTTGCCTATTTCGGTGCTCCAGGATTCGGGGTGAGCCGGCGCCGCGTACTGCACCGTCAAGCGGGGTTTGCCGGAGCTGTCGCGCAGTTCTGCCCAGTCCTCGTCCGTCATCCGGTTGTTCAGCGAAGCCGCGTCCGAGCCGGAGACCACGGTGAACTTCCGGTCCTCGCACGCCTCCTTGGCCAGGCGCTTGAGGAACAGCCGAAGGTGAGTGGAGCGACCCGCGAAGTAGACCGTGTCCGCACCCGAGTTGCAGATCGTGTTGACCGTCGGTCTGAACTGGTTGTCCACGTCCCCCGGGTCCGCGACTCCGGGCGACGTGAAGGTCATGTCGTCCGGGCCCGCGGGTCCGTCCTCCGGAAGCCCCTGGAAGGCGCGGGCCAGTGAACGGACGTACGGGTCGGGGCGGGTGTCGCGGACCAGGACGGTCTGGCGGTCCTTGCGGCTGCCGTTGTAGTCGGCCAGCGCCCGCGCCTGTTCCTCGTTGGTGGGGATGATGCGGGCAAGCCCCTTGAAGTCGTACGTCCCGTCCTTGCTCTCCTGGTTGGCGAGCGTGCTCGCCGAGGCCCGCGCCACGAGCACCGGCACCTGCTGCTCGGTGAGGCTGCGCACGGCCTCCTTGGTTTCGTCGAGGGAGAGGTTGAACCCGGTCACCGCGCGCAGGTTGTCCCGGTCGGAGCGGGCCATCCGCACCAGGTCGGGCACCACTTCTCCCTGCCGGGCGTAGTCCTTGCCGGGGTTGGCAAGGACAAGGCGCACCACCGGCTTTCCGGGCTCCCTGTTGAGGCGGTACTGCGCCAGGAACGCGCCCTGCAGTTCGCTGCGCAGCTGACGCCGCTCGGCCTTCGAGTCGGGCTGCAGCGGGAGCATCATCGCCACGGTGACGTGCGGCTGTTCGTCGATGCGGCGGTTCTCCTCGGCGATCCTGGCCGCGACCGGCGCGATCTCCGGCTCCCCGAAGTCGTAGCCGGAGCCGTTGATGCCTATGCACTCGCCGCCGGACTCGGTGACGCCGTCGGCGCAGTTGTCCGCGTCCTCGTTCAGTTTCGAGACGAGGCCGTACGCCCCGACGGCGATGAGAGCCGCCAGAGCGCAGGTGAAGATCTTCTTCAGCAGCGTGTTCCACAGGTGCTCGTGCAGCCAGTCGGCGGTGGTCCGGAACATCCCCTCAGCTCCCCTCTCCGATGTGGGCCGTGCAGGAACAGGACTGCAGGGGCTGGCGGTTGCGGGCCCTGCGGTCCCACTTACCGGCCCGCGCCGCGAGCACCGGCGCGGCCCCCGCGTACTCCCGGGCCAGCTCCCGCAGCAGCTGCGCCATCCGGTCCGCCGCCGCGATGTCCGGCGGTCTCGTGCGCTCCTCGCAGAGCCACACGGCGTGCAGCAGCTCGTCCAGCTGGCGCTGCAGCTTGGTGCCGTCGACCTGGGCCACCGTCATCCGGGCGTGCCGCTCGTCGTGGCCGCCGGGCGAGGGTGCCTGGGCGAGCGCGAGCAGTTGGTCGCACCACTCCTCGGCGCCCACGCCGTCCGCCGGGAACGTGGCGGCCAGGTGGTGCACGGCTCGCTCGGGGCCGGTGGCGACCAGATCGTGGTTGAGGCCGTGCGCCGCGGTGCTGCCGAAGGCACGGTCGGGCGACTCGGCCCTGCTGCGGTAGTGGTCGTGCAGGAGGCTGTGGTTGCGGCGCCATTCGGCGCCCGCGTCGGGCGGCCCGTGCAGCCTGCTCATCAGGAGCTGCCGCAGGCCGAAGTCGCCGATGAAGTGCCGCTCACAGGCGGGCCAGCCGCTTTCCAGGAGGTGCCGCCCCACCTCGTCCGCGGTGAGCCCGCCCGCGATGTGTTCCAGTTGCGGGCTGCGCAGCAGGGCGCGGGCGCAGTCGCCGGTGTGCGTGACCGACAGCTGGGTCAGCAGGTCGAGCCAGCGGTCGGTGTGCTCGACGGGCAGCCGCTCGGGCAGCTGCCTCAGGACCAGCTCGGCCAGCAGAACGTCGCGCACCGCGCGCGGCTCCCCGTCGAGACCCGCGGGCTGGTCGAGGAGTTCCCGGTCGTTGTCCAGCTCGGGCAGCTCTCCTGCCGCCTCGACGAGACGCTGCACCATCCGGGGGCGGCGGCCCGAGAGGCGGTGCACGGCGCTCTGTGCCCGGCGCAGGTGTGCCGCCTGCGGCGCACCGCCGGTGTGGTGTTGCAGCTCCTTTTGCAGGTGTTCCGTGGTGAGCAGCGGCATCCGCAGGAGCAGCACACCCTGCCCCAACCGCCCACGCGCGGGCAGGCGTTGCCAGCGAGGCGGCTCTTCCTGGTCCGGCCGGTAGTCGGCAGGGTCCTCGGTGCGCGGCTCGTCGGCCAGGAACAGCGGCTGCGCCATGCGTTCGCTCGCCACGAGCACCGTGCGCTCACGGTGACCGTCGGCCCGGTCGCCGAGCGCAGCCGCCAACAGCACTCTGCCCACCGGCCAGTTGGAGTGCTGGAGCAGTACGGCGGGGCGGCCGACCCGGGTGAGTGCGGCGCCCATGCCGGTGTAGGCGGACTCCAGGTCCTCGCGCAGGGCCCGGAAGAGGAAGCCTTCCGCGAACTGCCTCTCGCCGCCCTCCTGTTGGAAGTCCTGGGCGAGCAACCGCAGCCCGGCCTGCGCAATTCCGGTGGCGGCGGGGTAGTCGCCGTAGGTGGCGCGCACCGGTTCGGCTCCGGTGCTCTCCAGCTTCGCCAGGAACTCCGTCAGCGCGGCGCCCACCAGCGGCGCGGCGGCGGGGGCGACCACTCCGGCGAGGGCGGACAGATATCCGGTCAGCAGGTTACGGACGAACCGGCCGAGCCCTCGCTTCGGCTGCACCAGCGCACGGTAGCGCTCCAGTTCCTCTTCGAGTTCGCGCCGCCGCAGCCGCGCTCCGGCCGCCACCGCCGCCATCCCGGCGAAGAACCGCGGCGTGGGGAGCGGGCCTCCGGGGCCCTGCCACTCGCTCATCCGCAGGGCGACGTCGTACATCGCCTCCGTCGCTTCCGAGCGGCAGGAAGGGCGGCGCGCGGCCTCTTGTGCGTACCGGGTGTCCGCACAGTCCACGTGCGCCACCGGCACCTTCCGCCCGAGCCGGTCCCGCAGCAGCTCCAGGAGTCGCTGCTTGCCCATGCCGGGGCCGCCGGTGAGCAGCACGACGGGCAGGTCGGACTCGTACAGGAGCTTCTCGTCGCGCCCGCGCGCGTTGCGGCCGAGCAGCCTGGGGAAGAAGCCCTCGTCCTCGATGAGCCCCTCGAAGCCCAGTTCCCGGCTCATCCGGCTTACCCCCGTGCCGTGCGTGGCCGCTGCGCGGCAAGTGGTCAATGTCGCACGGAGCGTACTTGGCATGTCTTCCGAATACACCAACTTTCCCGCAGGAAAGGTCAGTTGTCGTATTCCCAGCGCACGGGCCCGGTGCGCCGTCTCAGACGTTCCGGCCGTGCTCGCCCACCGCGATACGGGCCAGCTTCGTCAGCATCATGCCGTTGCGGACGCCGACCACGTAGTCCACGGGGAGGCCGTGCATCCGGGTGCCGGGGCCCCGCAAGGGGTGCCAGTCGAGGATGACGAGGGTGTGCTCGCCCCAGGGGACCAGGGTCATGGCGATCCGGGCCGCCCCGAAGGGGCCCGCCTTCGCCTCCAGCTGCAGACGGCGCTCCGGTTCGCTGATGCGGACGACGCAGGTGTCGTCGAGGACCAGCGGGCCGGCGCCGACCCGGACCTTCAGGCGGGCGCCCACCGCGGGCCAGTGCGGGTCCGCGGACAGCACCTCCTGGGTTCCCGTCACCCACTCCCCGTACCGGTGGCCGTCGGACAGCAGGCTCCAGACCTCGGCCGGCGAGGCAAGGATCAGGCGGCGGTTCCGGGACACGCTGACCACGCTCCTCCTGGGGTTATGACACGATTTTTGCACCTTGTGCCGATCGATACCTTCCGAAGCGCCCACCACCGGGCGGCACGCCCTGTGCGAGGGTGACGGAAAGGGTGATCTCGCCCCTCGACCGCAAGGAGCCGCCGCATGCCCACCGCAGCCACCGCAGCGAGCCTGGCCCTGGACCTCACCTCAGGGTTGAAGACGCGTGACCTCGAGGAGCTGTACCAGGACCTGCACCGCCATCCCGAGCTCTCCTTCCAGGAGCACCGCACGGCCGGGATTCTCGCCGAGCGGCTGCGGAGCGCCGGGTACGCGGTGACGGACGGAGTCGGCTCCACCGGCGTCGTGGGCGTCCTGGAGAACGGTGAGGGGCCCGTGGTGTGGCTGCGCGGCGACATGGACGCCCTGCCGGTCACGGAGACCACGGGCCTCGCCTATGCCTCCACCGTCGACGGCGTCATGCACGCCTGCGGCCACGACATGCACGTCACCTGGCTGGCGTTCGCCGCCGAGGCGCTGGCGGCAGGACGGGAAGCCTGGTCGGGCACCCTCGTGGTGATCGGGCAGCCCGCCGAGGAAGGGGGCGACGGAGCGCGCGCGATGGTCTCCGACGGGCTGCACACGCGCTTCCCCCGCCCCGACGCCGTCTTCGGCCAGCATGCCGCCCCCGGCCCCGCGGGCCTGGTCTCCCACACCCCCGGCCTGATCATGTCGGCCGCCGACGACCTGCATGTCGTGGTGCCCGGGGTCGGCGGCCACGGTTCGCGGCCCGAGGCCACCGTCGACCCGGTGGTGACGGCCGCGTACATCGTCACGCGGCTGCAGAGCGTCGTCTCGCGTGAGGTGGCCGCTTCGGAGGCGGTGGTGCTGACCACGGGGCAGTTCAACGCCGGGCAGCGGCCCAACATCATCCCCTCGGAGGCCCGGCTCGGGCTGAACCTGCGGACGCAGGACGCGCACGTGCGCGAGCGGGTCCTGTCCGCCGTCCGCCGGATCGTCGAGGGAGAGTGCCTGGCCGCAGGGTGTCCGACGGAGCCCGAGGTGAACACCGGGGCGAGCTTCCCTGCCACGGTCAACGACGCGGCGCTGGACGCGGAGATCGCCGCCCTGCATCGCGAACTCTTGGGCGCGCAGGGTGTGTTCGACTTCGGGCCCGCGATGGGCAGCGAGGACTTCTCGCTCCTCGTGCCCACCGGGGTGCCCTACGACTTCTGGTTCGTGGCCTCCACACCGCAGGCCGTCTGGGACGCCGCCCCGGGTGAGAAACTCGGCGCGAAGATCACCGCGGTCCCCGGTAACCACAGCTCTCTGTTCGCCCCGGACCTCTCGGTCCTGCTGCCGGGCGTACGGACGCTGGTGGGCGCCGCGCTGCACCGGCTCGGCGGCTGAGCCTCGGCGGGGTCATCCCGGGTGGCCGAGCAGCCGGTCGATGTCCGCGTCGTCGTAGCCGAGTTCGGCCAGTACGTCCCTGCTGTGCAGGCCGAGGGTGGGCGGCGCGGTGCGTACGGCGGGGCGTTCGCCGCGGAAACTGACGGGGAAGGCGACCTGCTGGAGCGGGCCCACGTCGGGGTGGTCGACCTTCTGGACCATGCCGAGCGCCTCGGTCTGCGGGCAGGCGTAGACCTCGTCGAGGGCGCGGATGGGGGCGACGGGGACGCCGCGCGCCTTGAGCAGCGCGCACCAGTGGGCCACCGTCTCGTCGACGAGGACCGCTTCCAGCTTGGCGTTGAGGGCCTTGCGGTGCGTGACGCGGGCCCGGTTGGTGGCGAAGCGCGGGTCGTCGGCCCACTGCGGGTGGCCGAGTGACTCGCTCAGACGCCGGAAGAGGCCGTCGCTGCCGACCGCGATCACGAAGTGGCCGTCGGATGCGGAGTAGGCCTGGTACGGGACGAGGCTGGGGTGGCCGGACCCGAGGCGGGTGGGCCGCTCCCCCGTGGCGAAGTAGCCGGTGGCCCAGTTGATGTGCAGGGCGAGCTGCGACTCGTACAGGGAGGTGGTGACGTACTGGCCGCGTCCCGTGCGTTCGCGTTCGACGAGGGCCGATGTGACGCCGATGAGGCCGAAGAGCGCGGCGCCCAGGTCGCCCATCGCGTACCCGGCCTTGACGGGCGGGCCTTCCGCCTCGCCCGTGAGGGACATCAGGCCCGCGCTCGCCTGGGCCACCATGTCGTACCCGGGCTCGTCGCGCAGCGGACCCGTGTCGCCGAACGCCGATATGTGGAGCAGGACCAGGCGGGGGTAGCGCTCGCTGAGGGTGCGGTAGTCGAAGACCTCGGCCAGGGAGCTGCCGGGGCGGAAGTTCTCCACCATCACGTCGGCGTCGGCGAGCATGCGGTGGACGGCCTCCTGCCCCGCGGGGGACTTGAGGTCCAGGGTCACCGAGCGCTTGTTGCGATTCGCCGCCAGGTAGTACGTGGCGTCGGGGCCGTTGAAGGGCGGGCCCCAGGCCCGGGTCGGGTCGCCGCCCTCGGGGTGCTCGACCTTGATGACGTCCGCGCCCAGGTCGGCGAGGGACATGGTGACGTAGGGACCGGCGAGGATCTTCGAGAGGTCGACGACCTTCATGCCGAGCAGGGGGGACGCGGGGCGGGGCTCATCGGGCATGTGCGGCGGTCTCCTTGTGCGTGGCGCGTGGGACCCGCCCACCGTAATCTCCACCGGTAATTCGCCTGATCGTCTTCCTCTGTCCGCACCGGTATGGGAGAACCCTCGGGTGTGCGATGACGAACTGATACCGCCCAGGGCGGACTTGACCGAGAAGCAGTGGCTGCGGGCCGACGAGTCGCTCGCCCGGGACATCGAGGCCACGTGGGGGCCGCAGGCGCTCACGCTGCACCGGCGCACGCTGCTGGGCGGCGCCGCGGCCGGGGCCGCCCTCGCCGTCCTTCCGTACGGCGCCCGGCAGGCCACGGCGGCGCAGGGTGCCGCCAAGTTCCCCTTCCCCGAAGCTCCCAACCAGCAGGGGGAGTTCGCCGCCCTGGTCACCGGGGACGCGGGCACCGGCGGCGAGGAGCAGCTCGCCGTGACCGAGGCCGCCCGGCGGGTCTGCCGCGACGAGGGCATCTCGCTGGCCGTCGGCCTGGGCGACAACATCTACGAGAACGGGCCCGAGTCCGCCCACGACTCCGAGTTCCGGGAGAAGTTCGAGACGCCCAACACCGGCATCGACGTCCCGTGGCTCATGGTCCTGGGCAACCACGACTGTTCGGGTCTGATCCCGGGCAGCGGCGGTGACCCCTCGCGGGGCGACCGCGAGGTCTCCTACGCGGCCACATCGCCGCGCTGGTACATGCCGAGCCGCTACTACAACGTCGCCCTGCCGTCCTTTGACGACCCGGCAGGCGGCGACCCGGTGGTGGAGTTCTTCGCGCTCGACACCAACCCCGTCGCGTCGACCGTCGCCCAGACCTCGCGCCACTACCGGTGGGACGGCCCCTACATGCGCGAGCAGCGTGCCTGGCTCGACTCCGCGCTCGCCGCATCCCGGGCCCGCTGGAAGGTGGTGCTCGGCCACCACCCGTACCTGAACAACGGGAAGCACGGGAGCGCCGGTTCGTACGACGGGTTCGTCATCGGCCACTACACGAGCGGGATCCATCTCAAGGAGCTGTACGAAGAGGTGGTGTGCGGCAGGGCCGACCTGATCCTGTCCGGGCACGACCACACCCTCCAGATCCTGGAGCCCACGACCCGCACGGCGGGCACCCGTCAGATCGTCTGCGGGGCCGCGGCCAAGTCCGGTGACGGCAGGGCCCACTTCGACCACCCTGCCGCCTGGCAGAACTTCTCCGACGTGGGGTTCATGGTCCTGAAGGTCTCCGAGCGTGCCATGACGGTCGACACCTACACGGTCGACGTCCCCACCCGGACCGCACACCTGGCCCACACCCTCACAACAACTGGGCGCCCCGCTTCGCGAGATACCGCACCGGATTGATGTCCGATCCGTAGCCGCGCTTGGCCCGGATCTCCAGGTGGAGGTGGGGCCCCGTGGCCCGGCCCGTGGCCCCGCTGCTGCCGAGCCGGTCGCCGGTGCCGACGCGGGACCCTTGGCGCACGGAGATGCGGGACAAGTGCCCGTACACGGCGTAGTGCCCGTCCCGCAGCCGCACCGTCACCGCCTTGCCGTACGCACCCGACCAGCGGGCGAGGACCACGGTGCCTGCGCCGACGGCGTGCACCGGCGTGCCCGTGGGGACGGCGAGGTCGATGCCGGTGTGGTGGCCGGCGGCCCAGTTGCCGCGTACTCCGTAGCGGGCGGAGACCTTGAAGCGCCGGCGGACCGGCAGAGTGAACTTGCCGCGGGGTTTGTCCGGGGCGAGCGCGCGGTTCTCGGGGACCGCCTCGTCGGCCTCGGCGAGGGCTTCCTCGAACTCCCCGTCGTAGCCGATGCCGCAGCCGCCGTCGGTCTCGGCGGCGGCGTGCGGCGCTGGTCCCGCCACCGTGAGGGCGCCGCCGGCCATGAGGACCGCCGCGGTGCTCAGTACGTCGCGTCGTGTGCTGCCCGCTTCGCGCGGGCTGTCTATGTGGTAGCCCATGAAGGCCAGCACACTGGCGGCGGGCCCCGCGCGCACTCCGAGTGCTCCGCTTGGCGTAACGCCTCCGGGGCCGCCGCGCGGTCAGTCGAGGGTGGGCCGGTACACGGTGAGCGCTTCGGGGAGCTTGTCGAGGAGCAGTGCGGCGGGCGCAGGGGCGAGTTCGCCGTCGTACGCCATCTGTGTGCCCTCGGGCAGGCCGGAGATGACCAGTCGCTGGGCCTTCGCGGAGGCGTACAGGCGGGTCTTGGTCAGCTGGCCGACCACCGCCGCGGCAAGGAGGCGGGTGCGCGCGAAGCGGCCGCCGCTCGCGATGCGGACGTCGAGCAGCCCGTCGGCCAGGTCGTGCCTGCGCACGGGGGCGATGCCGGTGCTGCGGTAGGCGCCGTTGCCCGCGAAGAGCAGCCACATCGAGCGGGCCTTGCCGTTCACCACCGCGCTCAGCGGCCGTCCCGTGTGCACGATCTGGGCGACGCCGAGCAGGGCCGCGGGCGGGCCGCCGATCTTCGGGGACCACTCCTCCCTGATGCGTACGAGCTCGGGGTAGGCGCCGAGGCTGAACGTGTTCAGGAAGTACACCGGCTCGGAGTGGGTCCTGCCGTCAGGGCCGACGCCGGCAAGGGGCTTGACCCGGCCGACGTCGGCCCGTACGGCGCTGCCCTCGGCGAGGGCGATGCAGGCGTCCGCGACGGTGTCCACGCCCAGGTCGGCGGCGAAGTGGTTGAACGTCCCGCCGGGCAGCACCATCAGGGGCACGTCGAAGCGCAGGGCCGCTGTCACGGCGGCGTTCACCGTGCCGTCTCCCCCGCACACGCCGAAGACCCCGCCGCGCCGTGCCGCGTCCCTGGCCGCTTCGGCGAGGACCTTGGGCAGCGGGCCCGCTTCCTCCTCGTAGAGGACGACTTCGGCGCGGGGCAGGGCCGTCTTCAACTGCCGGACGGGGTCCATGAGCTGGGGCTGGGCCCCGGAGGAGGGGTTCACCACCACGACGAGGCCGTCGCCGTCCGGCAGCGCGGGCGCGTCCGTCCGGGGCCGCGCGGGCGGCGGCAGCTGTGACCTGGAGGGCACCATGCCGCGCACCGCGTAGGCGGCGCCCACGCCGAGGGCCGCGCCGACCAGGACATCGCTGGGGTAGTGCACACCGGTGTAGACGCGGGAGAAGGCGACCGACGCCGCGACCGGGGCCACGGCCGCGCCCATCCCCCGCGACTCCAGGGCCACGCCCGTGGCGAAGGCCGCGGCCGAAGCGGAGTGTCCGGAGGGGAAGGAGCTGGTGATCGGCTGCTGCGAGAGATGCCTTATGACCGGCACCGTGTCGAGAACCGGCCGGGAGCGGCGCACCGCGCTCTTGCCCAGCGTGTTGACCGTGGCCGACGCGAGGGCCAGCGAGGCCACACCGCGCACCGCCGCACGCCTCCCGCGCGCACCGCCGAACGCCCACATCCCCGCGGCGATGCCGAACCACAGCAGCCCGTGGTCGGCACTGCGGCTCAGGCGCGGCAGCACGGGCTGCGCCGCAGGCCAGGAGCGCGCTGCCACACGGTGGAACGCCAGCCGGTCGGTGGCGCCGAGCAGTCTGCGGATGTGCGACGTCGGAAGATCACTCATGAACCCCCTATACCCGCGCACGCCCTCCCCACCGCACACATCTTGCGCGGACGATGTGACGTTCACTTCAATCAGTCATATGGCAGCCCCCCGTCCGACCTCACCGCAGCGGCCCACCGAACTGCCGCCGACCGCGTGGGCCGTGCTCGGCCTGCTCTCCTTCCCCGGCGAGCGCACGGGGTACGAACTGAAGAAGTGGGCGGACGCTTCCCTGCGCCACTTCTACTGGTCCCCCGCCATCAGCCAGATCTACGCCGAACTGCGGCGCCTCGAAGCGCTCGGGTATGCGACCTCGCGCCGCTCGGGACCCGACGAACCGCGTACGAAACGGTCGTACGCCATCACCGCCGAGGGCCGTGCGGCGCTGGTCGGATGGGCGGGCGGCGCCGGGGACGCGGGGCCCGCCGTCCTGAAGCACCCGCTGCTCCTGCGGGTCTGGCTCGGGCACCTCGCGGCGCCGGATCACCTGCGGGCCCTCGTGAGCGAGCACATCGCGCACACGCGGGGCGAGCTGAAGGAGGTGCGCGACGCGCTGGCCCGCGCGGAGAGTGAGACGGCCTGGACACATCCGCTGATCGCGCTCCGCTGGAGCGGGCGGCGACTGGAGGCGGAGATCGGGCTCGCGGAGGCGATGCTCGCCGATCTCACGGAGATGGCACCGCCCACGCCCGCCGGGCGGGCGGAAACGGACCCCTCGGCTCCTGCCGGTCAACGTGCCGAGGACTCGCCCACCCACGGGTGACGTGGCTCGCGGTGCGGGGTCCGCGGCCGGTAGGACGGGCGGGGTCAGCCGACCCCGCCGTATGGAGCAGTGCACCTGTGACCACCCGCGCCGTCCTTGTCGCCGCCGTCATCACCGGGCTCCTGCTCGGCATCGTGGGAAGCAGAGCGGACGACTCCGATTCCCCCGGGCGCCCCCGTACGGGCGGTTCCTTCGTGGAGGCGGGCCGTTAGGCTGCGACCTTGCCGCGTGGCACCCCCTGTGTTCGCCGCGTGGTCATCGAGCCGCCGTCGACGGAAGCGAGTGAACCTTGAACTTCCTCACCATCGGTCACCGCGGGGTCATGGGTGTCGAACCCGAGAACACCCTTCGGTCCTTCATCGCCGCGCAAGCCGCGGGCCTGGATCTCATCGAGCTCGATCTGCATCTGAGCAAGGACGGCGCCCTCGTCGTCATGCACGACGCCGACGTGGCCCGTACGACCGACGGCAAGGGACCGATCGCCGAGAAGACCCTGGCCGAGCTGCGGGAGCTCGACGCGGGGCGCGGTGAGCGCATCCCCGTCTTCGAAGAGGTCCTCGACGCGGTGAAGGCGCCGTTGCAGGCCGAGATCAAGGATGTGGCCGCCGCCCGCGCCCTCGCCGAGGTGATGCACCGGCGCGACCTGGTCGGCCGCGTCGAGGTGATCTCCTTCCACGACGAGGCGATCGCCGAGATCGCCCGACTCGTCCCTGGCGTACGCACCGCGCTCGTCGCGAGCCGCTACGGCACCGACGTCGTGGAGCGCGCCACGGCGGCCGGCGCCACCACCCTCGTCCTGAACATCAGGCGGCTGACCCTGGAGATCGTCGAGCGTGCCAAAAAAGCGGACCTGCGGATCATCGGCTGGGTCGTGAACACGCAGGACGATCTGCGGCTCGTGCGCGCGCTGCAGCTGGACGGGGCGACCACGGACTATCCGGAGATCAAGCGGACGGGCCGCTTCACGGCGTGACCGGGTCCCGGCTCAACCGAGGGGCTTGACGAGCAGCTCGAACTGCAGGTCGTCCCGCTGCGGAATGCCGAACCGCTCGTCGCCGTACGGGAAGGGGGTCATCTTTCCCGTACGGCGGTAGCCGCGCCGCTCGTACCAGGCGATGAGATCGTGGCGTACGGAGATCACGGTCATGTGCATCTCCTTCACGCCCCAGGCCTCCTGAACGGTCCGCTCGGCCTCCGCCATGATCACCTTGCCGACGCCGGCGCCCTGGAGCGCAGGGCTCACCGCGAACATCCCGAAGTAGGCGTGCTCCCCGCGGTGTTCGAGCTGGCAACAGGCGATGATCTCGCCGCCGCGCTCCACTGAGAGCAGCTTGCTCGCGGGGGACTTGATGACATCGACGACGCCCTGCGGGTCGGTCCGCTGCCCCTGAAGGATGTCCGCCTCCGTGGTCCAGCCTGCCCGGCTCGAGTCACCGCGGTAGGCCGACTCGATGAGCGAGACGAGCGCGTCGACGTCCGCGTCGGTGGCGTCCCGGAAGGTGAGGTCGCTCGTGCTGGGGCGCGGGGCGGTGTCCATGGGGCGGGTTCTCCGATCTCTCTGGCCCACCGCTGTCGGGCGCGGCGTGGGCGAGGCACCGTCGAGCGTAACCCCCCACTAAGGTGCGGCTGCATGGTGCATGTACTGAGCAGCAGGATCCTCCTCCGTCCCACCGACCCCGAGCGCTCACGGGCGTTCTACGGCGATGCGCTGGGCCTCGCCGTCTACCGCGAGTTCGGTACGGGCCCCGAGCGCGGCACGGTCTACTTCCTGGGCGGCGGCCAACTCGAGGTCTCCGGCCGGTCGCAGACCCCGCCGGCGCCCGGCCTCCAGCTCTGGCTCCAGGTGGCGGACGTGGCGGCGGCGCACACGGAGCTGCTCGCGCGGGGCGTCGAGGTGGTGCGGGAGCCGGTGAAGGAGCCCTGGGGGCTTGTCGAGATGTGGATCGTGGACCCCGACGGCGTCAAGATCGTCCTCGTCGAGGTGCCGGCGGACCATCCCATCCGGTACCGGCCGGGGATCTGACGGGACCTGGCGGGTCGGGTGGGACCTGGGGATTTGGCGGGACCTGGGGGTCTGGTGGTGCTGGCCGGGGGCCCTGTCCCCTGACCTCTTGTGGTCTGTAGACCGGTCGGTCTAGAGTCTCGTGGGTGACCAAGACACGGGGAGATACCCGCGCCCGCATCCTGCGCACCGCCGCCGATCTGTTCCAGCGGCAGGGCTATGGCGCGACGGGCCTCAATCAGGTGCTCGCGGAGAGTGGTGCCCCCAAGGGGTCGCTGTACTTCCACTTTCCGCAGGGCAAGGAGCAGTTGGCCGCCGAGGCCGTGGCGCTCGCCGGGGGCGAGATGGGCGCGCGCATGGCCTCCGTCATGGCCTCGGCCGGCGGGGCGGAGGCCGCCGTCCACGGGGTCGGCGAGTTGCTCGCGCAAGGACTGCGCGAGTCCGGCTTCCGGGACGGCTGCCCCGTCGCCACCGTCGCACTGGAGCAGGCCGGGGGCGAGGGGCCCATCAGCGATGTCTGCCAGGTCACCTATGACGCTTGGCTGTCGGGGCTCACGGAGGCGCTGCGGGGGTGGGGAGCCGCCGATGAGGAGGCCCCCGAGCTGGCCGAGCTCGTGATGTCGTCGTTGCAGGGTGCCCTTCTTCTCGCACAGGTGCGGCGCGACACCACGGTCATCACGTCCGTGGCCCGGCGCGTGGGCTCGGTCGTCGCGCGGAGCACGGGGAGGAACGCGTGAAGGTCCATCACCTCAACTGCGGGTCCATGATGAAGATCGAGCCCACCTACGGCGGACCGCCGCCGCTGCACGCCGTGTGCCACTGCCTGTTGGTGGAGACCGACACGGATGGTCTCGTGCTCGTGGAGAGCGGGCTCGGACGGGACGACGTGCGCACTCCCCACGCCTCGCTCGATCCGGAGTGGACCGAACTCGCCGCCCCTGAGCTGGACTTCGCCGAGACCGCCCTGTCCCAGGTCGAGCGTCTTGGGTACGCGGCATCCGACGTACGGCACATCGCGCTCACCCACCTGGATGTCGACCACAGCGGTGGTCTGCCGGACTTCCCCGAGGCGCGCGTCCACGTCAGGGCCGCCGAGCTGACCGCGGCCCTGGCACAGGCCCCTAGCCGTCGCTACCGGCCCGCCCACTGGGCACACGGCCCGCGCTGGGAGACGTACGAGGAGAACGTGGGCGAGGAGTGGGCCGGATTCTCCGGGGTCCGCCAACTGGCCGGGCTCGGCGATGAGTTCCTGATCGTGCCGCTCGGCGGGCACAGTGCCGGGCACGCGGCCGTGGCGGTGCGGGACCGCGGGCGGTGGCTGGTGCATGCCGGGGACGCGTACTTCTACCACCGTGAGATCGCGCGGGACGCCCCGCACTCACAGCCCCTGATGGACATCGTCCAGCTGGACGCCCAGGTCGACGGCGAGCTGCGGGTCGCCAATCAGGCGCGGCTGCGGGACATCGCCACCCGTACGGACGAGTTCACCGTGCTCAACGCGCACGATCCGTGGGACTATCTCCGGCTCGCCGGGGCAGGCGGCTGATCCGACGGTTCTGGTGCAATCGTCCGGCGGTTCGGGGGTACTCGGGCTCCTCGCCCGGCGCACCCGACGTGCGCGGGGGCGCCCCTCGTCGGAGGATTGACCGGACCCCTCGCCCAACCCTGGAGCGATCTCGTATGCAACGTCCCCGGATTCTGATCATCGGCGGCGGTTTCGCCGGTATGGAGTGCGCGCACAAGCTGGAGCGGACGCTCAAGGCGCAGGACGCCGAACTGCGGCTCATCAGCCCGCAGGACCATCAGCTGTACTTGCCCCTGCTCCCCCATGTCGCCTCGGGGGTGCTGACCCCGCAGTCGGTCGCGGTCCCGCTGCGCCGCATGCTGCGCCGTACGGCGATCGTGCCGGGCGGGGCCATCGGCGTGGACCCGAACGCGAAGGCCGTGATCGTACGCAAGATCAACGGCGAGGAGGTCGTGGAGCGCTACGACTACCTCGTCCTGACCCCGGGCAGCGTGACCCGGCAGTTCGACATTCCCGGAGTCGACCGGTACGCCGTCGGCGTGAAGACGCTGGCCGAGGCCGCCTGGATCCGCGACCACGTGATCTCGCAGCTCGACCTGGCGGCGGCGAGCTCGGACCGGGCCGAGCGTGAGTCCCGACTGCAGTTCGTGGTCGTCGGTGGCGGATACGCGGGGACGGAGACGGCGGCGTATCTGCACCGTCTGACGAGCGCCGCCGTCAAGCGCTACCCGGGGCTCGACCCGTCGCAGATCAAGTGGCATCTGGTCGACGTGGCACCGAAGCTGATGCCCGAACTGGGCGACCGGCTCGGGGAAAAGGCCCTGGACATCGTGCGCCGCCGTGGCCTCGAGGTGTCGCTCGGCGTGACGGTGGACAAGGTGACCGAGGACACCGTCACCCTCACCGACGGGCGCGAGCTGCCCTGCCGGACGCTGATCTGGACCGCGGGTGTCGCGCCGAGCCCGCTCATCGCCACGCTGGGCTCCGAGACGAACAAGGGGCGCCTCGTCGTCACCCCGCAGCTGACGGTGCCGGGCATGGACGGCGTGTTCGCGCTCGGCGACGCGGCGGCCGTCCCCGACCTCGCCAAGGGCGACGACGCGATCTGCCCGCCGACCGCTCAGCACGCGATGCGCCAGGGCTGGGCCGCCGCGAAGAACGTCATCGCCGCGCTGCGGGGCGCGCCCCTGGCCGCCTACCGGCACAAGGACATGGGCCTGGTCGTGGACCTGGGCGGCATCCAGGCCGTGTCGAAGCCGCTGGGTGTGCAGTTGTCCGGCCTGCCCGCTCAGATCGTCGCGCGTGGCTACCACCTGGGGGCACTGCGCACCGTCACCGCGCGCTTCCGCACGGCGGCGAACTGGGGGCTCAACGCGCTCGCCGGCGACGACTACGTACGCACCGGGTTCCAGTCCCAACGCCCGGCCACGCTCGCCGACTTCGAGAAGACGGACGTCTACCTCTCGCCGGAGGAGATCCACGCGCGGATGACGTCGGAGGTGGCGGGGCGTTCGATGGCCCCGGAGAAGCCGCTGTTCCCGTAACCGGTCGAAGAGTTCACGCACGAAGGCCGGTGCTCGCTTTCCGCGAGCACCGGCCTTCGTGCGTCCTGAGCCCGTACGGATCGGCGTCGACCCAGTGGTGGGGTAGGCGCCGCCGCGATGAGCCGAGATCCTTGGTGTGATGGCGAAAGGGCCGATATTCAGGGCTCCGGAGCGCCTCGGCCCTCGTCCGAAGGTCGATGCCGCCGTCAGATGACCCGGAGACGCCCCGGAATCCGCCGTCTCACCGCCTGGTTGATCGCGACGCGCGCCACGTCCGTACTACGCATCACTCGCCCCTCGCCACACGAAGGACTCCACCACCATGCGTATCGGCATCGACGTCGGTGGGACCAACACCGACGCCGCCCTCCTCGGGCACGACGACCGCGTGCTCGCGGCCACCAAGTCACCGACCACCCCCGACATCACCTCCGGCGTCACCGCGGCGATCCAGGCCCTCGCACCGCCCGTCGAATCCGTCACCGCGGTGATGATCGGCACCACGCACTTCCTCAACGCGCTCATCGAGGGCGACCGGCTCACTCCCGTGGCCGCCGTACGTCTCGGTCTGCCCGCCACTGCCGCCCTGCCACCCATGGCGGACTGGCCGGCGCGGCAGCGGGCGGCTCTCGGCGGCCACGGCTATCTCTGCCACGGCGGCAGGGAATTCGACGGACGGCCCCTGTCACCGCTCGACCCGGACGAGCTGCGGCGGACGGCCGCCGACATCCACGCGCGCGGTCTCACCTCGGTCGCCGTGTCCTCGGTGTTCTCGCCGGTCGCGGAGGCGGACGAGTGGCGCGCCGCCGAGATCCTGCGGCGGGAACTGGGCGAGGGCGTGCACTTCTCGCTCTCGCACGATCTCGGGCGGGTCGGGCTGCTCGCCCGGGAGAACGCCACGATCATCAACGCGTCGCTGCGGGACCTGGCGACGGTCATCGTCGAGTCGTTCGGCAAGGCGCTGGCCGAGATGTCGATCACGGCGCCTTTCTTTCTCTCGCAGAACGACGGAACGCTGATGGACGTGGACTTCGCGCGCGCCTACCCCGTCGCGACGTTCGCTTCAGGGCCGACCAACTCGATGCGGGGCGCGGCGCTCCTCTCCGGGCTGGGTGACTGCGCGGTCGTGGACGTGGGCGGCACCACGGCCGACATCGGGGTCCTCACCGGGGGGTTTCCGCGCGAGACCGCGGGTGAGAGCGAGGCCGCGGGGATCCGCGTCAACTTCCGTATCCCTGAGGTCCTTTCGCTCGGCATCGGGGGCGGGTCCCTGGTGTCGCGTGACGGTGAGACGGGGCCCCGGTCGGTGGGCTACCGACTCAGGGAGGAAGCTCTCGTGTTCGGCGGCACGCGGCTCACGGCGACGGACCTCGCGGTGGCCGCGGGGCGCGCGGACATCGGGGACGGTTCCCATGTCGCCCATCTGGGGCGCGAGTTCACCCGGCGCGCCCTGGACCGCGTCGCCGAGCGGATCGCCGAAGGCGTGGACCGGATGCGGACGTCGGCGGCGGCGCTGCCGGTGGTCGCTGTCGGGGGCGGTTCCGTCCTCGTGCCTCAGGTGCTGCCCGGCTTCGCCGATGTCCGCAGGCCGGGTCACTTCGACGTGGCCAACGCGGTGGGTGCGGCGATCGCGCAGGTCGGCGGTGAGGTCGACCGGGTTTTCCGCGTACCCGAAGGCCACCGGGACACGGTGCTCGCCGGGGCTCGCGAGGAGGCCGTCGGGCGTGCGCTGGATGCCGGGGCGCGGCCCGGCAGCGTACGCGTCGTCGACATCGAGGAGGTGCCGCTCGCCTATCTGCCCGGCGGCGCGACGCGCATCCGCGTCAAGGCCGTCGGCGATCTGGACCTGGGGCGTCTGGGAGAGGTCACCGCGCCCGGCGTCGGGCACAAGGCCACCGTGCCCGGCGTGGGGGCGGCGTTCCGTGCGTGAGATCACGCTCGACAACCTCGACGACATCGCGCGGGGCGCGGGCATCCTCGGCACGGGTGGGGGCGGCGACCCCTACATCGGCAAGCTGCTGGCCCGCGAGGCGATCCGCGCGCACGGTCCGGTGCGGGTCGCCCGTATCGACGAGGTCGCCGCCGACGCGACCGTGGTCCCCATCTCCGGCATGGGCGCGCCCACCGTCCTCCTGGAGCGGGTACCGAGCGGGCGCGAGAACCTGGCGGCGCTGCGGGCCCTGGAGCGCCACTTGGGGCGCCGGGCCACGCATCTCACGCCGCTGGAGGTCGGCGGGGTCAACTCGATGCTGCCGATCGCGTGCGCCGCGCAGACCGGGCTTCCGCTCGTGGACGGGGACGCGATGGGGCGGGCCTTCCCCGAGGCGCAGATGGTGCTGCCCGGACTCGCCGGGATCAGCAACTCGCCGATGGCGCTCGCGGACGACAAGGGCAACACCGTCGTCGTCGAGGCCGTCGACAATCACGCGGCCGAGCGGATCGCCCGCGCGGTGTGCGTGGAGCTCGGCTGCCAGATCAGCTGCGCCGACACGGTGCTGCGCGGCGATCAGCTCGCCGACGGTCTTGTCCCCGCGACGCTGACGCTCGCCGGACGGCTCGGCGCGGTGGTACGCGAGGCGCGCGCCGCGCACGGCGATCCGGTGGCGGCGGCGCGGGCGATGCTGCACGGTGTCCCCCTTTTGACGGGCAAGGTGACCGACGTGAGCCGCCGCACGGAGGGCGGCTTCGCGCGCGGTCACGCCCGCGTCGAAGGGACGCGGGGCGAGGCGGGCCGGGTGCTCGAACTGGGCTTCCAGAACGAGCACTTGATGGCCACGCGCGACGGGGCGCCCGTGGCGACCACGCCCGACCTGATCTGTGTCCTGGACAGCGAGACCGGTGACCCGGTGACCACGGAGGGCCTGCGCTACGGCCTGCGTGTCAGCGTCTTCACCGCCCGCTGCGATCCGCGCTGGACCACTCCGGCAGGCCTCGCGCTGACCGGCCCCCGTTGCTTCGGGTACGAGGTGGACTACCTGCCCTTCGGGTCGGCGGCCTGAGCCGTCGCCGCGGGCGGCCGCAGCGTGATGGTCCGCCGCGTGTGCTTCTCCACCGCCTCGCGCGAGTAGAGGAGCGGGAAGGAGCCGTCGGCGGCCCAGCTCGCGAACAGGTCGTCGTAGTGCGGGCTGCCCGGAACGCCGGACTGGCCCGGCGAGTTCATCGCCACGGAGTCGTCCCAGGAGCCGACGTCCACGACGACCCGGAAGGTGGCCCCCGCGGTCTGCCGGAACCCGGCCCCGTAGGCGGCGGCGCCGACGGTGTCGCCGCTGCCGCCGCGCGGAACCGGCCCCACGGATGTCCACTCCGGTGCGGGCCCGTCGAACAGGGCGGCGATGGGGTGGTGCGGGTGGGCGTGATGGAGGGCGCCCCACGACCAGGCGTCCGGATCGACCCCCAGGAGCCCGGCGAGTTCGTCGACGGCCGCGGAGAGCGTGCAGAGCAGCAGTTCGGGATCCGGGTCACGGTCGAGGAGCTCCAGATCGACGCGGGGGTCCGCAGCGGCATCCTCAACGGGCAGAACCCGCGCCAGCGCCCGCTCCCGCCGCTCCTCGCCCACGACCCGCTCAAGGGCCCGCGCCAGGAGTGCGGGCCGCAGATGCCGCCGGTACCAGACCTCGAAGAGGGCGGCACCGGGCGAGTCGACGGTGAGCCGGGCGTCCCATGCGCGAAGGATCGCGAGAGCGGCGGGGAGACGGCCCCCGGAGGGCGTCGCGGCAGGGGGCGGGGTATCTGCGTCCGCCAACTCCGCGAGCAGTCGCTGTATCCGTCGCGCCGGCAGGCTTACGTAGTCCGTCTGTAGGCGTACGCAGTCCTCGACGGTCCACGCCGTGTGTGCGGTCAGTTCCTCCGTGATGCGGTCGTGGCGGGTCGGTGCGTACCAGTCGTACGTCACCGTCTTCTCCGCATTCGGGTACGTCGGCGGCAGGTTGAGTTGGTTGGCCGTGGCGAACCAGCCCTCCGCCGGGTCGCGGACCGAGGGCAGTTCCTCGACGTCCAGGAAGCCGTCCCATTCGTAGCGGCCGTCGCCCGGTACCGGGAGCGTGCCGTCCCAGCCGGGGCGGACGGGGACCCGTCCGGCGGGGCGCCAGCCGATCGTGCCGTCGGGGGCCGCGTAGACCTGGTTCTCGCCGGGCGCTCCCCAGCGGCCCATCGCCGCCACGAACGCGTCGGGGGTCGCGGCCCGCATGTAGTCCATGCTGCCCAGGTAGGGGGCCATGCCGGGGCCGAGCCAGGCCGCGCGGACCGCGAACGCGGCGTTGCGCTCCGGGAGTTCGCGGATCACCGGACCGTGGCGGGTGAACCACAGGTCGGCCCGGACCGCGTCGCCGTCGCGCACCGGGATCGATTCCGATACGTGTGTCATCGGCTCCCAGCGGTCCTCGTACCAGTACTCGTGCGGGTTCGCCGGGTTGGTGCGGTAGACGTACAGGTCATCCTGGTCGATCGGGAAGATCGTCAGGCCGAACGCGACGTGGCCGTTGTGGCCGATGGAGATGCCGGGCAGGGCCGGTTCGCCCGCTCCGATGGCGTCGATACCGGGCGCCGAGAGGTGCGCGAGGTAACGCAGCGCGGGCAGGGCGATCCCGCGGTGCGGGTCATTGGCCAGGAGGGGGCGCCCGGTGGCGGTGCGGGACGGGGCGATGACCCAGTTGTTGGAGCCGTCGAGGCCCTGGCGGGGCGCCGCGTCCGCAGCCCACGGGGGCGTGGTGGCCATCTCATACACACGCAGGACGTCGGCGGGGATGACGGACAGGTCGAGGCCCTCGGGGACGCGCAGTTCGTGCGGGGCGGGCTCGCGACGGCGGCGCAGCTCCTCCGCCTCGGGGCCGTGGTCGCGCAGGGTGAGCGCTCGGGCGACTTCGTCGCGGAGGTTGTACTGGAGGCCGTGGCTGCGGATGCGGGCCACGTCGGACGGCTGCCAGTAGTCGGGCTCGTACCCCAAGAGGGCGAATTCGGGTGGGAGTTGGGTCGCATCCGTGCGGCACAGCGACACGTAGGCGTTGATGCCGTCGACGAAGGACGTCGTCACCCGCTCCGTGTCGTCGCCGTACGCCCGCCACTCCTCGGCCATGTCGCCGCGGTAGAGGAACAGCCGTGCCGCGCGGTCGTGTTCGGCGTACCGCTCCCCCAGCGCCTCGGCGAGCAGACCGAGTCCGCGGCGCCGCCACAGGTCGAGCTGGAAGAGGCGGTCACGGGCCGCGTTGAAGCCCTGGGCCAGGAAGAGGTCGTCCTGGGACGCGGCGTACAGATGCGGGACGCCCCACTGGTCGATCCGGATCTCGACGGGATCGTCGAGCCCCGGCACCTCGAAACTGTCGCTCTCCGTCATCGGGGCTCCTTCAGGACTTCGCAGTGGCGTCCGCCGAACTCTCGTCCGGTGCAGACGGTTTGGCGGCAGGGGCCCCGACCGGCCCGGGACCAGGCGCGATCCGGACGACCGCGAGCAGTACGGCGATGTTGGCCGCGAGGGCGATGATGCCACCGTTCACCCCGTGGTACGGGTCGTTGTCGGTGGCCCACAGCGCGGTCATCACCACGAGCCCGGTGAGCATCCCGGCGACGGCGGCCCGCGCGGTCAACCGCCGCCAGTACAGGGCGAGGAGCACGACAGGCACCAGCTGCGCCAGACCCTCGTACGACAGGACGGAGAGCTCCACGAGGGTGTTGGGGTAGAAGAGGCTGCCGCCGAGGGCGATCAGACCTGCGATGACGCAGACCAGTTGGGAGAGCCGCTTGGCCCGCATGTCGTTCGCGTCCCCGGCCTTGCCCGGCGGGCGGCGGCGCGCTCGCGGGTCGGCTCCGTTCCCGCCGCCGAGTACCGTGCGTCCCCACAGCGTGCCGATGGAGAGCATGAAGACGCTCATCGGCACGATCGCCGACAGCGCCCCCGCGACGCCGATGAGCGCGACGACGGGCGAGGGCAGCGAATCGGTGACGAGGCTGAAGAGCGCCAGGTCGGGGTTGCCCAGGGTCGGCATCACGAACAGGGCCGTCGCGCCCACCACCATCGGTACGAACAGGAGGAGTTGGTACCAGGGCAGGAGCAGCGCGTTGCGGCGCAGCGCGTTCGGGCTCTTCGCGCTGAGGTAGCCCGCGACGGTGGTCGGGAAGATGGTGATCGTCACGGCGTTGAGCACCACGGTGCTCAGGAACCACATGGCGTTGCGCCCGCCGGACTCGTGCCCGGGGAAGGTCAGCCACTCGGGCTTCTCGGTCACCATGCGCTGCATGAAGTCGCCGAAACCGCCGAGGTAGTGCATCGGGATGTACACGGCGAGGAACACGACGGCGACGATCACCAGCATGTCCTTGAGCGCGCTGACCCACGCCGAACCGCGCAGCCCGGACACGAGGATGAACACCTCGGCCACGACGAAGGAGATGACGGCGGCCACCTTCAGATCGACACTGCCGTACGTCATCGCGTTCACGACGACGCCCATGCCCTGAATCTGCACCTGGATGTAGGGGACGATGAAGACGGTCGCGACGACGGCGACGAGAATCCCCACCGGCCGTGAGCGGAACCGGAATTCGGCGATGTCCGCGATGGAGATGAGGTTGTGCCGGCTCGCGTACGTCCACAGGGCGGGCCCGACGACGTACGCGACGGCGAAGCCGACGGTCAGGTAGGCGACGAGGTAGAGGATCGGCGCGCCGAAGGAGTACGACCAGCCCGCCGTGCCGAGGAACGAGAAGCTCGTGTACGTCTCGCCGGCCATGAGCAGCCAGATGAACAGGACGCCGAGTCCGCGGCTGGAGACTGACCACTCGGCGAGGCCCTTGGACCGGCCACGGGCGCTCCACAGGCCGATCCCGATGGTGGCGACCATGGCGAGCCCGAAGATGGTGGTGGCGACGGCTGCTGAGCCGTTCATCGGCGGCCTCCCTCGTCATCGTCACCTGGAAGCGGTTCGACGGCGCCCGTGCGGTAGGCCGGGTCGAGCCGGGCGGCGAGCCAGATGACCAGCGGGCTGACCACCGTGGCGGCGATGACCCAGGCCAGGAGGAAAGGGACGCCCAGGACGCGCGGCTCGATGCGGTTGGCGACGAACGGGGCGGCGCCGTAGAGAAGGACGGGGACGAGAAGCAGCCAGAGGGAGGGGCGGGCCACGCCGCGGAGGCTGGGGAGGCCGTCGAGGGGCGAGGCCGCGGGGTCGGGCGGACCCTGCTCGCCGCCGGCTTCGGCTGTGGGGGGCATACGGAGGCTCCTTGGGGAGGGTCGAACGGAGGGGGCGGGGAGCGTCGCACCGAGGGCGCGTGACGGCTGTCGACCGCGTCCCAGCCTCGGCGACTCCGACGGCGCGGGCCCACCGCTCGAACTCGGAGGCCTGGGCGTAGGCGACGGCTGTGACAGGAACCGTCAACAGGGGTAACAAGAACCGTCAGGGGAGAGCGTCCTCACCCGCGGCACCCCGGCGAGTCCCCCCGAACCCGGGCGACAGCCCGAGCCGTCCCTCCAGCTGCCCCAGCAAATCCCCCAGCAGCGCGCTGAGTTGGCCCTGGCCGTCCTCGTCGAGCCCCGCGAGGACCACGGTCTCGTAGGCGAGTTGGTCGGGCAGGATCGAGTCGACCAGGTCGCGGCCGGCGTCGGTCAGGCCGACGTGCGAGACACGGCGGTCACGGGTGTCCACGCGCCGGTCGACCAAGTCCCGCTCCTGCAACTGCTTGAGGCGCTTGGTGACGGCGGCGCCCGAGGAGAACGTCTCGCGGGCCAGTTCGCCCGGGGTCAGTTCGTGACCGGTGCGGCGCAGCGCCCCGAGCAGATCGAACTCGGGCCGGGTCAGGCCGACCCGGCGCAACGGCGCATCCTCGGCCTGCTGCAGCAGGGCCGCGCACCGGTTGATACGACCGATGACCTCCATCGGCCCGGTGTCGATGTCCGGCCGCACGGCGTGCCACTGCCGCACGACGGCGGCGACGGTGTCGCGGGGGGCGTCGGCCGCGCCGGAGCCCGCCGCGGAGCTGCCCCCCGGGGGCGCGGCTTTCCTTGGCGTGGGGCCGTCGGTGTGGTTCCTCATGTGCTCCTGTCCTCGCCCCTTCTCGTCACCCGGCTCATCACGCCCGTACGCGTTCGCCGTGCTCCAGGCCTCGTACCGTCGCCGCGAGCGTACGGTGTCCGGCCTGCTCGGCGGCCAGCACCCGCTGCTCCGGCAGGGCGCGCTGCCACCATTCGCCCGCCGCCGCGTCGCGGGCGGTTCGCAGGTCCACGAGCGCGGCGGTCAGGCCGCGGCGCGCCGGGCGCAGGGTACCGGGGGTGGGGAGCGGGGCCGCCAGGGCCTGTTCGGCCTGGGCGCGGGCCCGGTCCGTGGCGTCGATGGCCAGCTCGATGTGGTCGGCGGCGCGCCGGTTGGTGACCGCGATCGCCGCGACGACGCCGAGCAGCGCGCCGACGAGCGTGTCCACGACCCGGTCGAGCATCAGCTCTCCGGGCGCCTGGAACCGTGCGAACTCGGTGACGAGGAGCGCCATCGGCGTGACGCACACACTGCCCAGCCAGTAGTTGCGGCCGATCAGCGCCTCCGCCCCGAAGGCGAGCGCCAGGCAGCAGACGATCAGCGCGGCGTGGCTGAGGTGGGCCAGCGGGGCGATCGCGGCGAAGGCGAGTACTCCGACGAGGTTGCCGACCACGCGCTGCACTCCTCTGTTCCAGGTGAGCGTGACGTTGGCCTGGTAGAGGGACGCCGCCGTGACCAGCGCCCAGTAGGGGCGGCCCACGCCCAGGGCCAGCGACGCGTAACCCGCGAGCGCGCAGCCGACCGCCGTGCGCAGCGCGATGGGCAGCAGGGGTGATCCGGGGCCGATGCGCCGCCACAGGGAGACCCTGTCCGACTGCGCAGCCGCCAACTCCACCTCTACCCCTAGGAGTTCGTCGTCCGCAGCATCTCGTACGCCGCCGGGGCGCGGCACCGCTCCCGTGCCGCGCAAACCTGCCGCCCAGGAACGCAGCTGCGCGGGGTCCGCGGCGGACGGCGCCGCCAGGGCTTCCTCGGCGCGGATGACCAGGCGCTCCAGGGCGCGGCGTGCCGCGGTGCGGGCACCGGCGGCGAGCAGTGACTGCCACGCCGCGTGGACGGCCGCTGCCGCAGCGGGGCGGGCGCGCTCACGGCCGGGGCCCGCGGCCTCGACGTACGCGGCCGCCGCCCGCAGGGCCCGCGCGGCGGCCCGGCGTTCGGGGCCGTGCGGGCGGACCAGGGCGGGGGCCATGCCGACCAGCCAGGCCACGGCCCCCGCGCCGAGCGTCAGGGCGAGGTGGCCGGGGACCTGTTCGATGGCCTGCGGCGCGAACAGCGTGGCGGAGCTGATGAATGTGAAGATGAGGTGGCCGGGCGGGCCGATGCGGGTGGCGTCGCAGAGCGTCTTCTGAGCGGCGGCGAGCAGCGCGCCGACCGCCACGAGCACCGCCGCCGACGAGGTCAGCGAGGCGGCCACCATCGCGATGCCGACGCCGGCGAGCATGCCAAGCACGACTCCGGCCAGGGCGCGGCCCCGCGCGGCGTACGGGAGGTTGTGGGTGTAGAGGGCGCAGAACGAGCCCGCCATCGTGTACATGACGAGGTCGAGGCGGCCGAGCGCGAGGAGCGTCAGATTCGGTATCGCGGTGGCGACGACCACGCTCGACGCGGGCTTGAACCAGATGTCGGACGGCTTGCCCGGACGCAGCACACCGGCGAGCGGGAGGCGACGGACGCGGAGGGGGTTGGAGTGGCTGGAGGAACGGGACGGGCTGGACGTACCGGATGGGCCGGATGGGCCGGATGGGCCGGATGGGTCGGATGGGCCGGATGGGTCGGGGGGAGGTGGCGGTGTGCTGCTACTGCTCATGGCTAGAACATTAGCAAGTGTTTTACTCGGAAATCATTTCGCCCGCACCTTCCGCCCCCTTCGCGCTCCCCGCGTACACCCGTGCGCTCGCATACGAAGACCCGTGCGAGGGCATCGACCCGACGACACCGTCGATCGGGGAGGTGCGCGGTGCACGGACCGGCGCAGGCCGGCTGGCTGCTCGTCGCGCTGTGCGCGGCGACCGGGTCCTACTGCCTGCTGCGGATGCGCAGCAGGGTCGAGGCACAGCGCAGGGCGGCGGGCGGCGAGGCGCTCATGGGGTTCGGGATGGCGTTGATGGCCCTGCCCGCGGCCGTCCTCGCCCCGCCACGGTGGGCCTGGCTGGGGTACGCGGCCGTGTTCGGCGCGGCTGCGCTGCGCGCGCTCTGGGCCGCCCGCCTTAATCGGCACCACCTGCACCACCTGGTCGGCGCCGGCGCCATGGCCTACATGGCGGTGGCCATGACCGCGACACCCGCCGCGCACGCGGGCCACGGCGGTGGAGGCGGTGGCGGTGGCGCTCCGGTGCTGACCGGAGTCCTGCTGCTGTACTTCGCCGGGTACGTGCTGTGGTCGGGGGCCCGCCTCTTGCCCGTACCGACGCTCGCGACGGCGGACGGGGGCGGTAGCGGTGGCGGTGGCGGGGCGGTCACGGGGTGGGCCGACCGGACGGAACTGGCGATGGCGTGCAGGCTGGCGATGGGGATGGCCATGATCGCGATGCTGCTGACGCTCTAGGGGGTTCGTGGGGCACCCAGGCGCAGAGGCCACGGGAGCCGCCGGGCCGCGAGGCCGCCGAGCTGGCGAGCCGCGGAGCCCCTGCGCCGTAGGGGGCGATAACCCGCGATCGGCCGTGGCGTGCGTCACTTGAGGCGATAGGCCATACCCTCCGACAGCGCCGCCCTCATAGTCTTGACGCATGTTGCTCCCCGTTGCGCTGTTGCTGCTGGGCGCCCTCACCGCCGTCGTCGCCCCGCGCCTCCTCGCACGCGCCGACTGGCCGGAGCGTGAACCGGTGGTCGCGCTGTGGGCGTGGCAGTGCGTCGTGGCGGGCGTGCTCATGTGCTGCGCGCTGTCGATGACCCTGAGTGCCGCCGCCGCGTGGCAGGCCGTGCGCGGCCATGTCTTCGCTCCCGCCCCGCACGACGTCGTCGAGGCGTACGCCCTCGGGGCGGGCGGGTCCTGGGCTCCCGCGACGGCCGTGGCGCTGGCCCTCGGCGGGGTGTGGACCGCGGCAATGCTGACCCGGGAGATCGCCCGTGCTCGGTCGAGGCGCCGCAAGGGACGCGCCGAACTCCTCCTGCGCGCACCACTGTTGCCCGGCGAGGAGCCCGGCGCCGACCGTCTCGTCGTCCTGGAGGGGGAACGCCCCGACGCCTGGTGGCTGCCGGGGGCGGCGCCGCAACTGGTCATCACCACGGCCGCGTTGCAGCGCCTGAAGGGCCGTCAGCTGGATGCGGTGCTCGCCCATGAGCAGGGGCACGCGCAGGCACGGCACGACTGGCTCCTGCACTGCTCGGGCGCGCTGGCCACGGGGTTCCCGCAGGTGCCTGTCTTCGCCGCGTTCCGGGACGAGATGCACCGCCTGGTCGAGTTGGCCGCCGACGACGTGGCCTCGCGGCGCTTCGGACGGCTCACGATCGCCCTGGCGCTGGTCGAGCTCAACGAGGACCGCGGCGTCTTCGGCCCCTGCCCGACGCCGCAGGCACACGTACCGCAGCGAGTACACAGGCTCCTCGCGGCCCGCCCCCGGCTCACCGCGGGTCGGCGACTGCGCCTGACGGCCGCCGCGGCGCTGGTCCCGGTGGTCCCGCTACTGGTGACGTTCGTCCCGGGTTTGCACGCACTGGGGTAAACGGCGCGCCGCCTCCGGGGGCCGCACGCGACCGCCTCGGGCTGAGGCTGCCGGGCTGCCGGGGCACACCACCGGAGGCCAGTACATAGCCGCCCTCGAAACTTGCCTGCCTTAGCTGTGCATAACGGGGTACACCGCCTACCACCAGAATCCGATGCACCGCCGCCCCTCACACCGAGGCCCCCGGAGCCTCACGCACCGGGGTAAGCACCCACCGCCGGAGGCCGGTGCGAGCCTCGGCCCGGACCGAGGTTCGCACCGCGGGACCGCACCCCGGGATGGCCTCCGGCACCGTCCATCAACGAGGATTTCCCCATGCACCCCGCCGCACCGCTCGACTCACCGCCCGGTCCGCCCCGCCCGTCCCGACCGCGAAGGCCCCGCGCCCCGCTCGTCGCCGGGCTGCTGTGCGTCCCCGCGCTCCTGCTGATCATCCTGGTCGAGCTGGAGTGGGGCCCGCTCGGCACCGTCGACGGCGACATCGCGCGCACCACGCACCGCTGGGCCGTGGCGAACGACGGCCTCACCCACGCGAGCCGCATCCTGACCGACTGGGTGTGGGACCCGTGGACGATGCGCGCCCTGATCACCACGGCCGTGCTGTGGCTCGCCTTCCGCGGGGCGCACTGGCTCGCCCTGTGGCTCGCGGTCACCTGCGCGGTGGGCACGGTGGTTCAGCAGGGCCTCAAGGCGGCGGTCGACAAGCCGCGCCCGACGTGGCCGGACCCGGTGGACTCCGCGCACTTCGCGGCGTTCCCCTCGGGGCACGCCATGACGGCGACGGTGGTCTGCGGCCTCCTCCTGTGGCTGCTGCGCGTGTACGGCGTCGGTCCCGCCGCGTGGCGCACGGCAGTCGCACTCGCCGTGGTCTCCGTCGTCGGGGTCGGCGTGACCCGCATCTGGAACGGCGTCCACTGGCCCTCGGACGTCGTCGGCGGCTGGCTCCTCGGCGCGCTGACGGTCGCCCTCGCGATCGCCACGTACGCGTACCGCCCGGGTACTCGCCCAGGCACTCGCCCGACCGAAACGCCCTGACGAAGCCGGGACCCGCCGCTCCCCCGCACGACGCCCGGTATCGCCCAACACCCCCGCATCCGAGCGCACTTGACCGGCGCTCGGGCGTCGCGGAGGATCCCTGGATGACGATCAAGGGCGTGCTCTTCGACTTCTCCGGGACCCTGTTCCGTAGCGAGTCCACCGAAGCCTGGCTGCGGGCCGTGCTTCAGGAGGCGCAGGTACCGCTTCCTGCCGCCGAGTTCGAGCGGCTCGTGGCCGCTCTGGAGCGAGCCGGCGCGCTGCCGGGCGGCGCGCGACCCGAGGTCGTTCCCGAGCGTCTCGCCGAGTTGTGGGCCCGGCGCGACCGCAGCGCCGCACAGCACCGCGCCGCGTTCACCGCCCTCTCGCGCGAGATCACGCTGCCCGATCCACTCCTGCACGACGCCCTGTACGAACGCCATATGCGACCGGAGGCCTGGGCCCCCTACCCCGACGCGGCCGAGGCGCTCGGCGGGCTCCGTGAACGGGGTGTCGGCGTCGCCGTGATCAGCAACATCGGCTGGGATCTGCGGCCCGTCTTCCGCGACCACGGCCTGGACGCGTACGTCGACGCGTACGCCCTGTCGTACGAGCACGAGATCCAGAAGCCCGACGCCCGCCTGTTCGCGCTCGCCTGCGAGGAGCTCGGCGTCTCTCCGGAGGACATCCTGATGGTCGGCGACGACCGGCACGCGGACGCCGGCGCCGCCGCGCTCGGCTGTACGGTCCACTTCGTCGACCCTCTGCCCGTGGACCGGCGGCCGGAAGCTCTGCGACCCGTCCTCGGCCTCGTCGACCGGAGCTGAGTGCCGGGGCCGAGTCCGCGTCCGGGAGGTCAAGGGTTGCCGAGCGGCGGCCAGCAGCCGCAAGTCACGACCGGTAGTTCTCGACCTCGGCAGCCGGCCGCACCCGCGCCTCGTCCGGGTTCTCGCCGAACTCCGCCTTCGCGCGCCGCTGGCGCAGCAGGTCCCAGCACTGGTCTAGTTCACGCTCGAGCACGCCGAGCCTCGCGCGCTCCGTGGCCTCGTCGATCGCGCCCGACGCCAGTGATTCCCGCAGCGTCCGCTCGTCGTCGACCATCGACGCGATCCGGGACAGAATCTGCTCTTGATCCATCTCAGTACGCCTCCTCGGCCCCCCGGCCCACTGTAAGGAGGGTTCGGCCGATCGGCACCTGTGAGCAGGCAACACTCCCCCGCGGTGTTGCCTGCCCCAGGCAGTACCGGACACGAGTCGACCACTGTGGGTCTCGGCCCGCGCCACGCTGAGTATACTGGCTGCGAGCCAGTCAACGCAGGAGTTACAGGATGTCCCCGCGTAGCGCATCGGTCAATGAAGAGTTGCGAAGGCGGTCCAGGGAACGACTCCTGCAGGCCACGGTCGAGCTGGTGAGCGAACGCGGCTATGAGGCGACGACACTCGGCGACATCGCGGACCGCGCGGGCTCGGCCCGCGGCCTGGTGTCCTACTACTTCCCCGGCAAGCGTCAGCTCCTGCAGTCCGCGGTGCACCGCCTGATGCATCGCACGCTCCGGTCGGCACTGGAACGCGAGCCGCTGAGCACGGACGGGGACGAGCTCCTGGCCCGTGCCATCGACGCGATTCTGGGCCTGGCCCGTGACCAGCCCTTGCTCATGCGCACGCACATGGCGGGCATCCTGCAGGCTGACGGGTTCGTGCGCTGCCCGGAGCAGCAGCACCTCGCCGAACTGCTCCGCGACACCGTCGTACGGCATGGGTCGCCCGACGTGGACACCGACTATCCGCTGCTGCGCGCTCTGCTGATGGGCGCGGTCTTCGCGGTGCTGCTCCCGGGGGCGCCGATGCCCGCCGGCGCGCTGCGGGCCGAGCTGTTCCAGCGGTACGGGCTCGCGTGGGAGCTCGGGGTCCCGCCGGGCGAGGAGCCGCCCGGCGGGACACATGCGCGAGTCGCCGATCAGGCCGCGCAGGAGACGCGGTCCGGCCGGCGATCCACGGAACGGTCCACTCAGTCGAAGTAGTCCGGCTGGGTCTGGACGTTGAGCTCACGGACGCGGACCCGCTCGGCGGGATCCGTCCGCTTGTCGTCGATCTTCAGGACGTCGAAGCCCTTGGCGATGTCGTTCGAGTAGACGTAACCGTTGTAGTAGTACGCCGACCAGGAGCCGCCGGTCTGGATCGCGTCGGTGCTGAGGGGACCGCGCTCGAAGTAGCCGATCTCCTTCGGCTTCGAGGAGTTGGTGAAGTCCCAGACGGAGACGCCGCCCTGGTACCACGCCTGGACCATCAGGTCCTTGCCCTTGACCGGGATCAGCGAGCCGTTGTGGGCCACGCAGTTCTCGGTCGCGGCCTGGTGGCGCGGAATCTTGTAGTAGCTCTTGAAGACGAGCTTGCGGTGGTCGCCCTTGCCCTTGATGTCGTAGATGCCGTTGGCGCCGCGCTCCGGGCCCGTGGCCTCGTCGCAGGTGGCGGCGCCACCGCCGCCCAACTCGTCGGTGAAGACGACCTTGTCGGCCCGCTGGTTGAAGGTCGCCGAGTGCCAGAACGCGAAGTTCTTGTTGTCCTGGACCTGGTCGATGACCTTGGGCTTCTCGGGGTTCTTGATGGAGAAGAGGATGCCGTCGCCCATGCAGGCGCCCGCCGCGAGGTCCTTGGAGGGCAGCACGGTGATGTCGTGGCAGCCGGTCGTCTTGGAGACGCCCGGGTTGGTGGGCCCGCCCGGGTTGCCGCCGCCGTCAGGGCCCTCACCCGGGAAGAGCACGGGGAAGTCGACGACCGCCGCCTTGTGCGGGGCCTTGCGCGGCACCTTGATGATGGAGATGCCGTCGTGCGGGGGCTGGCAGTCGGGGAACGTGGCGCTCGGCGAGTACGAGGAGACGTACACGTAGACGTTCCGCTTCTCCGGCACCAGCGTGTGCGTGTGCGAGCCGCAGGCGGTCTCGACGGCGGAGACGTACCTCGGGTTCCGCTTGTCGCTGATGTCGAAGACCTTCATGCCCTCCCACGAGGACTTCTCGGTCGCGGGCTGCGTGGTGCTGTTGCAGGAGCTGTCGCTGCGCGAGGAGTCGGTGGAGAGGAAGAGCAGGTCCCCGGAGACCGTGATGTCGTTCTGCGAGCCGGGGCACAGGACTTGGGAGACGGTCCGCGGCTTCTTCGGGTTGCTGATGTCGAAGATGCGGAATCCGTCGTAGTTGCCCGCGAAGGCGTACTTCCCCTGGAAGGCGAGGTCGGAGTTGGTTCCCGGCAGCGCGTCCTTGGGGATGTTGGCGAGATGCTTGATGTTTTTCGAGTGCACGATCTCGTCGGGCGCGGGTATCTCGCCGCTCTTGATGGCCGCCCTGGCGTCGGCGGCGTCGCTCTTCGACACGCTCTTGGGCGCGGCCGGCGAGTCGCCCGGGTCGGGCGTCGCTCCGGCGGGCGCCGCGCTGAACAGCGCGGCGATCAGACCGAGCGCGGCCGCGCCGACGCCGAAGCGTCTGCGCCGTGTTCGGGGATTGTTCAACAGGGTCACTGCGTCCTCCCTAGTCGCCGTTCGTAGTTGAACGGTTCACGGACACCCCGCAGTATCGTGCTCATCATGCACAGATCAACAGGTGGCAACACATCTGTAATGAAAGTTTTTGATCACCAACGCACGTAAGCGTGCTAGGACGGTCCCCAACTCCCCCGCACGCCACAGGAGGCAGCCGTGCACCACCGCCGTACGCCCGCCGTCACCGTGTTCCTCACTGCCGCCGTGCTGGCGCTCGGTGCCTGCGACTCAGGTGGCTCCGACGCCGGTTCCGAGCCGGGGAAGAAGGCGGCCCCCGGCCCCTCGGTGATCGCTCCCGGCAAGCCGGGCGAGAGCGCCGAGACGATGTCCGCCGAGGACGCGGCCAAGCAGAGAACCGACGACGACGCCCCCAACTCGGCGGACTTCACCTACGCGCAGATGATGATCACGCACCACGGTCAGGCCCTGAAGATGACCGAACTGGCCCCGAAACGCGCCGAGTCCAAGAAGGTCAAGCGCCTCGCCGACCGCATCTCGGCCGCGCAGCGTCCCGAAATAGGCGCCATGAAGGGCTGGTTGAAGAACCACGGCGGCCCGAAGAAGCAGCCCGGTCACGACCACGGGACGATGCCGGGCATGGCCACCGAGGGGCAGTTGAAGCAGCTGAGCGCGGCGAAGGGCAAGACATTCGACGAGCTCTTCCTGAAGCTGATGATCACGCACCACAACGGCGCGGTCACGATGGCCACGGACGTGCTCTCGGACGGCAACAACATCCAGGTCGAGGAGATGGCCAACGACGTGATCGCCCAGCAGACGACGGAGATCGGCCGGATGCGCGAGATGTGAGGCACGGTACGGGACGTCAGGTGTGGCTCCGGCCTGCGGCGACCCTCTCGTGGTCGCGGCGCGGCAGGAGCAGCGGGGTGGCGAGGATGAGGACCCCGGCGATCCCGACGGCGGTGCGCGGTCCGGTGAGGCCGGCCAGCAGGCCCCACAGAGCGGTCATGGCCGCGATGGAGAGCTTGCTGGTGACCGACCACGCGGACAGGGTGCGGGCGACACGGTCGGCCGGCGTGTGGTCGAGCCGGTAGGTGGCGAACACCGGGTTGAACACGCCGGAGCACGTGATCAGGCCGAACTCGACGACGATGACGAGTACGAGCCCGGCGACGCCGGGGCCGATGAAGGCGAGCCAGAGCAGCCAGCAGGCCCGCAGCGTCCCGGCCGTGCGCAGGACGCGGTGCCTCCCGAACCGCTCGACCAGCGGCCCGGCCAGCCGCGAGCCGATCAGGCCGCCGACGCAGGGCACGGCGAAGGCGAGGCCGTACTGCCAGGGCGCGAAGCCCAGTTCGCCGACCATGAGGACGATCAGCAGCGGCGAGGTCGCCATGATCAGTCCGTTGTTCAGGACCGTGTTGAAGAACAGCGGGCGCAGCGCCGGGCCCGCCAGGATGTAGCGCCACCCGTGCAGCAGGTCGCCCGCCCGGAAGCGGGGGGTGGGCCCGGAGCGCACGGGGTGCGGCTCCTTGTCGCCGATCGCGCGGACCCCCAGGGCCGAGAGGAGATAGCTGACGGCGTCGGCGACCACCGTCATCACCGGACCGAAGAGTCCGATCGCGGCCCCGCCCAGCGGCGGCCCGAGCACCAGGGCGGTCCAACTCGTGGACTCCAGGCGGCCGTTCGCGACGAGCAGCTGATCCGGCCGTACGAGCGCCTTGAGGCAGGCGCCGCTCGCCGCGCCGAAGGCGATGTCGGCCGCCCCGACCACCACCGCCACGGCAAGGAGCTGACCGAAGCCGAGCAGCCCGAGCGCGTACGCGGCGGGGACGCTGAGCAGCGCCGCGCACCGGACCAGGTCCATCGCGATCATCACCGACCGCTTGCGGCGGAACTCCACCCACGGTCCGAGCGGCACCGCCACCACCGCGCCCACGGCGAACCCCGCCGCCGCGAGCACCGACACCTCCGTCGGACCGGCGTCCAGGGCCAGGATCGCGATGAGGGGGAACGCGTCGAACGCGAGCCGCGTACCGAACACGCTGACCGTATAAGCCGCCCACAACCATCCGAACTGCCGCCCGAGGGACCGCCTGGCCTCCGTGCCCGGTGTCACTGCCACCCCTCGCCGCCGCTCGAACAACCTCACCTTGACCTGCGGCATCCAAACCGGCGACGGGCCCGCGGGTCAAACGGGTGTCTAACGGCGGTTGTGGCGGGGCGGCAGCGTGCCCGCGTCCCGGGCGGCCGCGATGAGCTTGAGGGACCTGCGGCGGCTGCGGCCGGTCGCCCGCATCACCGCGAGCACGGGGTCACGACCGTCGGCCTGGGCCGCGCGATACTCCTGCGCCGCCATCAGCCGCCCTTGTCGTCCGCGGGGCCAGGGCGGACGGGCACGTCGTACGGGTGGCGGGTCCTGGGAGAAGGTGTCGCCCGGTTGCCGCGCCTCGGCGTGCAGGGCCTCCAGGGTGATCCGCCCCTCCGTCACCACGGCCCGCGCGTCGACGGCGACTCCGTCACCGAAGGTCAGGCGTACATGAAACGAGGGCAGACAAGGATCATTCGGTCGATAGTGATCAGAAACGCCAAGAAAGGGGCTTTCTAGCACAATCAAAAGGTAGCCGTGCGATCGCATTAGGTCACGAACGGCACGCAGGGCCCGCGCGAGGGCCCGGCCCCGGAGCAGGCGCCCGGAGCAACGCACCCCTCACGGCGTCTCCCCGTTCACGCACAAGGGTGCGATGCTGAAGTCATCCCCGAGGCCGCCTCGCGGAAGGAGCACCGCCGTGCTGCAGGTCGCCGTCGTCGGATCGGGCCCGAGCGGGGTCTACACCGCACAGTCCCTCGTCCAGCAGGATCTCGTGCCCGGGGTGCGCGTCGACGTCATCGACCGGCTCCCCTGCCCGTACGGGCTCGTCCGTTACGGTGTCGCGCCCGACCACGAGAAGATCAAGTCCCTCCAGAACAACCTGCGTACGGTCCTCGAACACGACCGTGTCCGCTTCCTGGGCGGCATCGAGATCGGTCCCGGCGGCCTGCCCACCGCGCGGCTGCTCGACCTCTACCACGCGGTGGTCTACTGCGTGGGCGCGGCGGCGGACCGCAAGCTGGGCGTGCCGGGTGAGGATCTGCCGGGGAGCCATTCGGCCACGGAGTTCGTGTCCTGGTACAGCGCGCACCCGGACGCGACGGCCGACGGTTTCATCGAGGGCGTGGAGTCCGCCGTGGTCATCGGCGTCGGGAACGTGGCGGTGGACGTCGCCCGGATGCTGGCACGCGGCGTGGCCGAACTGCGGCCCACCGACATGCCGCAGCCGGCGCTCGGCGTGCTCGCCGGGAGCCGGGTGCGCGAGGTCCACATGGTGGGGCGTCGCGGCCCTTCGCAGGCGCGCTTCACCACCAAGGAGCTGCGCGAGCTCGGCTCACTGCCGGACACCGAAGTGATCGTGGATCCCGCGGAGTTGGCGCTCGATCCCGCGTACGCCGACCCCTCAGGACTGCCCGCGGTGGGCCGCCGCAACATCGAGGTGATGCGCGGCTGGGCCGAGCGCCCCGCGCGGAATCTGCCGCGCAGCATCCGGCTCCGGTTCTTCCTGCGTCCGGTGGCCGTGACGGAGGCGGCGGGGCGCGTCGGCGGGGTGCGCTTCGAGCGGACGCTGCCGGACGGCCTCGGCGGGGTGACGGGCAGCGGGCGGTACGAGGACATCGCGGGGCAGCTGGTCCTGCGCTCGGTCGGCTACCGCGGGGTGCCCATCGACGGGCTGCCGTTCGACCCCGGGCTCGGCACGGTGCCGCACGTGGCGGGGCGGGTGCAGCGGGAGGGCGCCGCGTCCCCGGGCGAGTATGTGGCGGGCTGGATCAAGCGGGGGCCGACGGGCGTGATCGGGACCAACCGCCCATGCGCCAAGGAGACAGTGCTCTCCCTCCTCGCGGACGCCCCGGCACTCGTACGGAAAGGGGTGCCCGAGGATCCGCTGCTCGCGCTGCGCGAGGCGGGCCTGCGCCCCGTCGAGTGGCAGGGCTGGCAGGCGATCGAGCGGGCGGAGGCGGAGTTGGGCGCGGGGCTCGGCCGCGGGCCGGTGAAGATCCCGGACTGGGCGGGACTGTTTGGCGCTGCGCGGGGCGTGAGCAGTGAGCGGTGAGCGGGCCGGGACTTTGACCGCAGGCCGGTGGGGGCTTGTCGCGCCCACGCGGCGGAGCCGTATATGTCACAGCCCCGCGCCCCTTACGGGGCGCCTGTTCGCTCCGCTTGTGCGGCTGCCGCGGTGAGGACCGTCTCCAGCAACCCCGGGAACAGCGCGTCCAGATCCTCTCGGCGCAGCCCGTTCAGCTTTGCCGTTCCTCGGTAGATCTGCTGGATCACGCCGCTTTCGCGCAGCACCCTGAAGTGGTGGGTGCTCGTGGACTTCGTGACGGGCAGGTCGATCTGCGAGCAGGAGAGTCCGTCGAGGCCGGGCTCGCACCCGGCGAGCTGCCGCACGACCCGCAGGCGCATCGGGTCCGACAGCGCGTGCAGCACACCCTCGATGCGGATCTCCGCACGCGCCGGATGGTCGAGCGCACGGCTGTTGAGGGGTGCGGCGGTCGTCATGACGGCTCCACTTCGTCCGGGCTTCGCGTCGGGGCTCGCATCGGGGCTTCACGTCTTCTCGAAGGCTCCATAGTACGAGAGTCATCGTAGTTTGACATTCGCCGTACTACGAGGTCTATCGTGCGAGCCGTACCGAAGCCGAAGACGAATGGAGTCCGCCGTGAGCGCGCTGTTCGAGCCCTACACCCTCCGATCGCTGACCGTCGCCAACCGCGTGTGGATGGCCCCGATGTGCCAGTACTCGGCCGAGGTGTTCGGACCGAACGCGGGCGTGGCGAACGACTGGCACTTCGCCCACTACGCGGCGCGCGCCACCGGCGGCACCGGCCTGATCCTCGTCGAGGCGACGGCCGTGAGCCCCGAGGGCCGCATCAGTCCAGCGGACCTCGGGATATGGAACGACAGGCAGGTCGAGGCCCTTCGCCGCATCACCGGCTTCCTGAAGACCCACGGCACCACTCCGGGTGTCCAGCTCGCCCACGCGGGCCGCAAGGCGTCCACCGACCGCCCCTGGAAGGGCGGCGGACCCGTCGGCACGGAGGAGCACGGCTGGCAGCCGCTCGCACCCAGCGCGCTGCCCTTCGACGAGGGCCACCACCTGCCGCACGAACTCACCACGGAAGAGATCCACGACGTCGTCGGCCAGTTCGCCGACGCGGCACGGCGCGCGCTGGACGCCGGTTTCCAGGTGGTCGAGATCCACGGCGCCCACGGTTATCTCATCGGCGAGTTCCTCTCGCCGTTCTCCAACCACCGCACGGACGAGTACGGCGGCTCCTTCGAGAACCGCTCCCGCCTCGCCCTGGAGGTCGTCGACGCCGTGCGCGCCGTGTGGCCCGAGGAGCTGCCCCTCTTCTTCCGGATCTCCGCGACCGACTGGCTGACGGAGAACCCCGAGGACGACCGGGAAGGCTGGACGGCCGACGACACGGTGCGGCTCGCGAAGGAACTGCACGCCCACGGCGTGGACCTCCTGGACGTCTCCACCGGGGGCAACGCCCCGAGGGCGCGCATCCAGGCGGGCCCCGGCTACCAGGTCCCGTTCGCGGCCCGGGTGAAGGCCGAGACCTCGCTCCCCGTGGCGGCCGTCGGCCTGATCACCGACCCCGGGCAGGCCGAGAAGATCCTCGCCAACGGTGAGGCGGACGCCGTGCTTCTGGGCCGCGAGCTCCTGCGCAACCCCTCGTGGGCACGCCACGCGGCCAATGACCTGGGCGGCGATGTCGCCACGCCCCAGCAGTACCACCGGATGGTCTGAGCCCCACAGCGCGGGCCCACCTGCTTCAGCAGCCTTGGCCAAGGGTTGCGGACTGGGGTCATCCCTAGGTGACTCCCCGAAGCGCGGGCCCGCTCGGCGTTCGTACCGTGGCGCTGTCGCGATGTGTCACGGTTCGGGGCCCCTACCGGCCCTAGGGAGGACGTTGTGCGTTACGTCATCGAGGTGTTCCGCTCCTCCGCGGGCGTGCACGGCAGTGTGGTGGATGCGGAGCGCGAGGAAGGAATCGCGGGCCCTCGCACACCGTTCCACGGCTGGCTCGAGCTGCTCTCGCTGCTCGAACCGCCGGACGCCGCGTGTACGGAGGCCGGGGAGCGCGCCTGCGCGGCAGGTGATGACTCCTGTGACACCTGATTCCTCCTCGCGGGAACTGGCTCTCCGGGAGTGGGGAATCGGCTTGTCCCGAGAGCGGTTTCCGCATCATCGTGGACGTTCAGGGCCATGCGCCCGTCACGGGTCACCGTCACAGTCATGGCGCCCGTACCGGGTGCCGACTCATGGGGGCGGTGATGACGTCCGGCGGCATACTGAACGGCCATGTCAACTCACCGGCGCCCCATGAGGCGTTCTCCGGTCGTACGCGCGAACTGGCGGCGTTACAGGAGGAGTTCCGCCACGCGCGCGACGGCGTGCCGCGCCTCGTCCTGATCGACGGGCCCGGCGGCATCGGCAAGTCCGCTCTGGTGCGCAGGTTCCTGGACACCGCGGGCGACGCCTGTGTGCTCCAGGCGAGCGGCGAGGAGAACGAGAGCGCGCTGCCCTGCGGGGTGCTCGCCCAGTTCGTCGGGCAGAGCCCGCTCCCGCTGCCCGACAGCCTGGGGTCGCTGGTCCGTACGCCCCGCTCGGCGCCCGGCACCCTGCCGCCGCTCGCGGCCGGCTTCGGGCTGCTCGACCTGCTGAGCGAGCTGCAGGACAAGGGCCCCGTCATCCTGGTGCTCGACGACGCCCACTGGGCCGATTCGGCTTCCCTGAACGCGCTGACGTTCGCGCTGCGACGGCTGCGCGTCGACAAGGTCCTCGCGATCGTGGCGGCCCGGGACCCACAGGCGCCCCAGCTGCCGGAGGGCATCCGCAGGCTGCTCGCCGACGTGCGTACCCGGCGCATCCCGCTGCGCGGGCTCAGCCCGGACGAACTGGGCTCCCTCAGCGCGCAGATGGGCAGCGACCGGCTCCCGCACTCCGCTTCCGTGCGCCTGAGGGACCACACGCACGGCAATCCGCTGCACGCCCGCGCGCTCCTGGACCAGGTGCCCGCGCACGTCCTGCGGGACGTCACCACGCCGCTGCCCGCGCCGCGTTCGTACGCCATGCTGGTGCTCGCCAACCTCGCGGAGTGCGGGCCCCAAGCGCTGCGGCTCGTCCAGGCGGTCAGCGTGCTCGGGCTGTCCTGTCCGCTGAGCGTGGCCGCCTCGCTCGCGCGCGTCACCGCGCCGCTGCCCGCGCTCGAACGGGCCGTCAAGGCAGGCCTGTTGAAGGAGGCGCACCCGGGGGCCGCGCCGGAGATCGCCTTCCCGCACCCCCTCGTCCATGCCGCCGTCTACCAGGACATCGGCCCCGCGCACCGCGCCGATCTGCACACGCGGGCCGCCGCCCTGGTCGACGACGACTACGCGAGTCTGCGCCACCGTGTGCTCGCCGCCACGGGCCCGGACGAGCATCTCGCCGCCGCTCTGGCCGCCTGCGCGAGGCGCGAGGCTGCCACCGGGCAGTGGGCGGTGGCGGGCCAGCATCTGCGGCACGCGTCGCGGGTGGCGACGACCGGTCCGGAGCGCGACCGGCTCGCCGTCGAGGCCGTCGAGGCGCTGCTGCTCGACGGCCGTGTGCACGAGTCGGCCGAGCTGGCCGCGGGTCTTCCCGCCGGCGCGGACCCGGCGCTGCGTGGCTACGTACGCGGGTATGTGGCGCGTGTCCAGGGCCGCATGGAGCAGGCGCAGACCCTCCTCGTCGACGCCTGGAACCAGTGCGACCACGAGAGCGACCCCTCGCTGGCCGCACGGGCGGCGGAGCAGCTGAGCTACGCCGCGGTGATGCGGGGGCGTTCCTCCGACGCCGCGCAGTGGGCGGAGCGGGCCCAGCGGCTCTCCACCCTCCAGGGGCCGAGCCGGATGCTGCGCTTCAACCACCTCCTCGCGCTCGGGCTCAGTGGGTCCGCCAAGGAGGGCATCGAGCTCGCCGGTGACCTGCCCGATCCGCTCCTCGTGCCGCCATCGAATATCGATCTACTGTTGGCGCGGGGTCAGTTGAGGCTCTGGTCCGACGATCTACTGGGCGCACGAGCGGACCTGCTCGGTGCTGTGGCCAACTGCCGCAAGGGCACTGTCCCGTTGCGGCTCCTGTCGGCTTCCGCGCTCGCCCAGACCCTGCACCGGCTCGGCGACTGGGACGAGGCGCTGATCCACGCCGAGGCGTCCGCGTCGATCGCCGACGACACCGAGCAGTCATGGCTGAAGCCCGTCACGCACGCCATCGCCAGCTGGATCCTGTCCGCACGCGGCACCTGGGACCGTGCGTCGGCGCACCTGCGGCTCGCCCTGGACGCACCCGGCTGCGACGAGAGCGCCCTCGCCTACGCGTACGCGGCGTCGGCACACGGAGCCTTCGCCGAGGCCCGCGCGGAACCGGAGCGCGTCGTCGAAGCGCTGCGCCCCCTCCTGGACTTCGCCTCGCACGACGGCGTGAACGAACCGGGCGTGGTGTCCTGGCGTGAGCTTCTGGTCGACGCGCTGATCCAGCTCGGCGACCTCGACGAGGCACAGGCGGTGCTCCTGCCCTACGAGGAGCGGGCGCAGGCGCGCGGGCAGCACGCGGCACTGTCCGCCGCGGCACGGGTGCGCGGCAACCTGCACGCGGCGCGCAGGGAGACGGACCGCGCCCAGGCGTCGTTCCTGCGCGCGCACGACCAGGCGGCGCAGATTCCCTCGCCGTTCGGCCGCGCCCGCGTCCAGCTCGACCACGGGGCGTTCCTCCGCAGGATCGGCCGCCGCTCGGTCGCCGTGGCCCAGCTCCAGGCCGCGTACACGACGCTGAAGGAACTGGACGCCGCGCCCTGTCTCGCGCGCTGCGAGCGGGAGTTGGACGCGTGCGGGCGAGCGGCTCCCCCGCGGCCCGCGCACGACCCCGCGGAGCTCGACTCCGCCGCCGAGGGGCTCACTCCGCAGGAGCTCGCTGTCGCGCGCCTCGCGTCGCAGGGTTTCACCAACCGGCAGATCGCCACCGCGCTCGCGCTGAGCGTCAAGACCATCGAGTACCACCTGGGCCACACCTATACGAAGCTCGGCATCACCTCGCGCATCGGGCTCGCGCACCACTTCGCTCCCCAGGACCGGCGCACCTCGTCGTAGGCCCCCGGGCCGTAGCCCAGCTCCACCGGGGTTATCCCTGGGCGGTTCCCTGAGGCACCCCTGCCGCTGTCCGGCGTAGTTTCTTGGCTGGTCAGGGGATGGGTGCACAAGTGGGGGTGCGAGGATGGCTGTCACGGAATCTCCGGCGGTACGCGGCGACGCGCCACCGGCCCTGCGTCTGCGGCTGCTCGGGGGATTTCACCTCAGCCGCGGCGAGGGTGACGGCGGGCAGGTCGACGTGTCCGCCAGCGGGCAGCAGCTGCTAGCCCTCCTCGGACTGCGCGGCCCCGCGACACGTTCGGTGCTCGCGGGGACGCTATGGCCCGACGTCACGGAGGAGCGAGCGCGGGCCTGTCTCCGTACCGCCATCTGGCGCCTGAACGCGGCGAGTTCGGCCGTCGACGGTCCCCGCCCCGGGGTGGTCGCGCTCAGTCGGCGCGTCCGGATGGACATCCAGGACTTCACCGCCCTGGCACACCACACACTCGCGGCCCCGGCTGAGGGGACCGGGGCCGCGTGCTCCTCGCTGATGGGCATGGGTGAGTTACTGCCCGGCTGGCACCAGGACTGGGTGGTGTTCGAGCGCGAACGGCTGCACCAGCTGCGGCTGCACGCGCTCGAGGCCCTCTCGGCGCGGCTCGTCGTGCACGGGCAGTACGGTCCGGCCTTGGAGGCCGCCCTGGAGAGCACCCGGATCGATCCGCTGCGCGAGAGTGCGCACCGTGCGGTCGTGACGGTGCATCTCGCCGAGAACAACCTCGCGGAGGCGGTGCGGCACTTCAAGGCGTTCCGCGGGCTGCTGCGCGCGGAGCTCGGCATCGAACCCTCGGAGCAGTTCCGCACGCTGGTGCGGCGCGCGCTGGCCTGACGGACACGACGACTCGGAGGCGAGAGAGCCATGGTGACCGGAACCGCGGCGGGGGTTCCCCGAGAACGGGTGACGCGCCACCACGTCACCGACGGCCTGTCGTTCCGTGCGCGCTCGGGGGTGCACGGGCCGCAGGTCGTCCCACCCGCCCCTGCCGGCCGCGTCGGGGGACGCGGCCGGCAGGCCACCGACGTTCCGCCACGCACGGTCACGGGGGTGCCGAGCGCGGCATGACGCCGGTGACGGTGGCGGCCCCGGCAGGCGATGCCTCCCGGGGCCGTCACCGTTCCCCCATCACTCCCGTATGACGCCGTCGTCCGCGAGCATCGTCGCCAGGCTCGCGAGAACCAGCGGGTCGTCGTCGAACGCGATGTGGCTGCGCGCCGCCGCGTTCAGCCCGGGGCCGCCGTCACCGGGCGACCAGACCGTGCGTGCGGGGTCCGACCGCAGGAAGCCACGCAGGTCTTCGGAGTCGGGTCCCGCGAGTCGACCGCCCTGCCGGCTGTGGATGCACCGCTCACGTAAGGAAGCCATGCCCAGGAAGCTAGGGCGGGGCCACCGTGCCCGACATCGGGGACGAGCTCAGGGATTACCCCGGACCAGGAACGCTGCGAGCGGCTAGGGCGCGTCTCGTGCGTCCCTGGTCCTGAGGGCTCCTACTTCGCCGGTCCTGGGGTCTCGTGCTTGTGGGCGAGGAAGCGCGCCTTCTTCTCACGGTTCCCGCACGTGTTCATCTCGCACCATCTGCGGGTGCGGCTTCGGCTGGTGTCGAAGAAGGCGGCTCGGCAGGTGGGCGACGCGCACAGGGCCAGCCGTCCGTCCCGTTCGCCGGTGATGACGCCGATCGCGTCGGCGGCGATGACGCCCAGGGCGTCCTCCACGGCGGAAGCCGAGCCCAGTCTCCATTGCAGGTCGCCCTCGGGCGTCAGGACAGCCGCCGCCCTGCCTTGAGTACTGCGGTCGTTGATGACCTCGACGGCGGACACCGGGAGGGGGTCCTGGAGCGCGGCCGCCGTCGCGGCTGCGTGGATCGATTCCCTCAGCTCCCGGGCGCGTTCGAGCTGGGCGGTGGTGCAGGAGTCCACGGCGAGGCCGTTCACCGCCAGCCAGTCCACGAGCCGGCTCGGCACGGGGATGCGTTCCACGGCGTCGCCGCAACGCTCCGTCAGGGTCGCCGTGAAGCTGGTCGCCAGCACCTTGCCGAGACGGAATTCGGGGAACCGGGAAGTCATGGAACCACCTTAGCCGGTTGCACGCCGACATCGAGACCTGCTAGAACCGTCTTAGCCGGTTCCGGCGTGCCCTAGCCGGGACCCAGGCCGGTTCCACGATGCCCAGGAGGTCTCATGCACCGCCCCACCAGTGACGAGCAAGCAGACGTGCAAGCATTCGAAGCCCACGCAAGCGACACCGACCTCGACGACCTGCGCGCACGGCTGGCCTCGGCACGGCTGCCGGAGGCCGAGACGGTCCACGGCGCCCCGCCCGGCCCGCACCGATGGGCCCAGGGTGTTCCACTTGCCGACCTCGTGGACGTCGTGAACTACTGGCGCACCGGGTACGACTGGAGGTCGTTCGAAGCGCGCCTCGACGAGACCGGCCAGTTCCGTACGACCATCGACGGTCTCGGAATCCACTTCCTGCACCGCCGGTCCCCGCGCGCGGATGCCACGCCTTTGCTCATGACACACGGCTGGCCGGACAGCGTGGCCCGGTTCGTCGACGTGGTGGATGAACTGGCGGATCCGGACGACGCGGACGCGCCCGCGTTCCACGTCGTGGTCCCGTCACTGCCCGGCTTCGGCTACAGCGACAAGCCGGCCACCACCGGGTGGGGAACCGAGAAGATCGCGGCCGCATGGGTGGAACTGATGGGAAGGCTCGGCTACGGCACCTTCGTGGCGCACGGCGGTGACTGGGGCGGCGTCATCACCACCGTTCTCGGCGGCAGGTTCCCGGCGCACGTTCTCGGCATCCACACGACGTTCGCGGAGGGGCCGCCCGGTCTGACGACGGACGGGCTGACGGCGGTCGAGCGCCAGTGGGCCGAGGAGACCGGCGATTTCTGGCGCCACCGCGCGGCGTACGCCAAGCAGCAGGCGACCCGGCCGCAGACCATCGGCTACGCACTCGTCGACTCACCGGTCGGGCTGCTCGCCTGGATCCTCGACAAGTTCGCCGAGTGGTCGGACACCGAGGACAGCCCGTTCGAGAGGATCTCCCTCGACAGAATTCTCGACGACGTCACCCTGTACTGGCTGACGCGGACGGGGGCATCGGCGGCCCGCATCTACTACGAGAGCCACAACTCGCTGGACCCCGAACTCCGGGTCGACGTCCCGTCAGCACTCACCATGTATCCCCGCGACGTCGAGAAGTGTCCGCGCCCCTGGGCGCAGGAGCGGTACCGACGGATCGTGCGCTGGGCGACACCTGAAACCGGCGGCCATTTCGCGTCGTTGGAAGTCCCCGAGTTCTTCGTCAGGGATCTCCGAGAGGGCCTCGCGGCGGTGCTGGCCGCCGACGGCGGCCGGCACCACGCATGAGGAGCGGCCGGCGCCGCCCATGAGGAGTTGAGAGACACGCCCTACGAACCCGTCGGCCCCATCCACTGCGCCTCGTACGCCGCGTACGTCCCGTCGTGCGTCGCCAGGTGCGTGAACTGGTCGACGTACTCCTTGAACTCCTCGTCCCCGCGCGGAGTCGCGTATGCCTTCTCGGAGAAGGTGAAGGGCTTGTCGGGGTGCAGGGAGCACAGTTCGGGGTGGATCTTGGCCTGGTAGCGGGTCTCGCTCGCGTCCGTCATCATCACGTCGGCGCGGCCCGCGATGATCTCCTTGAAGATCGTGGTGTTCTCCGGGTGCTGCTTGATCGTGGCCTGCTTGATGTTCGCGCGCGCGAACTGCTCGTTCGTGCCACCGGGGTTGACGATGACGGTGGTGCCCGGCTTGTCGATGTCCTTGAGCGTGCCCTCGCCGAACTTCTCCTTGTCGGCGCAGCGCACGATCGGCGTCTTGCCGTCCTCGCGGGTGGGCTCGCTGAAGTAGACCTGGCGGGCGCGCGGCAGGGTGATGGAGACACCGCCGACCCCGATGTCGCAGCGCCCCGCCGCGACGTCCTTGGTCAGGTTCGCCCAGGTCGTGGCCACGTACTCGGGCTTGGCGTCGAGGCTTTCGGCCAGGTCCTCGGCCATCTTGATGTCCACACCGCTGTACGTCTTGTCGGCGGGGTCGAGGTGCGTGAACGGACGGTAGTCGCCGGTCGTGCACACCTTCAGGACCCCCGACTCCGGCACGGAGTCCAGGAGGCTGCCGTGGTGGCGGTCCGTGCCGCGCCCGGCGTCCGGGGACGCGGGCGCGGCAGCCGTGACGGCGAGCAGACAGACCAGGGCGGACAGGGTGGCGGCACGCTTCACGGGGGCTCCTCCGTACGGGTTCGCGGCTCGGAGGGATCACCTTCGCAGAAGCGTTCCCGCCGGTGAAGCCCCTTCTCACCTGCCGAGCGAGCCCAGCAGCGTGGGCGTCAGGTCGGGGCCCGCCCCGTCGTCGTACGCGTCCTCGTCGAACGGGTAGAGCGGGCGCTCCACCCGATGGTGACCGAGCCGTGGCAGGTCCTGGTCGACGCCGCCCGGGGTGAGGGCGAGGAGCCAGTCGGCGGCCATGTCGTAGAGCTCGGGCTCCAGGTAGCCGATCTTGACGACCACCAGGTCGAAGGTGCGCGGGTCGATGCCGAGGCCGCCGTCCGCCGGGCCCATGAAGTCCGCGAGGGTGTGGAAGGGCTTACGGCGCTCGACCAGGATGACGGTCACGCCACCGGTCCGTACGGCCGCCATGTCGACGCCACGGTCGTAGGCGCCGCCCTCCGCCCGGTCCTTCTGCTCGGTCGCGCGCTGCAACGCCACGACGGTGCCGGTGAGTTCGTGGGGGCCGCCGTGGTTCGCGTCGACCTTGCCGCCGACGCTCAGGGTGACGTCGGCGCCCACTCCGGCCTCGAAGCAGCGGGCGACGGCGACCGGGTCGGTGATGCCGGGGTGGACGGCCGTGACCTTCCCGGAGCGGATCGCGTCGTTCTCCAGGAGCCTGCCCAGCATGTACGCCAGGTCACCGGCGCCGCCCGCCGTCGGGTTGTCGCCGGAGTCGCTGATCAGGAAGGGCCGCCGGTCCGACGCGACCGCCTTCTCGATGCACTCGTCGGCGCTGCCCGTCGGCCCGACGAAGACGAAGTCGCGGCGCGCGTCCCAGTAGCGGCGGGCGAGCTTCTCGGCCTCGGCGGCGGCCAGTTGGGGGTCCTCGCCGGTGACGACGATCGCGGCCTTGCAGCGCGGCTCGTCCGCCCAGGCGTAGCCGACCCACATCGCGGCGTCGAGGATGCCGTCCAGCTTCTCGATGTCGGCGAGCGAGGCGTAGAGGGACTTGGCGGGCTCCAGACGGGTGCTGGTCTTCTCGCCGGGCAGGAGCACCGGCACCTGGACCCAGGCGCGGTGCGGCCTGGTTCCTTCGCGCAGGCAGCGTACGAGATTGCGCGCGGCGCGCTCGCGGGTCTCCCAGGCGTCCTCGTGCGGGGCCAGGCGGTGCGCGGTGAGCAGGTCGATGGGCTCGGCGAACCGACGTGAGACGTTGCCGTGCAGATCCATGGCGGTCGAGATCATGGGGCGGCCGCCGTCGGGGGTGCCGACGGCGTCGAGGGCGGCGCGGACCGCTTCGGTCAGGTCGGCTTCGGCGTCGGTCAGGCCGATGACGCTCATCGCGCCGTGGATGTCGTACACCAGGCCGTCCAGGGGGCCCGCTTCCCTTATGCGCGTGACCAGTTCGTCCTTGAGGATCAGGTACGACTGGGCCTCGACCGGGCCGCCGGGCAGCGAGGTCGCGTGCAGGAGCGGCACCCATTCGACCGTGTACGCGAGGTCCGAGTCCGGCCGGGTCCAGGTGTAGCGATCCAGGAGGTCCTGGCCGCGGGTCTGGCGGAAGTCGTCCGTGGTGGAGCGGTGCGGGCAGAAGGTGGAGGACTCGATGCCGATGCCGCCGATACCGATACGGAGGCGACGCTGGTTCGTCGCGGGGGTGGTCATGCCTGGACGCTCTCTTCCTGGGGTGCCGGAGTGGTCGGGAGGTTCTGGCGCAGGGCGGTGAGTCCGGCGCCGAGGAGGCCGGCGTCGCGCCCCGTCACGGTGGTGGTGATCTCCAGGTCCGCGGTGGCCAGGGGCAGGCAGCGCTCGTAGAGGACGCCGCGTACGGCGGCGACGAGCGGTTCGGCGGTGGCGAGTACGCCGCCGAGGGCGACGGCCTGGGGGTTGAAGAAGTTCACCACGACGGACAGGACCGTGCCGATGTGCCGTCCCGCGGTGCGCACGAGGGTGGTGGCCTGCGGGTCACCGTCGGCGACCAGGCGCAGCAGGTCGGTGGTGTCCTCCACCTCGACGCCCTGCTCGGCGAGTTCGCGGATGAGGGCGGCGCCGCTCGCCACGGTCTCCAGGCAGCCGATGTTGCCGCAGCTGCACGGGCGGTCGCCCGCCGCCTCGATCCGTACGTGACTGATGTCGCCCGCGGAGCCGCCCGCGCCGTCGTGCGGCCGGCCCGCCACGATGACGCCGCTGCCGATGCCGCGGCCCGCCTTGACGACGACCAGGTGGTCGAGGCCGGGGCGCGCGGTGCGGTGCTCGCCGACGGCCATCATCGTGGCGTCGTTGTCGACGGTGACGGGCATGCCGAGGCGTTCGGCGAGGACGTCGCGCAGCGGGTAGCGGTGCCAGCCTGGCATGCGGGACGGGCTCATGACACGGCCCTGCGTGGGCTGCACGGGGCCGGGGAAGGCCACCCCGAGTGCCCGGATGGTGCGGCCCGACTCCCGCTGCCGGGCGCCCAGTTCGGCGACCTGTCCGCAGAGCCAGTCGACGGCGGACTCGGGCCCCGCGGTGATGTCGTGCGGCAGGTCGACGGCGTCGAGGACCGTGCCACCGAGGTCGACGACGCCGATGCGGGCGTGGTGGCTGCCGAGGTCGGCGGCGAGGGCGACACCGCCTTGCGCGTGGACGCGGAGCAGCCGGGGGCGGCGGCCACCGCGCGAGGCTCCCTCGCCGGATTCCGTGAGCACGCCGGCGGTGACGAGTTCCTGCACGCGCAGCGACACGGTGGAGGGGGCGAGCCCCAGCTCGCGTACGAGATCGGACCGGGAGGAGGCGGCGCCCGAGGAGACCAGGTGCAGGATGTGCTGCGCCGACCCCGGTTCGCCGTGCGGTGTTCCGGCCATGCCGCCCCCAGTTGCTTCGATCAGTTCTTTCGACATCGGGACGAACACTAAGTCTCCTCGAAGCAAGTTGGCCAGAGTCTCCCGACTTTGAGACTTCTTGCCGAATGAAGCTATTGACTTGGTTTTCTCGTGCGGCCTAGCGTTCGGGCGCCGCCTCGTCGTTCTCCGGTACGGGGCCGGCCCCGTACCCCTTGGAGGCCCATCGCCATGCGCTCACTCAGGTCTGCGGCGGCAGCGCTGCTCGTCCTCGCGGCGGCGCTCACGGGCTGCACGCAGGAGGGCGGCCGCGTCGACATGGGCCCCACCGGCGGGACTCCGGTCGAGGGCGGCACCGTGACGATGGCGCTGCCGCCGGCCGCGACGCCGAACTGGATCTTCCCGATCGGAGCCCCCGGTTACGGGGCCTCGTACAACAACGGGATCTACTCGCTGCTCTTCATGCCCGTGTACGACGCCGTGCAGGAGAAGGGCGCGCTGACCACGCACGGCCCGAGCACGCTCGGCCTGAAGCCGAAGTTCAGCGACGGCAACAGGACCGTGACCATGCCGCTGCGCGAGGGCGTGACGTGGTCCGACGGGAAGCCGGTCACCTCACGCGACATCGAGTTCTGGTTCAACCTCGTCAAGGCCAACAAGACGAGCTGGGGCAACTACTCGGTCGGCACGATGCCCGACAACGTCAAGCGGTTCGAGACCGTCGACGACCACACCGTGCGTCTGCACCTGAGCCGCGCGTACAACCCCGACTGGTTCACCGCCAACCAGCTCACTCTGCTGCGTGCCATGCCCCAGCACGCCTGGGACGCCAAGACGGACGGCGGCAGGGTCGGCGACTTCGATCGCACCAAGTCCGGCGCCAAGGCTGTCTTCGCGCGGCTCACCCGGCATGCCAAGAGCCTTGGCTCCTACGGCTCCGACCCGCTCTGGAAGACGGTCAACGGCCCCTGGAAGCTGGCGGGCTGGCGCGACAGCGGTCAGGTCACCATCGTCCCGAACGAGAAGTACACCGGACCGAAGTCGCAGCGCCCGCACCTCGACAAGGTCGTCTTCAAGCCCTTCACCACCGCCGACTCCGAGTACAACGTGCTGCGTTCGGGCGGCGTCGACTACGGCTACATCCCTCCGTCGGTGATGGCGCAGAAGGAGAAGTTCGAGGAGAAGGGCTACCGCACCGACCCCTGGGAGGGCTGGGCGGCGACGTACATCGTCTACAACTTCAACTCCACGCACGCGGGCCCGATGATGGACCAGCTCTACATCCGCCAAGCGATGCAGCATCTCGTCGACCAGAAGGCGATGAGTGACGTCATCTGGCAGGGCAGCGCGACACCGACGCTCGGTCCGGTGCCGGTGACGCCGAAGAGCCAGTACCTGTCCAGGGCGATGGAGAAGAACCAGTACCCCTTCGACGTGCGGAAGGCCCGGCGGCTCCTCACCGAGCACGGCTGGAGGACGGTGGACGGCACCGCCCGCTGCGCGCGCCCAGGAACGGGAGCCGACGAGTGCGGCGAGGGCATCGCGAAGAACGCGCCGCTCGAACTCACCCTGCTCTCCCAGTCCGGCTCCACCGAGACCACCAACATGATGCAGGAGCTCAAGTCCTCGCTCTCCAAGGGCGGCATCGACCTCACTGTGCGCCAGCAGCCGCTCAACTCGGTGCTCGGCAACTCCGTCCCCTGCACGGCGAAGGACCCGGGCTGCGACTGGGACATGTCGTTCTTCGGGACGGCCGGCAGCTGGTACTACCCGCTCAACCCGAGCGGTGAGCAGCTCTTCTCCACCGGAGCCTCCGCCAACTTCGGCAACTACAGCGACAAGAAGGCCGACCGGATCATCCGCGGCGTGCAGTACTCCCCCGACATGAAGGCCGTGCACGAGTACGGCGAGTACCTGGCGGAGCAGCTGCCGGTGATGTGGATGCCCAACCCCGCCTACCAAGTCTCGGTGATCCGCAACGACTTGCGGGGCGTCAGCCAGAACCCGACGGTCACCTTCGCGCCGCAGGACTGGTACTACGTCAAGAAGAAGGGAGCCGACAAGTGACCGGCTTTCTGGTCAAGCGCTTCCTTCAGGCGCTGGTCGTGCTGTTCCTGGTCTCCATCATCGTCTTCACGCTGCTCCACATGCTGCCCGGCGGCCCGGCGCGCGCCATCCTCGGCCCCAAAGGCACACCGCAGCAGATCGAGACCTTCAACCACCAGCAGGGTTACGACCGTTCGCTTCCCGCGCAGTATGTGATGTACCTGAAGCGGCTGTTCACCGGCGACCTCGGCGAGTCGTTCAAGCTCAACTCGCCGGTCTTCGACCTGCTCAAGCAGCGCCTGCCGAAGACACTGCTCCTGACGGTGCTCTCCACCGCGCTCGCCGTGATCATCGCCGTCCCGCTCGGCCTGCTCCAGGCCGTGCGGCGCGGCAAGGCGTCGGACTACGCCCTCACCGGGCTCGCCTTCCTCCTCTACGCGACGCCGGTGTTCTTCCTCGGCCTCATCATGATCATTCTGTTCGCTCAGGTGCTCCCGATCCTCCCGGCGGAGGCACCGCAGGGCGAGAGCGTCGGTGAACTGCTCGGTGACTTCACGGGGTTGGTGCTCCCGGTCGTCACCATGGCGTTCGGCATCGTGGCGATGTTCAGCCGCTACATGCGCTCGGCGGTCCTGGACAACCTCACCGAGGAGTACGTCCGTACGGCGATGGCCAAGGGCCAGTCGAGCCGCCGGATCATGGTCCGGCACGTCCTGCGCAACGCGCTGATCCCCCTCGCGACGCTGCTCGGCCTGTATCTGCCGACGCTCTTCAGCGGTGCACTCGTCGTCGAGTCGATGTTCAACTACCCCGGTATGGGGCTCCTGTTCTGGAACGCGGCGCAGGGCTCCGACTTCCCGGTGCTGCTCGGCGTGACACTCGTCGTCGGCGTCGCCACCGTCGTCGGATCGCTGCTCACCGACATCCTCTACGCCGTCCTCGACCCCCGGATCCGGAGCGTGGCATGAGTACCGCGACCGCAGACGTCACCCCCGGGGCAGCCCCGGGGAACGAGGCGGCGGCGCAGGCCACGCCCTCGCTCACCCGCCGCACACTCCAGGTCTTCACCGGCAACAAGCTCGCCCTGACGGGCGTGGTGGTCCTGGTCCTGCTCCTGGCCTTCAGCTACCTCGGACCGCTCCTGTACTCCACCAGGCAGACGCACACCGACCTGTCCCAGGCCAACCTCGCACCGGGCAGCTCCGGCCACCTCCTGGGCACCACCGACCTCGGCTACGACATGGTCGGCCGGCTGATGGTCGCCGGGCAGACGTCGCTCGAAATCGGGCTGGCCGCAGGCCTGTTGGCCACGCTCTTCGGGACCGTGTACGGCGCGGTCGCGGGGTACTTCGGCGGCTGGGTCGACGCGGCCATGATGCGGGTCACGGATGCGGCGCTCGCGATCCCGGCCATGTTCCTGCTCGTCGTGGTCGCCGCGATCATCACGCCCAGCAAGGGCGTCCTCATCCTCATCATCGCGTCGGTCGCCTGGCTCTCCCCCGCCCGCCTGGTGCGCGGCGAGGCGCTCTCGCTGCGCGACCGCGAGTACGTACAGGCGATGCGGATGATGGGCGGCGGCGGCGCGCGAGCCGTGTTCAAGCACATCGTGCCGAACGCGATCGGCACGGTCATCGTCAATTGCACCTTCCAGATCGCCGACGCCATCCTCTACGTCAGCTATCTCGCCTTCCTGGGGCTGAGCATTCCGCCGCCGTCGGCCGACTGGGGCTCGATGCTCTCGGCCGGCATCACCTACACGCAGAACGGCTACTGGTGGCTGATCTTCCCGCCGGGCATCGCGATCGTCCTGGTCGTCGCCGCGTTCAACTTCATCGGTGACGGGCTGCGGGACGCGTTCGAAGTACGGCTGCGGAAGTAAGGGAGAACCGACACATGACCGAGCCTCTGCCCAAGACCGACCCGCCGCGCGACACCGGCCCGCTGCTCAGGATCGAGGACCTGCGCGTCGACATCACCTCGCGCGAGCGCACCGTCCACGCCCTCGACGGGATCTCCCTCGAACTCGCCCCGGGCGAGGCCCTGGGCATCGTGGGCGAGTCGGGCTGCGGCAAGACGATGACCGCGCTGAGCGTCCTCGGGCTCCTGCCGCCCGGCGGTGCGGTCACCGGCGGACGCGTCCTGTTCGACGGCCGGGATCTGGCCGCCGCACCGGCGCCGGTCCTCCAGGACGTACGGGGCAACACCATCGGCATGGTCTTCCAGGACCCGCTCACCTCGCTCAACCCGACGATGACGATCGGCGCGCAGGTGGCCGAGCCGCTCGTCCTGCACCGCCCGGAGCTGAGCAGGAAGGAGGCGTGGGCGCGGGCCCAGGAGATGCTGCGCCTGGTCGGCATGCCGCAGCCCGCCGAGCGCATGAAGGCGTACCCGCACCAGCTGTCGGGCGGCATGCGCCAGCGCGTGGCGATCGCCATGGCCCTGGTCTGCGAGCCGAAGCTGCTCATCGCGGACGAGCCGACCACCGCCCTCGACGTGACGACGCAGGCCCAGATCCTGGAGCTGATCGACGGCCTGCGCGAGCGCCTCGGCATGGCGATGATCCTGGTCACGCACGACCTGGGCGTCATCGCGAGCCGGGTCGACCGGGTCGCGGTGATGTACGCGGGCACAGTCGCCGAACAGGCAGACGTACGCGACCTGTTCGCGAGACCCCGGCACCGCTACACGGAGGCGCTCTTCGCCTCGCTTCCCGAGCGCGCCGCGGACACCGGCTCCGCGCTGCACACGATCCCGGGTCTTCCCCCGAACCTGGCGCTGCGCCCGACCGGGTGCCGCTTCGCGCCGCGCTGCACCTTCGCGACGGACGAGTGCCGGGAGCGGGAGCCGCAGCTCATGGACGACGAACTGCGGGGCGGGGAGCACCGGTTCGCCTGCTTCCATCCGGTGCCGGACAACGCGTCGCAGGAGGATGTCGTGGTCCCGCCGGCCGTGCCCGCGCCGCGCGTCTCCGATGACGTACTCCTCGAACTCGACGCCCTGGTGAAGGAGTTCCCCCTCAAGGGCGGCGCCTTCTCGCGCAGCCGGGGCACGGTGAGCGCGGTCGGCGGGGTGTCCCTGGAGATCCGCAAGGGCGAGACGTTCGGCCTGGTCGGCGAGTCCGGGTGCGGCAAGACCACGCTCGGCCGGATCGTCGCGGGCCTGGAGGAGCCGACGGCCGGGCACGTGCGCTTCGAGGGTCACGACCCGGCGCGGATGTCGCGGGCCGAGCGGCGGGCGCACCGACGGCGTGTGCAGCTGATGTTCCAGGACTCCACGGCCGCCATGGACCCCCGGATGCGGGTGGGCGAGATCCTGCGGGAGCCCCTGGTCATTCAGGGCGTCGGCACGCGCGCCGAACAGGAGAAGCTGACCGCCGAACTCCTGGACGCGGTCGGCCTGCCGCGCGGCGCCGTGCACCGCTACCCGCACGAGTTCTCCGGCGGGCAGCGTCAACGCCTCGGCTTGGCACGGGCGCTGACCCTCTCCCCCGACCTGGTGGTCGCGGACGAGCCGGTCTCCGCGCTCGACGTCTCCGTCCAAGCGCAGATCCTGAACCTGATGCGGGAGCTCCAGCGGGAGCGCGGCCTGACGTATCTGTTCATCTCGCACGATCTGGCGGTGGTGCGCCACCTCGCGGACACGGTCGGCGTGATGTACCTGGGCAAGCTGGTCGAGTCGGGCCCTGCCGAGCAGGTGTACGGCCGGCCACTGCATCCCTACACGCGGGGACTGCTCGACACGGTCAACCTGCCGGACCCGGAGGCGGCGCAGGGCCAGGGACGCACCCCCTTGGAGGGCGAGACACCGTCGGCCGCGAAGCCGCCGTCGGGCTGCCGCTTCCGTACGCGCTGCCCGCTGGCCCAGGAGGTCTGCGCCACCACGGAGCCACCGGTGTCCACCCCGGGCAGCGCGGGACACCAGGTCGCGTGCCACTTCCCCCTGTCCGCGCCTCGACTGACGTCGGCTGTGTGAGAGTCGGCAGTGTGAAACTCGCGGATGCACTGACCAGCCGCCCGCTCGTGCTCGACGGCGGCCTCTCCAACCAGCTGGAGGCCGCCGGGCACGACCTGAGCGACGCCCTGTGGTCGGCGAGGCTGCTGGCCGACCGGCCCGAGGCCATCGCCGCGGCGCACCGGGCGTACTACGAGGCGGGCGCGGACATCGCCACCACGGCGAGCTACCAGGCGACGTTCGAGGGCTTCGCGAAGCACGGCATCGACGCGGTCAGCACCGCCGAACTGCTGCGCCTGAGCGTGGAGTTGGCACGCGATGCGGGAGCGGACGCCGGCCGCGACGTGTGGGTGGCCGCGTCCGCGGGGCCGTACGGCGCCATGCTCGCGGACGGCTCCGAGTACCGGGGCAGGTACGGCCTTACGGTGGCCGAGCTCGAACGCTTCCACCGCCCGCGCCTGGAGGTCCTCGCGGACGCGGAGCCGGACGTCCTCGCCCTGGAGACGGTCCCGGACACGGACGAGGCGCGGGCCCTGCTGCGGGCGGTGCGCGGCCTGGGGGTGCCCGCCTGGCTCTCGTACACCGTCTCCGGCGGCTACACACGTGCGGGCCAGCCCCTCGCGGAGGCCTTCGCGCTGGCCGCCGACGCCGACGAGATCCTCGCGGTCGGCGTCAACTGCTGCGATCCGCAGGACGCGGACGCGGCGGTACGCCTCGCCGCGCGGATCACGGGCAAGCCGGTGGTGGCGTACCCGAACAGCGGTGAGACGTGGGACGCGGCCGCCCGGACGTGGCGGGGCCCCGCCCACTTCACCGCGGGCCGGGTCGCGGCCTTGCGGGACGCGGGGGCGCGGCTGATCGGGGGGTGCTGTCGCGTCGGCCCGGAAGCGATCGCGCGGGTGGCCGCGGAACTGTCCGGCACGGCCCGGCCCTGACGCCCTACCGGGGCGGCCGACACCTCCGCCACACCCGCGCCGACCTGCGACGACGCCCTGCCCGGGGGTGACTGTCAGTGCCGAGGTGCAGACTGAGCCATACCTGAGACAACGACGTCCCGGAGGTGGCCACGATGGCCGAGCTCATCCTGACCGTAGGCACCCGCAAAGGCCTCTTCATCGGCCGCAAGCGCGGCACGAGCGCCTGGCAGTTCGACGACACTCCGTACTTCAACGCGCAGGCCATCTACTCTGTGGCCATCGACACCCGTGGCGATTCCCCGCGCCTCCTGGTGGGCGGCGACAGCTCCCATTTCGGCCCGTCCGTCTTCCACTCCGACGACCTCGGCAGGACCTGGACGGAACCACCCAAGGCTCCGGTCAAGTTCCCCAAGGACACCGAGGCTTCCCTGGAGCGGGTCTGGCAACTGCACCCGGCAGCCGCCGAGCCGGACGTGGTGTACGCGGGCACGGAACCGGCCGCCCTGTACAAATCGCGGGACCGTGGCGAGACCTTCGAGCTCGTGCGCCCTCTCTGGGAGCACCCCACGCGTGACAAGTGGGTGCCGGGCGGTGGCGGCGAAGGACTGCACACGGTCCTGACCGACCCCCGGGACCCGGACGCGGTGACGGTGGCCGTCTCCACCGCGGGAGTGTTCCGCACCCTGGACGGCGGCAAGAGCTGGGCCCCGGCGAACAACGGCGTATCGGCGGTCTTCCTGCCCGACCCGAACCCCGAGTTCGGCCAGTGCGTGCACAAGGTCGCGCGGGACGCGGCCGACCCGGACCGCCTGTATCTGCAGAACCACTGGGGCGTGTTCCGCAGCGACGACGCGGGCGCGCACTGGACGGACATCGGCGAGGGCCTGCCCTCGGACTTCGGGTTCGCCGCCGTCGCCCACCCGCACCGCGCGGACACGGCGTACGTCTTCCCGATCAACGCCGACATGGACCGCGTCCCCGCCGACCACCGATGTCGCGTCTACCGCACGGCCGACGCGGGCAAGAGCTGGGAGCCGCTCAGCGCGGGCCTCCCGACGGGCGACCACTACGGCACGGTGCTGCGCGACGCGATGTGCAGCGACGGCCAGGACCCGGCCGGCATCTACTTCGGCAACCGCAACGGCGAGGTGTACGCCTCGGCGGACGACGGGGACAGCTGGCGGGAGTTGGCCTCCCACCTGCCCGACGTACTGTGCGTCAGGGCGGCGGCCATCGGTTGATCGACGCCCCCTGTACGGCAGTAGGGTGACGCCGTGGCACCACGACCCTTGCATGAAATCGTCGAAGCGGGCTGGGCGAAGGCCCTCGAACCCGTCGCCGGGAAGATCACCGAGATGGGAGGCTTCCTGCGCTCGGAGATCGCCGCGGGACGCACCTACCTCCCGTCCGGGCCGAACGTCCTGCGCGCGTTCCAGCAGCCCTTCGACGAGGTGCGGGTGCTGATCGTCGGCCAGGATCCCTACCCCACCCCGGGGCACGCGGTGGGTCTGTCGTTCTCGGTCGCGCCCGAGGTGCGCCCGCTGCCCGGCAGCCTCATCAACATCTACCGCGAGCTGGGCTCCGACCTGGGGCTCCCGCAGCCGTCGAGCGGTGACCTCACGCCGTGGACGCAGCAGGGCGTCCTGCTGCTCAACAAGGCGCTCACCACTGCCCCGGGGCGTCCTGCCGCGCACCGGGGCAAGGGCTGGGAAGAGGTCACCGAGCAGGCCATCAAGGCACTCGCGGCACGCGGGCGGCCCCTGGTCTCCATCCTGTGGGGGCGTGACGCGCGCAATCTGCGGCCGCTGCTCGGCCCGCTGCCCTCGGTCGAGTCCTCGCACCCCTCGCCCATGTCGGCGGACCGCGGCTTCTTCGGCTCCCGGCCCTTCAGCCGGGCCAACGACCTGCTCGTCCAGCAGGGCGGGCAGCCGGTGGACTGGCGGCTTCCATGACGGACGCCCCGTGTTTCCTCGGGGTCGACTCGGGCGGCTCCGGGATGCGGGTCGCCATCGGCGGCCTCGACGGCGGTGCGGGCAGCCTGCTCTCGGTGAGCTCGAAGGAGCCGGTGCGCACGGGAGCGCGCGGCATCGACGCCGCGCACTTCACGGAGCAACTGCTGCCCATGGCAAGGGAGTTGCTGGCGCGGGCGGGCGGCGAGGGGCGGGTGACCGCTGTGGCCGTTGGCGCCGCGGGCATGGCGACCCTCGGTGACGACCTGCGCGACCGGCTGCCGGCCGCGCTCCACGAGGATCTGGGTGTACGGCGCCTCGCGCTCGCCGCGGACGCCGTCACCGCGTACGTGGGCGCGCTGGGTGTGCGCCCCGGCGCGGTCGTCGCCGCGGGCACCGGCATGATCGCGATCGGCACGGATCTGACCTCCTGGCACCGCGCCGACGGCTGGGGGCATCTCCTGGGCGACAGCGGTGGAGGCGCGTGGATCGGCCGCGCGGGCCTCGATGCGGCGATGCGGGCGTTCGACGGCAGGCGCGGCGGCTCGAAGGCGCTGCTCGCCCGCGCCGAAGAGCTCTTCGGCCCCGCGCAGCAGCTCCCCGGGCAGCTCTATCCCCGTACGGACCGGCCCGCGGTGCTCGCCTCGTTCGCGCCCGAAGTGGCACGCTGCGCCCCCGACGACCCGGTGGCCGACGCGATCCTTCGGGACGCGGCCCGGCACATCGTCGAAGCCGCGGCGGCGGTCTGCCCGGCCCCCGACGCGACGAGCCAGGGCGAGCGGCCCGAAGCCGCCCTGACCGGAGGCCTGTTCAAGATGGGCGACGCGCTGCTGCGTCCGGTGCGCGCGGAGCTGGCGGAACACCTGCCGCACGTGCGTCTGGCGACCGCCGCCGGTGACCCACTGGACGGCGCCCTGCGCATCGCCGCCGACATCGCCGCGGACCGGCTGCGCCTGCCGCTCGACCCGCGCATGCTCACCGTGCACCTGCGGGACGGCAGTTGACCACACCGGAATATGACAGTTGAGCTTTACGTAACTCATAAGACAAAACTGGACTTATACCGCCCACCTGCACCCTCCCCGAACAGCGAAGCCCCCCAGACCAGTAGCATGCGGGGCCATGAGCTCCCCCACCGGGCCCGCATCAGGCCTGCCCGTACGAATGCCGCGACCCCGCCAGCCCGGTCGGCACCGCCGCCCGGAGCCCGTGGCGGCTCCCGAGAACGCGCCCGCGCTCGTTCTCGCCGTACCGGGCGTACCCAGCAGCGCCACGCGCAGCCTCGCCGAAGAGGTCGTGAGCATCGCCCGCTCCGAGCTGCCCGGCCTCGACGCCCGCATCGGGTACCTCGACGGGACCGAGGACGCCACGACCACCTCGTTCCCGGAGTTCCCCTCGCTGCACTCCGTGCTCGCGCGCGCCGCCACCGAGCGCACCGCGCGGTGTGAGCAGGCGCGCGCCGCGGGGGCGGACGTCGCCGAGCCCGACGGCCCCGTCGCCGTCGTGGTGCCTCTCCTCGCGGGCCCCGACAACGCGCTGATGCGGCGCGTGCGCCAGGCCGTGATGGACAGCCGCGCTCCCGCCGAGCTGACGGACGTCCTCGGCCCGCACCCGCTGCTCGCCGAGGGGCTGCACGTGCGCCTTTCGGAGGCCGGTCTGGCCCGCGCCGACCGCGCCCGCCTGTTCACGGTGGCCACCGCGGCGGACGGCATCGTCCTCGCCACGGTCGGTGGCGAGGAGGCCGTGCAGGCCGCCGGGATCACCGGCATGCTGCTCGCGGCCCGCCTCGCGGTGCCGGTGATGGCCGCCGCGCTCGACCAGGACGGCGCCATCGCGAACACCGCAGATGAGCTGCGCGGCTCCGGCTCCACGCAGCTGGCGCTCGCCCCGTACCTGATCGGTCCCGAGATCGACGGCAGCCTGCTCGACGCCGCCGCCAAGGAGGCCGGCTGCTCGGTCGCGGAGTCGCTCGGCGCCTACCCCGCGATCGGCAAGCTCGCCCTCTCCAAGTACACGTCGGCGCTCGGGATCGCCCCGCAGCAGCCGTCGGGCGCGCCGGTCCACTGACCGCACCGCGCCGGCGGACCTGATGCCGTCACGCCGATGGGCCCGCCCCCTGATGCAGGGGGCGGGCCCATCGGCGTACGCGAGGTGAAGAAGGTCAGTTGAAGATCACGCACGAGGCGGCAGGAGCCTCGATCGAGCCCGCGCGCCGCGGAATGCCGGTCTCGGGGTCCACGCCGAACCAGGTCACGTCGCCCGAGCGCTCATTGGCCGCGTACAGGAACCGCCCCGACGGGTCGATGGCCAGGTCACGCGGCCAGTGGCCGCCGCACGGCACGGTGGCGGTGAGCCGCGGCCGCGTCCCCGACTCGTCGATGGCGAGCACTGAGATGACGTCCTGGCCGCGGGTCGCGGTCCACAGGAAGCGCCCGTCGGGGGCGATGACCACCCCGGAGGGGTAGGCCTCGCCGTCGCCGTCCGTGGGGCCCGGCAGGAGCGCCGCCTCGCCGAGAGGCTTGAGCACCCCGTCGGAGGCGTCCCAGGCGCAGATCGTGACGGTGGGGGCCAGCTCGTTCACGACGTACGCGTGGTCGCCGCGCGGATGGAACACGAGATGCCGCGGGCCCGAACCGGGCCGGAGCGCGATCTCGCGGCGCAGGGTCGGCTCGCCCGCCGCGGAGAGCTCGCAGACGCGTACGGAATCGGTGCCGAGGTCGACGCTCACCACCCAGCGGCCGCTCGGATCGGGCAGGACCTGATGGGCGTGCGGCCGCTGCTGGCGCTGCGGGTGGGGTCCCGCGCCGGTGTGTTCCAGGACGCCGGAGAGGGCGGGCGCGAGACTGCCGTCGGAGCGCACGGGCACGGCGGAGACGCTGCCGGAGCCGTAATTGGCGGTGAGAACGTGCCCCGCGTGCAGGGCCACATGCGTGGGAGCCGCCCCGCCGACCGCGACCGGCGGCCCGGTCTGCTCGGGCTTGTCGCCTTCGAGGCGGTACGCGGCGACAGCCCCGTCGGACGTCTCGCTGACGGCGTAGAGCGTGTCGCCCGCGGCCGAGAGTGCGAGGTAGGAGGGGTCGGCGACGGTGTCCGTGGCGCCAAGAACGGTCAGCGCGCCGCTGTCCGTGTCGACGGCGGCGGTGAGGATGCCGGCCCCGCCCGCCGCGGTGAAGGACCCGATGTACGCCCGTTGACTGTCGCCGTGCCTGCCGACCACTGCGTTCCCCTCTCGACTCTCGACCGAGCGTCCTGTGCGGGGGAGCGCTCGTGCGCCAGACGCTAGCAGTCGGTCTAGACCAACGCCCCGCGACGTTCGACGCGCGTCTGTTGGCCGGGGGATCACCCCTTCAGGTGGACCGTCCCCGGGGCGAGGCCTACGAGGTCAAGGGGAGGTGGCCGCGGCCGTGGGATGGCCGGCTTCCTTGATGGCGGGCAGTGCGAGGGCGCCTGCCAGTTCGGCCAGTTCCTCTTCGGTGGGGCGGACGGGGCCATCGGCGCCGTCCTGTGCGAAGGCCCGGATGCGTGGGGTGCGGATGCCGGTCTTGTCCGCGATCGCCTGCGGCGTCAAATGACGGCGGCGCATGGTCTGTTGGAGTAGCTGAGACAGGTCGTCCATTGACCTCTTCTGCCCCGCCGGTGCGCTCTCATGCCGTACGCCTCTCGCACGGGGTCCGCCGCGCGCTGCTGTGGGCAGGGCTAGCGGCTACCGGCTAGCGGGGCAGGACGGCGCGGACGGTCTTGCCGTTCGGGCCCCTGGTCACGGTGACCGCCCTGGCCATGTGCTGGACCATGGGCCAGCCGAAACCGCCGGTTCCTCCGGCCAGGTCGGGCGCGCGCTCCTGCGGCGGCCTCGGGTCGGCGTCACCGACGGTCACCGCTATCGCGTCCGGCTGCGCCTCCATACGCAGGGAGCACGAAGTGCCGCGCGCGTGCCGTACGGCGTTGGTGATGAGTTCGGACACCGTGAGTTCGACGCTCACCACGTCCTGTGGGTCCATGGCCGGGCGGAGCCTGTCCACGAAGGCGCGGGCGAAGTCCCGCGCGTGGGCGACAGCTTCCGGCCGCTTGTCGAAGACCGCACCGTCCGTCGGTCCCGTGTCCAGGTCCGGGGGGCCGGTGTCCAGTCGCGTCCCGTGCGTCCTCATGAGCCCTCCTCGTACGGGGTGGCCTCTGTCCGAATAGGGGATGGCCGCTGTCCGAATTGCTCACATGCCCGCGATGCGGGCCCTGTAACGCCCCGGCAGATAACGGATCTTGTTGCAGAACGACGCGCATGAAGCGCGGACGTGCGGGTACGTGCGCTCCACCGGCTGGTCGGGGGACGACGGAGGGCCGGCGGATCGGGGAGGACCACCATGACCATGGCGACAGCGGCTACCGGCACATCCAAGGACTCCGGCACCACGGAGCTGCCGCAGATCGTCTCTCCCCAGGAGGTCGGGCCGCAGGACGCCCGTGACCTGTCGCAGCTGTTCTTCTCCCGGCTCGCCACACTGGAAGAGGGCACGCCGGAGTACCAGTACGCCCGCAACACCCTCATCGAGATGAACATGTCCCTGGTCCGGTACGCCGCCGGGCGCTTCCGCCACCGCGGTGACGAGATGGAGGACATCGTCCAGGTCGGCACGATCGGCCTGATCAAGGCGATCGACCGGTTCGAACTCTCCCGCGAGGTCCAGTTCGCCACGTTCGCCGTGCCGTACATCGTCGGGGAGATCAAGCGGTTCTTCCGTGACACCTCCTGGGCCGTGCACGTTCCGCGCCGCCTCCAAGAGGCCCGCGTCGAACTCGCCAAGGCCACCGAGGAGCTCAGCACCCGCCTCGGCCGCTCCCCCAGGGTCAGCGAACTCGCCGAGCTGATGGGTCTCACCGATGACGAGGTCATCGAGGCCCGTACGGCCGCCAACGGCTACAACTCCACGTCCCTCGACGCGGCCGTCCACGGCGACACCGACGAGGGTGAGGCGGCCCTCGCCGACTTCATCGGCGCGGAGGACCCCGCCATGGAGCTCGTGGAGGACTTCCACGCACTGGCGCCGCTGCTCGCCGGTCTCGACGAGCGCGACCGGCAGATCCTGCGGCTGCGGTTCGTCGACGAACTCACCCAGTCACAGATCGGCGAGCACCTCGGCGTCTCCCAGATGCATGTCTCGCGCCTGCTTTCCCGTACGCTGTCCCGCCTGCGCGAGGGCATGCTCACCACGCGTTGACGTCCGACCGAGAAGGCGAATCCCCCGATGGCTGATGACGCTTACCTCTTCCTGCTTCCCGAACGGCACCCCCGTCTGGGCACGGCACTGGCCGCCGCGGGCGCCCTCGAGTGCACACAGACCCCGGCTGTCCACGGCTGGCTCCAGGCGCACGACGTGTCGGCCTCTTCCGAACTCGTCCGGATTCTGCCCGCCGACGCGGAGGCCTTGATCCCCGAGGACGCCGAGCGTCTTCCGGTGCCGTTGAGCGAGGAGGAGGCGCTGCGGGTGCAGCAGGAGTGCGCGCCCCAGTCCGTCACGGACATGGAGAGTGAGCTCCTGGAGTTCCGGGAGACGACCCAGGACTGGGAGGCCCTGGTGCACCGGGCGCTGGCCGCGGGGATCCCCGCCCCGCGCATCGCCCGCCTCACCGGCCTCGACCCGCAGACCGTCGGCCGCCTGACCGCGTGACTCCGTCCTGCGCCGGTGTCCGGCCGGCGGCGGTGTCCCGCTTCGTGAAGCGGTGCCACCAATGCTTGCGGCGCGGGTGCACGGCACGGCCGAGCCTGCGGCCGATCAGCAGGTAACCGAGCACGGCGCCGGTGGTGTTGAGCAGCACGTCGTCGATGTCGAAGGCCCGCCCGGTGACCAGGAAACCCTGGGCGAGTTCGACGAGCAGCATCACCAGCGCCGTGGCGGCTATGACCCGTATGAGCCCCCGGGCGCGGGGGACGAGTACCGGCAGCAGCATGCCGAACGGCAGTCCGAGCACGATGTTGCCGCCGAGCTGCTTGACGGTGTCACGGAACGCGGGCTGCGCCAGATAGTCCTGGATCGAGTCGCCCGGTCGCAGATTGCTGTGTGTCAGGGGCTCGGAGGCGGCCGAGGGTTCCAGCGTCAGCCGGGCGAGGAGCACGGCGAAGACCACCGTCCCCGCGAAGGCGAGCAGCATGGCCATCGCGCGTGCCCACCCGGCGAGCGGGGGTGTGCCGGGTGCGCCGGCGCCGCCTGCTTCCTTCGTCTCCTTGCCCTGCGGAACTGTCCGTGCCATCACGAGCCTCCATTCAGGGAGTGTTCTGAGTGCGTCTTCCCCGGCATGAGCGGTCGACCCGCTTCCGGTTGCGGCATGTCACGTGTGTCTCGCGGATCATGTGGGGTCCGTACGGCCGAAGAGGCCGGCGTGCCCCGGTGGAAGCTGGGTGAGGATGCGGCGCAGCAGGGCGTCGTCGGCGACTTCCGCGAGGGTGGCGAGCACCGCGGTGACGGCGCGGCGTGCCTGCCCCGCGTCGACGTCGACGCGTGCGCCGACCGCCGCGACGAAGGCCGCGGGCGTCAGGGGTTCGCTCGCCGGTGACCCCGCGGTGAGCAGGGGGCCGCACTGGCGGGGCAGCAGGCGGGCGAGATCGGTGCGGTCGTCCCCCACCAGGTGCTCCCCCAGGACTTCGAGGACGCCCTGCACCGCTCCGGCGGCCTCCTGCCGTTCGGCGTATCCGCCGCGTTCCTGGACCCGGTCAAGCAGCACTTCCACGGGCTGGTTCATGGCCGATCCTTCCTTCGGGCTCGCCATCGTGGTGGGCGAGGGAGGGCTGCAGGACGGTGTCGGCCACGTCGAGCAGGGAGTGGCCGTCGCGTGCGCTCACCTCCTGGAGCCACGCCAACCCCTCGGCGACGGGGCACTCCTGACGGGCGGCCACGTAGTCGGCCGCCTGGTGGATGCGCTCCCAGCGTGCGGCGCGCGTGCTGGTGGTCCACACGGGGCGCCGGCAGCCGCTGCCCGCGTCGTGCACGGGCCGCCAGCGCAGCAGGGCGTCGAGTGCCAGGTTCACGGCGCGCTGGGCGTGGGTGATGTGGCGGGAGGTCACGTCGGTGTGCTCGGTGTAGTAGAGGCACAGCACGCCCAGCGGTGTCCGGCGGTCGTGCAGCGGGAGCGCCAGGACCCGCCGGGTGCCCGGCAGTTCCTCCGCCAGGGGCGGCCCGGTGCGGCAGGGGTAGTCGCGCAGGTCCGGCACGAACACGGGCTGCATCCCCAGTGCCGCGCTGACGGAGGGGCCGTCGGCGCGGGTGAACTGCGCTGCCTCGGCCTGCAGGGCGGGTTCGTCGGTGGCGTGCAGCAGTTGCCAGTCCTCGAGCCGGGGCAGCCAGGACAGGGCCGCACGCTGCGCGCCGAGGGACTGGGTGAACGCGGTGCAGAGCCGGTTCGGCAGCGCGTGGCGGCCGACGGCTGCCGCGACCGACACGTCATGCACGATTGACGGTGATTCCTCCGGCATGGTCAGCATCCCTCTCAGTCGCGCGCCTCCAGGAGCGGAAGTTCGTCTACCACGCGATGAGCCACCTCATGTGTCGTCGTTCGGAGTCATCGGCCGGCGCGAGCGAGCGGCGGGACCGATCCGGCGTCGCACACCGAGGGAAAAACGCCTGCTCAGGCCCCGATCAGGGGGGTGCGGGTCGGGCTGCGCAGCGGCTCGGCCAGTTCGACGAGCGCCTTCTCCAGACCGTGCAGATGGGCGAGGACGGGCTCGACGGCGGAGGGGTGCGGCAGGGTGACGGGGTCTGCGGCGGGGCCGTGCGCGGGCTCCGGCGCGGTGAGCGCCTCCACGGCGGCCTCCACGCGCCAGCAGGCGGCGGCGAGCCGGTCGTCGTGTGAGGCCTCGGGGTCCGCGGCGATCGATGCGAGCCCGCGCACCTCGCGGGCGCAGGCGTCGAGCAGTGCGAGCACCTGGCGGGCGCGTTCCTTGCGGGCCCGCAGCGGGCTGAAGGGGTGCACCAGGGGCGCGAGCGAGAACCGCACCCGGCCGAGGAGCTGCTCCAGCTCGGCGACGCGCGGCGCCGGGTCGGCGCTCGCGGATCCCGCGAGCCGGGCGGCTGCCTCGGCGGTGCAGAGGTGCACGCACCGCAGGGCGCGCTCGATCCAGGCGTTCGTCGTGGCGTGCGTGGTGACGGGCAGGACGAGGAGCACGGCGAGGACGGCACCGAGCGCTCCCACGCCGGTCTCCGCGACCCGCAGGGCGAGCAGCCCCGGGTTCAGGACCCCGAGCAGGCCGTAGAGCACCCCGGCCATGACAGTGACCGCGAGCATCATCCAGGTGTAGGAGACGGCGGCGGTGTAGAAGATCCCGAAGACGCAGACGGCGACGAGGACCGCCGAGGGCACCGGCGCGCCGTGCAGCGGGAGCGCGAGGACGAAGCCCGCGCCGATGCCGATGACCGTGCCGAGCACACGCCGGAAGCTGCGCACCAGCGTCTCCCCGCTCGACGCGGTGTTCACGAACACCCACCAGGTGGCGCCCACGGCCCAGTACCAGCGCTCGTGCGACAGGATCTGTCCCGCGGCGAGCGCGAAGGCGCCGCCGAGCGTCGCCTGGATCGCCTGCCGGGTGGTCGTCCTGGCCAGGCCCCTGCCGCCCGGCACGGCGGGCACGGCTACGGGCGGCAGCCTGCGCTCGTAGCACCAGAGGGCGAACCGTACGCCCGACGAGGCGCACAGCGACAGCAGGATGGCGGCGAACAGCTCGGGCAGCTGCCCCGGTCCCGTGTGCAGGAACTGGGTCGCGAAGAACATCATGAACGCGAACACGCCGAGCGAGTGCCCGCGCGGCCCCCACCGCCGGGCGTACACGCCCGCGCCCAGCACGCCGAGGAAGGCGACGTCCCGCGCCACGGGCACGTCGTGCAGCACCGCGGCGAGAGCGAGGACGGGAAACCCGACGACGGGCAGCAGAGCCGTGGTGAGGGCCTGCCCCCGGACCGTCGAGTCGCTGACGGTGAACAGGGCCAGCAGCGCCGCGAGGCCACCGGTGATCGCCGCGACGAGCGAGTGTCCGGCAAGACCGCACACGGCCACCGCGAGCGCGATGCCGATGACGGCCCGAGCGGCGAACCGCAACCGCGCCCGCCCCGGATCCGGCGCCACGAACACCCTCTTCAGCACGGCTGTCCCGCCCCTTCCGCGTCCTTCTCGACCTGCCCACATGGAAAAGGCGCCGCGGGGATCCGCAGCGCCATCGACAGACCCATCAGATCATCCAGAGCCCTGCTGGCTCAACCGGCACGGGATTCACTGAGCCATTGGCCCACTCGTGCGTTCGAGTGCAGTACCACGAGAGGGCCAACGGATCATCCGTGGCCTAAGTCCCGCGGACGGGGGTACGCGCCGAGCATCCCGTCGTACGTCGGCGGTTCTCACGTCTTAGGAGTCGGCATGCCCGGAGTCATCAACCGCATCAAGCAGTTCGTCCGGAGCCCTCAGGGACAGCGCACGATCCGGCAGGTCCGCCAGGCTTCGGCCGACCCCAGGAAGCGGGCCCAGGCCAAGCGGATGCTGGGCAAGTTCCGCGGCCGCCGCTGAGCGGTCGTCCGCTCGGGCCGTCGAGGCGCGGGGCTACGGCTCCGTCGGCGGCCACTGGGGGCGCTGGTCGGCCGGGAGGGACTGCAGGGCCTGGCCGACCGTGCGGTGGACGGGGAGCAGTTCCGTGCTGCCGGTCAGCACCAGCATTTCCGAGAGGCGGCGCCCGGCGCCCGCGAGCAGCAGCTTGCCCTCGCGGCGGGCGAGCAGCCAGCGCACGGCGAGCAGGCAGTTGAGTCCGCGCGAGTCGCAGAACATCAGCGCCGTCACGTCCAGGACCAGATGCCGGTGCCCGGCCTCGACGGAAGCGCCGAGGGTACGCAGAAAGTACTCCTCGCATGACTGGTCGAGCTCGCCGCTGACCCGCAGTACCGCGGAGTCGGAGCAACTCGCGGACTCGGTGATGGTCAGGCGATGGGTCTCAGTGGACATCGCACCCCCATGAGCCATGGTACCGAGGTCAACCCAGTGACCTCTCCCGAAACAGCTCGGTGCGACTCGCGTCCTGCCGCGGGCTACCTCTTGTCGAGGAGCTCGACCCGCAGCCGCCCGAGCGTCCGGGTGAGGATGCGCGAGACGTGCATCTGGGAAATGCCCAGCTCCGCACCGATCTCGCTCTGTGTCATGTCGGCGGCGAAGCGCATCGCCAGGATCCTGCGTTCGCGCTCCGGCAGCGCGGCGATGAGCGGCTTCAGACTGTGCAGATCCTCGACCTTGGCCAGCCCGGGGTCGCGGTAGCCCACGTGGTCGGCCAGCGTGTCGTCGGAGTCGACGCCGTCGGCCGGGTGGTCCAGGGAGGCCGTGGTGTAGCCGTTCGCCGCGGTGAGGCCCTCGCTGATCTCGGCCTCGTCCAGGTCCAGGTGTTCGGCGAGTTCGGCCGTGGTCGGCGCGTGCCCCTTGGTCTGTTCGAGGTCGGTGGTGGCCTTCACCAGGTCGAGGCGGAGCTCCTGGAGCCTGCGGGGAACGCGTACGGCCCATGTGGTGTCGCGGAAGAAGCGTTTGATCTCGCCCATGATCGTCGGCAGCGCGAAGGTGGTGAACTCCACGCCCCGCTGGAGGTCGAAGCGGTTGATCGCCTTGATCAGACCGATCGTGCCCACCTGCACGACGTCCTCGTACGACTCGTCGCGCGGGCGCATCCGATGTGCCGCGTACCGCACGAGGTTGAGGTTCAGCTCCACCAACGAGTTGCGTACGTAGGAGTGTTCGGGCGTCCCTTCCTCCACCGCGTCGAGGCGGGCGAAGAGCGTCTTGGAGAGGGCCCGGAGGTCAGCCGTGCGCTGACTGCCGCTGATATGTCGTTCGACGTGCGGCATCGTGGGTGCTGGGCTGCTGGTCGTCGAGGCCACCGTCGTCACTCCCGAGACAGATGGCACCCTCCGGGCGAGAGTGCGCCGTGCACGGGCTCTTACCCATCATGTCCCGTTACATTCCCGTGACTTGACTCTCCGTGAGAAATGCGTTCTTCCGTACAGGAGGCGCGCGCCTCCGTATAGGGATCACATTCCGGGGCACTCGGACAACCGCGGGATGACACGGGAGGTGGACGGCTGTGATCTGGTGGATGTGGCTGACCGCGGTGCTTGTCGCACTGCTCCTGCTGGCCGGTGCGGTCCTCGGGACCCAGGCCCGTCGCCGTGGCGGCGGCGCGATCGTGGTCCGGCGTGGCCGCCGCGCGGGACGCGGGAGGGCTCGATGATCACGTTGATGCTCGCCGCCGACCTGACCAAGCGGCCGGTGGTCACGCTCGGCGGGGAAGCGGTGGCCCAGGTCAAGGACACCGTCTTCGACGCCTCGGGCGGGCAGATCACCGGTTTCACGCTGGCGGGCCGCGGGCTGCTGTCCGGCCCCCTCAAACAGAGCCTCCCCTGGTCCGGCGTTCACGCGCTGGGACCGGATGCGGTGATGATCCCCTCCGACGAGGTCCTGCAGGCCAGGGACGCGGTGGTGGACAAGGGCGAGGCCGGCACCGGCCAGGTGCGCGGAGCCCGCGTACTGAGCGACGGGGGCCTCGAGTTGGGCACGGTGCTGGACGCTGTCGTAGAAGGGGGCCCCAGCGGCCGGGTGGTCGGCTTCGAGATCGCGACCACCGAGGCGATGGGCCGCCACGAACGCAGGGCCTTCCTGCCTGCTCCCGGTCAACTGGCCATGACCGGGGAGACATTGGTGATCCCGGCCCAGCTCGCCGGGCAGGCGGTGGACGACCTCGCCGCGCTCGCCGTGGCATGGGACCGGACCCGGACCCGAACCGCGGGCGAGACGGCATTCCGGAAGGGGAACGACCGATGATGCTGCTCAGCCAGGTCCTGGGGCACCCGGTCATCAGCGCGGAGGACGCACGCCCTGTCGGGCAGATGGCCGGCGCCGGCATCGACCCGCGGACCCGCCGGATCACGGAGCTGTACCTGCGGGACGCGAAGAACGGCGGCGACAGCGTCCCTTGGTCACAGGTGCGCGGGATGGGGCCGGACGCCGTGATCGTCGACACGGGCACCGCCGCCGCGACCGAGGCGGGAGGCGGCGGCTCGCACTCCCGCGCGCACAAGAGGCTGCTGGGCAAGCGGGTCCTCACCGAGTACGGCGAGGACATCGGCACCCTCACCGAAGTCACCTTCGACCCGGAAACCGGCAGCATCGGCGATCTGTACGTCGGACGCGAGCAGGTCCCCGGCAGCCGCCTGGTCGGGCTCGGCTCCTACGCCCTGGTCCTCGGCGCGGGGCCCACCCCGGCGCCCGGCGACTGATTGCTGCGTTTGGAGCGATCCAATATGTGTGCCGGCCGTGCGAGAAATCAGCGCGAGGCGCTCTAAGAGTTTCTTGCGCGACACCCGGAACGGAATTTTCTACCACACAGAGACGGCCCCACCGTGCTACTGTCGATCTCAGTTGCAGTTGTGGTTCCCAAAAAACTTCAAGTGCCCTCACCGCCTTTTTCGGCCGGTGGGAGCACTTTTGTATTTCCGGTCATTTCCGGCGGGGCAATCATCGCGGCGACGCGGAGTCCGCACAGTGCGGACTCCGGGCACTGCCCCGAAGGAGATAAGACATGGCTATTGGCACCGTGAAGTGGTTCAACTCGGAAAAGGGCTTCGGCTTCATCGAGCAGGACGGCGGCGGCCCCGACGTCTTCGCCCACTACTCGAACATCGCCGCCCAGGGCTTCCGTGAGCTCCAGGAAGGCCAGAAGGTGAACTTCGACATCGCCCAGGGCCAGAAGGGCCCGACGGCCGAGAACATCGTTCCCGCCTGACGCTCACGCGTACTTCGCAGCTGGGGCCCGCACCTTGGGGTGCGGGCCCCAGCTCGTGCATTTTCCGCACCACCACATCACCCAGGACCACGCGTTTGCCGCGCGCACGAATTTCACTGGTTTCGCGCGCACCGCGCTCCTGTCAGGAACGTCACTCGTTCCCGCGCATCCGCCTCGCAGAGCACTGCCGCCGGCCGGATTCGCTTCACGCTTTTCATCCGGCCCGTTCTCGCGATTCTCCGTGCTGCGTTCTCGCCGCGGAAATTCCTTGGTACGTGCCGCATCGAGGAAGGTTCCACATGAACCGCGCACGCACGAACGACCGCTCTTCCCGCTCCCGCTCCGGTGGCTACGGCTCCGGGTCAGGCTCCGGCAGGAGCGGGGGCCGCTTCGGCGCCCCGTCCTCCTCCGGCCGCTCCGGCGGGCCGAGCCGTTCGGGCGGCTACAGCCGCCGACCGTCCGCACCGCAGGGCGAGTTCGCCCTGCCGGTCACGGTCACCCCCGCACTCCCGGCCGTCGAGACGTTCGCCGAGCTCGCGATGCCGGCGCCTCTGCTCGCCGCGCTCGGCCGCGAAGGCATGAGCGTGCCGTTCCCGATCCAGGGGGCGACGCTGCCCAACTCCCTCGCAGGCCGTGACGTACTCGGCCGTGGCCGCACCGGCTCGGGCAAGACCCTCGCCTTCGGACTCGCGCTGCTTGCCCGTACCGAAGGTCAGCGCGCCGAGCCGCGCCAGCCGCTCGCCCTGGTCCTCGTCCCCACCCGCGAGCTGGCCCAGCAGGTCACCGACGCGCTCACGCCGTACGCCCGCGCCCTGCGGCTGAAACTCGCCACCGTGGTGGGCGGCATGTCGATCGGCAAGCAGGCCGGTGCGCTGCGCGCCGGCGCGGAGGTCGTCGTCGCCACGCCCGGACGCCTCAAGGACCTCATCGACCGCGGCGACTGCCGGCTGAACCAGGTCGGCATCACCGTCCTGGACGAGGCCGACCAGATGGCCGACATGGGCTTCATGCCCCAGGTCACCGCGCTGCTCGACCAGGTCCGCCCCGAGGGCCAGCGGATGCTGTTCTCGGCCACCTTGGACCGCAACGTCGACCTGCTGGTCCGCCGCTACCTCAACGACCCGGTGGTCCACTCCGTCGACCCCTCACAGGGCGCCGTCACCACGATGGAGCACCACGTACTGCACGTGCACGGCGCGGACAAGCACCAGACGACCACCGAGATCGCGGCCCGCGAAGGCCGGGTGCTGATGTTCCTGGACACCAAGCACGCCGTCGACCGACTGACCGAGCACCTCCTGAACAGCGGTGTGCGCGCCGCGGCCCTGCACGGCGGCAAGTCCCAGCCGCAGCGCACCCGGACCCTGTCGCACTTCAAGACCGGCCATGTGACGGTGCTCGTGGCGACCAATGTCGCCGCACGCGGGATCCACGTCGACAACCTCGACCTGGTCGTGAACGTCGACCCGCCCACCGACCACAAGGACTACCTCCACCGCGGCGGCCGCACGGCCCGTGCGGGAGAGTCCGGCAGTGTCGTCACCCTGGTCACACCCAACCAGCGCCGCGACATGAGCCGCCTGATGGCTGCCGCGGGCATCACCCCGCAGACGGCCCAAGTGCGCTCCGGTGACGAGGAGTTGAGCCGTATCACCGGCGCCCAGGCTCCTTCGGGCGTCCCGGTCACCATCACCATTCCGGCGGCGGAGCGCCCCCGGCGCGGCGGTGCGTCCTCGGCCCGGGGCCGCCGCAGCCGCAGCGCCCAGGACCGGCGCACCGACCGTGCTCCGCGCCGCCCCGCCCAGGGCCCGTCGGCCTCGGCGGCCTGAAGCCTTCGCGACCGTCAGTTTCACCCATCCCCCCCCGCAGGAGGCACCTTTGACACCGGTTCAGACACCGGGCGGACCGCAGGTCCGTGACGACATGACCGTAGAGCTGGCCCTTTCGGTCATGGCCGGCGCGGACGCCGGCCATCTGTTCCTGTGCGACGAGGACGACCAGTGCACGGGCCTGATCACACGGGCCCGGCTCATCGCGGTCCGCGAAGGCCCCGCCTACACGGACCAGGTCCGCCTACGGGACGTTCTCGCCCTCTCGCGTTGAGCGCCTCGCCCTGTCAGCCGTCCCATCTCCTCACCTGTGAGGCATCATGCGCTGCGTCATCGCCCGTTTCCCGTTCGACCTCACCAAGAGCGGGGTGCTGGACACGATGAAGGGCGTCAAGCCCGAGCCCATCACGGGCGACTCCGTCATCATCGGCCGCCGCCACTACCCCATCAAGCAGGTGGGCGCGGTGATCACCCGGCAGGACCGTCGTGACTTCAGCGCCGGGGAAGTCACCCGGGCCATGACGCTGCTCGGCTTCACCTGCCGCACCCCATCCGAGGACGCCGCCCCGCGCGAGCTCACCCCGCTCCAGACGGCGTCGGCCATGCTCGGCGCCGCCACTCCCGTGTAGCGGGAGACGCGGCACACGACACGCGACACCAGAACTGCGAAGAGGGCCCCGCCGGCACGTGCCGGCGGGGCCCTCTTCGCGTTGCCCGCTCGCATGCACCCGCCGCATGCACCCGCCGCATGCACCCGCCGCAGCAGCGCATAAAATCTACCCTCGCGAAAGTAGACATTGGGCGATCGCATGATTAGGCTTTCTCTTGCAGCTGTGGACCCAGAGGGAAATCGGGGGAAGCAGACGCCATCAGGCAGGGCCGGACGGCGAAAACAAGAGGTCGGCGCAGCATCAGGGCCGACAGATGGTGTTGAATTTCCTTCGGGGCCTTGGTGCCGTACGGCGCCAAGGCCCCTCGACGCGTTCGCATAACGAGGTGACATGACAGCAGATACCCCACTCAGTGGTCGTCTGGACGACGACGACTATCCCGCCTACACCATGGGGCGGGCCGCCGAGATGCTCGGTACCACTCCCGGTTTCCTGCGGGCCATCGGCGAGGCCCGACTGATCACGCCGCTCCGCTCGGAAGGCGGACACCGGCGCTACTCCCGCTACCAACTGCGGATCGCCGCTCGCGCCCGCGAACTGGTGGACCAGGGGACCCCGGTCGAGGCGGCCTGCCGCATCGTCATCCTCGAGGACCAGCTGGAGGAGGCTCAGCGCATCAACGCCGAGTACCGCCGCGGCGCGACGGAGTCGAGCGAAAGCCCGACCTGATGAGCCTGCCCCCTCCCGTCGGGCGCCAGTAGCAGCCACTCCCCCGGCGGGCCCGGTTCACGCGACCGGAGGCCATACCCCCGGGGCGAGAACCCCCAACGCGTACGCCCTCGCCACCAGTTCCGTGCGGTTCGCCGCGCCCCAGCGCTCGGTCAGGCGGCGCAGGTGGTAGGTGACGCCGTCCGTGGTGAGGCCCATGTCGCGGGCGGCCTGAGCCGTGGTGGCGCCGCCTGCGAGCAGGGCCAGAATCCGGGCCTCCGCCGCGGTGGCGGTTTCGGCGGGCGCCGGAGCGGCGGCGGGGGCGCGTTCCTCGCCCAGGACACGGAGCAGCACCAGGAGGCCGGGGGTCTCGTCGACCGTGTCGCTCACCGGCTCCGCCGTCAGCTCGCCGTGACGGCGCACCCCGTCGGCCGCCGCCCAGTGCACCGCGACCGGGTAGCGCGAGCGGTGCCGCAGCCGCACCGCCTCGGCGATCCGCAGGACCTGCGTCTTCTCGTCGGGACGGAACAGCTCCAGGACGTTGCGGCCCCGCAGGGTTCCGGATGTCTCGCCCCATTCCGCCGCCATCGCCGGGTTGGCGAGGATGATCGCCCCGCTCGCGTCGCAGACCGCGACCGGCATCGGGATGCGGTTGAAGAGGAGCATGGCGCGGTTGCGCCACAGCACGGAGTCCGCTGAGTCCACGGGGCGGCTCCTTCCGGGGCAGTCAAGAGCGGAGCGTCGTTCTCCACTACACAATCATGTAGTGGTACGGCGCGGACCGGCGGGGATCGGCGATCAAGCTGGTGAGCAGTGACTTCCGTACGGCGAAAGGCAGTTGTCACGCCATGCCCCCCACCACCACCGCACCGCTCTCCCCCGACGCCGGTTCCGCCCTCGATGGCGTACCTCTGATCGACATTTCCGCCACCGGGCCGGGGCCCACCCCGTTGCAGCAGGTCATGGAACTGATCCGCCGCCACGGGCCCGTCGTGCGGCGGCGGCTGCACGGCCGTGACGCGCTGTTCGTGAGCGATCTCGACCTGGTCACCGAGCTCGCCGACGAGTCCCGGTTCGCCAAGCACGTCGGTCCCGCCCTGGAGAACGTACGCGAGTTCACCGCCGACGGGCTGTTCACCGCGTACAACGACGAGCCCAACTGGGCTCGCGCGCACGACATCCTCATGCCCGCCTTCGCGCTGGGTTCGATGCGCACGTACCACCCCATGATGGTGCGCGTCGCCCGTCGGCTCATCGAGTCGTGGGACCGGGGCGCACGCGACGGGCGTCCGGTGGACGTGCCGGGCGACATGACCCGGATGACCCTGGACACCATCGGGCTCGCCGGGTTCGGATACGACTTCGGGTCGTTCGAGCGGGCCGAGCCGCATCCCTTCATCGAATCCATGGTCCGTTGCCTGGAGTGGAGCATGACGCGGCTGAGCCGTACGCCGGGCAGTGACCACGCGGCTGCGGACGCGGCCTTCCGGGTGGACGCCGACTATCTGGCGCAGGTGGTCGACGAGGTCATCTCCGCGCGGGCGGGCGGCGCGCCGGGGGCGGAATCCGCCGACGACCTGCTCGGCCTCATGCTCAGCGCCGCGCACCCGGGCGACGGCACGAAGCTGGACACCGCCAACATCCGCAACCAGGTCATCACCTTCCTGATCGCGGGGCACGAGACGACATCCGGCGCGATGTCGTTCGCGCTGTACTACCTGGCCAAGCATCCGGCCGTCCTCGACCTCGTGCGGCGCGAGGTCGACGCCCTGTGGGGTGACGCGGCCGACCCCGAGCCGTCCTTCGACGACGTCGGGCGCCTGACGTACACCCGTCAGGTCCTCAACGAGGCGCTGCGCCTGTGGCCCACGGCCGCCGCGTTCGGCAGGCACGCCCGCGAGGACACGCTCCTCGGCGGCCGCATCCCGCTGCGCGCGGGGCAGGGTGTCACCGTCCTGACGCCGATGCTGCACCGGCAGCCCGTGTGGGGCGACAATCCGGAGCTCTTCAACCCGGCGCGCTTCACGGCGGAGGCGGAGGCGGCGCGCTCACCGCACGCCTTCAAGCCGTTCGGGACCGGTGAACGCGCTTGCATCGGGCGGCAGTTCGCGCTGCACGAGGCGACGATGCTGCTCGGGATGCTGGTCCACCGCTACCGGCTGCACGACCACGCCGGCTACCGGCTCACCGTCAAGGAGACGCTCACCCTGAAGCCCGACGGCTTCACGCTCACGCTGACGCCGCGCACCGCCGCCGACCGCGTGCACGCCGGGCTGCCGGGCACGGGCGTCGACCGGGCCGATGCGGAGCCCGACGCCACCGCCCTGCCCTCGCGCGTCATGCCCGGCACCCGCGCGCTCTTCCTGCACGGCAGCAACTACGGCACCTGCCGGGACTTCGCCGCCCAACTCGCCGACGAGGCAGCCGCGGTGGGCTGTGAGACGGAGGTCGCGCCGCTGGACGAGTACGCGGGCGCGCTGCCCGCCGACCGTCCGGTCGTCATCACCGCGGCCTCCTACAACGGCCGGCCCACCGACGATGCCACGGCGTTCGCCTCCTGGCTCGACGAAGCCCCCTCGGGCATCGCGGAGAACGTCACGTACGCGGTCCTCGGTGTGGGCGACCGCAACTGGGCCGCCACGTATCAGCATGTCCCGACGCGCTTCGACGAGCGGCTGGCGGAGCTGGGCGGCATCCGGCTCCTGGAGCGTGCGGCGGCCGACGCTTCGGGCGATCTCGGGGGCTCCGTACGGGAGTTCACGGCGCGGCTGCGTAGGGCGCTTCTCGAGCGGTACGGCGATCCCGAGGCCCTGGAGGTCGCGGAGACCGCCGCTCCCTCGGACGCGTACGAGGTCCGCGAAGTGACCGGGGGCCCGCTGGACGCGCTCGCCGCGCGGCACGGCCTGGTCCCGATGACGGTCACCGAGGCCTACGACCTCACCGCGCCCGGCCATCCCCGTACGAAGCGCTTCGTACGGCTGGCCCTGCCCGACGGAACGACCTATCGCACCGGCGACCACCTCACCGTGCTGCCCGTCAACGATCCCGCGCTCGTCGACCGGGCCGCGGCGGCGCTCGGCGTGGACCTGGACGCCGTTCTCGACATCCGGGCGACGCGCCCGCGCCGTGACGGCCTCGCCGTGGACCGGCCACTGACGGTGCGCCAACTGCTCTCCCAGTACGTCGAGTTGCAGGAGCTGCCCACCGCGGGCCAGCTGGCCGTACTGGCGGCGGCCAACCCCTGCCCGCCGGAGCGATCGGCCCTTTCCGTGCTGGTCGACGACGCCGAGGCTCGCGCGGCCGACGGGCGCACGCTGCTCGAACTCATCGAGGCCTGCCCGGCTCTGCGCGGGGCTCTGGAGTGGCCACGGCTGCTCGACGTGCTCACGCCCCTGCGGCCCCGCCACTACTCGGTGTCCTCGTCACCGGCGGTGCACCCCGGCCACGCCGACTTGATGGTGTCCCTCCTGGAGGCGCCGGCCCGCTCCGGCAGCGGGCAGCTGTACCGCGGGACGGGCTCCGGCCATCTCCACAGGGTGCGGCCGGGCGACACCGTCCTGGCCCGCGTCCAGCCGTGCCGCGAGGCCTTCCGCATCGACCACGCGGACTCCGCGCCCGTCATCATGGTCGCCGCGGGCACCGGCCTCGCACCGTTCCGCGGCACGATCGCGGACCGCACGGCCCTGAAGTCCAAGGGAGCCGAACTCCCCTCCGCCCTCTGCTACTTCGGATGTGACGCCCCGGACGGGGACTTCCTGCACGCCGCGGAACTGCGCGCCGCGGAGTCCGCCGGAGCGGTCTCGCTGCGTCCCGCCTTCAGCGCCGCCCCCGTGGGCGGGGTGGCCTTCGTCCAGCACCGCATCGCGGCGGAGGCGGACGAGGTGTGGGCACTGCTGAGCGCCGGAGCCCGGGTGTACGTGTGCGGCGACGGCTCACGCATGGCCCCGGGCGTACGTGACGCCCTGCGCACCCTGCACGGGGAACGCACCCCGGGAGCCACGGCGGCAGACTCCGACCAGTGGCTGAACGAGCTGACCGCACAGGGGCGTTACGTGGAGGACGTGTACGCGGCGGGATAAGGAGGCAGGCAACTCACGCCGGGCCGGGCACGACGCGGGCCCCCTGCATGCGGGTCCGGCATGCAGGGGCCGGCGGTGGGCCCGGCGTACGGTCCGCCGTCGGACAACGGCCTCAGAGCGAGCGCCGGTTCACTGCCGTGAGGCCGGCGCGCTCCCGGCTCACGTCGAAGCTGGTCCCGCAGGTGCGGCAGGTCCGGCAGGTCCGGCGAGTGAGTCGATGGCGAACAACTCCCCCAGGGCCCGCATCGTTTCGTCGCTGTGTATGTGGTGCAGGGGCCGGATGCCGAGTCGTGCCGCCCCGCGCAGGTTGTGCTCCAGGTCGTCGATCATGACGCAGGCGGACGGCTCGACGCCCAGCCGGTCGCAGGCCGTCCGGTAGATACGGCGGCCCGGTTTGCGGGAGCCGATCTCGCTGGAGATGACGACGGTGTCCGCGAGCGCGTCCAGGTCGTACCCCTGGTAGCAGTCGTCGCCCAGCGCGTTCGACACGATCGCCACCGGGACGCCCCGGGCGCGCAGCTCGCTCAGGGCCGCGAGCATCGTCCCGTCCGGCCGCATCCCGGCCCCGATCGCGGCGACGAGTCCCGAGGGCTCCACCTCCACGCCCTTCTCCCGCAGGCGCCCCGCGATGCCCTGCTCGAAGTCGGCCTCGCTCATGCGTCCGCACTCATGCTCCACCAGGAGCGCCGACGACTCCGCGTCCTCCCGGAACAGCCGCTCGATGAGCGTCGGATCGTCGCCCACCCGCGTGGAGTAGGCGCGGAACGAGTCGAGCACGCTGGTGGTCAGCACACCGCCGAAGTCGGTGAGCACCGCTCGCGGTGGCCCCTCCGGCCGCGCCTCAAGCATGTCGTCCAGGTCTTCCACGTCTTCCACGTCTTCCTCCTCAAGACCCGCCCCTGTCGGCGTAGGTGAATCGTCGGTCGAGGATCTCAAGGACCCGCTCGCCCCAGCTCAGATTCGACTCCTCCAGAGATCTGCCCGCCATCAGCGTGAGATAGGGGCCGATGCGCTCGGCCTCGCGCAGGTACGTCTCCTCGTCGCGATCGCCGAGGAGGTGGACGCGCAGCCGTTCGTACCGGGCGAGCTTGCCGCGCGCCCACTCCATGCGCTCCTCGATCGACGTGCGGGTGGCCGCCGGGTCGGCGCCGTCCATGGCCTGCACCTTGACCATGAGCTCGTCCCGGATGGCGATGGGCCGTGGTGGCTCGGCGGCGAACGCGTGCAGATCCCGCCGGCCGGCTTCGGTGAGCGTGAACATCCGCTTGTTCGGCCTGCGTTCCTGCTGCACCACGCGGGCGTCGATCAGGCCGTCGGCGGCCAGTCGCTCCAGCTCGCGGTAGAGCTGCTGGGGCGTCGCGGACCAGAAGTTCGACACGGACACGTCGAAGATCTTCGCCAGGTCGTATCCGGACGACTCGCCCTCCAGGAGCGCCGCGAGCACCGCGTACTTGAGAGACATCTGGACACCGTACACCGATGTGATTACTCTCCGTCGCACCTACTCAACAAATTGAGTATCTATATCCACGGACGAGTGCGAGGTTGGGCATGCAGGCTTTCCGCAAGGCCGTCGAGGCGGACGATCACGCGGCCATCGAGGCGCTCCTGGCCGAGGACGTCGTCTTCTCGAGCCCGGTCGTGTTCCGCCCCTACCCCGGCAAGGCGACAACCGCCGCGATCCTGCGCGGCGTCACGCGGGTCTTCGAGGACTTCCGGTACGTACGCGAGATCAACGACGCCGGAGGGCGTGACTCCGCGCTCGTCTTCGAGGCACGGGTCGGCGACCGGCAGATCACCGGCTGCGACTTCCTCCACGTCAACGAGGAAGGGTTGATCGACGAGTTCATGGTGATGGTGCGCCCCCTGTCGGCCGCCCAGGCGCTCGCCGCGGCCATGGGCGCCCAGTGGGACCGGATCACCGAGGAGGCCACCGGCGCCTAGCGCCCGGCGGCTACCAGGCGCGGGCCGACCGAACGAGGTGGTCGTGCACCAGCGCCACGTGGGGGTTGTCCGCGGAACCCGGGCGCCGCACCAGGAAGCCGGTGTTGATCGGGGCGTCCTCCGGGTCGTGGAGGAGGACCAGGGCGCCGGCGGCCAGGGCGTCGCGGCAGAGGTAGCGGGGCAGCACGGAGAATCCCGCGCCTGCCGTCACCGCCGCGAGGACGCCGCGCAGGTCCGGGACCGTCACGGAGGCCTCGCAGGTCAGCCGCTTGCCGAAGACGTGCCGCCAGTAGCGGCGGGCGATCGGCAGGTCATCGGCGTACGACACCAGCGGTACGCCGAGCAGCACCCCGGGGCCATCGGCGGCGATCCGCGCCGCCCCGCCGATCCGCTCGGCCCACGAGGGGGCCGCGACCAGGACGAACTCCTCGTCCGCGAGCGGCACGGAGCTCAGGGAGCGCCCGCGGGGGCGGGCCGTGGCGATCACCAGGTCGTGCCGCCCCGCCCGCAGGCCGTCAAGGAGCCGGTCGGTCAGGCCCATCGTCACGCGCAGCCTGACCCCCTGCTCGACCAGCGGCGCGAGCGCGGGCAGCGCGCAGTGGCAGAGCATCTCGGCGGGGCCCGCCAGCTGGACGGGCTCCGCAGGGGCGCCGTCGAGGGGGCCGCCGTGGCCGGTGACCGCGGCCAGGGCGTCGAGGGGGTCGACGACACGGGCGGCGAGCGCGTCCGCGTACGGCGCGGGGGCCACGCCGCGTGGCAGTCGCTCGAACAGCTCCCGGTCGACCTGCCGCTCCAAGGCCCGGATCTGCGTGGTGACGGTGGGCTGCGAGAGGCCGAGGAGACGGGCCGCGGCGGTGAAGGAACCCGACCGGTACACGGCGAGGAACGTGCGCAGCAGGTTCAGGTCGAGCGCTCCGGGGGCTATTCCCGTCGATCCATCGGAATTCCTATCTCGCATATGGGTCAGCCTATTGGATTTCGTAGGGCTCCCCCACCTACGTTCGAGGACAGCACCGACTGACGCTCTGAGCACAGAACGTCAGAGATTCCAGCCTCGGAGAGACACCATGTCCAAGATCCTGTTCGTCGTGACCGGCGCCGACCACTGGACGCTGGCCGACGGCACCCAGCACCCGACCGGCTTCTGGGCCGAGGAGGCCGTCGCGCCGTACGAGGCGTTCAAGGCCGCCGGACACGAGATCGTCGTCGCGACCCCCGGCGGCGTCGTGCCGACCGTCGACCAGGCGAGCCTCGCGCCCGAGTTCAACGGCGGCGAGGAAGGCGCCGAGAAGACGGCCACCACCCTCGCGGAGATCGCCGAATTCCTCTCGCCGGTCAAGCTGGAGGAGGTCGACCTCGCGGAGTACGCCGCGGTCTTCGTCCCCGGCGGTCACGGCCCCATGGAGGACCTCGCCGTCAACGCCGAGTCCGGCAGGCTGCTGAGCGCCGCGCTGGAGATCGGCATGCCCCTCGGCGTCGTCTGCCACGGCCCCGCCGCCCTGCTGGCCGCCACCAAGGAGGACGGCTCCAATACGTTCGCGGGGTACGAGCTGACCGGCTTCACCAATGCCGAGGAGACGCAGTCCGGCTTCGCGCAGAAGGCCAAGTGGCTGCTCCAGGACCGGCTCGTCGCGGCGGGCGCCGACTTCCAGGAGGGCGAGGCGTGGGCCCCCAAGGTGGTCGTCGACCGCGACCTGATCACCGGTCAGAATCCGGCGTCAGCAGCTCCGTTGGCCGACGAGCTGTTGAAGAAGCTGGCCTGACCCCGATGGGCACCGACCGGCTCGACGAGGTCCTCGACGCCACCTACGACTCCCTCACGCGGTACGGCGTACGGCGCACCACGATGGACGACATCGCCTCCACGATGGGCGTGTCCCGGTCAGCGGTCTATCAGTACGTCCGCAACAAGGACGACGCCTTCCGCAAGCTCGCCGAGCGCCTGCACGCCGAGGCGCTCGCGCGGGCCCGGGAGGCGGCGGCCGGCGACACCTCCACCTCCGAGCGCGTCCGGGGCGTCCTCGCCGCCAAGCTCGACCTGGTCCTGCGCCTGGCCGGGGACTCACCGCACTCCGCGGAACTCCTCGACGCGAAGGCCCGCGTCTTCGGCGACGTCTGCCACGGCTTCACCGGCTCGCTGCGGCTCCTGCTCGTCGACCTGTTCACCGAAGCGGGCACCCCGGCCGCGGTGGAGCCCGCCGAGGCCGCCGACATCTGCATCGCCCTGGTCATAGGTCTGGAGTCCGTGGCCGACGGCCGCGAGCTCTTCGCCCCCGCCACGGACGCGCTCCTGACCGGCCTCCTCGGATCGCCGGTCACCACGCCGACGCGCCACTGACCGCCGCTCCCCCCCCTCCCCCCATCACCCCTCCCCATCACCGCCGCCGCACCTGAGACCACCCGAGGAGACCCCTCATGCACCACCCCGAAGTGCTCGACCCGGAAGTGCTCGACCCCGAAGTGCTCGACCCCGCAGCCCTCGTCGCCAAGCTCCGCTCCACCTTCGCCACCGGCCGCACCCGTCCCCTGGCCTGGCGCGAGGAGCAGCTCACCCAGCTGCGCTCCCTGTTCACGGAGCACCGCGAGGACATCGTGGACGCCCTCCACGCCGATCTGCACAAGCCGCGCACCGAGGCGTACACCGCCGAAGTCGACTTCCCCGTACGGGAGATCGACCACACGCTGGCTCATCTGAAGGAGTGGCTGAGCCCGCAGCCGCTGGCGCCCGGCGCCCTCGCGGGGCTTCCGGAGGGATCGACCGCCGGAACGCAGTACGAACCGCTGGGCACCGTCCTGATCATCGCCCCGTGGAACTACCCCGTACAGCTCCTGCTCGTTCCCCTGGTGGGCGCGCTCGCGGCGGGCAACACCGCTGTCCTGAAGCCCAGTGAAGTCACCCCGGCCACCTCGGAGCTGGTGGCCCGGCTCATCCCCCAGTACCTGGACACGGACGCGGTCGCCGTCGTGGAGGGCGGCGTGCCGGAGACCACCGCACTGCTCGCCCAGCGGTACGACCACATCTTCTACACCGGCAACGGAACGGTCGGCCGCATCGTGATGCGGGCCGCCGCGGAGCACCTCACCCCGGTCACGCTCGAACTCGGCGGCAAGTCACCGGTGTTCGTGGACCGGGATGTCGACCTGGCCGCCGTCGCCACCCGCCTGGCGGAGTCCAAGTTCCGCAACGCGGGCCAGACATGCGTCGCCCCCGACTACGTCCTGACCGACCCGCGGACCGCGCCCGCGCTCGCCCGTGAGCTGCGGACGGCCGTGGAGCGAGTGTTCGGCGCGGACCCCAAGTCGTCGGAAGCCTATGGCCGTATCGTCAACGAGCGGCACTTCGACCGGGTCTCGGCTCTCCTCGGTTCCGGGACGACGGCGTTCGGCGGGCAGAGCGACCGCGAGGACGTCTACATCGCGCCGACCGTGCTCACCGACGTGAAGCCCGACGAGCCGGTGATGCAGGAGGAGATCTTCGGTCCCGTGCTGCCGATCGTGAATGTGGACGGGCTCGACGAGGCCATCGCGTTCATCAACGACCGTGACAAGCCGCTCGCCCTCTACGGCTTCACCGAGAGCGAGACGACCCGGCGGCGCCTCGCCGCGGAGACGTCGTCGGGCGGTCTCGGCTTCGGCCTTCCGATGGCGCACCTCCGCGTCCCCGAGCTGCCGTTCGGCGGCGTCGGCGAGAGCGGCGTCGGCAATTACCACGGCCCGCACTCCATCGCCACGTTCAGCCACCGCAAGGCCCGGCTCGACGTACCCCTGGGGTGATGCACGGCCGCCGCTGGTCAGGGGAGCAGCGGCGGTGGCCTCTCCTCGGCGGAGAGATGAGCGGTGCTGCGGTGCCGCGGTGCTCCGGTGCCGCGGTGCCGCGGTGCCGCGGTGCCGCGAGGAACACGGGCGGATCATGGCCACGTACACCCTGTGCAACGGCCATGGACAGCCCCCAATCTGCTGTGATCTCATCCGTCCGGGCGGATCGATCGACCTTCGGCGTGGATCGGTGGACCTTCCGCGCTGATCAGCAGGCGATCCCTGAGGGCAGCATGTGACCGGCCACCACCGTCCTGGCCCGCGTTCGTGGGCCGGTCATCGCACGTCTCCGCTCAGGCCCGAAAGACCCCCACACATGCAGAAGACCAAGTCCGCGCTCTGGGAGTTCCTCCAGGGCCTCGGCAAGACGTTCATGCTCCCGGTGGCCCTGCTCGCGTTCTGCGGCATCATGCTGGGCATCGGCTCCTCGCTCTCCAGCGAGGCCGTCACCGAGAACCTGACCTTCCTCCAGGGCGAGGGCTTCCATCTCGTCTTCACGTGGATGGCGAGCACCGGCCTCGTCGCCTTCAAGTTCCTCCCCGTGATGTTCGCGATAGCCATCCCGCTGGGCCTCGCCCGCGAGGACAAGGGTGTCGCGGCGTTCTCCGGCTTCGTCGGCTACGCCGCGATGAACCTGGCGGTGAACTTCTACCTCACCGCCAAGGGCGTGGACCTCGAGGACGAGAAGGCCATCGCCCACTACGGCATCGCCGACGTGATCGGCATCCAGTCCATCGATACGGGACTGCTCGGCGCCGTCGCTGTTGGCATCGTTGTCAGCGTCCTTCACCAGCGCTTTCGTGCCCAGCGGATGCCCGACGCACTCGCCTTCTTCGGCGGTCTGCGGTTCGTGCCGATCATCTCGACGCTCACGCTCAGCCTGCTCGGTCTGCTGATCCCGCTGGTGTGGCCGACGTTCAACGGCTGGATCACGGATCTGGGGCGCGCGATCGGGCACGCGGGCGTCTTCGGCCCGTTCTTCTTCGGCATGGGAGAGGTGCTCCTGCGCCCGATCGGGCTGCACCACATCCTCGTCGCCATGTTCCGCTTCACGGATGTCGGCGGCTCGGGCGCGGTCTGCGGCGATCATGTCTCCGGTGCGCTGAACCTCTTCTACGCCCAGCTCAACTGCGCGAACCCGCCCGGTGACGCGGTCACCAACGCCACGCACTTCCTGTCCCAGGGCAAGATGGCGGTCTACCTCGGCGGGCTGCCGGGAGCGGCACTCGCGATGTACCACTGCGCGAACAGGAAGATGCGTCCGGAGATCAAGGCGCTGCTGATCTCGGGGGTCGTCGCGTGCGTGGTCGGCGGCATCACCGAACCGCTGGAGTTCCTGTTCCTGTTCATCGCGCCGTGGCTGTACCTGGTCCACGCCGTGCTCGTCGGTCTCGGGTTCCTGACCGCGGCCGTCCTCGGGGTGTTCATCGGCAACACCGACGGCAACGTCATCGACTGGCTCGTCTTCGGCGTGCTGCAGGGCACGACCACGAAGTGGTACCTGATACCGGTCATCGCCGCGGTGTGGTTCGCCGGGTACTACTTCCTCTTCCGGTGGGCCATCACCCGCTTCGACCTCAAGACGCCGGGGCGGGACGTGCCCTCGGATGATGATGAGGAGGAGGAGAAGAAGGAAGTTGATGAGGCTGCGGCCGACGCCGGGGCCCCGCGTGAGCTGATCGCCGGGAAGTACGACGCCGTGGCGATCCTGGAGGCGATCGGCGGCGCCGAGAACATCCAGACTCTCGACAACTGCATCACCCGCCTGCGCATGACGGTCGAGGACGCCGGACGCGTCGACGAGGCCCGCCTGAAGAAGCTGGGCGCGGTCGGTGTCATCACGCTCGACGCGCACAACGTGCAGGTCATCATCGGACCGCAGGTGCAGTCGGTGAAGGACGCGATCGCGTCGCTGGTCCGGGTGGGCTGACCGATGCCCGAGCTCTTCGACTTCGGCTTCGACTTCGATGTGCCCGTCGACCGGCACGGCACGTGGTGCACGCAGTGGGACTACGTCGAGGACCGCTTCGGCGTCCCCGATCTGCTGCCCTTCACCATCTCGGACATGGACTTCGAGACCGCGCCCGCCGTCCTCTCGGCCCTTCGCGGCCGACTCGACCACGGTGTCCTCGGCTACTCCCGCTGGCGCCAGGCCGACTTCCTGTCCGCGATCGTCGACTGGTACGGCACGCGCCACGCGACGGAGGTGGACCCGGAGTCGATCGTCTACGGCCCCTCCGTGATCTACCAGGTCGGCAGGCTCCTGCGGCTCTGGTCACGTCCCGGCGACGGTGTCGTCGTCCACACTCCGGCGTACGACGCCTTCCCCAAGACCGTCGCCGCGCACGGACGCCGGCTGATGCGCTGCCCGCTCGACGACTGGACCGAGCTGGAACGGCTGCTGGCCCTGCCGGACACGGCCGTTCTGCTGCTGTGCTCGCCCCACAACCCCACCGGCCGCGTCTGGACGCGGACCGAGCTGGACCGCATGGCGGCTCTGTGCGCGCGGTACGGGGTCGCGGTGATCAGCGACGAGATCCACTCGGACCTCGCCCACCCGCCGCACGTCCACCGCCCGTGGTCCCTGCACGGCGGTCACGAGGGCCGCTGGGCGGTGCTGACCTCGGCATCGAAGTCCTTCAACATCCCGGCGCTGACGGGCAGTTACGGCATCATCGGCGACCCGGAGACGCGCGACGCGTATCTCCGCGACCTCAAGGAGGCCGACGGCCTCTCGTCCCCCGCGGTGCTGTCACTCGTCGGACACATCGCCGCCTACCGAGAGGGCGCCCCCTGGCTCGACGCCCTGGGCACCTACCTCCGCGGCAACCTCCAGCTGGTCGCCGACCACCTGAACACGGCGTTCCCCTCCCTCAACTGGACCCCGCCCCAGGCCGGCTACCTCGCCTGGATCGACGTACGCACCCTGAACGTGGACGACGAGACGCTGCAGCGCGAACTGATCGAGACCCAGAAGGTCGCCATCATGCCCGGCACGGCATACGGCTCCCCCAACCACCTACGCCTGAACGTGGGCTGCCCACGCGCCAAGGCCGAGCGGGGGGTCATGGCGCTGGTGGAGGCGGTGCGGGGGGTCAGGCGGCGGGACGACACCGGCCGGTAGGCCCGTCGTTCACCGCGTGCAGACGCGTTCACCGTGTGCAGACGCGGCGTACCGGGGCGACCATGGAGTAAGAGACGCATGGAACAGCTCCAAAGGCAGCATCGCCATGAAGGACCAGAAGAAACCCCACGCTCCGTGGAGCAACCCCCAGTGGGACGCTTCCGCTCCGCCACCTCCCGCGGCCCCGCCCCCACCTCCTCCGCGGACGGCCGCCCAGGCACCGATGCCCACCCCCGCCCCCGGGCGAAAGCGCTCGCGGTGGTTCATGTGGGCGTTCCTCGCGGTGCAGCTGCTGTTCCTGCTCTGGGTGATCTTCGGGGCCGGCTCCAGCTCCGGCGCCCCCGACGACTGCGGCACCCTCGACGCGCAGACCTGTAACGACGCCGAAACCGCAGGAACGGCCATCGGTGTCGGGCTCGTCATCTTCCTGTGGGCCCTGGTCGACATCATCCTCGGCATCTCCTACGCGGTCGTACGACTGGCCCGCCGTCCATGAACGACCGCGTAGGGCGCCTGATGGCGCTCCATTGGTACAGTCGCCGACTTCACACACCCTTGCCCCAGGAGACTGCGCGCCATGGCCGTCGACGAACTCGACACCCGCATTCTGCGGCTCCTCCTGGAGCAGCCCCGCACCAGTGTGCGTGAGTACGCGCGCGTGCTCGGTGTCGCGCGTGGCACTCTGCAGGCGCGGCTCGACCGGCTTGAGCGGGATGGGGTGATCACCGGGACCGGGCCTTCCCTCTCGGCTGCGGCGCTCGGGCATCCGGTGCTCGCGTTCGTGCACATCGAGGTCACGCAGGGGCATCTGGACGAGGTGGGCGACGCGCTCGCCGCCGTGCCGGAGATCATCGAGGCCTTCTCGATCACCGGTGGCGGTGATCTCCTGACCCGAGTGGTCGCCCGGGACAACGGCCACCTGGAAGACGTGGTCCAGCAGCTGATCCAGATGCCGGGCGTGGTCCGCACCCGCACGGAGATGGCGCTGCGCGAGCGCGTGCCGCACCGCCTGCTGCCGCTCGTCGAGTCGATCGGCAGGGCGTCCGCCGAGCAGAAGTGAGCCGTCCGCCACCGGCGCCGTGCGGCGATGATCTGCGGCTTTGGCATGCTGGAGTGCATGAGCATCTTCGGCCACACCTCGGTCATCCTCGATCTCGACGGCACCCTCGTGGACAGCGAGCCGAACTACTTCGCGGCACAGCGCGGGCTGCTCGCCGAGCACGGCATCGACTACACCTGGGCCGAGAACGAGCAGTTCGTGGGCATCAGCACCCAGGAGACCCTCGCCGCCTGGAAGGACCGGTACGGCATCGACGTACCGGTGGGCGAACTGCTCCCGGAGCTCGACCGCCGCTATCTGGATCTGGCACGCGCCGACACGCACGTCTTCCCGGAGATGCGGAAGTTCGTGGAGCGGCTGCACGGCGCCGGGGTGCCGATGGCCGTGGCCTCCGGGTCGTCCCGCGCCGCCATCGAGGCGATCCTCACCGGAACCGGACTCGACGCGCACCTGACCACGGTCGTCTCGGCCGACGAGGTCGAGCACGGCAAGCCCGCGCCCGACGTCTTCCTGGCCGCCGCCGCGCTCCTCGGCGCGGACCCGGCCGACTGCGTGGTCCTGGAGGACGCCGCTCCCGGCGCGGTGGCCGCCCACGCGGCGGGCATGCGCTGCATCGCGATCCCCTACGTCACCGCCCACGCGGACGAACCGGCGTTCGGGTCGGCGGGGCTGCTGCTGCGGGGCGGGCAGGCCGAGTTCACGGCGCAGGCGGCGTGGGACCACCTGGCGGCGCTGACGCGGTCGTAGACATCGAGGGAGCCCGCGTCGCGGCGCGTTCCCTGGGCTCCGTCTTCGACTGCCGGCGCCTTGTACGTCGGCATTGCACGGGGCGGCTCCCGGGCACAGTTACTGGCGTGGGCTGTCGACTCCGAGCAGGTGCAGGAACATGGCGGTCACATCGCGCACGGCAGCGTCGTATGTCTGAGGGGCCGACGCTTCCGGGGCGGACGCCGTGAGCCGGGCAAACTGGATGCTCATGCCGCCGACCGCACGGGCCACGGCGAGCGGCTCCGCGACCGGCCGCGCCCTGCCCTCCGCCGCGAGCCGCCGGATGTAGCGGGCGGAGCGGTGGATCGGGCGCTCCTGGGTCTCCTCCCAGAGGGCGCGGACGTCGTCGTCGGTCTGCGCCTGCTGCTCCAACAGCCGCAGCAATGGCAGGTGTTGGGCGTACGCGGCGATGAAGGCGGCGGTCGAGGCCCGGCAGACCTCACGGGCGTCGTCCTGGTCGACGCCCGGCACGTCCTGCGCGGCGAGGAACGCGTCCCGTACGCGCACCGCGAGGACGCGGAAGATCTCCTCCTTGGACGCGAAGTACACGTAGAAGCCCGCCCGGGAGACCTCCGCCTCCGCCGTGATGTCGGCGATGGTCGCCGCGCCGTACCCGCGGCGCGCGAACACGGCCTCGGCGGCGTCGAGCAGCCGCCTGCGGGCCGGGGCGTCGCTGCGGTCGCGGGCGGTGCGGGTCGCCCAGGGCTGCTGATGTCGTGCCACGCGGCGAGCTTATTGACGTTGACGCCAATGTCAATGAGCATGGCGGCGCCAGGCTTCAGGAGGACTTGAGGACTTCAGGAGGGCTTCATGGGTTCTGCCGCCGTGCTCGTCGCGAACCGTGGGGAGATCGCCGTCCGCGTCCTGCGGGCCGCCGCGGAGGCCGGTCTGCGCACGGTCGCCGTCCACGCCGATGACGATGCCGCCGCACGGCACGTACAACTGGCCGACGAGGCACAGCCGTTGGGGGGCACGGGTCCGGCCGCGTATCTGGACGCGGACGCGGTGCTGGCAGCGGCCCGCCGCTCCGGTTGCGAACTGGTGCACCCCGGTTACGGGTTCCTGAGCGAGGACGCGGACTTCGCGGGGCGGTGCGCGAAGGCCGGGCTGCGGTTCGTGGGGCCGGCCCCCGAGGTGCTCGGCCTGTTCGGCGACAAGGCGCGGGCGCGTGCGCTCGCCGTCCGGCTCGGCGTGCCGGTCCTGGCGGGCACACAGGGGCCGACGACTCTGGCCGGGGCCGCCGAGTTCCTTGCGGGGCTGGGCCCTTCGGGCGCGGTGATGGTGAAGGCCATCGGCGGTGGCGGCGGGCGCGGCATACGGGCCGTGCGGCGCCCGGCCGACCTGGCCGAGGCGTGGGAGCGCTGCCGCTCGGAGGCCCTGCAGGGCTTCGGGCGCGGGGAGTTGTATGTGGAGGAACTGCTGTCCGGCGCCCGCCATATCGAGGTCCAGATCCTGGGCGACACGACGGGCGAGGTGACCCACCTCTGGGAGCGCGACTGCAGTGCCCAGCGCCGCCACCAGAAGCTCGTCGAGATCGCTCCGGCGCCCGGCCTTTCCTCTGCCGTGCGGGAGGAGCTCGTGTCCGCGGCCCTCCGGATGGCCCGCGAGTGCGGTTACACCGGCCTCGGCACCTTCGAGTTCCTGCTCCTCGACGAGGAGTTCCACTTCATCGAGGCCAACCCCCGCCTCCAGGTCGAGCACACGGTCACCGAGGAGGTGACGGGTGTCGATCTCGTGGCGGCCCAACTGCGCCTGGCAGCAGGCGATTCACTGGCGGCGCTCGGCCTCTCGGGCCCGCCGCCGATGCCGCGCGGCTACGCGCTCCAGGCACGCGTCAACGCCGAGTCCCTGACGTCCGACGGCACCGCGCTGCCCTCCACGGGCACGCTCACCCGCTTCGACGTGCCGACGGGGCCGGGGGTGCGCGTGGACACAGCGGCGCGCAACGGAGCGGAAATCGGGGCGCGTTACGACTCGCTGCTCGCGAAGGTCATCACGCACGCCCCGAACGGAGACTTCGCCGCGGTCTGCGAACGCGCCTCCCGCGCACTCGCGGACTTCGCCGTCGAGGGCGTACGCACCGGGATTCCGCTGCTCCGCGCGCTGCTGGCCCACCCCGGTTTCACGGCGGGCGGCGCGCACACGGACTTCGTGGGCGAGCACATCGCGGAGCTGCTGCCCGACGAGGCGTCCCCGGTGCCTGCGCTCGCGGGCGATGCGACCGTCGCCGCCCCCATGACCGGGGCGGTCGTCACCGTCGACGTGGCGTTGGGTGAACAGGTTGTGGAGGGGCAGCAGTTGCTCGTCATCGAAGCGATGAAGATGGAGCACGTCGTGCGGGCGGATGCCTCCGGAACCGTGACCGTCCTCCACGCGCGCGAGGGCGACACGGCGGCGGAGGGCCACCCCCTGGTTTCGGTGGCCGCGTCGGCGGTGGGCGAGAGGTCCATGGCACACACCGAGGAAGCCATGGACCCGGACGCCGTCCGCCCCGATCTGGCGGAGTCCCTTGCCCGGCACGCGATCGGCCTGGACTCGCACCGCCCCGAAGCCGTGGCCAAGCGCCACCGCATCGGGCGCCGCACGGCACGCGAGAACATCCAGGACCTGTGCGACGACGGTACGTTCACGGAGTACGGCGCGCTCGCGATCGCAGCCCAGCGGCGCCGCCGATCCCTGGACGACCTGATCGCCTCGACGCCGGCCGACGGCATGGTCACCGGCACGGGCAGGATCGCCGGCGTGCGGTGCGTGGCGATGTCGTACGACTACACCGTCCTCGCCGGGACCCAGGGCCTGCAGAACCACCGCAAGACGGACCGGATGCTCCAGCTGGCCGAGGAACGGCGGCTGCCCGTGGTGCTGTTCGCGGAGGGTGGCGGCGGGCGCCCGGGGGACACGGACACGACGTCCGTCGCCGGTCTTGACGTGACGACGTTCCATCAGATGGGACGCCTGAGCGGTCAAGTCCCCCTGGTGGGTGTGGCGTCGGGGCGGTGCTTCGCGGGCAACGCGGCTCTGCTCGGCTGCTGCGACGTGGTGATCGCGACGCCGGAGGCGAGCATCGGGATGGGCGGCCCCGCGATGATCGAGGGCGGCGGCCTCGGCGTGTACCGCCCCGAGGAGGTCGGCCCGCTCTCCGTCCAGGTGCCGAACGGCGTGGTGGACATCGCGGTGGCCGACGAGGCGGAGGCGGTGCGGGTCGCTCGTCAGTACCTCTCCTACCTCTCGTACGACCCCGAGGACGCGCGCAGTTGGGAGGCGGCGAACCCGCGGCTGCTGCGGCACACCGTGCCGGAGAACCGGCGGCGTTCCTATGACGTGCGGGCCGCGATCGAGGGGATCGCCGACACGGATTCGGTCCTGGAACTGCGGCGCGGTTTCGGCGTCGGCATCATCACGGCTCTCGTGCGCGTGGAGGGCCGGCCGATGGGGCTGCTCGCCAACAACCCGGGACATCTGGGCGGGGCGATCGACCGCGACGCGGCGGACAAGGCGGACCGCTTCCTGCGGCTGTGCGACGCCTTCGGTCTTCCCGTCGTCTCGCTCTGCGACACTCCAGGTTTCATGGTCGGCCCGGAGGCCGAACGGACCGCGACCGTACGGTACTTCTCGCGGCTCTTCGTGACCGGCGCCCAGCTCCGTGTCCCCTTGGTGAGCCTGGTGCTCCGCAAGGCGTACGGGCTCGGCGCGATGGCCATGATGGGCGGCTCCACGCGCGCACCCGTGGCCACGGCAGCGTGGCCGAGCGGCGAGTTCGGGGGGATGGGGCTCGAAGGCGCCGTCCGCCTCGGCTACCGCAAGGAGCTGGCCGCGATCGCCGATCCCGAGGAGAGGCAGCGGGTGTTCGATACCCATGTCGCGGAGTTGTACGAGCACGGCAAGGCGGTGAACGCCGCGGCCGCGCTGGAGATCGACGCGGTCATCGACCCGGCGGAGTCGAGGAGTTGGATCCTGGCCGCGCTGGAGGGGGCGGGAGCGGGCGGGGCGGGAGCGGGTAGGCCGCGGCCGTGATCACGTGTCGGCGCCCGGTCAGGGGCGCCGTCAGTACATGATCCCCACGAGGCCCCGCGCAGCAAGCACCCCAGCTGCCGGATCCCGGCCCGAGAAGAGTCACCCGCTCCCAGCGCTTTGCAGCCGGTTTGGCCCGCGAGAGGCGCAGGCCCAGTTCGCCCACCGCACTGGAGGGGGCGGCGGGAGAGCGGGTAGGCCGCGGCCGCGATCATGTGTCGGCGCCCGGTCGTCACGGGCCCCGTCAGTACATGATCCCCACGAGCCCGTCCCCCTGCTCCGCACAGACGAGCCCGCCCGCGCAGCAAGAACGCCAACTGCCGGAACCCGGCCCGAAAAGAGTCACCCGATCCCAGCGCTCCGCGGCCGGCTTGGCCCGCGAGAGGCGCAGGCCCAGTTCGTCCACGGCGACCTCCTCGGGAGGCGGGCCGCCGGGTGATGCGATGGCCCCGGGCAGTACGGCGACGATCTCCGCGGCGGGATAGCCGAAGAGGTCTATGTCGTCCCAGGCCACCGGGGTCGCCTCCGGGTGCTCCGCCCCGCCGGCCCGGGGCCGCGCCTGGATCTCCACGCGGGCGAGCCGGTCCGTGACGCCGGGCCCGCCGCCGCCGAAGCCAAGGACGACGCCGTCGAGGTCGGCGTCGAAGCTCCACTCGGGCTCGAAGAGGAGGCCGCCGAGCCAGGCGTCGTGCGCGTGCCGGAGCTCCGCGTACTGGTCCAGGGTCAGTCCCATGCACTGGCGGTGGTACGTGACCCGGTCGGGCGGCAGCAGTTCGAGGACCTCGCCGGGTGTCATCCCGAACTTCAACAGCCCGGCGCCGCCAGGCAGTTCTACGCCGACTTCTCGCAACAACTCCAACATTGCACCATTGTTCACCCGTTGACCCAGGTGGCAAGGCTGTTGACGAGATCACGCGGAAACCGGTTGCGCGGGCGCCGGTCTGCGGCGGTCAGCGGCGGTCAGGACTGGGGACGGCTGCCGTGGTTGGCCGCGTGCTTACGGCGTGCCTTCTTCTTGCGGCGTCGCTTCGATGACATGCGCTTCCCCTCTCGCTGGTGTGCCGCGGGCGGCATTTCACTCCTTTTCCACCGTTTCACAGAGCGACCCGACCGGCGACACCGGCGGCACCTGGCTCACGCCCTTTCGGCCGCGCGCCGGAGCCATACGTAACTGACTGGTTGCGGGGCGTTCCACTCCGCGGCCAGAGCAGGGGCGACCGGCAGGAATCCGGCCCCGCGATAGCAACGCAGGGCCTCGCACCAGCCGCCGCCCGATGCCCCGCCCCCGGGCGCCCGGCGCCACGATGACCTGGGCGAGTTCCGCCTCGCCCTCCTCCTCGTCACGCATCCGGCCACCACCTGCGCGGCCACGGGGAAGTCACGCGGCCCGCACCACAGGGCGACCTCGGCGGTGGAGACCGGCCAGCCCGCCACCGTGGCCGCATCCGCCACGGCAAAGGGTCGAGGCTCCATGTAGGATCGCTCCCGCCATGCAGATGAATGCCAACTACACCAGTCTCGTCGCGGTCGGCGACTCCTTCACCGAGGGCATGTCGGACCTGCTGCCCGAGGGCAGCTACCGCGGCTGGGCAGATCTGCTCGCCGCCCGGATGGCTGCCGCCTCCCCCGGTTTCCGGTACGCGAACCTGGCGGTGCGCGGGAAGCTCATCGCTCAGATCGTGGCCGAGCAGGTGGACGTCGCGGCGGCCATGCAGCCCGATGTGATCACCCTGGTGGGTGGCCTCAACGACACGCTGCGGCCCAAGTGCGACATGGTCCGTGTGCACGCGCTCCTGGATGAGGCGGTCGAGCGCCTCGCCCCCGCCTGCAAGCAGCTCGTCCTGATGCGCAGCCCCGGCCGGAGCGGTCCCGTGTTCCAGCGGTTTCGCCCGCGCATGGAGGAACTCTTCGTCCACATCGACGAGTTGGCTGCGCGGCACGGGGCCATGGTCGTGGATCTGTACGGATCCGCCGCGCTCGGCGACCAGCGCATGTGGGACGTGGACCGGCTGCATCTGACGGCCGAGGGCCACCGCAGGGTCGCCGAAGCGGTGTGGCAGTCCCTCGGCTACGCCCCCGAGGACGACTGGCAGACCCCGCTACCGGCCACGGCCCCGCCGACCTGGGCCGCGCGCCGCGTGGCGGACATCCGCTTCGCCAGACAACACCTGGCCCCGTGGGTAGCCCGCCGCCTCACGGGCCGCTCCTCAGGCGACGGCCTCCCGGCCAAACGCCCGGACCTACAGCCTTGGGAGGACCGGCGGGAGTAAGCACGTCGCTCGCGCGGCGGGTGGTCGCGGCTCGGGCTACGTGCTCTCCCTCGCCGTGTCGGCGAAGCGGGCCAGGCCCTGGGTGGGGCTTCCATGGCTTGGTCGAAGGCTTGTAGTCGCTCGGGGGGGCCGTCGACGGCGTCGGGGCCCGGGTCGTGCTCCAGCGGGTGACGAGTGTCAGTGGTCCGGCGACCAGGTCCGTCGTGCGCACCGCCCCCGCGAATCAGGCATCACAGCGCAGAGCGGCGCGGGTGGGCCGCCCTGGGGTGGCCCGCCCGCGCCGTCGGGTCGTGCGGCCTACTCCTCCACCTCGTCCTCAAAGTGCAAAGCGATGGACTGCAGTACGTCCGCCGACGTCACATCGGTGCGGCCTTCGTCGTGCGCCTCCGCCAACTGCGCGAAGGAGAAGGCGAAGGCCGACGTGATCTGCTCGATGACCGGGCTCAGTTCCCGGCCCACCACCTCGGCGACCTCTATGGCGGTGGCGTCGGCGGGGATCTCGATGCGCGGCAGCATCTCCTCCAGCATGGCGCCCACCGCGCCGCTGGGTTCGACCTCGCCGTCCGGGTTCTCCCGTACCTGTCGGCGCATCTCGATCGCCTCGGTCAGGATGCCGACGACTCTTTGGATGATCTCGCGCTGCTCCATGTGGTGAAGCCTAGACGTAGGTGGATCAACGGGAGTTGCGGCACAGCCGGGCACCGGCCGTTGTCAGTGCTCGATGGCACGATGCGGGGAGCTGGACAGGACGATGCCCGGCACCCGACGAAAGCGGGAGTGACCATGGGCACTTGGGATGCCGGGCCGTTCGACGACGACCGCGGCGGATTTCTGCGGAGACCTCGCCGAGACGGCCGTGGCCGCAGCCGCCCTGGTGGCCGCGCAGTGTCCGGGCGGGGCGCCCGTCGACCCCGTGTATGGGCCGGAGCAGCCTGTACCCGACCTCCTGTCGCTGCGTGACCCCGCACACCAGGCCCTGGACCGCGTAGGCCCCGTGGCGGCAGGGGGCTCATGGTCGCCCCGCGCCAGGCCTGGACGATGCTCCAATGACCTGCCCTTTCCGGACTGTAGGGACGGTCAAAGAGCAGGTCGGGCGGCAGGTAAACTCCGTACACGTGACTGTCGCGCCTGCAAAGCCCCGTATCCCGAACGTCCTCGCCGGGCGTTATGCCTCCGCCGAGCTCGCCACCCTCTGGTCGCCCGAGCAGAAGGTCAAGCTGGAGCGTCAGCTCTGGCTCGCCGTCCTGCGGGCGCAGAAGGACCTGGGGATCGAGGTGCCGGACGCCGCCCTCGCCGACTACGAGCGGGTCATCGACGACGTCGACCTCGCCTCGATCGCCGAGCGCGAGAAGGTCACGCGCCATGACGTGAAGGCCCGCATCGAGGAGTTCAACGCGCTCGCCGGGCACGAGCAGGTCCACAAGGGCATGACCTCGCGCGACCTGACCGAGAACGTGGAGCAGTTGCAGGTCCGCCTCTCCCTGGAGCTCGTGCGCGACCGCACCGTCGCGGTGCTCGCGCGCCTCGGGAAGCTGTCGGGCGAGTACGCCGAGCTGGTCATGGCGGGCCGCTCGCACAACGTGGCCGCGCAGGCGACGACCCTGGGCAAGCGCTTCGCGACGACCGCCGACGAGCTGCTCGTCGCGTACCGCCGCGTGGACGACCTGCTGCGCCGCTACCCCCTGCGCGGCATCAAGGGCCCCGTCGGCACGGCTCAGGACATGCTCGACCTGCTCGGCGGCGACGCCGACAAGCTGACCGAGCTCGAGCAGCGGATCGCAGGCCACCTCGGCTTCGACCGCGCGTTCACCTCGGTCGGCCAGGTCTACCCCCGCTCCCTGGACTACGAGGTCGTCACCGCCCTGGTGCAGCTCGCATCCGGCCCCTCGTCGCTGGCCAAGACCATCCGTCTGATGGCCGGGCACGAGCTCGTCACCGAGGGCTTCAAGCCGGGCCAGGTCGGCTCGTCCGCGATGCCGCACAAGATGAACACCCGCTCCTGCGAGCGCGTGAACGGCCTCACCGTCATCCTGCGCGGCTACGCGTCGATGACCGGCGAGCTGGCGGGCGACCAGTGGAACGAGGGCGACGTCTCCTGCTCGGTCGTCCGCCGTGTCGCCCTGCCGGACGCGTTCTTCGCGCTGGACGGGCTCCTTGAGACCTTCCTGACCGTGCTCGACGAGTTCGGCGCCTTCCCCGCCGTCGTCGCGCGTGAGCTGGACCGCTACCTCCCCTTCCTCGCCACCACCAAGGTCCTGATGGCCTCGGTGCGGGCCGGCGTCGGCCGCGAGGAGGCCCACGAGGCCATCAAGGAGAACGCCGTCGCCTCGGCGCTCGCGATGCGGGAGCAGGGTGCCGAGCGGAACGAGCTGCTCGACAAGCTCGCCGCCGACTCCCGGATTCCGCTGGACCGCGCCGAGCTGGACGCCCTCATGGCCGACAAGCTGTCGTTCACCGGTGCGGCGAGCGACCAGGTCTCTGCCGTCGTCGCGCAGATCGAGGTGCTGCTCAAGGAGCACCCGCAGGCCGCCGCCTACACCCCGGGCGCCATTCTCTGAGCGTCTGAGCGTCCGGCCCGGTCAGCGTGCGGACCGGTGCTCGCCCTTGCGTGCCCTGCGGATCCGCAGTGCGACAAAGGCGAGCACCGCGAGCACGACCACGGCGATGACGCCCTTGGAGTACAGGCCGACCAGGTCCGTGACCTGGTGCCAGCGCGCGCCGAGCGCATGGCCGATCAGGATGAACGCGGCGTTCCAGATGAGGCTGCCCGCGGTCGTCAGGGCGAGGAAGACGGGCAGGCGCATCCGTTCGACGCCCGCGGGGACCGAGATCATGCTGCGGAAGATCGGGATCATCCGCCCGAAGAAGACCGCCTTCGTGCCGTGCCGTGCGAACCACTCCTCCGTGCGCTGGATGTCGGACGCCTTCACGAGCGGGAGACGGGCCGCGATGGCCACGGTTCGCTCCCTGCCGAGCAGCGCGCCGATCGCGTAGAGCGCGAGGGCTCCGATCACGGAGCCCGCAGTGGTCCAGAGCAGGGCCTCGACGACTCCGAATTTTCCCTGGCTCGCGGCGAAGCCTGCCAGGGGCAGGATCACCTCGCTGGGCAGCGGCGGGAAGAGGTTCTCCAGGGCGATGGCCAATCCGGCGCCGGGGGCGCCGAGCGAGTCCATCATGTCGGTGGCCCAGCCCGCGATGCCGCCGGTGGGCGCTTCGTTCCCGGCGGCGGACGCATGGTGGGCGGCAGTGAGGATCATGCCTTCGACGCTAGGTAAGTGGGGCGCCCGGCGATATGAGGGGGGCCACAAACCTCGTGTGCGGTGGACCGCAGGGAAGCATTGTGGTTTTCCGCAGTCCCGGCGCGGCAGCCGCTCGGCTAGCGTGACCGATCATGCGTACGCACATCAAGCGCTGGCTCAGGGTGACGGTCGGCGTACTCGCCGGTGCCCTCACCGGGCTCGTCGAGCTGGTCTTCGCCCTGCTGGCCGGGGTGTGGCTGCTCGCCACGCTCGGGCGGCGCACGGGGCGGGGCGCCGAGGCGCGGATCGTGGGCGGGGCCCGCAGGCTCGCCGAGATGGAGCGGCGGCGCATGGCCGCCTTCTTCGGCACCGAGCTCGCCACGCCTCCGACCGGTCTGCCCGCCGTGAACTACATCGCCTCGCGCTGGGCCGTCGGGCTGCTCGGCGGTGTCGTGCTCGCCTGCGCGCTGCTCGGCGCGGGCTATGCCTCGCTTGCTGTGTGGGGCTGGTTCGTCGCCGACATCAGCTCCCCCGGCACCCTAGTGCTCTCCTCGATCGGCGGTCTCTTCCTGCTCTACCTCTGCGTGCAGGGGACGTACGGCGTCGCGCTCGCGGACGAGCGGCACGCGCGGCGCTTCCTCGGCCCGAACGACGGTCAGCTCATGGAGCGCAGGATCGGCGAACTCGTCGCCAGCCGCGCCGGGGTGGTGGAGGCCGTGCACGACGAACGGCGCCGCATCGAACGCGATCTGCACGACGGTGTCCAGCAGCGCATCGTCGCCCTCGGCATGCTGCTCGGCAGGGCCCGCCGCGCCTCCGATCCCGAGAAGTCGGCGCGGCTCCTCGCCCAGGCGCACGAGGAGACCCAGCAGGCCCTCGTCGAACTGCGGGACGTCGCCTGGCGGGTCTACCCCGCCGCGCTCGACGAGGGCGGGCTCGCCGCCGCCCTGGAGACGGTCGCCGAGCGCGCGGCCATTCCCGTACGTCTCGACTGCGCCCTGCACCAGGCCCCGCCGCCGATCGCGCAGGCCGTGGCCTATTTCGTCGCCGCCGAAGCCGTCACGAACGCCGTCAAGCACTCGCACGCCACCCTTGTCACCGTCCGTGCCGAGCAGACAAGTGCCGTGCTGCGGCTGCGCGTCGAGGACGACGGGCGGGGCGGCGCCGACCCGTCCGGCAGCGGTCTGCTCGGGCTCGCCCGGCGCGTGGCCGCCCTGGACGGCACCCTCACCGTGGACAGCCCCGCCGGAGGGCCCACCCTCATCACCGCGGAGCTGCCATGCGCGTAATGCTCGCCGACGACTCGACGCTGCTGCGGGAGGGCCTGGCCCGGCTCCTCGCGGACGAGGGGCATACCGTCACGGCCTCGGTCGGTGACGCGCAGGCTCTGCTCGCCGCCGTGGCCGATGATCCGCCGGACGCCGCCGTGATCGACGTACGCATGCCGCCCACGCACACCGACGAGGGGCTGCGGGCCGCGCTGGAGATTCGCAAGGAGTGGCCCGGGACGAGCGTCCTCGTGCTGTCGCAGTACGTCGAACGCCGTTATGCCACCGAGCTGTTGACCACCGCCACCGAAGGCGTCGGGTATCTGCTCAAGGACCGGGTCGTCCAAGTCGACGAGTTCCTGGATGCCTTGGAGCGTGTGGCTTCGGGTCAGACCGCCTTCGACCCGGAGGTCGTACGGCAGTTGCTGACCCTCAGCAGCCACACCGACCCGCTCCAGCGTCTGACGCCGCGGGAGCGCGAGGTGCTCGGCAAGATGGCGCAGGGGCACACGAACGCGGCGATCGCCGGACAGCTGCACGTCTCGCAGAGTGCCGTCGAGAAGTACATCAACGCGATCTTCGACAAGCTGGAACTGACCGGTACGACCGGCTACAGCCGCCGCGTGCTCGCCGTCCTGCGCTATCTCGGGTCGTGACGGCCCGTCAATCCGTGCCGCTCATAGGCCGACATCCCTGCTGCGGAAGTCCTGGAGGGACTCGCGCCGCACCAGAAGCCGCGCGTTTCCATCGGCGACCGCCACCACGGGCGGGCGCCCGACGAGGTTGTAGCCGGACGCCATCGACAGGTGGTACGCCCCGGCCACCGGCACGCCCAGGATGTCTCCCGGCCGTACGTCTCCCGGCAGTTCGATGCCGGACGCGAGCACGTCGCCCGCCTCGCAGTGCCGGCCGACGACCGTCACCGGCGCGGAGGCAACCGTGGAGCGGCGGCCGATCAGGCGCGGCGCGTACCGCACGCCGTACAGCGCGGGCCGCGGGTTGTCGCTCATTCCGCCGTCGACGGCGACGAAGGTGTGGCCGCCGGTCCGCTTGACGGCGAGCACGCGGTAGAGGACCACTCCGGCGGGGCCCGCGATGGCGCGTCCGGGTTCGATGAGCAGCTTGGGGACGGTGAGCCCGGCCGCCGCGCAGCTCTCGATCAGTTCGGCGCGTACCTTGCGGGCGAGGGTGGTGATGTCGAGGGCCGCCTCGCCGGGGCGGTAGGCGATGCCGTGGCCGCCGCCGAGGTCCAGCTCGGGGAGGGCGACACCGTGCTGCCCCTTGATGCGGGCCATCAGGCCGACCAGGCGTCGTACGGCCGCGAGGAATGGCTTGTCGGTGGTGATCTGCGAGCCCAAGTGGCAGTGCAGGCCGGTCAGTTCGAGTCCGGGCTGGCCGAGGATGCGGGCGATGGCGTGCTGCGCGGAACCGTCGGTGATCGACAGGCCGAACTTCTGGTCGTCCGTCCCGGTGCGGATCTTTGCGTGGCCGCCCGCCGCGATACCGGGCACCACCCGGATCATCACTCTCTGACGGCTTCCCGGCGGCACGGCGGCGGCGAGCCGCGCGATCTCGGAGGCACTGTCGATGACGATGCGCCCCACGCCGAGCCGCAGGGCGGCATCCAGGTCGTGTGGGCTCTTGGCGTTGCCGTGCAGCACGATGCGCTCGGCGGGGAAGCCCGTGGTGACGGCGAGCTCCAGCTCGCCGGCGGAACAGACGTCGAGCCCGAGCCCTTCCTCCGCCACCCAGTGGGCCATCGCGCGGCACAGGAACGCCTTGGCGGCGTAGTGCACTTCGGCATCGGGGAAGGCGTGCAGGTAGGTCCGGCAGCGTGTGCGTACGTCGGCTTCGTCGATGAGGTACGCCGGGGTGCCGAAGCGCTCGGCGATGTCGGTGAGCGGCACACCGCCGACGGCCAGGTCGCCGTGGGGCAGCCGCGCGGTGGACGCGGGCCAGACGGACAGGTCGTCGTCGGCGGTGGCGTCCGGGGTCATGGGTTCGTGCAGGGTGGTCATGGCAGTTCTCTCTTCGCCTGGTCCTCGTCCGTGTTCTGTTCCGCGGCGGCGTTCTCTTCCGCGTCCGCGTTCTCTTCCGCGTCCGCGCCCTCAGCCGATCCAGGTGGTCAGGGCCCCGACCAGGGCCGCGGCCCCCGTCACGCGCAGCGCGCCGACCGCCTGGGGGTCCCACTCGCGCCAGGCGGGAGTACGCCGCTCAGGGGCGCCGACGGGGTGGGCGGCTAGTCGCGGGTCGATGGTGACCTCGCTGACGCCGAGCGGTTCGGTGAGCGCCCGCAGCGCGGGCTCCGAGAGCCTGATCCAGGCCTGGCGGTCACCGAGAGCGGTGCTGAGCCGCTGGGGCGTGGTGAAGGCGACCGCGGTGCGGCCGCCCACGGGTGTGCGGAACATGCGGGCGACGCAGCCCGCGGGTCCCGGCCGGACGGGGACGAAGAGCGGTCCGGCCGGGCCGGGTTCGGACGGCTCGGGGTCCTCGCCGCACTGGGGCTCTGCCATGGGGTTCCTCCTTGAGGATCCTGTCGGTGACGGTGGCCCCCGGGGCCGGGCGGGAACCCGGGGGCCTGCACCGACGCTATGCCCGGCAGCAGGGACCAACCTCCCCGCCATGATGGGACGTTGACGGGTAGGCGGCTTGCGTTGACGAGGGTTTGACGCGAGCGCGGCGCCACGTCATCCGGCACGTCAGCGGTGCGTCAAGAGTCGGGCGCGGCGGCGTGTCCGGCCTGGGGGCGCCCCTAGCGTCACCTCATGGCCCGACGTACGACGCGCCCCGCACGGCGCACATCCGGCATCCAACGGCGCACACCCGGCATCCATACGACGCCCCTGCCCACGGAGCACGACCGGTGGACGCACGACCTCACCTGGGCCGGGGACGCCCGCTCGGCGGCAGCCTGCGCCACGCTGTTGTTCGGGCTGCTGCTCGCCCTCGACGCGGCGACCGGCGGGCTCGGCGTCCGGCGCGCGCTGCTCTGGCTGGGGCTCGGCGTGCTGCTGTTCGCCGTGCTGACCCCGCCGCGTGTGGCGGCGCACAGCAGGACCCTGGTCTCGCGCGGTCTGTTCCGCGTCCGCTCGGTGCGCCTCGACCGCCTCGTGGCGGTGCGTCGTCGCGACGGCATCGCGCCGCGGCTCGTCCTGCGGGACGCGTCCGGCGGCGAGGTGGTCCTCGACCCCGAGGTACTGGTCGTCAACCCGGCGCTCTGGCGGCTCGTGTCCTCGGGCGCTCGCGCATCTGCCGCCGACGGCTCGCTCCTGTGCGGGGCGACCGCGTTGCGTCGGCTCTCGGCACGCATCGACCGCGAGACGGCCGAGGGGGTCTTCAGGGCCTCTGGCCTGGAATGACTCCGAGCGGACGGTGAAGGGGCCGGGTCCCGCGCCGCCGTAGCCGCCCGCTCGTATGAGATCAAGAGAGTTCGTAAGAGGCCAAGGTCACAGCCCTGTACGGCACCGAGTGCCAGGGGTTCCGCCCTAGCATCATGCCCATGACGGTCCTGCCTGACGACGGGCTTTCCCTGGCCGCCGAGTTCCCTGATGCGACCCATGAGCAGTGGCAGCGCCTGGTGGAAGGCGTGCTGCGCAAATCGGGTAAGGATGTATCGGGGCCGGCCGCCGAGGAAGCGCTGTCCACCGCACTCGAGGACGGGCTCAGCACCCGCCCCCTGTACACCGCCCGCGAAGCCGCGCCTCACGCCGGTTACCCGGGTTTCGCCCCCTTTGTCAGGGGCGGCACCGCCGCGGGCAGTGCCGCGGCCGGCTGGGACGTACGGCAGCGGCATGCGGCCACGGACCCCGCGGGCTCGAACGAGACCGTGCTCGCGGACCTGGAGAACGGCGTCACCTCGCTGTGGCTCGGCATCGGCCCCGGCGCTCTCCCGGTCTCCGGCATCGAGCGCGCCCTGGAGGGCGTCTTCCTCGACCTGGCGCCGGTGGCCATGGACGCGGGCGCCGAATTCGAGCCCGCGGCTCGCGAGTTGTTCCGCCTGTACGAGGAGCGGGGCATCCCGAAGGACTCCGCGCGCGGCACGCTCGGCGCGGATCCCCTCGGCCATGAGGCCCGCACCGGTGAACGGCTCGACCCGGCTGCCGCGATCGAACTGGCCCGGCTGTGCGGGCAGGAGTACCCGAACCTCCGCGCGCTGACCGTCGACGCCCTGCCGTACCACGAGGCGGGCGGCTCGGCCGGGCAGGAGCTCGGCGCGTCCCTCGCCACGGCGGTCGCCTATCTGCGCGAGCTGACCGATGCGGGGCTCACGGTCGAAGCGGCCTGCGCCCAGCTGGAGTTCCGGTACGCGGCCACCGCCGACCAGTTCCTGACCATCGCGAAGCTGCGGGCGGCCCGGCGGCTCTGGGCCCGCGTGGCCGAGGTCTGCGGCGCCCCGGACGCGGGCGCGCAGCGTCAGCACGCCGTGACGTCGCCGGTGATGATGACGCGCCGCGACCCGTGGGTGAACATGCTGCGCACGACGGTGGCCTGCCTCGGCGCGGGTGTCGGCGGCGCCGACTCGGTGACCGTGCTGCCCTTCGACCACTCGCTCGGCCTGCCGGACGCGTTCGCGCGCCGCATCGCCCGCAACACCTCGACGATCCTCCTGGAGGAGTCGCACCTCGCCCGCGTGATCGACCCGGCGGGCGGCTCCTGGTACGTGGAGCGTCTCACCGACGAACTGGCCCACGCGGGCTGGGAGTTCTTCCAGGAGATCGAGCGCGCGGGCGGCCAGGCCGCGGCCCTGCGCTCCGGCCTGATCGGCGAACGCCTCGCCGCCACCTGGGCCAAGCGGAGCGAGAAGCTGGCCAAGCGGCGTGAACCGATCACCGGTGTCAGCGAGTTCCCGAATCTGACGGAGCGTCCGGTCGAGCGCGAGGCCCCGCCCGCCGAGGCGTCCGGCGGGCTGCCGCGCGTGCGCCGCGACGAGGCCTACGAGGTCCTGCGCGCCCGCTCGGACGCGCACCTCGCATCGACGGGGGCCCGCCCCCGAGTGTTCATCGCCGCGCTCGGCCCCGCCGCCGCGCACACCGCACGGGCCTCCTTCGCGTCGAACCTCTTCCAGGCGGGCGGCATCGAGGCCGTGCACGACCCGGTGACGGTGGACGCGACGACGGCCGCCGATGCGTTCAAGGCCAGCGACGCCACGGTGGCGTGCCTCTGTTCCAGCGACGCGCTCTACGAGGAGCAGGCCGACGCGGTCGCCGACGCGCTCAAGTCGGCAGGCGCCCAGCGGGTGTTCCTCGCGGGACGGCCCGCCGAGCGCCCCGGCGTCGACGCGTATGTCTTCGCGGGCTGCGACGCCGTGTCCGTGCTCTCCTCCACCCTCGACCACATGGGAGTGGCGTAATGGCGATCCCCGACTTCTCCGGCGTCGGCCTGACGTCCGAGGCCGCCTCCGAGTCCTCCGCCGTCTCCAAGGACCAGTGGCGCAGCGCCGTCAAGGAGTCCACCGGCAAGGCCGACGACGACCTCCTGTGGGAGACACCCGAAGGCATCGCGGTCAAGCCGCTCTACACGGGCGCCGACCTCGAAGGTCTCGACTTCCTGGAGACGTATCCGGGTGTGGCGCCGTACCTGCGCGGCCCCTACCCGACGATGTACGTCAACCAGCCCTGGACGATCCGGCAGTACGCGGGCTTCTCCACCGCCGAGGAGTCCAACGCCTTCTACCGCCGCAACCTCGCGGCCGGGCAGAAGGGCCTCTCGGTCGCCTTCGACCTGCCCACGCACCGCGGATACGACAGCGACCACCCGCGCGTCACCGGTGACGTCGGCATGGCGGGCGTGGCGATCGACTCGATCTACGACATGCGGCAGCTCTTCGACGGCATCCCGCTGGACAAGATGACGGTGTCGATGACGATGAACGGCGCCGTGCTCCCCGTACTCGCGCTCTACATCGTGGCCGCCGAGGAGCAGGGCGTACCGCCGGAGAAGCTGGCCGGGACCATCCAGAACGACATCCTCAAAGAGTTCATGGTCCGCAACACCTACATCTATCCGCCCAAGCCATCGATGCGGATCATCTCCGACATCTTCGCGTACACCTCGCAGAAGATGCCGCGCTACAACTCCATCTCCATCTCGGGCTATCACATCCAAGAGGCGGGCGCGACGGCCGACTTGGAGCTCGCGTACACCCTCGCGGACGGCGTGGAGTATCTGCGGGCGGGTCAGGAAGCGGGCCTGGACGTCGACGCGTTCGCGCCGCGGCTCTCCTTCTTCTGGGCGATCGGCATGAACTTCTTCATGGAGGTCGCCAAGCTCCGCGCGGCGCGCCTCCTGTGGGCGAAGCTGGTCAAGCAGTTCGACCCGAAGAACCCCAAGTCCCTCTCCCTGCGCACTCATTCGCAGACCTCGGGCTGGTCACTGACCGCGCAGGACGTGTTCAACAACGTCACGCGTACGTGCGTCGAGGCGATGGCGGCGACCCAGGGCCACACCCAGTCGCTGCACACGAACGCCCTGGACGAGGCGCTCGCCCTGCCCACCGACTTCTCCGCGCGCATCGCCCGCAACACCCAGCTGCTCATCCAGCAGGAGTCGGGCACGACACGGACGATCGACCCCTGGGGCGGCAGCGCGTACGTCGAGAAGCTGACGCACGACCTCGCGCGGCGCGCCTGGCAGCACATCGAGGAGGTCGAGGCGGCCGGCGGCATGGCGCAGGCCATCGACGCGGGCATTCCGAAGCTGCGCGTCGAGGAGGCCGCTGCCCGCACCCAGGCGCGGATCGACTCGGGGCGCCAGCCGGTCATCGGCGTCAACAAGTACCGCGTCGAGACCGACGAGCAGATCGACGTCCTCAAGGTCGACAACTCCTCCGTACGCAGTCAGCAGATCGCCAAGCTGGAGCGGCTGCGCGCGGAGCGTGACGAGACGGCCTGCCAGGAGGCGCTGCGGGCGCTGACGACGGCGGCCGAGCGGGACCCCGGTCCGGGCCTGGAGGGCAACCTCCTCGCGCTCGCGGTCGACGCGGCCCGCGCGAAGGCGACCGTCGGCGAGATCTCGGACGCCCTGGAGACCTCGTACGGGCGGCACGCCGGGCAGATCCGTACGATCTCCGGTGTGTACCGCACCGAAGCAGGCTCGTCCCCGTCCGTGGAACGCACCCGCACGCTCGTCTCGTCCTTCGAGGAGGCCGAGGGGCGCCGGCCGCGCATCCTGGTCGCCAAGATGGGCCAGGACGGCCACGACCGCGGCCAGAAGGTCATCGCCACCGCCTTCGCCGACCTCGGCTTCGACGTCGACGTCGGCCCGCTCTTCCAGACCCCGGCGGAGGTCGCACGCCAGGCCGTGGAGGCGGACGTGCACATCGTCGGCGTCTCGTCGCTCGCCGCCGGGCACCTCACGCTCGTACCGGCGCTGCGTGCGGAGCTGGCCGCCGAGGGCCGCGAGGACATCATGATCGTCGTGGGTGGTGTGATCCCGCCGCAGGACGTGCCGACGCTCCTGGAGATGGGCGCCGCTGCCGTCTTCCCGCCCGGCACGGTGATCCCGGACGCCGCGTACGACCTGGTGAAGCGGCTGGCGGCCGACCTCGGCCACGAGCTGTGAGCATGGCGGCGCCGCGGATCGACATCGACGCGTACGTCAAGGGTGTCCTCGACGGGAAGCGGGCGCAGATCGCGCGCGCCATCACGCTCGTCGAGTCGACCCGGCCCCAACACCGCGCGCTGGCGCAGGAGTTGCTCACTCAGCTGCTTCCGCACAGTGGGCGGGCGCGGCGGATCGGCATCAGCGGCGTGCCCGGCGTGGGCAAGTCGACGTTCATCGACGCGCTCGGCACGATGCTGACCGGGCTCGGGCACCGGGTCGCGGTCCTCGCCGTCGACCCGTCGTCGACCCGGACGGGGGGCTCCATCCTCGGCGACAAGACGCGGATGGAACGCCTCGCGGTGGACCCGGCGGCGTTCGTGCGTCCATCGCCCACCGCGGGGACGCTCGGCGGGGTCGCGAAGGCCACGCGCGAGTCGATCGTGGTGATGGAGGCGGCGGGGTACGACGTCGTGCTGGTGGAGACGGTGGGCGTGGGCCAGTCGGAGACGGCGGTGGCGAACATGGTCGACTCGTTCCTGCTCCTGTCGCTCGCGCGCACCGGCGACCAGTTGCAGGGCATCAAGAAGGGCGTTTTGGAACTGGCGGACGTCCTCGCGATCAACAAGGCGGACGGCCCGCACGAACGTGACGCGCGCTCGGCGGCGCGTGAACTGGCGGGCGCGCTGCGGCTCATGCATCCGGCGGACGCGGCGTGGACTCCCCCGGTGCTCAGTTGCAGCGCACGCGAGTCCAGCGGCCTCGACGAGGTGTGGGACCGCCTGGAACAGCACCGCACGCTCCTCGACTCCACGGGCCGCCTCGCCGCCAAGCGGCGCGACCAGCAGGTCGACTGGACGTGGACGATGGTGCGGGACGAGCTGCTCGACCGGCTGCGGGGTAACGGCGCCGTACGGGATCTGGCCCCTGAGCTCGAACAGCGCGTACGGGAGGGCACGTTGACAGCCACGTTGGCGGCCGAGCGGATTCTGGAGGCGTTCCAGGGGCGCGGGAGCGGTTCGGACTGATCGCCGAAGCCCCTTACGGAAGTAGGGGGCTGCTTGGCGCCTTCGTCGACTGCCCCACGCCCTTGGCCTCGTCCACGCACACGCACACGCGCACGCCCTGACCGTGGCCCCCGACGCCGTCCGGCGACGTCACACCGTAGATTCGATCTGTGCGCGCCCCGCCCGGCGCGCACCCGAACGCCCGCATCACCCGTCGAAGGAGCCACCCGCCCCATGCCCACCGCTGCCTCCGACGAAGCTCCCGTTCTCCTGCGCGTGCACGGCCGTGCGGGGCATCTCGTCCTCAACCGCCCCCGCTCCATCAATGCCCTCAACCACGCCATGGTCCGGCTGCTGGACGACGCCCTCACCGCGTGGGAGCGGGACGACGCCATCGCGACCGTCGTCCTCACCGGCGCAGGCACCCGCGGGCTGTGTGCCGGCGGCGACATCCGGTCCATCCATGACGACGTCCGTGCGGGCGGCGGCGCCGCGTCCGTGGCCTTCTGGCGTGACGAGTACCGGCTCAACGCCCGTATCGCCCGCTTCCCGAAGCCGTACGTGGCCGTCATGGACGGCATCGTGATGGGCGGCGGAGTCGGCGTCTCGGCGCACGGCAGCGTGCGGATCGTCACCGAGCGCTCCCGGATCGCCATGCCGGAGACAGGGATCGGCTTCGTGCCGGACGTCGGCGGTACCTACCTGCTGTCGCGGGCGCCCGGCGAACTCGGTACCCACCTCGCGCTGACCGGGTCGGCGGTGGGCGCGGGCGACGCGATCCTGTGCGGTCTCGCCGACCACTACGTGCCGTCGGAGCGGCTGGCGGAGTTCACGGCTGCCCTCGCCGACGCCGAGGTGAGCCAGGTGGTCGCGGAGTACGCCACCGCCGCGCCCGAGGGCGAACTCGCCGGCCAGCGAGAGTGGATCGACTCCTGCTGCACCGCCGACTCCGTGGAGGAGATCGTCGACCGGCTCTACACCTCCGGTGACCACGCGGCCAAGGAGACCGCCGAGACCATCCTCTCCAAGTCGCCGACCTCCCTCAAGGTCACCCTCGCCGCCCTGCGCCGGGCCCGCGCCCTCACCTCCCTGGAGCAGGTGCTCGACCAGGAGTACCGCGTGTCGGCCGCAGCGATCACCGCGCCGGACCTGGTCGAGGGAATCCGCGCCCAGGTCGTCGACAAGGACCGTGATCCGCACTGGTCCCCGGCCGAACTCGCCCAGGTGACCGACGCGGACGTGGCCCGCCACTTCGCGCCGCGCGACGGCGACGAGCTCGGTCTGGCGGCCGGGACTGGCTCGCGGTGACCCTGATCCGGGTCCTGGACGCACCCGCTACGGCGGATCGATCTCCGTGATCACGGCGAGGAGCTGGAACGGCAGCTCCTTGTCCCACTGGGATACGCCGAGCGCTATCCACCGCTCGTCGACCCGCCACAGGTGAAGGTCCGGCACCGAGCAGCTCAGCGAACCCCACGGCTCCGGTATCTCCTCGGCCGCGTCGGCCGCGTCCTCGAAGGCGTGGACACCGCCCTGCGTCCGCTCGAAGAGGCTCGCCAGGCTGAACCTCTGGGGCGCTCCCCAGCGCTCGGCGAGCAGGACCGTCAGGCCGTCGCGCTCGGCGTCGTACTGATCGGAGGTCGCCTCCCACCGCGTGCCGTCGTCCTCCCAGAAGTCGCCACTCGTCAGTAACTCGGCGATGTGATAACCCGGACCGCCGACGCCGCACGACGACCTGCCGCGCTCCGCGGGGAACTCCCGTGAGCGCAGCAGGTCGATCGCGGCGAGATGCTCTGCGGTACTCATGACACCCAGTAAAGCGGCCGCCACTGACAACTGGCCCGCCGTCAGGCCCCGGGCGTCACCATCCGGACACGGGCCGCACGGCACCTGCCGCACGACCCGTCACGCGTCGCGCCGCCGCACCGCCCACCAGCCCGCGAGCAGCGCGGCGGCCGCCCACGCCGCGGTGACGGCAAGACCGGCCCAGGGCCCGAGAGTTCCGGTCGGGTTCTCGTGGAGCACCTGCTGTCCCGCCCGGTCCGGCAGGAAGCCCGCGACGCCGCTCGCCACGTCCCCGACCACGAAGGAGACGATCAGAGTGAACGGGATGAGGATGCTCAGTACGGCGACGCCGCTGCGCAGCACCATGGTCAGGCCCGCGGCGAGCAGCGCCATGAGCGCGAGGTAGACGCCTCCGCCCACGCACGCCCGAAGGGCGCCGTCATGGCCGAGTCCGATGGCGTACTCCCCCAGGAACGCCTGACCGGTCAGGAAACCGACGAAGCTGGTGAGGATGCCCACCCCGAGGGCCAGCGCGCCCACGACGGCGACCTTGGCCCCGTAGAAGAGCCCTCTGCGCGGCACCGCGGTGAGCGAGATCCGCAGCGCGCCGTTCAGGTACTCGGACGACATCGCCGTCGTACCGAAGCTGATGGCGGCGATCTGGCCGAAGTTGAGTGCGTAGAAGGCGCCGAACAGCGGCTCGTAGTCGGCGTTGTCCGCCTCCGCCGTGCCCACCGCGGCGAACGCGAGCACGGTGATGGCGACGGTCGCCACGAACACGGCGATGAGCGAACCGAGACTGGCACGCACCGACTTGATCTTGATCCACTCCGAGCGGAGCACGGCGGACGTCGACATGGTCAGGCCTCCTGGCGGGTCGTCGAGGGGGCGGCGGCGAACTCGGTGTCGTCGGCCGTGAGGGCGAGGTAGGCCTGCTCCAAGGAGGCCCGCTCGTCGGAGAGTTCGAGGAGGGGGATGCCATGGCCCGCGGCGATGGACCCGATCTCGTCGGCCTGCGCACCGTCCACCGTCCAGCGGCCGTCGTCCCCTTCCGTCATCGCGTACCCCTTGCCCTCCAGGAGGCCCCGGAGCCGGTCGCTCTCCGGGGTACGCAGCCGCACCCTGGGGCTGCTGTGCGCCGCGATGAAGTCCGGCATCGAGGTGTCGGCGAGCAGCTTGCCCCGGCCGAGGACCACGAGGTGGTCGGCGAACGTGGCGGTCTCGTTCATGAGGTGGCTGGACACGAGGACCGTCCGGCCCTCGCGGGCGAGGCGGCGAAGGAGTTCGCGGATCCAGATGATGCCTTCGGGGTCGAGACCGTTGGACGGTTCGTCCAGCATGATGACGCGCGGGTCGCCGAGCAGCGCCGCCGCGATGCCCAGGCGCTGACGCATGCCGAGGGAGAACGTCTTGATCCGGCGCCCCGCCACGGAGTTGAGGCCCGCCTCTTCGAGTACCTCCGCCACGCGGCGGGCGGGGATGCGGTTGCTCGCGGCGAGCGCGAGGAGGTGGTTGCGTGCGCTGCGCGAGCCGTGTGCGGCCTGGGCGTCGAGCAGGGCCCCCACGTGGCGCAGGGGTTCGTCGAGGGCCGCATAGGGGCGGCCGCCCACCGTCGCCGTGCCCGAAGTGGGCCGGTCGAGGCCGAGGACGAGCCGCATCGTGGTGGACTTGCCCGCTCCGTTGGGGCCGAGGAACCCGGTGACCCTGCCCGGCCGGACGCTGAACGTCAGCCCGTCCACCGCGCGGGTGGTGCCGTACTCCTTGGTGAGGTCTTGGACGTCGATGCTGGTCATGGGCTCAGCCTCGCGGCCGGCGGTACGCCAGGGCTTCCCCCGCCCGGGGGCTTGATCTCCCCCTCACGGGGGAGCCGCTCGGCCCGGCCCCGCTGGCACGATGGCGTGATGCCCCGCTTCCTCCGGCCGCTCATCCGCGCGGTGACCTACACGCGCTGGCTGCATCTGCTCATGGGCGCGGCCATCTCGTTGATCATCGCGTTCATCTATCCCGGGCTCAGTGACCCCTCCTTCGCCGATTGGGTGCTGATCGCGGTCCAGCCGATCCCGCTGGTGGCGGCGGCCGCCCTGCTGCCGTCGATGCGCCGGGCGGAGGGGCTGCAGGCCCGGCTGATGCTGTTTCCGGGGCAGCACGCGCGCGTGCCGGGTGATGACGAGGATCCCGGTGTCTCCGTGGCTCCTTCCGCGTCCTGGCGCGACCGGGGCAGGACGGCGGTGTGGCTCGTGCTGCGCCTCGAGGCCGGGGCCGCGGCGACGTTCTGCACGGTGCAGTTGCTGGGGACCATGCTGGCGCTGCTGGGATCGGCGTCGGAACCCGGCGAAGACCCCGGTGTGCTCCTGCCCGTTCCCGCGCCGAACTGGACCAACGCGCTGCTCGCGCCGCTCCCCGTGCTGCTGCTCCTCGCCCTGGCCGTGGTCGCGGGCCGGCTGATGGCCTCGGCCGCCCGGCGTCTGCTCGGGCCCTCCCCCAAGGAGCGGCTCGCCGCCCTGGAGGAGCGCACCGAGCAGCTTCTCGAACGCAACCGCATCGCGCACGAACTGCACGATTCCATCGGGCACGCGCTGACCGTCGCGGTCGTCCAGGCGGGCGCGGCGCGGGCCGCGGCCGACCCTGAGTTCACCGACCGGGCGCTCGGCGCGATCGAGGAGACCGGCCGTGCGGCTCTGGAGGACCTGGAGCGTGTCCTGCGCGTGCTGCGGGAGGACGGGCGGCCCGCGAGCCGCCGCCCCACGCTCGCCGACGCCGGCCAACTCCTCGACTCCGCGCGCGCTTCGGGGGCCGAGGTCGCCACCGAAGTGACAGGTCCCTTGGACCAGCTGCCGGGACCGGTGTCCCGCGAGGCCTACCGCATGCTCCAGGAGGCCCTGACGAACGTGCTGCGCCACTCCGGCCCCGTTCCGGTACAGGTGCGGCTCACGGTCGACGACGCGGCCCTGGAGATCGACGTACGCAACGCCCTGCCCCGGGCAGGGGACGTCACCGGGCGTGGTGGCAGCGGGCTGCGCGGCATCCGGGAGCGGGCCACGCTGCTCGGCGGCCGGGCCGTCACGGGTCCTCGTGGGGGCGAGTGGCAGGTGCACGTCGAGCTGCCCCTGGGGTGACCTACGCTGACCGGATGCCGGTCACCGTCCTGCTCGTCGACGACGAACCCCTCGTACGCGCGGGCCTCCGCGCCGTCCTCGAGGCGCAACCCGACATCGAGGTCGTCGGCGAGGCGGCCGACGGCGCGGCGGTGATTCCGCTCGTGCGCCAACTGCGGCCCGACGTGGTCGCCATGGACGTCCGCATGCCGCTCCTCGACGGCATCGAGGCCACGCGCGCGGTCCTGCGCACCGTGCAGGACCCGCCGAAGATCCTGGTCGTGACGACCTTCGAGAACGACGAGTACGTGTACGAGGCGCTGCGCGCGGGTGCCGATGGTTTCCTGCTCAAGCGCGCCCGTCCCGCGGAGATCGTGAACGCCGTCCGTCTGGTCGCGGAGGGCGATTCGCTGCTGTTCCCGGTGGCGGTGCGGCAGCTCGCGGGCGCGTACGGCCGACGGCCGGGCAACACGGCGGCCAGGGCGGCCCTCGACCGGGCGGCGCTCACCGAGCGCGAGGCGGACGTCCTGCGCCTCATGACGCGCGGCCTGTCGAACGCGGAGATCGCGAAGGAGCTGATCGTCGGCGCCGAGACCGTCAAGTCGCATGTGAGTTCCGTCCTGTCGAAGCTGGGGGCCCGCGACCGGACGCAGGCGGTCATCACCGCGTACGAATCCGGTTTCGTGGCACCGGGGTGAGGGCGACGGCTGATCGGCACTCCGTGCCACAGGTGGGCCCGGCACTCGCAGCGGTCGGCCCCGGCGAGTACGATCCGCCCATCATGCGCACGAGCTGGGAGGACGGACGTTGGGGCGGCTGACCGGCGGGGATCCCTCTCTGCTGCGGCGGATCAACTCCGCGGTGGTGCTGCACGCGCTGCGTGCGGCGGACTTCGCGACACTCACCGAGGTCACCCGGGTGACGGGGCTTTCGAGGCCGACCGTCGAGGGCGTGGTCGAGGGGCTCATCGAGGCCGGGCTCGTGGTGGAGACCGCCGCCGAGGAAGGCGCGGCCAGACGCCAGGGACGGCCTGCCCGGAGGTTCCGCTTCCGGGCGGAGGCGGGGCATCTGCTCGGCCTGGAGATCGGCCCGCACCGGGTGGCCGCCGTCCTCTCGGATCTGGACGGCCGGGTGCTGGGAACCGCCGCCAAGGACGTGGACGAGACGGCGTCGGCGGACGAACGCATCGAGCGGCTGCGCACGGCGGTCGCCGATCTGCTGCGCCGATGCGGGGTCGCCCGCAGTTCACTGCGCGCGGTCGGCGTCGGCAGCCCCGGCATCGTGGAGGCGGACGGTACGGTGCGCCTGGGCACCGCGCTGCCGGAGTGGACCGGACTCCCGCTGGGCGAGCGCCTTCGCCGGTCCTTCAAGTGCCCGGTCCTGGTGGAGAACGACGCGAACACGGCGGCCGTGGCCGAACACTGGAAGGGCGCGGCGGCCGAGTCCGACGACGTGGTGTTCGTCCTCGCGGGGCTCAGCCCGGGTGCGGGGGCGCTGATCGGCGGACGGCTGCACCGCGGCTACGGCGGCGCCGCAGGGGAGATCGGCGCCCTGCATCTCCTGGGCCGCGACGTGACACCGGAGACGCTCCTTTCGACCACGGACGAGCCGCTGCACCCGCTCGACGAGCAGGCGGTGGCGGAAGTGTTCGCCCACGCGCGTGAGGGTGACGAGCGGGCGCGGCAGGCTGTGGAGCGGTTCATACAGCGCCTGGTGCACGACGTGGCGGCGCTGGTGCTCGCCCTTGACCCCGAACTGGTCGTCGTGGGCGGCTGGGCGGCGGGTCTGGATGGTGTGCTGGAGCCGCTGCGCCGCGAGTTGGCCCGCTACTGCCTGCGGCCGCCGCGGGTGGCCCTCTCCATGCTCGGCGAGGCCGCCGTCGCCACGGGCGCGCTGCGCCTCGCCCTCGACCACGTCGAGGAGCAGCTGTTCGCGGTGGAGGGGACAGTCACGGCGCGGCGCTGAGGCGCCGCGCCGACGCGAGGGTCAGGAAGCCTGGCGCTCGGGGCCGTGGTGGATCTCGACGCCGCCCGCGTCGCCGAACGTGAGGCGGCAGGTGTCCGCGCGGTACGTGGCCACGGAGACCGCCGCGGTGCGTCCCTCGGTGAAGAAGCGGGTCGTCACGACGAGGACCGGGGCTCCGGGCAGCCGGTCGAGCGCCTTGGCGTCGTCCGCGCGGGCCGAGCCGAGCTCCACGGCGCGGTCCTGTCCTTCGAGGCCGAGCCGGTGCAGCTCGCGCAGTACGGCACGCGCGCGTGCCGGTCCGGAGGGGGCGTCGACGGCGGAGAGCTCCGTGACGGATGACATCGGCACGTAAAGGAGTTCGGCGGCCACGGGCTGGCCGTGCGAGACGCGTGTGCGCCGCACGACGTGCACCTGGTCGTCGGGGTCGGCGGCCAGCATGCGGGCCACTTCGGCGGGCGGGACCGCCGGTGCGCAGTCGGCGGGCTGCCAGGCGTCGCCGACCTCGCCCGGCCAGGTGCCTTGTGCGGATCCGACGGCCACACCCATCCGCGGCGGGGCGACGGTCGTGCCGACGCCGCGGCGGCGCTGCAGCCTGCCTTCCAGTTCGAGCTGCTCCAGTGCCTGCCGGAGCGTGGCGCGGGCGACGCCGAAGCGGGCCGCGAGATCACGTTCGTTGGGCAGGATCTCGCCGACGGCGAACTCGGAGTCGAGTGCCTGGCTGAGCACGGTCTTGAGGTGCCAGTACTTCGGCTCCGGCGCCGTTTCCAGCTGCGTGGTCCCCACCCTGTCCTCCGCAATCGCCGTGTGCCGGCGGCTTTTTAGCGCCCTTGTTTATTAAAGGTTCCTGCACTATCTCTGCGACGATAGAGCGGCACCCACCCTTGGTCAAGACCAATCCTGGATCCGTTACAGCGTGCACAGGGACGATGCCACAGAGCATTCACGCGATGTTGGCGTCGGGTCACGCGCACGTAGCGAACAAGACAAAATCCCCCGCCCTGTAAGGACGGGGGTGACGGGGATCCGTCAGCTGCGGCCTAGGAGACGAGACCGACCAGCTTGTCCGGGTTGCGGATGATGTAGAGGTTGGTGATCCGGCCGTCGGAGACGTCCAGTTGGAAGAGGGAGTCGGGTTTGCCGTCGACCAGGACCAGCACGGAACCGGCGCCGTTGACCTCCAGGAACCGGGCCTCCAGCTCCGCCCCCTGCGGCACGCCCTTGCGGACCGCGCCGCCGAGGAACCGGCCCACCTTGTCGGCCGTCTCGATGGCGCGCAGCGGGCCCTTCGCCTTGCCGCCGCTGTCGCCGACGAGGCGTACGCCCGGAGCGAGCAGGGACACCAGGCCGTCCAGGTCGCCGCCGGTCGCCGCGGCGAGGAACCGCTCGGTCAGGTCCCTGCGCTCGTCCGGATCCACCGCATAGCGCGGCCTGCCCTCGTCGACGTGCTTGCGGGCCCGCGACGCGAGCTGCCGCACGGCGGGCTCGCCGCGGTCCAGCGTGAGGGCGATCTCCGAGAACGGGAACCCGAAGGCCTCCCGCAGCACGAACACCGCGCGCTCCAGGGGCGAGAGTGACTCCAGGACGACCATGACGGCGATGGAGACGGAGTCGGCGAGCACGGCTTGCTCGGCGGTGTCGGGGACGGTCGGCCCGTAGTCCGTGACCAGGGGTTCGGGCAGCCATGGACCGACGTAGGACTCGCGGCGTGACTGCACGTGGCGCAGCCGGTCGATCGCGAGCCGCGTGGTGACACGCACCAAGTAGGCGCGCGGTTCGCGCACCTGCGACTGGTCGGCCGCCGACCAGCGCAGCCAGGACTCCTGCACGACGTCCTCCGCGTCGGCCACCCGGCCGAGCATGCGGTAGGCCACGCCCATCAGGACGGGCCGGTGCTCTTCGAAGACGTCGGTCACGGTGTCGGTCGCCACCTCTCCATCCCAGCCGACGGACCAGCCGGTGTCCAGGCGAATTCGGTGCGTCGCGCCCCACACCGGCCGGACAGCCGCCCCGCCCACCCCCTTGAACTCGAGGCTACTGAGCGGTAATTGTTGCTGACAAGGTGTCTAAGGTGTCCGAGGACCGTCGCCGCGCGACGGGGTCTGGAGCAGCAGAATGGCCGCAGAAGTGTCCTTCAGCGTCGAATCGCCCGGTGGCCCGCGGACGCTGTCCGTCGCCTACGAACGCGCGGGCGAGGGCGAGCCGCTGCTCCTGCTGCACGGCATCGGGCACCACCGCCAGGCGTGGGACCCGGTGTTCGGCATATTGGCCGCCGAGTACGACGTGATAGCCGTGGACCTGCCGGGCTTCGGGGAGTCCGCCGCCCTGCCCGACGGGCTGCCGTACGACATCTCGACGGTGGTGTCCGTGCTCGGCGCGCTGTGCGAGGCGCTGGAGATCGAGCGTCCGCACGTGGCGGGCAACTCGCTGGGCGGTCTGCTCGCCCTGGAGCTCGGCCGGGAGAAGCTCGTGCGCTCGGTCACCGCGCTGTCCCCCGCGGGTTTCTGGACGCCCGGGGAGCGGCGGTACGCGTTCAACACCCTGCTCGCCATGCGGCACGGGGCGCGGATCCTTCCGTTGCCGCTGATCGAACGGCTCTCGCGGACCGCGGCCGGGCGTGCGGCGCTCACCAGCACCATCTACGCCCACCCCGGGCGCCGTTCAGCCGAGGCCGTCGTCGCCGAGACGCTCGCGCTGCGTGGGGCCACCGGGTTCGAGCAGACCCTCGCCGCAGGGCGTGACGTGCTCTTCAGCGACGACGTGCCCGGAGTCGCCGTCACCGTCGCGTGGGGCTCGCGCGACCGGATCCTGCTGCGCCGCCAGGGCGTTCGCGCGAAGCACGCCGTCCCCGCAGCGCGTCTGGTGCGCCTTCCCGGCTGTGGCCACGTCCCGATGAACGACGATCCGGCGCTCGTCTCGCGCGTCGTCCTCGACACCTGCCGCCGCGTGCCGGCCGCGTAGCACGCCGGAGCCGAGGACCACCCCGGCGCCGACGAGCGCGCTCCCCACAGCCTGCGGGACACCGTAGGCACCGGTGCCGACCAGCGGTGCGGTGAAGGCCGCGGCGACGGGAATGAGCCCGGAGAAGAGGGTGGCGCGCTCGGCGCCGATGCGCTGGATGCCCGAGTACCAGCAGACGAACCCGATGACGGTGACGACCCCCGACTGCCACAGCAGGGCCGTTGCCTCGGTGGTGCCGGGCATCCGCAGCCAGTCGCCACCGTCCACCACGACACCGATGAGGGCCGACTCGGCGGCGGCGATCCCGCACACCGTCGCAGAGAGCAGCTTGGGGCCGAGCGGCCGCAGCACGGGAACGGCGAGGACCGCGAAGCCGACCTCGCCCGCGAGCGCGCCCACGGAGAAGAGGATGCCGACCGCGTCCGTACGGCCCCACCCCTGCACGGTGAACGCTCCCGCCGCCACGATCAACGCCCCGTACAAGACCGCCCGTTGCGGCTTCCGCCCCGCAAGAAGAGGCACGATGACCGCCACGACGACCGGAGCGCAGCCCACGAAGACACCCGGTACGGCAGGTTCCGCCGTGCGTTCGGCGGCGAGGATCGCCACGTTGAAGCCGACCATGCCGACGGCGGCGAGCACGGCGAGCCGCCCCCACTGGCGACGCGTCAGGCGGCGCAGCGGCGCGGTGCCACCCCGCCCGAGCAGCGGCAGGAGCAGCAGGCAGGCCAGGCCGTAGCGCAGGAACTGGCCGCCCGCGTACGGGTAGTCGCCGAGGAGGCTGTTGGCGGTGAAGGAGCCGCCGACGAGGAGGCAGGCGAGGGCGGCGAGGAGGGACCCGCGCGTGAGGTTCGCGTTCATGTCCCTGACGTTAGGAACGGACGCGGACCGGTTTAAGGTCCACTTGGGCGGCCTGTTCGGGGACCACTTTCCGGGCGGCCCCGGCAAGTCCGTCTCTCCCGGGTGCCCGGCCCCGGTAGTCCGTCGCCGTCAGGAGGCGCGTCCCTGTGACATCCGTTTCGGGTCAAGAGTCCGCGGCCTGGGAGCTGTTGCTGCCGACCGCGTCCGCCCCCGCCCGCAGCCGGGGACGCAGCCTTCAGTCGGCGCTGCGCGAGGCGGTCAGGTCCGGTCGGCTCGCCGCGGGGACACGGCTGCCGTCGAGCCGTGAGCTCGCCGCCGATCTGGGCGTCTCCCGGGGGCTCGTGACCGAGACGTACGAGCAGTTGACGGCCGAGGGCTATCTGCGCAGCGATCGCGGCGCGGGCACCTGGGTCGGCGGTGCGGCGCGGAAGGCCGCACCGGGCGCACGCGACCTGGCGCCGCGTGCCGTCCACGCGCGCGTGGACTTCATCGCGGGGACCCCCGACCTGTCCCTGTTCCCGCGCGCCGCGTGGGCGGCCGCGCACCGCGGCGTCCTCGCCGAACTCCCCCACCACATGCTCGGGTACCCGGACCCGCGCGGCCTGCCCCGGCTGCGTACGGCCCTCGCCGAACTGCTCGTACGCCGCCGGGGTGTGGTCGCGGACCCGGAGACGATCGTCGTCTGCTCCGGGGTGGCGCAGGCCATGGCGCTGGTCGGCTTCGCGCTCCACGCCCGAGGGGTGCGCGCCATCGGGGTCGAGGACCCTGGAAGCCCGCAGCACGACGAGCTGTTCGCCTCGGCGGACGTCGCGACGGTGCCGGTGCCCCTCGACGACGAGGGCGTCGTCACCGGCGCGCTGAGTCAGCGGGGTCTGCGCGCGGTCGTCACCACGCCCTCCCACCAGTTCCCCCTGGGCATCGGCTACTCGGCACGCCGGCGCACCGAACTCCTCGACTGGGCACGGTCCGTGGACGGGCTGATCATCGAGGACGATTACGACGGGGACTTCCGCTACGACCGGGCCCCGGTGGGCGCGCTCCAGGGGCTCGACCCCGAGCACGTCGCGTACACGGGCTCGGTCAGCAAGTCGCTCGCTCCGGGGCTTCGCCTCGGCTGGCTGCTCGTGCCGGGGTCGCTGGCCGACGAGGTCGTCGCCCGCAAACGCATGATGGACCTGGGCAATCCGGTGCTCGACCAGGCGCTGCTCGCGCGCTTCGTCGAGCGCGGGGACTACGACCGTCAGCTGCGCCGCTGTCAGCGTGCCTACCGCGAGCGCAGGGACGCACTCGTCGCGGCGCTCGGCACGTACTTTCCCGGTGCGGAGGTGACCGGCATCGCGGCCGGACTGCACGTCATCGCCCGGCTGCCCGAACGCCCGGGATCGCAGGGGGACTTCCTGCGGCGGGCGTCGGCCGCCGGGGTCGGGGTGCGTCCGCTGAGCGACTACGGCTCCGCGGCGGGCTCAGGGGTGCGGCTCGTGCTCGGCTACGCCCACCTCACTCCCGACCGCATCACCGAGGGCGTGCGACTCCTCGCGGAGGGGGACCGCGGGCGGGGTGACGCCGCTGCGACGCTCCGGTGACAGCAGCTCATTAGGGTCGGCCGGGCCCGGTGACCGCGAGCGGGACGCACGCGGTGCCGGAGGTGTCCGGGGGGCAGACCTGTGGCCGAGGCCGAAGTCATCATCCAGCTCCGCACCCCACCGCGCCCCGCGACGGCGGGCATCGCGGAACTCCCGGACGTCCGGAGCCTTCTGGAGCGGCGGTTCGGCGTCAGTGCCGAGGCGTTGCACCCCGGCGCCGACGACCCGGCCCTCGTCGGATGGCACCGGGTCGCCGTCCCCGTCGGCGTGGACGCGGAGGCCGTCGCCACGGCCCTGCGCGGCCACCCGGCAGTCGAGGCCGCCTATGTGAAACCACCGGCGGACCTTCCGTAACGTGGTGAAGGAGTCAGCTGTGCCACAGCGATCAGGTGCGGGGAACAGCCGGGGGAACAGCCGCCCGGCTCCAGGAATCGAGCCACTCTTCGGACGCGCCGAGCTGGTGTGCGTCACGCGCGCCGACGCCGGCGTACGCATCACCCCGACCGGCGCCACCGCCGCGGCGGACATCTCCGTGAGCGGACTCGACGCCGTGGCGGCCCAGGAGGACGTCACCATCAAGCCGTTGTTCGGCGCCGGCCAGGAGAGGCTGCGCGCCCAGGCGAGGACTCAGGCGGGGGCCACGGCGGACGGCCCCGGCGGCGGAGACGACGACGCCACGCTGGAGATCCTCGACCGGATGGCGCTCTTCTTCCATGTCGAGGCCCCGGCCGACCAGTTGGACGCGCTGGCCGAGCGGCTGCGCGCGTCGGACGCCGTCGAGGGCGCCTACGTCAAACCCGCCGCCGCGCTCGCCGTACCCAGGGTCGTACCGAAGGAGGAGAGCGAGGAGGCCGAGCAGCCGCCGCTCAACGACATGCAGCCGACGGGCGCCGACGCACCGCCCGTGACCCCGGACTTCACCGCACGCCAGGGTTATCTCGACGCGGCGCCGGGCGGCGTCGACGCCCGCTACGCGTGGACCCTGCCGGGCGGGCGCGGCGCCGGTGTGCGGGTGATCGACTGCGAGTGGGGCTGGCGGTTCACCCACGAGGACCTACGGCTCAACCAGGGCGGCATCGTCTCGGGCACCGGGAGCACGGACACCGATCACGGCACCGCGGTGCTCGGCGAGATCGGCGGCGACGTCAACGCGTTCGGGATCACCGGGATCGCGCCGGACGCGGTCACCAGCGCGTCCGCGTTCTCCATCCCCACGGCCACGGCGATCAGGAACGCGGCCGACCGCCTCGGCCCCGGCGACATCATCCTGCTGGAGATCCACCGCGCGGGGCCGCACGCGACCGGCGTGGGCCAGGTCGGATACATCGCCGTCGAGTGGTGGCCCGACGACTATCTGGCCATCCGCTACGCCGTCAACAAGGGCATCACCGTCGTCGAGGCCGCGGGCAACGGCGCCGAGGACCTGGACCACGCCGACTACGACACGCCGAGGGCAGGCTTCCCCGCCTGGTGGCGCAACCCCTTCCGGCGCACCGCGCTCGACGCCGGGGCCGTGATCGTCGGTGCCGGTGCGCCGCCGCCGGGCACTCACGGCCGCCAGCACGGCCCGGACCGCTCCCGGCTCGACTTCTCCAACTACGGGGCCTGCGTGGACGCCCAGGGCTGGGGGCGCGAGGTGACCACCACCGGGTACGGCGACCTTCAGGCGGGCGCGAACCAGGACTTCTGGTACACGGACCAGTTCAGCGGTACGTCCAGTGCCTCGCCGATCGTGGTGGGCGCGCTGGCGAGCACGCAGGGTGTCCTGCGCGCGAACCGCCGTATCCCGCTGTCGCCCTCGCGGGCCCGGCAGCTGCTGCGCGCCACCGGTTCGCCGCAGCAGGACGCGCCGGGCCGACCGGCGACCCAGCGCATCGGCAGGCGGCCCGACCTGCGCCAGCTCATCCCGGCGGCTCTCCAGACGAGCAGCTGGGTCGGCGTCCAGTTCCGGGGTTCCCTCGCCGGGAACCGCACCGGGCGCTGGTTCACCTTCAACTGGCCCGCCCACTGGCATGTGGTGTGGACGGTCGTCCCGACGAGTCCGCGCCCCGGCGCCCCGCAGATCCGCTGGCGGGTCCGGGTCGAGCGGGCCAACGACACCTACGCGACGTACTGGATCGACGTGACGAACCTCGTGGCCGACCAGGTCGACTTCGAGGCCCGGTTCGCGGTTCTCGGATGGTGAGAGGAAAACAACGATGCGAGTAGGCACACAGTTCACCGGAACACTCAACCCCGGGCAGACCGGGCGGTGGTTCACCTTCGGCTGGCCGCAGGACTGGCACGTCGTCTGGTATTTCATGCCGACGACACCGCAGACGGGCAGCCCGCAGATCGAGTGGGAGACCGAGGTCGAGCGGGCCTCGGCGACGGCGGTCACGTACTGGCTGACGGTGAAGAACATCGGCAGCACCCAGATGAACTTCGAAGGCCGGTACGCGGTTCTCAACTAGGCGGGGGAACAGCCATGAAGGTGCACATCACGATCGCGGAGGACGCGGGAGCGGCTCCGGGGGCCGGGGCGGCGCAGCAGTTCTCCGTGGCGCGGGACGGGACCCGGGCCGTCGATGCCGGACCCGCCGCTGCCGGGTCGGAGCCGACGCGCCCGGAAGGGTCCCCCACGGACGGGGGCGAGGCCCCGGGCCATCTCGCCGAACTCGTCCGGCGCGCCGACGCAGGGGAAGTGGCCCGCCCCGGCGATGAGCCGCGGGAGGACTTCCAGTCCTCGGGTGGCCTGTCGATGGACGCCGGGAGCGCGGGACCGGCTCCGGGCTGAGCAGTCAGCGGTGGGCGGGGCCTGCACGCGTCGCGTGACGGTCCCGCTCACCGTTTCAGGCGGTAGGCCTCAGGAGTTGGCCCACGCGCGCGTGCAGAGCACCAGGCGGTAGCCGTCCGGGTCCTCGACAGTGACGCCCCACTCGTTCCAGTACGGATTGGGCGACTTCACGCGCGTGCCGCCGTGCGCCTCCAGGCGGGCCACCAGGTCGTCGGGGACGGGCTCGTCGAGGTATATGACGAGGAGATCTTCCTCCGTGGGGCGGGGCTCGACCGGCTTGTCGGCCTCGTGGACGAGTTCGAGATGCCAGGAGCCGTCCGGCCATCCGGCCATGAGCAGATCGTGCTCCCCGGGAGCGCCGCCACCCTCCGCACGCCATACGACGTCCAGGCCGAGGCCCGTCACCCAGAACCGCTCGGCCGCCGCGAGGTCGCGGGACGGGCGGGCTATACGGATGTGACTCCGGCCGTTGACCGGCATGGGCTCCCCCTTCGGACGGGCGCGCTCGGCCGCGCACCCCTGCCGCAGAGCGTAGACAGCGAACGATCTTCCGGCATCGGGCGTCCGGCCCGGTCTGCTGCGACCCGAGACCTGCGACCTGCGACCTGCGACCGGGGATGTGGGCGACGTGGCGGCCGACACGGTTTTTCGCACACCGGTTCCCTTGCCCCATGGGCAGTTGTTCACTTGTGGTTTGCGTGTGCGCCGCCGCGCACCGCTAGTTGTGGCCCTGCACACTGGTCGGACCTGTCACTGGAGGCGCATTCATGTCACACCCTCAGCCGAGCCCGTCCCCGCGCCGCCGCAGTGTGCTGCGCGGCTCGCTCGCCGTGCCGGCGGCGCTGGCCGTGCCGTCCCTCGCCGGGGCCGCTCCGGCGTTCGCCCGGTCAGGACGTCCGCGGGCCGAGTGGGGTGTGCAGGCCGGTGACGTGACGGCGCACGCGGGCCTGGTGTGGGTGCGTTCCGACCGTCCGGCCCGCATGATCGTGGAGACATCCGCGACGGAGTCCTTCCGTAACCCCACCCGGTGGAACGGTCCGGTGCTGGGCCCGGACACCGACTTCACCGGGACGACGCGGCTGCACGGGCTTCCCGCGGGCGAGCAGATCCACTACCGCATGGTCCTGGCCGACCCCGACGACCCCAGACGTACGGGAGAGCCCGTCACCGGAACGTTCCGTACGACTCCGAAGGGACGCAAGGAGGGGGTGCGCTTCCTGTGGTCGGGGGACATCGCGGGCCAGGGGTGGGGCATCAACCCGGACCGCGGCGGCTGGCGCGTCTTCGACGAGATGCGCCGCAGGGACCCGGACTTCTTCCTGTGCAGCGGCGACAACATCTACGCCGACGGGCCCATCCTGCCGAGCGTCACGCTGCCCGACGGCAGCGTGTGGCGGAACGTGACCACGGAGGAGAAGTCGAAGGTCGCCGAGTCGCTCGCGGAGTTCCGCGGTGCCTTCCGCTACAACCTGCTCGACGAGAACGTGCGGCGCTTCAACGCGCAGGTGCCCTCGATCGTCCAGTGGGACGACCACGAGGTGCGCAACAACTGGTACCCGGGCCAGATCCTGACCGATCCCCGCTACACCGAGAAGAACGTGGACGTCCTCGCCGAGCGTTCCCTGCGGGCGTTCAGCGAGTACTACCCCATCTCCACGTTCCCGCCGGGCGACGAGGACGGCCGGGTGTACCGCGTGCTGCGGCACGGCCCGCTCCTCGACGTGTTCGTCCTGGACATGCGCTCCTACCGCAACGCCAACTCGCCCGGCAGGCAGCCCGACGACACCATTGGCATCCTGGGCGCCCGGCAACTGCAGTGGCTGAAGCGGGAGTTGTCGCGCTCGCGAGCCACCTGGAAGGTCATCGCGTCCGACATGCCGCTGGGCCTCGTCGTGCCGGACGGCTCGGCGAACTTCGAGGCGGTGGCGCAAGGTGACCCCGGCGCGCCGCTCGGCCGCGAGCTGCAGATCGCCGAGCTGCTGCGGCACATCAAGCACCGCAAGATCACCGGAACGCTGTGGCTGACGGCCGACGTGCACTACACGTCCGCGCAGCACTACGACCCCTCGCGTGCGGCGTTCAAGGACTTCGCGCCGTTCTGGGAGTTCGTGTCGGGGCCGCTGGCCGCCGGCGGGTTCCAGGCCCTCAAACTCGACGGGACGTTCGGCGCCGAGCAGCGCTTCGTCAAGGCCCCGAACCGCGCCAACACCTCGCCCGCCGAGACCCCGCAGTACTTCGGCGAGGTCGACATCGACGGCGGCAGCGGAGAACTGACCGTGCGGCTGCGCCAGGAGGACGGCACGGTGCTGTTCGCCAAGGCTCTGACGCCGGGCCGGGTGGGGCAGCAGTGATTGCGCCCCCGAACAGGCAGCGGGATGTCACGTCCGGACGCCATGAAAGACCAAAGATGAACTAAACGGGCAGAAGGTGTCTTAACTCATCAGTCACAAAACGTTCGTGATCACGCAACACCCTTCCTCCACAGTGACTGTATGAGTGCTGACATGTCTGATGTGACGAACATGCTCGGGCACGGGCCCGACGCCCCCGCCCTGCTGGTGATCTCGGCCGTGGCGCTGCTCGCCACGGTCGGGTTCCACACATGGTGGGCACGCCGCCACAACCACGCGCCCCCGACGCCGGACGATACCGGCGCCCGGCCGCAGACCGCCGGGCCGCGCACCGCCGGGCAGCAGAACGCCGGGCAGCAGACCGCGGAGGCGACGACGCTGTGGCGGATGCGCACCACGGTGCGGGACGAGCCGGGCTCGCTCGCCGCCCTGTGCACGGTCCTGGCCCGCGGCAAGGTCGACATCCTGAGCCTCCAGGCGCACCCGCTGGCCGAAGGCACCGTCGACGAGTTCCTGCTGCGCGCCCCCGCCGACCTGCCCGCGGCCGACATCACCCGGGACGTCGCGCACGCGGGCGGCTCGGGCACCTGGATCGAGCGGGCGGACGCCCACGACCTGGTGGACGCCCCCACCCGCATCCTGGGCCTTGCCACCCGCACCGCCCTGGACGCCGCGGAACTCCCGCTCGCGCTGCGCCAGTTGCTGGGCCGCTGCACCATCCGGTCGCTGCCCGCGAAGACACAGGGTGCCGCGTCGGGGCCGCGGGCGGACAAGGCGGCCGACGGCGCTCCCGTCGAGGGCGGGCTCGAAGGCGAAGGCACGGTGCTCCGGCTGCGGGCCCCCGACGGCGAAGTGATCACCGTGGAGCGGCCGTATCTGCCGTTCACGCCCACCGAGTTCGCCCGCGCCCGTGCCCTGGTCGAGCTCGACAACCGGCTCGGCCCGCGCATCCCCCGCAGCCAGGACGTCCTCACCCTCGCCGAGGGCAACTCCATCACCGTCCGCCGGGCCGACACCGCCGATGTCGACGCGGCCAGGGCCATGCACGACCGCTGCTCGCAGCGCACCCTCGGCATGCGCTACCACGGGCCCGTGCGGGACGCCGACCGCTATCTCAACCACCTGCTGAGCCCGCGGTTCGGCCGCACCCTGGCGGTGCGTACGGCGTCCGGGCGCATCGTCGGCATCGGCCACCTGCTCTGGGACGGCGACGAGACCGAGGTCGCGCTGCTCGTCGAGGACGACTGGCAGCGCCGGGGCATCGGCACCGAGCTGCTCGGCCGCCTCGTGTCGATGGCGGTCGAGGCGGGCTGCGAGAGCGTGTACGCGGTGACGCAGGCGTCCAACACGGGCATGGTCGCCGCGATGCGCGGCCTCGGGCTTCCTCTCGACTACCAGATCGAGGAGGGCACGCTGGTCATCACCGCACGCCTGGACGCTACGCCGGTGAGTTCGCGACTGCCGTACGACCGGCCGCGGGGGCGGGCGCAGCGGCACTGACCCGGGGCTCCACGGCCGCCGCGCGGGTGCCCGACGGCAGGGACCCGAGGGCGTGGTCGAGGTCCTGCCACAGGTCCTCGACGTCCTCGAGACCGGCCGAGAGGCGCAGCAGCTTGTCGCTCACGCCCGCCGACCGCCGGTCCGCCGGGTCGACGACGCGGTGGCTGATGGACGCCGGATGCTGGATGAGCGTGTCGACGCTGCCGAGGCTGACCGCCGGGGTGATCAATCGCACCCCGGCGGTCACCTCGTGCGGGTCGCCGACGACCTCGAAGGCGACCATGGCGCCACCCAGCCGCGGATAGTGCACGCGGCTCACCCGCGGGTCGGCGGCCAGGCGCCGCGCGAGCTCCGCCGCGTTCGCGGAGGCGGCACGTACCCGCACCGGCAGCGTGGAAAGGCCCCGCAGCAGCAGATAGCCGGCGAGCGGATGCAGCACCCCGCCGGTGGCGAACCTGACCTGCCGCAGCTGCCGCGCGAACTCCTCGTCGCACGCGACCACTCCGCCCAGGACGTCGCCGTGGCCGCCCAGGTACTTGGTGGCGCTGTGCAGCACGAGCCGCGCGCCGCTCTCGACAGGGCGTTGCAGGACGGGCGTCGCGAAGGTGTTGTCGGCGAGCAGCGGTACCGTCCCGCAGGCGTGGGCCACCGCGCGCAGATCGAGTTCGGCGAGGGTCGGGTTGGCGGGCGACTCGACGAGGACCAGGCCCGTGTCGGGGCGGATGGCGTCGGCGATCCCCGCGGGGTCGACCCAGGTCACCTCGGAGCCGAGGAGCCCCGCCGTGAGGAGGTGGTCACTGCATCCGTACAGCGGGCGGACCGCGACGACATGACGCAGTCCCGCCGCTCCTCGTACGAGCAGGACCGCCGTCAGCGCCGCCATGCCGCTCGCGAACGCGACGGCGCTCTCCGTTCCTTCGAGCCGGGCCAGAGCCGTCTCGAAGCGGGCGACGGTCGGGTTCGCGAGGCGGGCGTAGACCGGCGGCCCGTCGTCCAGGGCTCCGTCGGCGGCGAAGGCGTCGATGCGCGCCGCCTCGCCCCGGGTGTCGTACGAGGGGTAGGTGGTGGACAGGTCGATCGGTGCGGCGTGCAGACCGAGTCCGGCGAGGTCGTCGCGTCCGGCGTGCACGGCCTCGGTGGCGAGGGCGCGGTGTGCGGGCGCCGCCGGGGTCCGGGCGGGGTGGCCGGATCCGGTGCGGGGTTCCGTGTTCGTGTCCATGCCGGACAGCCTGAACAAAGACCGGTGCCCGGTAGTTGAACCCCGTGTTACGTTCGGCAAGTGGCTGATTCTGTCGTACTCGACCCGGTGGATCTCCGCATCCTGCGGCTGTTGCAGAACGATGCCCGGATCACCTACCGCGATCTCGCGGCCCAGGTGGGTGTCGCGCCGTCGACCTGCCTCGACCGTATCTCCCGGCTGCGCCGCTCCGGTGTGATCCTCGGACACCAGCTGCGCCTCGATCCTGCGAAGCTCGGGCGCGGCCTTGAGGCGTTGCTGTCCGTGCAGGTCAGGCCGCACCGGCGGGAGCTGGTGGGGCCGTTCGTCGAGCGGATCAGGGCGTTGCCGGAGTCCCGGTCGGTGTTTCATCTCGCGGGGCCCGACGACTATCTGGTGCATGTGGCGGTGGCCGACACGGCGGATCTCCAGCGGCTCGTCCTCGACGAGTTCACGGCGCGGCGCGAAGTGGCACGCGTGGAGACGCGGTTGATCTTCCAGCAGTGGGAGTGCGGCCCGCTCCTTCCGCCGGGCCCGGGAGCCGATGAGCAAGGGGCGAGCTCCGGCCAATCGTGATGACGCGGGCGCGTCCCGCGTACGAGGATGGCCGCATGTCAGACACGAAGATCCCGCACACGAGCGAGAACGGGAGCGGGAGCCCGCTGCCGCGCCAGGTCGCCGACGCCTACGTCGACGAGCTCATCGCCCTCGATCCCATCAACGGCACGTACCTCGGTGTCAAGGCGAGCCACAGCAAGCTCCCGGACACCTCACCGGCGGGCCAGGACGCGGTCGCGGAACTTGCCCGCACGACGCTCGCCCGGCTCGACGAAGCGGAGTCCGCGCCAGGCGCCGACAGCGACGCCGAACGCCGGTGCGCCCGGCTGCTGCGTGAGCGGCTCACGGCCGAACTCGCCGTGCACGAGGCCGATGAGGGGCTGCGCGCGGTCGGCAACCTGCATACGATTCCACACGCGGTGCGCGAGATCTTCACCGTGACTCCGATGGAGTCGGACGAGGACTGGGCGGCGATCGCCGAGCGGCTGCGTGCCGTGCCGGCCGCGTACGAGGGGTATCGCGCTTCGCTCGAACTCGGCCTTGAGCGCAAGCTGTTCGCGGCGCCGCGCCCCACCGCCGTGTTCATCGGTCAGCTCGGCGAGTGGGCGGGTCCCGGCGGTGACGGAGGCCGCGGCTGGTTCGAGGAGTTCGCCGCGGAGGGACCGGAGTCGCTCCGGGCCGAGCTCGATGCGGCGGCCCGCGCCGCCACCGCCTCCGTCGTGGCGCTGCGCGACTGGATGCGGGACGTGTACGCGCCCGCGATCGAGGGCGCCCCCGACACGGTGGGCCGCGAGCGCTACGCCCGCTGGTCCCGGTACTTCAACGGCACCGACCTGGACCTCGACGAGGCCTACGCGTACGGCTGGTCCGAATTCCACCGGCTGCTGGGCGAGATGCGCACCGAGGCCGAGAAGATCCTGCCCGGCGCGGCCACGCCGTGGGTGGCGCTCGCCCACCTCGACGAGCACGGCACGCACATCGAGGGCGTCGAGGAGGTGCGGGTCTGGCTCCAGGAGCTGATGGACGAGGCGATCGAGGCACTGGACGGCACACACTTCGAACTCGCCGAGCGGGTACGGAAGGTGGAGTCCCGCATCGCTCCGCCGGGCGGCGCGGCGGCCCCGTACTACACGGGCCCGTCGGAGGACTTCTCGCGCCCGGGGCGGACGTGGCTGCCGACGATGGGCGACACCCGCTTCCCCGTCTACGACCTGGTCTCCACCTGGTACCACGAGGGCGTGCCGGGACATCACCTCCAGCTCGCGCAGTGGGCGCACGTCGCGGAGAGCCTCTCCCGCTACCAGGCGACCATCGGCATCGTCAGCGCCAACGCGGAGGGCTGGGCGCTGTACGCGGAGCGGCTCATGGACGAGCTCGGCTTCCTCAAGGACGCCGAGCGCAGGCTCGGTTATCTGGACGCCCAGATGATGCGGGCGCTGCGCGTGATCGTCGACATCGGCATGCATCTGGAGCTGGAGATCCCGGCGGACTCGCCCTTCCACCCGGGCGAGCGCTGGACTCCCGCTCTGGCGCAGGAGTTCTACGACGCGCACTGCAGCCGTCCCACGGATTACGTGGCGAGCGAGATGACCCGCTACCTCTCCATCCCCGGCCAGGCCATCGGCTACAAGCTGGGCGAGCGGGCGTGGCTCCTCGGCCGCGAGAACGCACGACGGCGGCTCGGCGACGCCTTCGACGCGAAGGCGTGGCACATGGCGGCGCTGTCGCAGGGTTCGCTGGGCCTCGACGACTTGGTGGCCGAGCTGTCAGCCCTCTAGTCGCCGGCCCTCCAGGCACGCGCACACACCCGAGTTGACGCGCGCCGCGCCCCGCCTCTCCCCCTCTCAGCAGCCGCAGTCCGCCGCGTCGGCCGGGGCGGTGAGGGTGTCGGGGGCGCGGCGCTCGTTGCCCTCCCAGGTCTCGAACTCGAAGCCCTCACGGGCCCAGTACTCGAAGCCGCCCAGCATCTCCTTGACCTGGAAGCCGAGTTGGGCGAGGGCGAGAGCCGCGCGGGTGGCGCCGTTGCAGCCGGGGCCCCAGCAGTACGTGACGACCGGGACGGACTTGTCGAGCAGCTGCGCCGCCTGCTCGGGAATGAGGGCGGTGGGGAGGTGGACGGCGCCGGGAATGTGCCCCTGGCCCCAGGACGCGGTCGACCGGGAGTCGACCACGACGAAGCCGGGGTCGCCGCCGGCGGCCAGTGCCGACGCCACGTCGGACACGTCGGCGTGGAAGGCGAGGCTCGCGCCGAAGTAGGCGGCGGCAGCAGCCGGGGAGGCCGGGGCCACCCGCAGGACGGAGTTGGGGGCGCCGACGGCGGTGGCCGCGTCGGTGTGCGCTGTGTTCGTCGTCGTATGCATGGCTAAAAATCTACGGGCGAGCCCGCCGCCCCAGAAGAGCCGATCACCGGCGTACCTCTTGATCGGCCGGGGATTCCCCTGTTACCTCTCAGGTATGACCGGTTATTCCACGGACGCCACCGACTGGCGCATCCTCGACGTCCTCCAGCGTGAGGGCCGCGCCAGCTACGCCGAGCTGGCACGCGCCGTCGCCATGTCCCCGAGCGCAGTCACCGAACGGGTCCGCCGCCTGGAGGAGGCGGGCGTGATCCAGGGGTACGCGGCCGTGGTCGACCCGGAGCGTCTCGGCCTGCCCATCCTGGCGTTCGTGCGCCTGCGCTACCCGAACGGCAACTACAAGCCGTTCCACGACCTGGTCGAAGTGACCCCCGAGATCCTGGAGGCACACCACGTCACCGGCGACGACTGCTTCGTGATCAAGGTGGCGGCGCGCTCCATGGGCCACTTGGAGGAGGTCGCCGGAAAGATCGGCGCACTCGGGTCGGTGACCACCAGCATCGTCTACTCCTCACCTCTACCAAGGCGCCCCCTGGGCCGCTGACCCGCTCGCACCGGCAGCCCCCTTACGCCCTGCCCCGCTGCCGCACCACCGACCCCGCGCGGCCCTTCTCGACCTCCAGCTGCGCGTGCACGCGGCGGCGCAGGTCAGCGACGTGGCTCACGATGCCGACGCTGCGGTCCCGTTCGCGGAGGGAGTCCAGGACGTCCAGGACCTCGTCGAGGGTCTGGTCGTCGAGGCTGCCGAAGCCCTCGTCGATGAAGAGCGTGTCGAGCCTTACGCCCCCCGCCTCGTCGGTGACGACGTCCGCGAGGCCGAGTGCCAGGGCTAGCGAGGCGAAGAAGGTCTCGCCGCCCGAGAGCGTGGACGTGTCACGCTCGCGGCCCGTCCACGCGTCGACCACGTGCAGGCCGAGGCCCGAACGGCCGCGCCCCGTACGGTCGTCGGAGTGGACGAGGGTGTAGCGGCCGGACGACATGCGCCGCAGCCGTGCGGTCGCCGCGGCCGCGACCTGTTCGAGCCGGGCCGCGAGGACGTAGGACTCCAGGCGCATCTTGCGTTCGTTGTCCGCCGACGTGCCGGCGGCGAGACCCGCGAGGCGCGCCACGCGGTCGTACTCGGCGCGCAGCGGCGCGAGGCGCCGGGCGCCGGCGGCCGACCGTGCGGAGAGCCGGTCGAGTTCGGCGCACCGCCGCGTGGCCGCGTCGAGCGCGGACGCGCTCGCGCGGACCCGTCGGTCGGCCCGCTCGGCGGCTTCCTGGGCGGCCGGGAGGTCGGCCTGCGGCTGCTGGGCCGCGACCGCGGCGTCGGGCTCGGCCAGGAGGGAACGCACCGCCGCCTCTTCGTTCCGCCATGCGTCGATACGGTGCTGGAGCTCGCGGTGGCGCGCGTCGTCGAGCAGGGCGTCGGCGGCTGCCCCCGGCGTGTCGAACCCGGCGCGGAAGGCAGCGTCGGCGAGTCGCGCGTCGGCGTCCTTGAGCCGCTGGGCGGTGTCGTCGGCGACGCGTGCGGCTTCCGACGCCTCGGTCAGGAGCGCGGCCTGCCGCTCCAGTTGGGATGCTCGGGCCGCGACGCTCTCGCTTGCTCCTCGCGCACGCGTCAACTCGACGTCCAGGACCGCCTGTTCGCGGTCGAGGCCGTCCCGCAAGGTGGTGCGGGACGCTGCCCGGACGGCGGCCTCCTGCTGCACGGCGACCCTGCGGTCGTGTTCACGATCGGCCTGAGCGAGGGCTTCCCGGGCAGCGTGCAACCCGGATGCCCGACTGCGCGCCTCGGCGTGTGCACCTCGCAACTCATCGACCAGGGAGGTTAGTTGCTCGACCGATGGTCCTTGGGGGGCGGCGTCCGGCTCCTCGGCGCCCGAGGAATCGCCGGACGACCCCAGCGCCGCCGCGCCGGCCGCCGCCAGCGATTCCCGTACCTCGCCGAGATGCCGTTCCTCCTGCGCGCGCAGCTCCTCCGCCCGCCGGTAATCGGTGAGCGCCGACTCCTCCGTGGCGCGGTCGACGTGGCCCGCCGACTTCGGCGCGGGCGCGGGGTGTTCGGTGGCTCCGCAGACCGCGCAGGGTGCACCGTCGGACAGGCCCGCGGCCAGTTCCGCCGCGATCCCGGTGAGGCGCTGCTCCTTCAGGGTGAGCCAGCGTTCGTGTACTTCGGTGGCACGCTCACGGGCCGCGAGGGCACGTTCGTACGCGGCGGCAGCCTCCTGGGTCAGGCGGTCGCGGCGCCGGGCCGCGTCCAACCTACGCTGCGTGGGCTCCAGTTGGCCTGCCAGCTGCTCGGCGCGGGTGGCCGCGTCCTGGGCGGACTCGATGCGCTCCTGGAGTGCGGTGCGCGTCGCGTCCCAGCCGTCGAGCCAGCCCGCCGCGTCGCGAAGCAGCTCGTCATCGGCCCGCTCCTCGCGCTCCAAGGAGGCGCGCTCCGTGACGAGTTCGGCGAGGCGGCGCTCGGCGCGCCGGGCGGATTCGAGGCCGCCGAGTTCCTCCGCGGCCTTGCGCGCGGCGGCGGCGAGCCCCGAGGCGCCGGAGTCGGCGAACGAGGCGGGGAGCCGCCCACGCGCACGTGTCTCCTCGGCGGTCGCGCGGCGGTGCTCCTCCTCGGTGGCCCGGCGCAGTCCCAGGGCGGGGGCCACCGTCTCGGCCTTGCGGGCGCGCTCCATCCGCGTCTGCAACCGCCGGTGCTCATCGGCGCGCCCCTGAAGGACGCCGGCCCGCTCCTGCGCCTGCGCGAACCGCCTCTGCAGCCGGTCGAGTTCGCGTACGTCGTCCAGTCGGCGCCCGGCGGCGGCCTGCGCGGACTCGGCCGCCGTGAGGGCGCACCCTGCGATCGTGCGCCGTTCGCGGGCGTTGGTCCTGGCGACGGCGGCCCAGGCAAGGACGGCCCCGGCGAGCCCCGGATCGCCGGGCGACAGGCCGGGCAGCGGCGACCCCGCATCCTCCAGGTCCTCCAAGTCCTCCAGGTCGCTCCCGGCGGCCTGCTGCATCCGGTGCGCGTCGGCGAGGAGCTCCCCGTCACCCTCCCGCACCGCGCCCTCGGCGTCGCGCCGCTGCTCGGCGAGCCGCTGCTCGACCGCGGCGAACCTGCGCGTGTCGAAGAGCCGCCCGAGCAGCTTGCCGCGGGCCTCCGCGTCGGCCCGCAGGAAGCGCGCGAAGTCACCCTGGGGCAACAGCACCACCTGGCAGAACTGCTCCTTGCTCATACCGAGCAGCTGCGTGATCTCCTCGCCGATCTCCTGGTGGGAGCGGCTGAGGTCCTTCCACTCGGCGCCGCCGTCGGCAGCGGCGTCGTACTCCCGCAGCCAGCTCTGCGCCTTCTCCGTCGTCGTGCCGGTGCCGCGCTTCTTCGGGCGCTCCCACGGCGGCTGCCGGGTGACCTCCAACCGGCGTTCGGCGACGGTGAGTTCGAGGCACACCTCGGTCCGCACGCCGGGCCCCGCGTGATCGCTGCGCAGCGTCACTCCCTGGCCGCTGCCCTGCCGGGGCCCCGGCACCGAGCCGTACAGGCCGTAGCAGACGGCGTCCAGGACGGACGTCTTGCCCGCGCCGGTCGGTCCGTGCAGCAGAAAGAGCCCGGCGGCGGAGAGGTCGTCGAAGTCGATGTCCTGGGTGGTTCCGAAGGGGCCGAACGCGGTGATCCTCAGCCGGTGCAGCCTCATCGGGCCACCTCGCGCACCGTGTCGTCGGCGCGGACGGTGTCGAACGCCGCACGCAGCACCGCCTGTTCGCGCACATCGGGACCCGCGCCCCGCACATGGGTCACGAAGTCCTCCGCGATCTGCTGGTCACTGCGGCCCTTCAGACGCTGGGCGTACGAGACGTCCGGGTCCTCGGGGGTGCGCTCCGGGTCGAAGACGAGGCTGAGGGTGTGCGGGAAGCGCTCGCAGAGGCGGGCCATGGGGTCGTCGGGGCGCACCGGGTCGGTGAGCGTCGCCTCGACCCAGGCCTCCTCGTGCCGTGCGAGCTCCGGGTCGGCGAGCAGCGTCTCGATGTCGCCGCGGATGCGGGCGAGCGGCCGCGGCACCGGGCAGTCGATCCGCTCGGCCCCGATCTCCCCGGCGGCGCCGATGTCGACGAGCCACATGCTCTTGCGGTGCGTGGACTCGGAGAACGAGTACGGCAGCGGGGAGCCCGAGTAGCGCACACGCTCGCTGATGGCCTGGCTGCCGTGCAGATGGCCGAGCGCCACATAGTCGACGCCGTCGAAGACGCCCGAGGGCACGGCGGCCACCCCGCCGACGGTGATGTCCCGCTCGCTGTCGCTGGCCTCGCCACCGGTGACGAAGGCGTGGGCGAGGACGACGGAGCGGGTGCCCGGCGTCCGGTCGGCCAGGTCGGCGCGCACCCGGTCCATGGCGGCGCCGAGCACCGCCTCGTGTCCCGCCCGCTCCACGCCGAACTCGCCCTTGACCAGGGCCGGTTCGAGATAGGGCAGGCCGTAGAACGCCACGTCCCCGTGGCCGTCGGCCAGGACCACCGGGTCGGCGCAGGCGGCGGGCGCGGTGCGCAGGTGGATGCCCGCGCGGCCGATGAGTCCGGCTCCGACACCGAGGCGGCGCGCCGAGTCGTGGTTGCCGGAGATCATCACCGTCGGGACGCCGAGGTCCGCGAGCCGGTGCAGCGCGTCGTCGAAGAGCTCCACGGCGGCGAGCGGCGGCACCGCCCTGTCATACACGTCCCCGGACACGACGACGGCGTCCACCTCGCGCTCACGCGCGGTGGCGACGAGGTGGCCGACGAAGTCGGCCTGGGCTCCGAGCATGTTCACGCGGTGGAACGCCCGGCCCAGATGCCAGTCGGACGTGTGCAGAATTCTCAAGACGCCGCTCCGGCCCGCATGCTCGCTCTCCCCTCCAGTGCCCCGGATCCCGCACCGCCCCAGCACGGGCCTCGCCGACAGCACCCACCACGCTAGCGCCTGTCGGCCCCTGCTCGATCACGAACCTCAATCTGTCACCGGGGCGGACGGCGGCTGAGGGGACTCCGGTGCGGGCGACTGCTCCTGCTCGGGCTCCGTGGAAGGCGCCTGCGGCGCGGACGACTCGGGCGGTGATGAGGGCTCGCCCGAGGAGGGAGAGTCAGCGGGGGACGGGGACGAGGGGGACGCCGATGACGGCGAATCCGACGGCGAGATGGACGTGGACGGGGACGGGGACGGCAGGTTCGCGGGCGGCGGCGTCCTCGTGTCGCCCGCGCCTGTGTCGCCCTTGTCACGTTCGAACCAGTCGCCGCTCTTCGGGTCGTACATGACGAAGGTGTTCACGACCTCGGTGGCCGGTGCGACGACCACGACGTTCGAGGACTTGTAGCCGGGCCACGCGTCGCCCGTCGGCTTCGGGGTGCTCTTCTGCGCCACGGGCGGCAGCAGCGGATTGCCGCAGGCGCAGCGCACGCGCGGCACGCCGCGGTCGTCGACGAGCACGGCGGTGCCGGCCTGAAGGACGGCTTGGTAAGCGGTGGCCGCGCCGTCGCGGTAGCCGTGGTTGGTGACGCGGGTGTCCAGGCGCAGCTGTACGGGGGTGAGTGCGCGCAGGTACGAAGGGACCGCGGAGGCGTCGATGCCGAGTACGGATGCGAAGGCCTTGTTCTTCGCCGGGTCCCTCTTGAGGGCGGCGACCTGCTTCTCCACGTCGCAGCTGCCCACCTTGCGTGTCCCGCCGTAGAGGCCGGGGGCCGCGCCGTCGACGCCGCGTGTCACGTTGGCCGACGCCGATGAGCTCGGCAGGGCGCTCGGTGATGCGGGCGTGGCGTCGTCCCGGGCCGTCGACTCGGTGAAGGGGTCGGGGCCCTGCTTGCCCGCGGGCTGGAGGGCGACCTCGCCGCCGGATTTCGAGGTGCCGTCGGGCCGGGTGAGGACGACCGTCAGCGCCACGGCGGCCACGATCACCAGGGAGATGGCCGCCACGCGCGGCGCCGACTTCCACCAGGGGCGGTCCGGCTCGGGACCCTTGCCGGGGCCCGGTTCAGGGCTCGCCCCGCCGGGCGGACCGGGGCGGTCGGGCGGGCCGGGTGGACCGGGTGGCCCACTCGGCGGACCCGAAGCGCGGTCCCCGCCGGGCGGTGGCGTCGAACCGGCCTGGGTCGCGCCGGGCTGCGAAGGGCCCGAGAGGGGGCCGGACGGGGGTCCTGTGGGGCGTCCTGACGACGGCGGTTCGGCGCTCACGAGCACTTCTTCCCTGCCTGGGTGACCACTGCGTAGGTGACCACTGCGTACGGTTTCTTCCGTTACGCGCCCATTGTGTGGCCCTCTCGCGTGTCCCGCTTCCCGGGAGCGCGCCGTCTTCCCGGGGACGCACAACCTTCCCGGGAGCGCGCAGGCTTCCCACGAGTGCGCGAGCTCCCCGGGAGCCCCGAGCCGACGCGGTCGGCCCTCCCGAGGGGCGGAGCGCCGCCGCGCTGCTTAGCGTGACAACGTGAGCGACCAGAAACCGCCCGGTCGGGCGCCCCACGGCTGGATCCACGCCTTGCTCGCCGTGCTCGCCGCACTGGTGGCCATGGCCGTCGTCGCCGCGCTCGGCCTGTGGGCCGCCGGGGCCGCGGACCTGCCGGGCGGCGCGTTCCCCAGCGTCGTCGCGGCCGTCGTGGTGATGGCGGTCGGCGGCTCCGTGGGGCTCTCCGGCGACGCCGGGGCGATCGCCGAAACGAACGCGGGGCTCTCCGTGCTCCCCCTCTCGGTCACCCTCGCCGGAGCTCTGGTGGTCGCCGCCGGATTCCTCAGGCCGCTGCGGCACCGGGCCGTCGCCGACACCAGGGAACTGGCCGGCTGGGCAGGGCGGTTCGCTGCGCTGTGGGTGCTGCTGCTCATCGGCCTCGGTCTGCTGGCCCGCCATCGGTTCACGATCTCGCTCGGGGAAGGGACCGCGTCCGACATCGGTGACGTCCTGGGGGCGACGCCCAAGGTCGGTTTCGAGACCGACGTGCCCCTGACCATCCTCTTCGGGCTGCTGTGGCTGGCGGGTGTCATCGCCGTGGCGCTGCTGGTCTCGCGCGGGGCCCCGCTGCCGGGCCGCCTGGTGCGCTTCCAGGAGTCGGTGCGTCCGGCGGCCCACGCCATGGTGGTTCTGCTGCTCGCGTACGTCGCGCTGGGGTTCGTCATCGGCGTGGTCGTGGCGGTGACCAAGGGGCATGCGGCCCAGACGCTCGCGGTGCTGCTGCTCGGGCTGCCCAACCTCGTCTGGCTCGCCTTCACCATCGGGCTCGGCGCGTCCTGGGAGGGACGCGTGGACGGGCCGTTCGGCCTGCCCATGCCGAAGGTCCTCGACGACGTACTGCGCACCCCGGAGGACTCCACGCTCAGCCTGCGGACGCTCTCCGACTACGACGGCCGGGTGTGGTGGCTGCTCGTCGTGGCGGCGGTCCTGGTCCTGGGGGCCGCGTTCCTGATGGCGGCTCGCTCACCGGCCCGGATGCGGGCCTGGCAGCACGCCGTACACATGGCGGTGGCGCTGACCCTCACCGTGCTCGCCGTCTGTCTGCTCGCTCGCCTCTCCGCCCATTACGGCCTTTCGCTCCTGGGCATCGGGGACCTGGGCGGCGGCCTGTCCGGCCTGGTGAAGCTGCATCCGCACCTGGGGATGGCGCTGATCCTCGCCGTGGCCTGGGGTCTGGTGGCCGGCTTCATCGGCGGCTTGCTCGCGCGTCCGGTCCACCGGCGCGGTGAGGTGCGGCAGGACAGTTCCTCACCGTCCTAGCCCCCTCCTGCTCCCTCCTGGCCCCCTCCTAGCCGCCGGAAGACCGGCCGCGCCCAGGCCGGCGGCTCCGGAGGCGCCCCCGGGTCCGCGGGAGCGCCCGCTACCTGCAGGTCCACCCGCGTGGGGGTGTGCCCCTCCGCGCTTCCCGTGGCCGCTGCGCGCAGTGCGGCCACGAATTCGAGGCAGGAGCCGTACCGTTCCTCGGGGCGCTTGGCCAGCGCCTTCGCGAGCACTCCGTCGAGGGCGGCGGGAGCCTCGGGGCGTTTCTCCGTCAGCGGGGGCGGCTGGTCGTACTGGTGGGCCCAGAGCAGCGCCATGTCGTCGTCGCGCTGGAAGGGCGGCCCGCCCGCCATGGTCTCGTGGACGACGCAGGCGAGGCTGTAGACGTCGCACCGGCCGTCCACGGGGCGGCCCGAGATCTGCTCGGGCGCCACGTAGTCGAGGGTCCCGACGAACTGGCCCACCGTCGTGAAGCCGGTCAGCGACAGCGATTTCTTCGTCAGACCGAAGTCCGTGAGGTAGACGTGCTCCGGGTGGTCGCTGTCGGTGCCCTTGGCCACGAGGATGTTGCCGGGTTTGACGTCGCGGTGGACCAGGCCGTGGTCGTGGGCGGCGTCGAGCGCGGAGGCGACCTGGGCGGCGATGCGGAGGGCGGCGCCCACGGGGAGCGGGCCCGATTCGTCGAGCAGGTGACGCAGGTCGAGCCCGGGGACGTACCGCATGGCGATGTAGAGCACGCCGTCCGTCTCGCCCGCCTCGAAGACCGGCACGATGTGCGGGTGCTCGATCGCGGCGGCGACGCGTGACTCGTGCGTGAAGCGCTGCCGGAAGGTGTCGTTGCGTGCGAGCTCGGGGGCGAGCAGCTTCAGGGCGACGGTCCGGTCGAGCCGCAGGTCCTTGGCGCGGTAGACGACCGCCATGCCGCCACGCCCGATCTCGCTCTCGACGCGATACCCCGCGATCTGCGCCCCCACCAGCTCGGAGGGCCGCCCCGCATGACTGGACCCCGCCACCCCCATCACGACCCCCGCCCCGAAGCGCCGGCCCCGCGATCACCCGTGACGGGCGGGATACGCCGGGTGGCTTCTTCGGCGTACGAAGCGGGGGCGGGGGAGTCTTCGCGGTCGGGGGCTTCCCCCCGCCCCGCGCCGACCCCGCCCCCAACTTCGACAACCTGTGTCGCCTCAGGCCCACTCGCCGCGCCCCGAGAACCCGCACCGCTGCCGCCACTCACGCCCCCCACCCAACGCGCGAGCTCCTCATCCCCCGCAACTTGGTCAGCTTCCACCACCTGCGTCGGCTCGGGACCCCTCACAGCACCCCCCGAATCCGCCCCGCCACCGCCGCCCATCTCCCGCACCCGCCGAGTGGACTCCTCACCGCCCTCAACCTGGGCCTGGGCTGCCTCGACCACCTGCGTCGGCTCGGCTGGACTCGCCACGTGACCAGAATCCGGATGGCCGCTGCTCGCGTCCTGCACCCAGCGGGCAGGCTCGTCACCACCGCCTGCCTGCACCTGGGCAGCTCCCACCACCCGCGTCGGCTCAGGACCACTCACAGCACCCCCCGAACCCGCCCCGCCACCGCCCGCCCCGACCACCCGCGTCGGCGCGGCCGGACTCGACGCGCCCCCGGAACCCGTATCGCTGCCGCCACTCACGCCCCTCACCCGGCGGGCGGGTCCCTCACCGCCCCCAGCCTGGGCCTGCGCAGCCTCGCCCACCTTCGGCTCGGGCGGACCCGTAACGCTGCCGCCGCCCCCGACCTGGGCAGCTTCCACCACCTGCGTCGGCGCGGCCGGACTCGACGCGCCCCCAGAATCCATATCGCCGCCGCCACTCACGCCCCTCACCCGGCGGGCGGGTCCCACACCGCCCCCAGCCTGGACCTGGGCAGCCTCGCCCACCTTCGGCTCGGGCGGACCCGTAACGCTGCCGCCGCCCCCGACCTGGGCAGCTTCCACCACCTGCGTCGGCTCCGCGGGCCCCGTCCCGTCGGCCGGTCCGCTGCTCGCAGGGGTGGCACCGCCCACCACCTGCGTCGGCTCCGGGCCCCCCGCGCCCGCGGCCGGCCCGCTGCTCGCGGGGGCGGAGGAGGGGGCGCCCGTCGCCTGCGGCGGGCCCGGGGGCGCGGTCCCGCCCTCGGCGCTCGGGCCCTCCCCCGCCGCGTACGCGCTCAGGCGGGTTCCGTCGCAGTGGACCCAGCGCTCGTGGTCGGCGTCGTACAGCCACATCGACTCGCCGTCCACGACCACGCCGACCCGCTGTCCGCGCGTCCGGCTGCGGAAGGTCTCGCCGTCGAGAGCGCCGGACGCCAGTTCCTCGGTCGCCCGGCGGTAGCTGCTCAGTGCCTCCTCGGTTCTCGCCAGGAGCGGGGCCGGGTCCGCCGTGCGGGTCAAAGGGTGCCCTGCGGCCGGTGGGTCGGCGGGTACGGCGATCAGGAGGCGGCCGTCGACCCAGGCCGACCAGTCGTTCGCGCAGACGACGCGGGCCCAGTCGCCGAGCCGGTCGACCAGTTGCACCGGCAGCAGCGCGTCCAGCGGCGCCGTCGGGCGGTTCACGTCCGGCGCCTCCCAGGCGGGCAGCCCGTCCCGGGGGACGACATGCGTGGGGCGGAAGTCCGCCGCAGTGGTCATCTCGTCTCTCCCGATCTTCTGCTTCAGATCCGCTGCCTTCTGCTCCTGGTCCTCCATGCCCTCCGCCCGCCACTACTTCCGCATCACCGCCGGTTCATGCCGTCTCAGCAGCCTCGCGACCACGTATCCGAAGACGATGGAGAGGGCCAGCAACATCCCCATGTTGAGCAGCCAGATCCCCGCGGAGTGACGGAACAGCGGATCGGCGGTCAGCTCCCCCGGCACGATCCTGCCGAGGCCGATCGTGCCCGCCATCGCGCCCAGCGCCCACCGGGAGGGCACGAGCCACGCCAGCTGCTCCACCCCTGGCACCCCGTTGAGTTTCAGGAGCGCCCCGCAGAACACCACCTGGACGATGGCCAGCAGCACGAGCAGCGGCATCGTCACTTCCTCCTTGCGCACCAGAGCGGACACGAGGAGCCCCAGCATCATCGCCGTGAACGCCAGCATCGCCACCGCCACCGTGATCTCGACCAGCGGCGGCAGCAGCACTCCCTTGCCGCCCGGGGCGTTCAGGTCCACGCCAAGGAGCGCCACCAGGGTCAGCACGACGGCCTGCAGGATGGTGATCGTTCCCAGTACGACGACCTTGGACATCAGATACGCCGATCTGGAGAGCCCGACGGCCCGTTCGCGGCGGTAGATGACCCGTTCCTTGACCAGTTCCCGCACGGCGTTGGCCGCGCCGGTCAGGACTCCGCCCACGCACAGGATCAGCAGCGCGTTCATCGCCGTCTCCTGCGTCAGCTTGCTCCCGGACAGCGCACGCGCCATCGCGCCCATCACGAACGGCAGCGCGATCATGATGGCCAGGAACGTGCGGTCGGCGACGAGCGCGGCCGCGTACCGCCGCACCAGCGTCCGCAGTTGGGACCCCCAGCTCTGTGCCTTGGGCGGAGCAGCGAACGCGACGGGCTGGCCCGTGGCGCCCTGCGGCAGCGCCGGCTGCGCCGAGGAGTTGACGATGTACTGCTGATGGAAGGGCGAGCGCCGGTACTCCCCGGCCCAGTCCCGGTCGTGGTCCCCCTCGAAGGCCTCGAACGCCTCGGGCCACTCCTCGAACCCGAAGAACGGGAGCGCGTCCTGCGGAGGCCCGTAGTAGGCGATCCTGCCGCCCGCGGCGAGCACGAGGAGCCGGTCGCAGCCGTCGAGGCTGAGCACGCTGTGCGTGACGACGATGACCGTGCGGCCGTCGTCGGCCAGACCGCGCAGCATGTGCATCACGGATCGGTCCATACCGGGGTCGAGCCCGGACGTCGGCTCGTCGAGGAAGAGCAGGGACGGCTTGGTGAGAAGTTCGAGGGCGACGCTCACGCGCTTGCGCTGGCCGCCGGATAGGCTGTGGATGGGCTGGTCCACGCGCTGTTCTAGGCCGAGTTCGCGAATGACCTCGTCGACCCTGGCCCGGCGTTCCGCCTTCTCGGTGTCCTGGGGGAAGCGCAGTTCGGCGGCGTAACCGAGGGCGCGGCGCACGGTGAGCTGCGCGTGCAGGATGTCGTCCTGCGGCACGAGCCCGATGCGCTGACGCAGCTCGGCGTAGTCGCGGTAGAGGTCGCGGCCGTCGTAGAGGACCGTGCCGTCGTCGGCGGGACGCAGGCCGGTGAGGGCGTTGAGAAGCGTGGATTTGCCCGCGCCGCTGGGGCCCACGACGGCGAGCAGGCACTTCTCCCCGACGGGGAAGGTGATCTTGTCAAGGAGCGTCTTGCGGCCCCGGTCGACGGCGACCGTCAGCTCCTGGACGTCGAGCGAGACCTCGCCGGTGTCGACGTACTCCTGGAGTTCGTCGCCGACGAGGCAGTACGCGCGGTGGCCGACGCCGACGATGTCCCCGGGCGCGACCGGGGCGCGGCCGACCGGCTGGCCGTTGAGGTAGGTGCCGTTGTGGCTGCCGAGGTCGACGATCTCGTACGTGCCGTCCGCGAGCACCCGCAGCTCCGCGTGGCGGCGCGAGACGACCAGATCGTCGATGACCAGGTCGTTGTCGGCGGCGCGTCCGATGCGGACGGTACGGGCGGGCAGCGGGCGCACGGTCGTCGGCTGCCGGAAGGTGCCGGTGGCCGAAGGGGTGCGGACGGCGGAGGGGCGCTCGGGAGCGGCCGGCGCCGCGGGCGGGGGCGGCTCATGGCCGACGAGTACCGCGCGGGGGCCGTCCGCTACGTTTCCGAAGCGCAGGACACTGCCCGGTCCGACATCCCACTCCTGGACGCGCTGCCCGTCGGCGTACGTGCCGTTGGTGCTGTGCTCGTCCTCGATCGTCCAGTGGTCGAGGTCGGCGTGCAGGACGGCGTGGTGCCAGGAGACCCGGGCATCGTCGATGACGATGTCGCTCAACGGATCGCGCCCGACGTGATAGTCCCGGCTCGGACTCATCACCGTGGAGCCGGTGTCGGTCTCTATGACGAGTTCGGGCGCAGTCGGCGCCGCAGGCCGCTCTCCCATGCCCGAATTCTACCCATTCAGACGCATCCACGCCTGGGCTCGGCCGCCCGCCCGGCTTCACACGCCTCCGTACCCGCCCGGCATCCCCGTGCCCGCCAGGCGTCAGGCGTCCCCGTACGCCTCTCCCCCGAGCTCGAACACCGCGCTGCCCGCGGTCGCGTCCGCCAGCCAGGCGGTGAAGGCCTCGACGTCGGCATCCGGAAGGCCGATCTCGATGGTCACCGCGTCCCCGTACCGCACGTCACGCACCTCGCGCCCCGCCGAGCGCAGATCGTTCTGGACCTTGCCCGCGCGCTGGTGGTCGACCGTGACGGTGGCGAGCCTGAAGCGCCTGCGGGTCAGCGTCCCGACCGCGTCGAGCGCCTCGCCGACCGCTCCTCCGTAGGCCCTGATCAGACCGCCCGCGCCGAGCTTGACCCCGCCGTAGTAGCGGGTCACGACGGCGACGACGTACCGCATGTCGCGGCGCAGCAGCATCTGGAGCATCGGCACACCGGCGGTGCCGCCGGGCTCACCGTCGTCGCTCGCCTTCTGCACCCCGGCGTCGGCCCCGATGACGTACGCGAAGCAGTTGTGCGAAGCGGACGGGTGTTCCTTGCGGATGCGCGCGACGAAGTCCTGCGCCTCCTCCTCCGTGGCGGCGGGCGCGAGGGCGCACAGGAAGCGCGAGCGGTTGATCTCGGTCTCGTGCACGGCCTCGCGGGCCACTGTGCGGTACTCGTCGTGCATCCCGCCAGGGTAGGCCCCCGCCCGGGACACGGCCCCGGTACGGTGATCCGTTGTGACGTCACCCTCGAATCGCGTACGCCAAGTCCCCCGTCCCAGCGCCGCATTGGGGCCGCTGCTCGCCGCGGCGCCCGTCACCGTGGTGGAGACCCGCGAGGACCCGGCCGATCCCTACCTCTTCCCCGAGGAGGCGGCGGCCGTGGCGAAGGCCGTGGACAAGCGGCGCCGCGAGTTCGCCACGGTCCGGCAGTGCGCCCGCACCGCGCTGGCCGAACTCGGCGTGCCGCCCGTGCCGATCCTGCCGGGGCCCAAGGGCGCGCCGCACTGGCCCGAAGGCATCGTCGGCAGCATGACGCACTGCGCCGGATACCGCGCCGCCGTCGTGGCCCGCGCATCGGCGGTCGTCTCGGTCGGCGTCGACGCGGAGCCGGCGGCTCCGCTCTCCGACCCCGATGTCCTGAAGCTGGTCTCGGACGAGACGGAACGCGCGGCCCTCGCCGAGCTCGGCATCCGGCGCCCGGACGTTCCGTGGGACCGGCTGCTCTTCAGCGCCAAGGAGTCCGTCTACAAGACGTGGTTCCCGCTCACGGGCCGCTGGCTCGGCTTCGAGGAGGCGCGGGTGAACCTTGGCCCGGACGGCGGCTTCACCGCACAGCTCCTCGTCCCCGGGCCGACGGTGGCGGGGCGCGAGGTGACGGGCTTCCGGGGCAACTGGCTGATACGTGACGGCATCGCGGTCACCGCCATCGTCCTGCCCCTCACTCCTGTCCCGCCCGGTAGGTAGGAACCCCGCCCAGCCACGTGCCGAGCACCCGTACGTGGCGGATGGCCATCGGGTCCACGGCGCGTGGATCGGCGGAGAGCATGACCAGGTCCGCGGGCGCGCCGGGCACGAGAGCGAGGCGGTCGTCCGCGCCCGACTGGTGGGCGACACCGCTGGTGGCGGCGGCGAGCGCCTGCTCCACGGTGAGGCGTTGGTGCGGGGTCCATGCGTCCTTGGGCGAGCCGTCGAACGTGCGCCTGGTGACGGCGACTTGGATGCTCTCCAGTGGCTCGTACGAGCTGACGGGCCAGTCGCTGCCGAAGGAGATGCGCGCCCCGTCGCGCGCCAACTCCCCCATCGGGTACTGCCGGTCGGAGCGTCCGGCCCCGATCCGCGGCATCGACAGATCGGTCTGGAGCGGGTCGGGCTGCGCCCACAGGGGCTCGAAGTTGGCGATGACGCCGAGTGCGGCGAAGCGCGGCAGGTCGGCCGGGTCGACGAGCTGGACATGGGTGATCACGGGCCGCCGGTCCCAGGCCGGGTTGGCGCCGGCCGCGGCCTCCACGGCGTCGAGCGCCGCCCGTACGCCCGCGTCACCGATGGCGTGGATGTGCGTCCGGAAGCCGTCGGCGTCGAAGGCGCACACCACTTCGGCGAGCGCGCCCGGCTCCCACACGGGCATCCCGCAGCTGTGCGGCGCGTCCAGGTAGGGGTCCAGCAGGGCGGCCGTACCGCCCTCGATCACACCGTCGCTGAAGTACTTCACCGTGCGCGCGGACAGCAGCGGTCCTCCCTCGGCGGCCACGCGTGCCCGTGCCGCGTCGAACTGCTTGCGCTGCTCGCGCCAGCGGTCGGGATCGGCGCGCTGGGCCAGGTCGACGCGGACACTCAGCGCGTCGTGCCGGGCCGCCGCGAGATAGGCATCGACCATCTCCGGCTCGACCCAGGCGTCCTGCACCCAGGTGATGCCCGCTCGCGCGTACGCCAGGCTCGCGCGGCGCACCGCTTCGACCAGTTCGGCTTCCTCGCGTGCGGGCACCTGGTCGAGCACCAGGTCGCAGGCGTGCCACTCGCGCAGGGTGCCCATGGGCGTGCCGTCGGGGCGCCGGACGATCCAGCCGAGGCGCGGGTCCGGCGTCGAGTCCCGCACGCCGGCCCGGCGCAGCGCCTCCGAGTTGCACCACACCGTGTGGTAGTCGTACGCCCGCAGTACGACGGGCCGTTCGGCGTTGGCCGCGTCCAGCCACCGGGCGTCGAACTCGCCGTCGGGCGCGAGCGCGGGGTCGTAGGACGCGCCGACGATCCACTCCGTGTCCGGGTGCGCATCGGCCCACCGGCCGACCTCCGCGACGATCGCGTCGACCGAGGTGAGGTCCTTGATCTGCGGGCCGAAGCTCTCCAGACCTCCGAAGAGGGGGTGGGCGTGGCCGTCACCGAAGGCGGACAGGAGCAGACCGTCCCCCAACTCGACGACCTCGCACGCCACTTCGGCGAGCTCGCGGGCCTCGTCCCCGAGCGCGATGACACGTCCGCCGCGCACGGCGAGTGCCGTGGTGTCCGGGTGCGCGTCGCTTCCGGTGCGCACCCGCCCCAGGAAGACCCGCGTCGAGGTCTGGTCCGCCATGTTGTCCCGCTCCTGCGTCATACGCTCTCCGCGTCCACTGTCGTCAGCCGTTCGTACGCCCTCGGTTCTCGCCGCCGGATCCGCAGGGCCAGCGCCGCTCCCGCCACGAACAGCACGGGCAGCGGCGCGATGAGCGCGGCGTTGACGCCGCCCGAAGCTCCCGTCAGGAGATCGAGGTTGGCGCACACCAGGACGATCAGTACCGCGAGGCCCGCGCAGGCCGTCAGCGGGGCCGCGACCACCCGCCAGGCGGGCATGCCCCTGCGGTCGCGCCGGAAGAAGCCGTACACCGCGAGCGCGGCGAGCGCCTGCATCAGCATCACGCCGAGGATGCCGGAGCCGTTGCTCCACAGGAAGGTGACGGTGTAGGGATCGGCGCCGCTGACGAGGGTCACGGCGACCACGGCCAGCGCGATGGCGGACTGTGCCACGACCGCCGTGGCGGGTGCCCGCGTCTTCGGGGACACGGTGCCCAGGCGGCGCGGCAACAGCCCCTCGCGGCCCAGGGCGTAGAAGTAGCGGGCGGCGCCGTTGTGGAAGGCGAGGGTCGCGGCGAAGGCGCTGGTGATGATCAGGACGTGCAGGGAGTCGGCGGCCCAGGCGCCGGCGAACCGCTCGGTCGCGGTGAAGACCATGTCGGCGCCGCCCTCCCCCTGGGCGACGGCCTGGGCGCGGCCGGAACCGTACGCGTTGATGATCATCCACACCGTGAAGGTGTAGAAGAGCGCGAGGAACGCGACGGCGATGTAGGTGGCGCGCGGCACGGTGCGCTCCGGCTCCCGCGCCTCCTCCGCGTAGATGGCCGTCGCCTCGAACCCGACGAAGGCTCCGACGGCGAGCACGAACATGCCGCCCACGCCCTCCTCGCCCAGGTGTCGCGGCGAGAGCGTGCCGAGGTCGAGGCCCTGCGGCCCGCCCCCGTGCGCGAAGAGCCCCACCTCGAAGACCAGGAGTACGAGGACTTCGAGGACCAGCGCCACACCCAGCACCTTCGCGCTGAGCGTGACCTTCAGATAGCCGAGCACACCGATCGCGACGAGCCCGGCGATGGCCCAGGCCCACCAGGCCACGCGGACCCCGGTCAGATCCTCGAACCCGGATTCGGTGAACCAGCCGAAGGCCACGAGGAGTCCGGCCTCGATGGCGTTGTACGAGAAGAGGGCGACGTACGCGGCCCCGGCTCCCGCCGGGCGGCCGAGCCCGCGGCCGATGTAGGCGTAGAAGGCCCCCGCGTTGCGGACGAAGCGGCTCATCGCGGTGAATCCCGCCGCGAAGACGATGAGCAGCAGCCCCGAGATCAGGTAGCCGAGGGGCGCCGCCCGGCCCGCCATGCCGATCGCGAGCGGGGCCACCGCGGCCATCACGGTCAGTGGCGCGGCGGCGGCCACGACGAAGAAGACGAGGTCTCCGGTGCCGACGGCGCCGCCGCTCAGGCCCTTGGCGGCGCGGGGGGTGGGTGCGGTCACGCGGGCACTCCAAGCAAGCTAAAGCCTTTAGTCCGGGCTGGGCAGGACCGTACTCTGCACCCGGGTGGCTGTGAAGACCCCATCCGGAGACGGGAGTTGCCAGGCCATGGGCAGAGGGAGACCGCGCATACCGCTGCTCAGCGCGGATCTGATAGCGCGAGAGGCCCTCGCGCTGATCGACGCCGAGGGGGCCGCCGCGTTCAGCCTGCCCCGCCTTGCCGCGCGGCTCGGGGTGAAGACCGCGTCGCTCTACAACCATCTGGACGGCCGCGCCGAGGTCATCGAGGGCGTACGGCGTCTGATCGTCGAGGAGATGGACGTCTCCGCCTTCGACACGCTGCCGTGGCCCGACGCCCTTGCCGCGTGGGCTCGTTCGTACCGCGACGCCTTCGCCAGGCATCCGCACTCCATCGACCTGCTGGCCACCACGACCATCAGCTCACCGGCCACCCTCAGCATGTACGAGGCGGTCGTGGCGGCGCTGGCCCGCGGCGGCTGGCCGCGGGAGCGGCTGGTCGCGGCGGTGACCAGCGTCGAGTCCTTCCTCCTCGGCTCGGCGCTCGACCTCGTGGCGCCGCCGCTGATGATCGACCCGGCGGGGCACGCGCCACGGGTGCCCGTCCTGGCAGCCGCCCTTGAGGGTGCCGTCGGCGGCGACAAGGCGGGGCGCGCCGAGGACGCTTTCACCTCGGGGCTCGACGCGCTGGTCCGCGGCCTTGTGGCCCAACTCGCGGAGTTCCGCGAGGAGTAGCCCCCGGCCAGGGCCCACCCCAAGGGCGCCGGCTCGACGGTTGCCTCAGCGGCCGTCTCGACGGCTCTCTTGACGACCACTCGGAAAGCGCCACATCGTAACGGGACGCTGTATCGGGATGTGGCATTGGGACGCCGCATCGGGACGGGCATCGGGACGCGGCGCCCCGGCTGCTTCTACAGTGCTGTAGATTTTACGGTCCGGCCCTGACCACGGCCGGTACGCACTTCACCTCAGGACTTCAGGAGGACATCGTGGGAGTTTCCCTGGCCAAGGGCGGCAACGTCTCGCTCAGCAAGGAGGCCCCGGGCCTCACCGCCGTCCTGGTCGGCCTGGGCTGGGACGTCCGCACGACCACCGGCACGGACTACGACCTGGACGCCAGCGCACTGCTCTGCGACGACTCGGGGAAGGTCGTCTCCGACCAGCACTTCATCTTCTACAACCAGCTCAAGAGCCCCGACGGTTCGGTCGAGCACACCGGCGACAACCTCACGGGCGAGGGTGAGGGCGACGACGAGGCCGTGAAGGTGAACCTCGCGCAGGTGCCCGCCGAGATCACGAAGATCGTCTTCCCCGTCTCCATCCACGACGCCGAGAACCGCGGCCAGAGCTTCGGCCAGGTCCGCAACGCCTTCATCCGTGTGGTCAACCAGGCCGACAACGTGGAGATCGCCCGCTACGACCTCTCCGAGGACGCGTCGACCGAGACCGCCATGGTCTTCGGCGAGCTCTACCGCCACGGCACGGAGTGGAAATTCCGCGCGGTCGGCCAGGGTTATGCCAGTGGGCTGCGCGGCATCGCGTCGGACTTCGGCGTGAACGTCTGACGCACGCGTCCGGCGTACGCGCCAGGCGTACGCGCCAGGCGTACGCGCCAGGCGTACGCGTCATCGCGCAGTCATCCGACCAACGGCGGCAGAAGGAGCGGGACGTGTACGGCGATCCGGCAACAGTGCGCAAGATCCTCACGGAGCTCGGAGACACCTGGGCGGTCGTGGGCCTGTCCACGAACCAGGAACGAGCGGCGTACGGGGTCGCCGGCGTCCTGCAGCGGTACGGGAAGCGCGTCGTCCCGATCCACCCGAAGGCCGAGACGGTGCACGGCGAGAAGGGCTATCCGTCCCTCTCCGCCGTGCCCTTCAAGATCGACGTCGTCGACGTCTTCCTCAACAGCGCCCTCGCGGGGCAGGCCGCCGATGAGGCCGTCGCGATCGGGGCGCAGGCGGTCTGGTTCCAGCTGGGCGTCATCGACGAGGCGGCGTACGAGCGGGTCCGGGCCGCCGACCTGGAGATGGTGATGGACCGCTGCCCGGCGATCGAACTCCCCATGCTGTAGCGCTCCGCCGGGGGTGCGGGAACAGCGGAGGGTCAGCGGGTCAGCCCACCCGCCGCAGCGCCCGCTCCCGGCGCCGGGCCACGCCGGAGCCCGACTCCCTGCGCGCCACCCGGCGCAGCACGATCGGGGCCACCAGGAGGCCGAGCACCGCCCAGGCTCCCAGCACTCCGGCGGTCTCCCAGTGCCGCCAGGAGTCGGCGATCTCGATGCCGGCCGCGCTGCCCGGCAGCAGGGCCGAGCGCATGCCGAGGCCGAGCCAGTAGACGGGAAACGCCTGCGCCACCCACTGCAGCCAGTCCGGCATGGCGGTGATCGGGTAGAAGATGCCGGAGTTCACGGATCACGTACGCCGGGCGGTAGTTGAGCCCCAGGCGTCCCAGGCGTCGATGACGGAACCGTCGCCGAACTTGCGGGCACGCTGCGGTGCCCGCCGAGCTGTTGGCGGGCGCGGAGTCGGCCGCATGAGCGGGCCGCACGGCCGCCCCGTGTCTCGGTGGGGCGGCCGCGGGGCGTGTCAGGCCGCGGCGCCCGCGAGCGCCGGGCGTTCGGCTTCTCGCAGTCGCTCCATCAATGCGATACGGGCCCGCGCCACGCGCGAGCGGACCGTGCCCACCGGGCAGCCGGTGAGCAGCGCGGCCTCCGCGTACGGCAGTCCGAGGAGCTGGGTGAGCACGAAGGCCTCACGCCGCTCGTCGGGCAGCGTCGCGAGCAGGTCGGCGAGGACCACGCCGTCGTCGAAGCCGGGCAGGCCCCTCGGCTGGGCCCGCTCCGCGGCGGACTGCCAGTCGTCCGTGTCGCAGAGGCGGGGGCGGGCTGCGGCGTGCCGCAGGCTGTCGATCACCGCGCGCCGGGCGATGGAGAGCAGCCACGTACGGGCGGACGAGCGCCCTTCGAAACGGTGCAGGCTGCCGAGGGCCCGCAGGAACGTGTCCTGCGTCAGGTCGTCGGCGGCCTGCGGGTCGCCGCCGAGGTACGTCACGTACCGGCGGACGTCCCGGTGCAGGGCGCGTACGAAGTGCTCGACCGCTTCGGGGTCTCCGGCGCGGGCGGCGAGCGCCCAGGCCGTTATCGACTCGTCGGGTGAGCTGGGCAGGGCAGGAATGATCACCTGGTGTCCTTCTCGGGAATCCGGGACCCGGGCCCGCCGTGCGTACGCGGCGTACGCGTACGTGGGGTGTACGGGGCATACGTGCGTCCGGCGGGTCCGGTGAGGGGGGTACGGCCGCGCGAGAGTGCGTACGACCGATGCCCGAGCCGTCCGGCCGCGCGACGTGGCGCGCGCGGAACGGCGTCGGGGAACCAGCTGTCAGGCGACAGCGGTCCCGGCGGGCGGACCCCGAGAAGTGATGGCGTGCACGAGAAGGAACTGCCGCGGCCGGCCCGCCGAACGGTGACGCTGGGGCCGGACGCGAGGCCGGTGCGCGGGCGTCGGCAGCGCGAGAGGCACTCGCAGCGGAGCGACGAGCCAGCCGGCGAAGGCACGGCCGACACGGAAGGCCGCGCGTTCCCCGTGCGCGAGCCAGAGGCCGCAGAGGAGGGCGGCGAGAAGGTGGGCGGCGAGCATGCCGGTCGGCGACATGCCGCTCATGTGGTGGCCGCCGCCCATGTGGTCCATGTGCTCCATGGGGGAGCCCGTCGGGGACGCGAGCATGGCGGGCACAGCGGGCATGGACGTCGCGGACGTCGCGCCCGCGTCGGGCATCGGCGCGGCACACAGCATGTGCTGCACCCACCGCCGCACGAGCGGCACCCCGTCAGAGGGCTGCGCGGCGGCCTGGGCCAGGGAGAACCCCGAGTGCAGCGCGGCCTGGGCCGCCACCGCGAGGGAGACGACCAGGGGCAGCCCCCGCTCGCGCCCGGCAAGCAGCCACGCCGTACCGCCGACTCCGACGGCTCCGGCGCCCAGCGTCCACCAGGGCACCGAAGTCCCCGACATCATGACGTGCCCCAGGGCAGCGAGCAGCACACAGGCGGCCGCGAACACCGCAGCCCGTACCGCGCGAGAACACCACCCAGCAGTCATGGCGGGGCCATCCTTGCATTCGCGCCACTCCGTTCACAGACGGGTACGCAAGATGACCCCGGCCCGTTCACCCGCGCCGGGCATGTGAGCCACCGCACACCAACCCCGGGGAACTGGCCGGCCCAACGCCCCGACTCCTAAGGGGGACCAGGTGGCAGCTGGAGGGGACCGCCGCCGCCGGGCACCAGCAGTACGTCGGCCCGGCCGACGTCACCCATGGCCCGCTCGGCCACGAGCGTCAGTTCCCGGTGTCGGTACGGACCGGGCCCGCCCGCCCGCCGGGCGACCGTCGTCACGCCCGCCCCGGTGCTTCGCGCTCCGCCGCCCGCGCCGGACCGGGTCCACGAACACGCATGCCTACGGGGACTGCTCCCGAAGTGCGGGCCCGCTCATCGGCCGCCGCCGGAGTGCTCGGCCCCGTGCTCGGTCCCGTGATCGGTCTCGGTCTCGGTCTCGGTCCGCTGCACCCCCGGTTCGTCCGGTCCGACGGCCGCCCCCACGCCGTACGACACCGCGAAGATCACCGCGAGCAGCACGAGGAAACCGCAGAGCAGGGGCAGTTGGGGGCGATCGCTCATCGCCGCTCTCCTGACACTCGTGAACGCGACAGCGCGGGACCGTCGCGCCCGCGTCTGTTCAGGAGTCGGCCGGGGAGGGGCCCGAGTTCCCGTGACACGCGACTGACGCGGGCGCGCTTGACCTCAACCAAACTTCAGGTACGAGTCTGTTCCCATGAACCGGACATCAGAAGCAGCCACAGAAGCGGCAGCCGACTGGCTGCTCCAGCACGCCACCCCCATCAACGCCAGTGATCCACAAGCTGGGTTGGACGATCTGCGACCGCTGGCCGACGCCGCGGCGGACGCCGAGATCGTCGCGCTCGGCGTGGGGTCCCGCGCCACCCATGAACTGTCCGTCGTCCAGCACCGGATGCTGCGACTCCTGGTCGAGGAGCGGGGGTTCCGTTCGCTCGTACTCGAAGGGGACGATCCGGCGCGGCTCGGTCTCGACGCGTACGTCCTCACCGGTGCGGGCGCCCCGGAAGCACTGCTCTCCGAGGCACGCTCCTTCCTGCGGACCGGGGAGATCCTCGCCGTACTGCGCTGGATGCGCGCCCACAACGAACGCAACCCGCACGACCCCGTCCAACTGGCCGCGCTGCACTCGCAGTCACCGCCGTACGGCGCCGGACTCGCGGAGAACGAGCGGGCCATCGCCGACGACATCATCCGGTGGCACGAGCACACCCGGCAGAAGACCGTCTACTGGGGCGGCCTCGCCCACACGGCCGTCGGTGCCCCCCGTACGGTGTCCTCGCCCGCTCCCCAGACACACCGCAACGCGGGCGGCCACCTGCGCGAACACTTCGGCACCGGCTACGCCTCCATCGGGCTGACCTTCCACCACGGCACGGACTATCCCGTACCACCCGCCGATTTCGCGGAGGCGGCACTCGACGCCGCCGAACTGCCCGCGTACTTCCTGAACTTGCGCGCAGAGCACCCCGCTTCCGTCGACGCCTGGCTCGGTGCCCCCGCCAAGACGCGCATCGTCGGTCCCTTCTACGACGCCCGCGAGGACGCGGACCACCATCTGTCCGGCAACTCCCTCGCGGAGTGGTTCGACGGCGTGGCCCATGTCCGCGAAGTCACCCCGGCAAGGGCGCTCGGCCGTACCTGAGCCGGCTCCTTGGAGGACCACCGCTCCGCGGCTCAGACATGAGCGGGCAACTCACTGGCCCCGATCGCCGCTTGAGCCTCGGCGGCCAGCTCTCGACGGTCGGTTCCGCGCAGCGGAGCATGTGCGGTGACCCGCACGGTCAGGCCACGGGCGCGGGCCACGCGGTGCAGCGAGGCACCGAAAGTCTCCTCTCCCAGGAAGGCCGCGGTGGTGCTGCGCGCGCCGTGCCGGTAGTAGCGGATGGTGACCGGCCGCACGGGAGCGCCCGCGTCGGCCGCCGCCTGGAACGTCGCCCGCCGGAAGCGGCCACCGGCCACGGAACACCAGGTCGTGGCCTGCGGGAAGACGAGGACGGAGCGGCCCGATCGCAGGGTCGACGCCAGATCGGCGACGGCGTGGGGAAGTTGGCGCAGCCCGTCGCGGTCGATGAACTGCGACCCGGCCCGCCGGGCGAGCGCCCCGATGACCGGCCACTGGCCCACCTCCCGCTTGGCGAGGACGGTCACCGGCTCGACGGCGAGCAGGCTGACTACGTCGAGCCAGGAGATGTGGTTGGCGACGATCAGGGTGCCGGGATGGGAGCCGGCCACGGACAGCCGCTCCGGCACCGGCTCCGGCACCGGCCCCTCCGTCTCCACTTCAAGGCGTATGCCAAGCGCGCCCATGATGCCCCGGGCCCGCGCCCGTAGCACGCGGGGCCGGGCGAGCCGCTCCCCCTGGGCGACACCGACGCCGATCTCGTACGCCAACGCGGCGTACCGCCGGGCCAGTTCGGCCGGCGGCACCTCCGGCTCCGAGCGTGTGACGCAGGCCGGGGTGCACAGCTCCGCCGGGGCCGCCGCGGGGCTCATGGCGTATCCCCCAGGAAGTAGCGGCGGTATCGATCGCCGAGCCGGTCCATGTCGAGGAGGACGAAGAAGTCGGCAACATCGAACTCGGGGTCGTGCGCGGGCGCCCCGCACATCCACGCACCGAGGCGGAGGTACCCCCTCAGCAGCGGCGGCACATCGGAGTAGGCCGGCCGCTCCACCGTCGGCGCGGTGGGCACCCAGGGGCACCGGGGATGCACCCTGAGCTCGGGCGGCGACGCGTGCTTGGACGTGCCGAGCAGCCAGGCGCTGGAGGCCGCCTTGCCGCCGTCGGCCAGCGGCACCGACGCGCAGCCCGCCAGATAGCGGTGGCCGGAGAGCAGGACGTAGCGGGCGAGTGCCGACCACATCAGGTTGATCACCGCTCCGGAGCGGTGATCGGGGTGCACGCAGGAGCGGCCCGCCTCGACGGTGGAGGACCGCAGCCCATCGAGGGCGCGCAGGTCGAACTCGCTGTCGGAGTAGGACCTCTCGGCCCGCCCCGGCGGCAGCAGACGGTAGGTCCCGACGACCTCGCCCGTGGCGGTGTCGGTGACGATCAGGTGGTCCACGAGGTCGTCGTAGGCGTCGACGTCATGTCCGGGCAGGGAGGTGTGCAGCGTGGCCCCCATCTCCTCGCCGAAGACGCGGTACCGCAGCCGCTGGGCGGCCCGGATCTGCTCCTCGGAGTCGGCGATGGAGGTGACGTACGCGCTGGGGACGGGTGGAGCGGAGGACGTCAACGGGTCAGCGGGGGTAGCCGATGTGGCGGGGGTAGCGGGGGTAGCGGGGGTAGCGGATGTCGAGGGCATGACAGATCCGGCTCCGTTCGGGGAGTGTACCGAGGCCAGGGATTGAAGGATCGTCTGCACGCTGAGAAGCAGCACTCACAGCACGGTGCGGGCCCCGGCTGAACTGCGCACGATGACCGCGCGGCCGATGGCCAGGACACTCATGAGCATCAGGTGAACGGGGACCGCCCTGGGTCGTTCCCCAGGGATCGAACGCGAAGCGTGGTTCCTGTGTGACCGTACATCGCGGTCCCTGTGTGACCGTACAGACTCAGGCAGCATCCGTGAACGAAGGGCAGTCATGGCGACGACGCACCACCGACCGGCCGGCCACCTCCCCCTGGCGGGCATCACCGTCGTCAGCCTGGAGCAGGCCGTCGCCGCTCCCTTCGCCACCCGGCAGCTGGCCGACCTGGGCGCCCGCGTGATCAAGGTCGAGCGTCCGGGCGGCGGCGACTTCGCCCGCCGCTACGACACCACGGTGCACGGCCAGGCCAGCTACTTCGTCTGGCTCAACCGCTCCAAGGAGTCCCTCACCCTGGACCTCAAGTCCGATGAGGGCAGGGCCATCCTGCACGAACTCCTCGCAGGCGCCGACGTGTTCGTGCAGAATCTCGCCCCCGGCGCCGCCGACCGACTCGGCCTCGGCGCCGAGGAACTCCAGGCCCGCTACTCCTCGTTGATCCCCTGCACCGTCAGCGGGTACGGCACGAGCGGCTCCTGGGCGGGCCGGAAGGCGTACGACCTGCTCGTGCAGTGCCAGACCGGGCTGCTCTCACTGACCGGCACGCCCGACGAGGCGGTGCGGGCGGGGATCTCGGTCGCGGACATCGCGGGCGGCATGTACGCCTACAGCGGCATCCTCTCCGCGCTCTTCACCCGGGCGACCACCGGACGCGCACCGGCCGTCGAGGTCTCGCTCTTCGACGCGCTCGCCGAGTGGATGAGCCAGCCCGCCTACTACACGCGGTACGGCGGCACACAGCCTCCCCGCGTCGGTGCCCGGCACGCCACGGTCGCGCCCTACGGCCCGTTCACCGCGTCCGACGGCAAGGACGTCCTGCTGTCCGTGCAGAACGAGCGCGAGTGGGCGGCCCTGTGCGAGCAGGTCGTCGGGCGGCCCGAGTTGACCGACGATCCGCGGTTCGCCACCGGCTCCGACCGCGTCGCGCACCGCGACGAACTCGACGCGATCATCTCCACGCGCTTCGCCGAACTCGGCAGCGACGAGGCGATGGAGCTGCTCGACCGCGCCAACATCGCGAATGCGGGCGTCAATTCGGTCGCGGAGTTCCTCGACCATCCGGCTCTCACCGAGCGCGACCGGTGGCGGGAGGTCGCGATTCCGGGCAGCCCGGCCCCCGTTCAGGCGCTGGTGCCGCCCGCGAATCTGAGCGGTGTCCCGCCGCGCATGGATGCGGTGCCGGCGGCGGGCGAGCACACCGAGCGGATCCTCGGGGAGCTGGGGCGCGGCGCGGACGACATCGCCCGGCTGCGCGCGGAGGGCGTCTGCCGGTGAACGGCGCGTGAGGCCCGCCCGCGTCAGGCGACGACGCCGAGCCCTTCGAGTACGACCGCGTTGGGCAGCTCGGCGAACGCCTTGCCGGGCACGATGAGCTTGCCCCGGCGGCTGCCGCTGCCGATCAGGACGTACGGCAGGTCGACGACGGCGGCGTCCACGAGCAGCGGCCAGTCGGCGGGCAAGCCGATCGGGGTGATGCCGCCGTACTCCATGCCGGTCGCACCGGTCGCCGTGTCCATCGGGGCGAACGAGGCCTTGCGGGCGCCGAGTTGGCGGCGCACGGCGCCGTTCACGTCGACGCGGGTGGTGGACAGGACCAGGCATGCGGCGAGCGAGGCCTCGCCGCCGCGCTTGCCCGCGACGACGACACAGTTCGCCGACTGCTCCAGGATGTCCTGGCCGTAGTGCTCCACGAAGGTGGCGGTGTCGGCCCACCGCGGGTCGGTGTCGACGTGGAGTACCTGCTCGGCGGGCACGGTCCCGTGCCATCCGCGCACGGCTTCGGCGACGGGCGCGACCAGGAGGTCGATGGCCTCGGGCGCGGGGCGGACGACGTCGAAATCTCCCATGGGTGCACGCATGGCCGCACGCTAACAGTCTCCGGCAGGAGTCGGTCTGCCAGGAGCCGGTCGGCCAAGAACCGGCAGGAGTCAGTACGACGAGGCGTGCGCCGGGGGCACCGACACCGACATGGTCATCTCGACCGGCTCGGCACCCTTGTTGTGATAACCGTGCGCCACGTTCGCTTCGAACGACACGGCCGACCCGGCGGGCACGAGATGCTCCACGCCGTCCACAAGGAGCGTCAGTTCACCCGCGGCCACGTGCAGCAGCTCCATGGTGCCCGGCGGGTGCGCGTCCGAGTCACTGCCCTCGCCGGGCATCAGCTTCCACGCCCACAGCTCGAAGGGCCCGCGCTCCTCGGTCCCGACGAGCAGCGTCGTACTGCTGCCCGCCTCCGTGGACCACATCCGCACCGCCTGTTCCGGCGGCACGAGCCGGACGTGGGAGCCCTGTTCGTAGTCGAGGAGCGTGGTGATGCTGATGCCGAGGGCGTCGGCGAGCTTGACCGTTATGCCGACGCTGGGATTGGTCCTGGCCTGCTCGATCTGGATGATCATGCCGCGGCTGACGCCCGCGCGGGCCGCGAGCGCGTCGAGCGTGAAGCCCCGTTCCGAGCGCCAGCGCTTGAGGTTGCGGGCGAGGGACTGGGTGAGCTGATCGAGATCCGACACATTCCGTCCATTATTTTGGATGACAGAGTTCAGGATATTGAACTACGGTGTGGTGCACCTAAAGGTTCACCACACTGTACTGCGAGGTTCTTCGATGACAGCACTGTTCGCTCTGGCCACCAGCCTGCTGTACGGGTTGGCCGACTTCGGCGGCGGACTGCTGACGCGACGCATCCCGGCGCTCACGGTCGTCGTCGCCTCGCAGACCATCGCCGTGATCGTCCTCGGTGTGATCGTGGTCGCCACGGGCGGCTGGACGGAGTGGGGACCGCAGCTGTGGTTCGCGGTGGCGGCGGGCCTGCTCGGCCCGGTGGCGATGCTCGCCTTCTACAAGGCCCTGGCCATCGGCCCGATGAGCGTCGTCTCGCCGCTCGCCTCCGTGGGCGTCGTCGTGCCGGTGGCGGTGGGTCTCTTCCTGGGCGAGCGGCCGGGGGTACCGCAGTTCGCCGGGCTGACCGTCGCCATCGTGGGCATCGTGCTCGCGGGCGGCCCCGAACTGCGTGGCGCCCCCGTGCAACGGCAGGCGGTCCTGCTCACCCTGCTCGCGGCCTTCGGCTTCGGCGCGGTCCTCGCCCTCATCTCCGAGGCGTCGAGCAACCTCACCGGCCTGTTCCTCGCCCTGTTCGTACAGCGCGTGACGAACGTGACCGCGGGCGGGGCCGCACTGTTCGTCTCCGTGAAGCGGGGCGGCGCCGCACTCCCCGAGGGCACGGGCATGGGCCTGATCTGGGCGGCACTTCCGGCTCTGGCCTTCGTCGGCCTGGCCGACGTAGCGGCCAACGGCACGTACTCGATAGCCGCCCAGAACGGCCCGATCACTCTGGCCGCGGTGCTCTCCTCGACCTACCCGGTGATCACCGCGGTAGCGGCACGGGCGGTCCTGAAGGAACGACTGCGGGGGGTGCAGGCGGCGGGGGCGGGGCTGGCGTTGGTGGGCACGGTGTTGCTGGCGAGCTGAGACGGGCCCGTCAGGGGCGCGGGGAACTGCGCGAGCAACCACAACGCACCCGCAGCCGAGGAAGACAGCGAACTACCCCTCCAACTCCCCCAGAGCAAGCAGCTGTTCCGGCGTGACCCCGTCAGGAATAGGCACAGGCGCAGGCGTCCGCAAGGGCGGCTGCCACCCGGCCTCGGGGTCCCAGCGGCGCACCACGCGGGCAGGCGCTCCAGCCACCACGGAGTGGTCGGGCACCAAGCCCCTGACCACCGCACCCGCGGCGACCACGACATTGCGCCCCAGCCTCGCCCCCGGCAGGATCACCGCGTTCGTGCCGATCCAGCAGCCGGGCCCGATCTCGACGGGCTCCATGCGCGGCCACTGCTTGCCGATGGGCACCTGCGGATCGTCGTACGAGTGGTTCGTGGACGTCACGTACACCGTGGGCCCGAAGTAGCAGTCGTCGCCGATCGTCACGGTGGTGTCGGCGATGACGTGGCTGCCGCGGCCGAGCACGACGCCGTTGCCGATGCGCAGGATCGGGTCGGGCCCGAGGTCCAGGTCGGGCATCATCCCTGCGGTGAGGGTGACCTGCTCGCCGATGATGCAGTGGTCGCCGATGCGGATCCACGGCTCGCCGAAGACGGTCCCCTGCGGGAAGGACAGCTTCGTGCCCTGTCCGATCGCGCCGAACCGCAGCCGCCCCGGCCGCTGCGCGGTGACGGCCCCCGTCCGCTGCACCCAGGCCCAGCCCGCGTGGACGGCGCGCTGGGTCGCGCGGCGCCGCCAGTCGGCGACCCCGGATGAGAACGTGTTCCTGTTCTTCGGCACGCGCTCACGTTACTCAGCCCCGGGCGCCCCGGTGAGCCCGTACCCCTGTGATCTTCACCCCACAGGGCAGTGGACCCGCCCCCGTCCCGTACGGTTCCGCCAGGCGCGAGACACGTACGAATGGAGAAATCCGATGAGCCACGAGGCACTCATCACCGGGATCGGCGGCAAGGACCCGAAGATCGATCAGGACGCCTTCACCGCGCCCACCTCCGTGCTCATCGGCGAGGTGACGCTGAACGCGGGCGCGAGCGCCTGGTACGGGGCGGTGCTCCGCGCGGACTGCGGGCCGATCGTCGTCGGCGCCGACAGCAACATCCAGGACAACTGCAGCCTGCACGTCGACCCGGGCTTCCCGATGTCCATCGGCGAGCGGGTCTCGGTCGGCCACAACGCCGTCCTGCACGGCTGCACCGTCGAGGACGACTGCCTGATCGGCATGGGCGCGACGGTCCTCAACGGCGCGGTGATCGGCGCCGGTTCGCTGGTCGCGGCGCAGGCCCTCGTACCGCAGGGGATGGTCGTCCCGCCCGGCTCACTCGTCGCGGGCGTGCCCGCCAAGGTGCGGCGCGCGCTCACGGACGAGGAGCGCGCGGGCATCACCCTCAACGGCACGATGTACGTGGAGCTGGCCAAGGCCCACCGGGACGCCCACGCCAAGTGACGTCAGTCGGCGGACGACGTCAGTCGGCGGCCGGGACGGGGACGGGCTCGGCCGCCGCCTTCTGCGCATCGTTTTCGGCCGCTGCCTCGGAGCGCGCCGCCGCCGACTTCTTCGCGCGGCGCTTGACGAGCAGCATGGAACCGACGCCGATCAGCACGGCGATGGCGAGGCCGAAGTACGAGAACCGCTTGAGCCAGTCCTCCGCGACGACACCGATGTAGTAGATGACGGCGGTGGTGCCGCCCGCCCAGACGATGCCGCCGAGGACGTTGGCGATGAGGAACTTCCAGTACGGCATGCGCAGGACGCCCGCGAGGGGCCCCGCGAAGATCCTCAGCAGGGCGACGAAGCGGCCGAAGAAGACCGCCCACATGCCCCACTTCTGGAACGACTGCTCGGCGCTGCCGACGTTCGCGGCGCTGAAGTGCTTGGGGAATTTGCGTTCGAGCCAGGCAAGGAGCGGTCGGCCGCCCTTGCGTCCGATCGCGTACCCGATGGAGTCGCCGATGATGGCGCCCGCGGTGGCGCAGATCCCCAGGATGACGGGGTTGAGCTCGCCGTGCTGCGAGGAGAGCAGCGCGGCGGAGACGAGGACGATCTCACCCGGCAGCGGGATGCCCAGGCTCTCCAGTCCGATGACCACGCCCACCAGCGCGTAGATACTGACGGCCGGTACGGTCTCCAGCCATTCCTGGACGTGCAAGGCCGGTTCCTCCTGTGCTGGTGTGCGTGTGCCCGGCGTGCGCGTTCCCCCCAAGATCGCGCACGCCGGGCAGCCTACCCGCTCAGCCGGCGTCGGCCGGGCGGGAGCCTTCGCGGTCCCAGAGGTCGCACCGGTGCTCGCGGGCCCCGGCGCCGCTCACCGCGTTGCCACCGGCGGACGCGGTCCGCAGCGAGAGCACCTGACCCGGCCGTGACCGCTGGTCGGGCGCGGTGGGCTGACCGTCGGCGCGCGGTGCACCACCACGGATGAAGGAGCCCCAGTACTGGACCATCTGCCGGGCCAGGGCCCGCTGTTCCGCGTCGAGGGGCGAAGCGAGCCCGAAGTGCTTGAAAAGATATTGCACTTCGTTGACGTGGGTCGCCCCGAAGTCGAACGTCTTGCCCGCGTCCCGGATCGAGGCGAAGGGCGGCGAGGTGCGGTCGGCGAACTCGTAGGCGTAGACGGGGCCGCGGACGGCGAGCGACCTGTCCATGCGCAGTGCCGAGCAGGCGAACATCTGGTCGCCCTGGGCGGCGGCGTACGCGTGCGTCGGTGAGGCGTACCGGGCCGCGGGATAGCGCTTCAGGACCTTGGCACCCAGCTCGGCGCCGTACATCCGGGTGAGCGCGCCCGGGTACTGCTCCTCGGTCAGCGGCTTGCCCTGCCCGTCGAACTGCCCGTAGGCGAAAAGTGTCCCCTCGTCGCTGTTCGCGCCGTTCAGGACGGGCACCCGGGATGCGCTGCCGTTCTCGTACGCCTCCTCGGGCTGGACCGGCAGGAAGTCGCCGCCCACCACCGGCGCCCAGTCGAAGCCGCCCTGCGCCGCGAGGATCGCCTCTGCGGGCTTCTTGCGCAGACAGGCGATGGCGGTCGCCGGGTCGGGGCAGCCGGCCTTCTTCGCGAACGCCGCGCCCTGCGCGAGCGCCTCGTCGTGCTTCCGGGCGGCGCAGTCCCCGTAGGCGCCGCTCTGCACGATGCCCGCGCGGTAGAGGCCCTTGGCGGTGGGCGATGCGAGCTGGGTGCAGACGGAGCGGCCGCCCGCGGACTCGCCCGCGATGGTGACGCGCTGCCGGTCGCCGCCGAACGAGCCGATGTTGGCGCGCACCCAGCGCAGCGCGGCCTGCTGGTCGAGCATGCCGTAGTTTCCCGAGACGTAGTCGCCCGGGGCGCGGTCGGATGCCTCACCGTCAAGGTCTTTGCCGGCGAGGAAACCCATGGCGCCGAGGCGGTAGTTGACGGTCACGACGACCGTGCCGGTGCGGCGGGCGAAGGTGTCGGGCACGATGTCCTCGCCCGCGCCCGCGGTGAGCCCGCCACCGTGCAGCCAGACCAGGACGGGCCGCGGCTTGTGCTGCCCCTTGGGTGCGGGGACATCCTTGGGTGCGTAGACGTTGAGGTCGAGGCAGTCCTCCGTGTGGCTGGGGTTCTCGTAACCGGGGTCCCAACTCGCGGTCTGTACGCAGCGGTTACCGAAGGAGGTCGCATCGCGCACGCCCTGCCAGGACTTGGCGGGACGTGGCTCCTTCCAACGGAGGTCACCGACGGGCTGCTGGGCGTACGGGATACCGAGGAACTGCCGCCCCTCGGCGGTGGATTCACCGCGCAGCCAGCCCCCGTCCGTACGGACGAGCGTGCCGCCGCCCTTCGGGGAAACGTCCTGCGGGGCGGCCTGCGCGAGGTGCGGGGTGAGCAGGGCCGCGGCGGCGGCGACGGCGACGGCGACGGCGACGAGGGTGGTTCGCTTGCGTCCTACGCGTTCTGCGCGTTCTGCGCGTTCTGCGCGTTCTGCGCGTCCTGTGCGGCCCGTGCGTCTCATGCGGTGACTCCCTGGAAGACGTCAACCCTGGCGGCCGGAAACTATGACCACTACTGACTCGTGTCAATGAGTTGAACGGAAAGCCGGCCGGAACGGCCGGACGGGATCACGCAGAACGGCGCCGCGCCGGTCGGAACCCCCGTGGTCCGGCCGACGTGACGCCGCTGTGTTCAATGAACGTACGCAAGCGAACGCCCGTACGCGACTCAGTTATTGGGGCGCAGCGTCCAGACGACCGTCATCTCACCGGTCACGGCGCCGTCCTCGCGCTGGATCGCGATGGTCACCGGGAACTCGGGACGCTGGCCCGCGTCCAGCTCGGCGACGACCTCGGCGGCCGGGCGGCCGAGGGTTGCGGTGGCGGTCACCGGCCCCATGGCGAGCTTCCTGTACGCGATGTCGGCGCGGACGGCGAGGGGCACGGCCCGCGAGAGCTGCTCGCCGAACGCGGCGAGCACGATCGCGCCGCTCGCCGACTCCCCCAGCGTGAACATGGCTCCGGCGTGCGGCCCGCCGACGTGGTTGTGGAAGTCCGCCTGATCCGGCAGGGCGACCACGGCCTTCTCGGGCGTGGTCTCACGGAACTCGAGGTTCAGGGTCCGGGCCATCGGCACGGTGGCGGCAAGCATCTCGCCTATCGACATCTGGTCAGCGCTCATGGACGCGATGTTACCCACGGGTAGCGTTCTTGGCCACTACCGCGGCGCCGCGACGGCCCACCCGCGAAGAAAATAGAACTCACTACTCCTTTGCCATTTGACCCAATTCGCCCTCTTGAATCCTGATTGACAGCACTCGACCCAGCCGACTAAATTATCGCGAGTCATGCCCTCAACTGGTCACATTCGAAGGCATGTTCACTGTTTAACAATATCCTCAGAGAAGGGCTCATCTTGAATAGGAAATCGCCGTCCTGGGCGATTGCCGCAGCACTCTTCGCGGTCAGTCTCTCCTTCGCGGGTCCCGCGTCAGCCGCCCCGGCATCGAGCTCCTCTGCGTACGAAGCCACAGGCCTTATCGGGTGTGGCAAGTATGTCCACACCTATAAGACCAAGAAAAGGACGGCCGTCCACCGCGGACCGTCGTCGGGCACAAGGGTCACCGGTCACCTCTCCAAGGGGACGACCATTAAAAGCAAGTGGCGTTGCAATAATTCATCGGGAAATCACTGGGTCTGCTATAAGAGCTGCGTGATCGACGCGGACGTTCCGGTAATCAAGGGTAAATTCGTCTACACCGGGAACCTGCGCAGGGCCTGACAAAGCAGATGCCCTAACGTTGCCCCCCATGTGGCCAGGACAGCAGCCGCCCGGGGGCGAGCAGAACCCGCAGGACCAGAACCCGTACCAGCAGCCGGGGTACCAAGCGCCCAACCCGTACCAGCAACCGGGGTACCAACAGCCCAACGTGCACCAGCAGCAGGGGCAGTGGGGTAACGCGCCGACGGCGCCGGGGGCTCCCCAGCAGCAAGGGAACGGCAATGGCGGCAGAACCAAGGTGGTCGCCTTCGTGGCGGCCGCCGCGGTCGTAGTGGCCGCGGGCGTCACCGGATTCCTCGTCCTGGGGGACGGCAAGGACGACGACAAGGACTCCGCCGCCCCCCAGAAGTCCTCCGCCGGGAAGCCCGGTCCGGCAGACTCCCCGGCGGAGGAAGGCGGCGACGATCGCGGCACCGACAACGGCCCCAAGCCCACCGTCAAGGGCTGGAAGGTCGTGGTGAACCCCAAGTGGGGCACTGCATTTGACGTACCGCCTGGCTGGGAGGTCAGGTCCCCGGACTCCTCGGTCGCGTTCGAGGACGTCAAGACGGGCGACCCGCTCGTCACCATGTCGGCGCCCGCGTACTACAAGTCGCAGTGGTGCTCCTCCGACGACGACAAGGACGGCCGGGACGAGGACAAGGCGCTCTCGGCTACAGGTACCAAGGGTGCGAACGGCGCGAAGGACACGGACGAAGTCGCCGTGAATCAGGTCGGCTGGTGGGTCTACGGCCCATACACGCAGCCGGACAAGAAGAGCCTCCACATCGACGAGAAGGCGAAGCCCTACACCACCACGTCGGGCATCAAGGGCAGCATCGCGTGGGCCCGGTCCAAGAACGCGCCACAGCGTTCCAAGTGCGACTCGGACGGCAAGGCGATCACGTTCGGCTTCAAGAACGCCGAGGATGAGTACGTCGCCTGGAGCCTCTACAGCGCCAAGGGCGTCAAGGACGAGGTCCCGGACGCGACCATCATGAAGATCCTCAGCACGGTGCGTCTGAACGGGGACGCGTCGGGTTCCTGAGTCGTTTAGTACGCCGGTGTGGCTTGTGACCCGATGTGCCGACGCCCCCACGAGGGCAGCAATGACATCAGGCCACAAGCCCCTCTATGGTTACTGCCCATGTGGCCAGGACAGCAGCCGCCCGGGGGCGAGCAGAACCCGCAGGACCAGAATCCCAATCCGTACCAGCAGCCGGGGTACCAGCAGCCGAACCCGTATCAGCAGCCGGGATACCAGCAGCAGCAACCGCACTCGGGCGCCTTCTCGCAGCCCGAGCAGCCGCAGTGGGCCGCGCCGACGCCGCCGCCCATGCCGCCTCAGCAGGGCGGTCAGGGCGGGGACGGAAACAAGACGAAGATCACCGCGATCGTCGCGGCGCTCGCCGTCCTGGTGGCCGCCGGTGTCACGGGCTTCCTCGTCCTTGGCGGCGACAAGGACGACGAGGCGGACGGGAAGCCGGAGAAGAAGACTCCCGCCAAGTCCGCGTCCCCGACGCCGAGCCCGACCGACGAGGGCGGCAGCGAGCGCGGCACGGGCAACGGCCCGAAGCCGACGATCAAGGGCTGGCAGGTCGTCGTGAACCCCAAGTGGGGCACCGCCTTCGACGTCCCGGCCGACTGGGAGGTGGAGACCCCCGGCACCTTCATCGGCTTCGAGGACCGCGAGAAGGGCGACGGCAGCGCGCTCATCGGCATGTCCGCGCCCGCGATCTTCAAGCCGAAGTGGTGCTCGTACGACGACGACAAGGACGGCACGAAGGACGACACGTCCCTCGGCACGGTCGGCACGAAGGGCCAGAACGGCGCCAAGAACACCGAGGACGTCGCGCGCAACGACTCCGCGTGGTGGGTCTTCGGCGGTTACACGGGCCAGAAGAAGGCCGACAAGAAGAAGATCAAGGTCGGCAAGGTGGAGTCGTTCACCACCGCGTCGGGCATCAAGGGAAGCGTCGCGACCTCCACGACGTCCGGCGTCCCCAAGACCGACAAATGCGACTCGGACGGCAAGGCCACGACGTTCGCCTTCAAGAACTCCGAGGGTGAGTACGTCGCCTGGTCGATGTACGGCGCCAAGGGCGTGAAGGACGAGATCCCCGACGCGACGGTGAAGAAGATCCTGAGCACGGTACGTCTGAACGGCGACGGCGACGGCGAGGAGTCCTGAGCCGCTGAGCCGCCCACAGGGGCACTGCCCCGTGCGGAATCGGTTTGGCAAGTCGCTGCTCCGGCGGCGATAGTCCCCTGGTGACCAATCCCGCCGCCGTGCGCCGCCCCTCCTGGGCCGGCCGCAACTACACCCTGCTGACCGCCGCCGCGATCGTGACCAACCTGGGCAGCCACGGTGCCCTGATCGCGGCGGCGTTCGCGGTGCTCGACTCGGGCGGTGACGGCGGGGACGTCGGGCTGGTGGCGGCGGCCCGCACGCTGCCGCTCGTGCTGTTCCTGCTGATCGGCGGCGCCGTCGCCGACCGCCTTCCGCGCCACCATGTGATGGTCGCCGCCAACGCCCTCAACTGCCTATCGCAGGCGGCCTTCGCGGTGCTCGTCATCTCCGGCACTCCCCCGCTGTGGTCGATGATGCTGCTCACTGCGCTCGGCGGCACCGGCCAGGCGTTCTTCGGGCCGGCCGCCGAAGGCATGCTGATGTCGACCGTCAGTGGCGAGCAGGTGAGCCGCGCCTTCGCGCTGTACCGCATGGCGATGCAGGGCGCGGGACTCGGCGGCGCGGCGCTCGGCGGCCTGATGGTCGCCGCGATCGGGCCCGGCTGGGTGCTCGCGGTGGACGCGGCGGCGTTCGCGGTGGCGGGAGCACTGCGGTCGTTCCTCGACGTGAGCCACATCCCCGCGCGCGAACCCGGCGGCGGCCTGCTCTCCGATCTCCGGGACGGCTGGCGGGAGTTCATCGGCCGGCCGTGGCTGTGGGCGATCGTGGCGCAGTTCTCCGTGGTGGTGGCGGTGGTCGGCGCGGCCGAGGCGGTCTTCGGGCCACTGGTCGCCCGGGACGAACTCGGTGGGGCGGGGCCCTGGGGTCTCGCGCTCGGCGCGTTCGGCGCGGGTACGGTCGGCGGCGCGTTCCTGATGATGCGCTGGAAACCGCGGCGCCTGCTGCTCGCGGGCACCCTCTGCGTCTTCCCGCTGGCCGCGCCGTCGGCGGCGCTCGCGGTGCCGTTGCCGGTGTGGGGGCTGGCGGCGGTGATGTTCGTGAGCGGCGTCGCGATCGAGGTGTTCGGCGTCTCCTGGATGACGGCGATGCACCAGGAGATCCCCGAGGAGAAGCTGTCCCGCGTCGCCGCGTACGACTGGTTCGGCTCGATCGCTATGGTCCCGCTCGCCACAGCGCTCGCGGGCCCTGCGGAACTGGCCTTCGGGCGCTCGACATCGCTGTGGGGCTGCGCGGCGCTGGTGGTCGTGGTGACGGCACTGGTGCTGTTCGTACCGGACGTACGCAATCTGACGCGCCGCACGTCGTCCACGGAGATCACCAAGGCGCCGACGCCCCTCACCGCCCCGACGGTGGACCCCACCGCCGCCTCTACCGACGCCGAAGCCCCCATCCGACGCCTCGGGTAAGCCCGCCGGGCCCACCCCGCCCCCGCCCCGGGCACGCCCTCAGCCGATGCTGAATGCCCCGCCAGGCGGCTCGGGTGAGGCGACCGCCTCCTCGTCGTGCACCGGTCTCGCGTCGCCGATGAAGCGGCGCAGCGCAGGACCGTACTGGACGCGCGCCGGGAAGACGTCGGCCGCCGTCCGTCGGGACAAGGACCCCACCGCGATGGGCTCATGGGAGGCGACGAGCACCGCGTTGCCGAAGCGGCGGCCCCGCAGCACGGCCGGTTCGGCGATCAGTGCGATCTCCTCGAAGACCTCGGCGAAGGTGGCCAGCTGGGAGCGGAGGAAGGCGAAGGGCGCCCCGTCGGCGAGGTTCGCCGCGTAGAGGCCGCCCGCGCGCAGTACGCCATCCGCGGCGCGCGCGTACCCCACTGACGTGAGATGGGCCGGGGTCCGCGAGCCGCCGAACACATCGGCGATGAGTACGTCGGTGCTGTCCTGGGCCGCCTCCTCAAGCCACTGCCGCGCGTCGGCGCCGTGCACCGTGATCCCGGACTCCGGCGGCAACGGCAGCCGTTCGGCGACCAGTTCGAGCAGGCCCCGGTCCGCCTCCACCACGTCCTGCCGCGAGCCCGGCCGGGTCGCGGCGACGTAGCGGGGCAGGGTGAGCGCGCCGCCGCCGAGGTGGATCACGTCCAGGGGGCGGCCCGGGGACTCCGAGTGGTCCTGGTCGTCGGCCGTGTCCAGGACGTGCGCGAGGCGCTGCGCGTACTCGAATTCGAGGTACGTGGGCGCGTCCAGATCGACGTACGACTGAGGCGCCCCGTCGACCGTGAGCAGCCAGGCGCGGGGCCGGTCCACGTCCGGCATCAGCTTGGCGGTGCCGTGGTCCACGTCCTTGATGACGGGTATGGCCTCGTCCGCCCGTTCGTCCGCGGGCTCATCGGCGGGTTCGTCCGCACGTTCACCCGCGCGCACGACCGCACGTTCACCCGCGCGTCCAACCGCGGGTTCGTCCGCGCTTTCGTCCTCAGTCACCGCTCCATTGTGCCCGCCTCCCCCGGGGGTGGATCCCCCGAGGGAGGCGGGCATCGGACGTCAGCCGACCTCGGTCACCGTGCCCGCCCCGACGGTGCGCCCGCCCTCACGGATCGCGAAGCCGAGGCCCGTCTCCAGGGGCATGTCGCGACCGAGCTCGACCGTCATGGTGACGGTGTCGCCGGGCCGCGCGACGGCGGCTTCGCCGAGGTCGACGTCGCCGACCACGTCCGCGGTGCGGAGGTAGAACTGCGGCCGGTAGCCGGTCGCGATCGGCGTCGACCGTCCTCCCTCCTTGGTCGACAGGACGTACACCTGCGCGGTGAAGCGGCGGCTCGGACTGACGCTCCCCGGCTCCGCGACGACATGTCCGCGGCGCACGGCGTCGCGTGGCACGCCGCGCAGGAGCAGCGCCACGTTGTCACCCGCCTGCGCGGACGCCATGGGCTTGCCGAAGGTCTCGAGCCCGGTGACGACGGTCTCCGTCGCGGCGCCGAGTACCTCTACCCGGTCACCGATCCGCACCGTGCCGCGCTCGACGGCTCCGGTGACGACGGTTCCGCGCCCGGTGATGGTGAGCACGTTCTCCACCGGCAGCAGAAAGGGAGCGTCGACATACCGCTCGGGCATGGGCACATAGGTGTCCACCGCGTCGAGCAGCGCCTCGATGGCGGCGGCCCACCGCGGGTCGCCCTCCAGCGCCTTAAGCCCCGACACGCGTACGACCGGGACGGAGTCACCCCCGTACCCGTGCGCGGAGAGCAGCTCGCGCACCTCCAGTTCGACGAGGTCGGTGAGCTCCTCGTCACCGGCGTCCGCCTTGTTGAGCGCGACGACGATGTGGTCGACGCCCACCTGGCGGGCGAGCAGGACGTGCTCGGCGGTCTGCGGCATGATCCCGTCGAGCGCGGAGACGACGAGGATCGCCCCGTCCAGCTGCGCGGCTCCGGTGACCATGTTCTTGACGTAGTCGGCGTGGCCCGGCATGTCCACGTGCGCGTAGTGCCGGGTGTCGGTCTCGTACTCGACGTGCGCGATGTTGATCGTGATGCCGCGCTGCGCCTCCTCGGGGGCACGGTCGATGCGGTCGAAGGGCACGAACGTGCCGGTGCCGCGCTCGCTGAGGACCTTGGTGATGGCGGCGGTCAGGGTCGTCTTGCCGTGGTCGACGTGGCCCATCGTGCCGATGTTGAGGTGCGGTTTGGTGCGGACGTAAGCCGTCTTGGACATGGCGGTTCCTTCTCCGGAACTCGAAGCTGAAGACCCCGGTGGCCGAACCGACCCTCCCCCTATGGGGTCCGCCGGAGTGTCCGGGGAGGGTCAGCGTCGGGCGCCGTCGGCAGGAAGTGCGGCGCCGTCGACAGGAAGTGCGGCGCAGAGGACGACGGCAGCCTTCGCAGCGACCGCGACCGCGGTCGAAGCTGCGAGGAAGGCATACCGGAACATGTCGCAGATCATTGCCGACGGGCAGGGGTACGTCGAATGCTTTTCGCGGGGTGGAAGCATGAAGTCCGCTTGCCAGGCCCGCACATGAAGTCTTCTTCTTGGGCCCGCCGCGGTCAGAGGTTCTTCAGCGCCTCACGCACCGAGAGCGGCGCGAGCCGTCCGCGCTCCCGCTCGACGAAGTCGCGTACGGCCTCCGGATCGGTCTTTGCGTATTCGCGCAGGCTCCAGCCGATGGCCTTGCGGATGAAGAAGTCAGGGTGCCCGGACTGCCGCAGGCAGTAGCCGAAGAGACGTTCGGTGTCGGTGGTGTCCTTGTGACGCAGCTGGTGGAGGAGGGCGGTGCGGGCCACCCACAGGTCCGCGTCCTCGATCCAGACGTCCATCTCGGCCCTGAGCTCGGGGTCGGCGGCGACCAGACCGCCCACGACGTGCGCGGCGAGCGCGTCGACCGTGTCCCACCAGGACACCGTCGTCACCAGGTGGCGGGCGACCGGCAGGAAGCCCGAGGGGAGGCGCTTCACGTGGCGGCGCAGCAAGTCCACGGCGAAGTAGGCGTACTCGCGCTCCGGCAGCTGCCAGCAGCGCAGCGCGATCGCCGTGCAGTCCGCCTCGTCGGGACGGGGAAGCCCGGCGACGACCGTGCGGGACAGTTGGCGGCGCAGGGGCGCGGGAACGCCCAGGAAGGGAGCGACGTTCTTCAAGTACGCCTGGGTCTGCGCCGCCCGCGTCGGATCGGCCGCCGCCGCGTATGTCGCGGTGAGCCGCTCCATGACGGTGTCGGCCAAGTCGCTGTGCGGGACTTTCACGCTCGTAGGAGGCACCCCGGAACTGTAATTCTGTGACGCCCGTGAGACGCACCATACGGCGATCACACACATTTGTCGGTTAGTCTCCCCGGATGTTCGACTCTGCCGCTGCCCGCCCGCAGGTCATCGCCGAGCGCTGCACCAGGGTGTTGCTCTCGCCATGGTCGCGGCTGTCTCTGCTGGTGGTGCTGCTCGCCGCCGCCGGGACGTGCGTGCTGCTCTTCGAGCCGCAGCGAATTCTGTCCGACGGCTGGCCGGCGCAACTCGGCGGCGCCGCCGCCGTGCTGGTCTTCGCCGTGGCGTACGGCCTGTGCACCACAGCCTTCGTGCCACGTCCGCTGCTGAATCTGGCGGCGGGCGCCCTGTTCGGGTCCCAGGCGGGCCTCGCCGCGGCGCTCGCCGGCACGGTCCTCGGGTCCGGGATCGCCTTCGGACTCGGCAGGATGCTGGGGCAGGACGCTCTGCGCCCACTGCTCCGTGGGCGCTGGCTCAAGGCGGCCGACGGGCAGCTGAGCAGACATGGCTTCCGCTCGATGCTGGCGGCGCGCCTCTTCCCCGGTGTGCCGTTCGCCGCGGCCAACTACTGCGCGGCGGTGTCCCGTATGGGGTGGCTGCCGTTCCTGCTCGCCACCGGCCTGGGGTCGATCCCGAACACCGCGGCGTACGTCATCGCGGGCGCCCGCGCGTCGACGCCGACGTCCCCCGTTTTCCTCATCGCCATGGGCTTCATCGCGGTGACGGGTCTCGCGGGAGCTGTGGTGGCGTGGTTCAAGCGCCACCACCTGCGCGACCGGTAGATCAAACGGCCGCCGCACCCAACTGCCGCGACACTCGCCGGTTTCCGGAACATGGCCCGACCGGGGGGGGCGGTACCGCGCCCCCTCCCCCTGGACGGCGTCCCTCCGGCGGTCTCGTAACCAAGTGACGCTACGCTGCCCCACGGCAAGGGAGTGATCACCCCTCGCTCTCATCCTTCCCGTATCCCCCATCACATGACCGCACCCGCAGCCCATGATCCGTACTTGGACGGCGCAGTTTCCATGTCTTGGCTTGAATCCTTCATCCTCGGGCTCGTCCAGGGACTGACCGAGTTCCTCCCGATCTCGTCCAGCGCGCATCTGCGGCTGACCGCGGCGTTCGCGGGTTGGCACGATCCGGGGGCCGCGTTCACCGCGATCACCCAGATCGGCACCGAAGCAGCCGTGCTGATCTACTTCCGCAAGGACATCGCGCGGATCATCTCCGCGTGGTTCGGCTCCCTCTTCGGCAAGGTGCCGCGCTCGGACCATGACGCGCAGATGGGCTGGCTCGTCATCGTCGGCTCGATCCCGATCGGCGTGCTCGGCGTCACGTTCAAGGACCAGATCGAGGGCCCGTTCCGCGATCTGCGGCTCATCGCCACGACGCTGATCGTGATGGGCATCGTCCTCGGCATCGCCGACCGCCTCGCGGCCCGCGACGAGACCGGCGCCAAGCACCGCGCCGTCAAGGAGCGCAAGGACCTCAAGGAACTGGGCGTCAGGGACGGCCTGATCTTCGGCATCTGCCAGGCGATGGCCCTGATCCCGGGCGTCTCCCGCTCCGGCGCCACCATCAGCGGCGGCCTGCTCATGGGCTACACCCGCGAGGCCGCGGCCCGCTACTCGTTCCTGCTCGCCATCCCGGCCGTACTCGCCTCCGGCGCGTTCGAGCTCAAGGACGCGGGCGAGGGCGGGCACGTCTCCTGGGGCCCGACGATCTTCGCGACGATCATCGCCTTCCTCGTCGGATACGCGGTCATCGCATGGTTCATGAAGTTCATCACGACCAAGAGCTTCATGCCGTTCGTGTACTACCGAATCGTGCTCGGCATCGTGCTGTTCGTACTGGTCGGCATGGGCGCGCTGAGCCCGCACGCGGGCGAGTCGGCGGGCTGAGAGTCGGCGGGTTGAGAGGGGTTCCGCGTCAGCGGTTTCCCCGCCAGAGGGAGATCTTTCGTTGAATGAGCACCAAGGCCCGGCCTCTCACGGGAGAGACCGGGCCGCTCAGTTGCTCAGCACTCCTCGCTGAGCTTCACCGTGGAGAAGTCGACGGTCGTGTCCGTCGGGTGCTCACCGGCAGCGGGGGACTGTGAGCAGACCTTCCAGCTCCGGTCGAACATCTGCATGCGGTCGGCGCCGGTGGCGTCGGAGGACGTGAGGGAGTAGAACCCCGCGGCCTGCGCCTCGTCTTGGGCGGCCTGGAGTCCCTTTCCGGCCATGTCCGGAAGCGTTGCCGTCTCCGCGTCCGCGCCGACGTCCTCACCCGGGTCCGCGTCTGTGTCCGCGGCGGGGGCGTCGTCGGTCTTGGCCTTCTCGGCCTGCGTCGTGTCCGGCGACGCGGCGTCGGGCCCGCTGTCCTCGGCGGCGCAGCCGGTGAGTGCGAATAAGCCTGCGGCAGCGAGAGCGGTGATGGTGGTGCGTGTGCGCATGGTCCCCCCTGGGATGTTGTGCGTGAGGGGCATCCTGCGGCATGTGGAGATGGTGTGAACGGGTAGTCATGGTTTTGTGACATACCGGGGTCGGCAGCGGGCGAGCCTGGTGTTTTCGGGCATGCCTGACGTGCGGCTCGCCACCGTCTGATCGGTCAGGGTCTGGGCGGGACCAACCGCCGCGGCGTCGTCCACGTCGGCGGATGTCACCTGGCGGGCAGGTAGTCGCGCGGTGTCACTGAGGGCCGGCCCGGCGTCCTGGAGCAGCGGGCTGGTCTACTTCACCTCACCTGCCCAGTGCTTCCCGTCCTTGTCGAAATCGGGTCGCACCTCCAGGTCAACCTTGTTCAGCTGGCTCCGCGGGACATCGAACGCAAAGTCGGCTGCACCCGAAGACCCGGGCGACACACTGCCCGTGATTCCCGCACCAAGCTTCCCGTCGAAGACCTGCTCGCAGACAACACCGTCGCTGCCGGACTTCACATACACGCTCATCAGTGCCCCCTGGAACGCCTCATCTGTTCCGTTGTGCACCTTGATTCGCCATTTCACGGCCTGATTGCTGGACTCGTGGCCGATCGAGAACTCGCCGGGCGTGAACTTACTCGGCTTGGAAACGGTGACCGTGAGGCCGCCGTCCCACTTCTTCGCGTCTCCCCAGGCGCCCGCCTTTTCAGCCGCGGGCAACGCCGAAGGTGCTGCCGTAGCCATGCTGCTTCCAGCGCCCAGGAGGCATGCAGTCATCGCGGCGACCGACAGGCGGGCGACCGCGGATGTGCGTATGCCGTTCATACCTTCAGGATCTACCCGTCGTGGGGCTGGGTCGACAGGAGCGTGTGGAGGGGCCTCGCGGCCGCCGAGCGGGCCGCCCTGCTGCTCCCGTGGTCATCCGGGGGGAGATCGAAAAGCCCCGCCGCTGACGTGAGCGGCGGGGCCTTGGTGCGAGCGGGTCAGTTGGTCTTGCACTTGTTGCCGGTGGCCGGGTTGAGCAGCCCGATGACGTCGACGGTGTTGCCGCAGAGGTTGAGGCCGAGGTCGATGGGGACCTGGACGGCGTTGCCGCTGAGAACGCCGGGGGAGTTCGCGACGTGGGCGGCGGCGTCCGGGCCCGGGTCCGCCACGGCGGCGCCGGCTCCCCCGAGGACGGCTGTAGCGGTGAGGGCGGTCGCGGCGAGGATCGAGCGCATACGCATGGGGGTACCTCCTGGTGAGGAAACGGATCGTGCGGCTGTGAGGCCTCACCAGTTCCGGAGGCAGATAAAACGATCATGGCCCGGATGCAGGAACGGATTCGCCCGTCCGGGGTATGGGGGACGGCCAAGGCGGGGCCGGGCCGACGCGGCTGAGGGGGTCCACTCCGGCCGTGAGAGCTGTGACCAATGGCATGCCGAAAGACCCTCTTCAGGAGGGTTTGGCCGTCCTACGGTGAAGGGATGTCGCCCCTCGCCCGCATCAGCGCCTCGTACGCCCCGCGCTTCGCCGAGTTCGCCTTCGAACCCGGTTTCACGGCCGCCGTGGACCAGCACGTAGCAGAGCTGCGGGACCGTCTCGAGATGGGCGGGGCCGGGCTCGTGCCGCCGACGCCGGACGCGGAGCTCCTCTCGGACTACGCCCTGGGGTTCCTCGACGCGCTGTCCGAGAACGGATGGCGGGAGCCGGTCGGCCACGACTACGCAGTGTGCCGCCTCACCGCCATCTCCTGGCTGGTGAGGCGGCACGACCTGGTGCCGGAGTCCTCCGGGGCCTGATCTGATCCGGTCTCGTCTGGCTGGGTCTGGTCTGGTCTGGTCTGGTCTGGTCTGGTCTGGTCTGGTCTGGTCTGGTCTGACCAGCCTGATCTGGACCCGGTTACATGTCGTCGCGCGTGTCACCTCGCAGGTGGCTGCCCGTGTCACCGCGCATGTCACCACGCGTGTCCCCGCGCATGTCACTGCGCTCGCGCTCCCCGACCGGCTGGTTGGTCATCGCGTCCTGCCGGCCGGCCTGGTAGGCACTGACGCTGCCGCGGGCCTTGGCCGTCTCCTGCTCCGCGGTGTTCAGCCAGCGCTCCCAGCGCTGCCGCATCGGGCCGATGAGGCCACCGCCCACACCGACGATCAGGATTCCCGCACCGGCGGCGAGCGCCGCGTACAGAACGGGCTGGGTGACCGTCGTGGCGATGCCCGCCTGACCGAGGGCCGCGATCACGCCGAGGGCGACGATGCAGGCCCAGACGATCGTGCCGACGGTCTTCCCGTACGACATCGAGGACAGGGCGCTGGTGACGATGTCGCGCACGACGTTGGCCACCGCCATGGCGACGACCATCAGGACGATCGCGACGACGGCGCGCGGGATCCAGGCGACGATGCCGTCGAGCATGTTGGAGACCGGGTTGCTCCCGAAGACGCCGAAGGCGATCTGCAGGGTGATCAGGAGCAGGGCGAAGTAGACGACCTTGCAGACGATCCCCGTCGTGTCGTGCTTGGAGTTCGCGAACATCCGCGAGGCGCCCGCACGTTCGGCGAGCCTCTCGGAGCCGAGCTTGCGCAGCACCCGGTCGAGGACTCGCGCGATCATCTTGGACACGAACCAGCCGATGGCCAGGACGACCAGGAAGCCGATCAGCTTCGGCACGAACTGCGCGACCTTCGACCAGGCGTCGTTGAGACCCTGCGTGAAGTCCACGGAGAGACTTATGTACTGGGACATGAGTGGTCCTCCACTCGGTGGGCCCCGGCCGCCACTACGGCGTCAGGGCGATGAATCCCCCACGGCGCGCGGCTTCCGGCGCGTCCCTTTTCCCCTGGATATCAGGAGCCACGACCCGGGACCGCCCGGTGCTGCGCCGTACGGGTGACGGCGCGTGACGGGCCCGGCCGTTTGTGCATCTGCTCACTTGGAGGATCTGTTCGGTAGCTGAGAGTTTCGATTGTCGTAGCCATCCCCTAGTCTTTACGCATGCCCTTAACCCCTCAGCCCCGTGGTTCCGTGCGGTCTGCCGCGGAATTGAACGAGCGGATCCGCAGTCTGTGGATGCGCGCCGGAGGACGCCTCTCGGCCGAACAGCGCCGTGAGTACGAACAGTTGGTGACGGAATGGGCCGCCGCCGTGCGCGCGGAGGTCGTCGAGGCGGCATAGGCGGCCCAGGCCGTGGACTGCGTCATGCGGGCGCAGGTTTCCACCGTGTCGGTGTGCGCGTGTCCTGCCGGGGGCTCCACGGGGGAGCCGCCCCCCGTCCTGAGCGTCCGCGACGGCGGCCAGATACTCAGCCCTTGCCCTGACGCGCCTTCCGCGCGATGCGGCGCTTCTGGCGGCCCGTCAGTTCCCTGCGGTTGCCCTGCTGTTTGTACGCCGCGATGCGCTGCTCGTTCTTCACCGGGCCTCCCAGCTCCGAGTGTCCGCGCCCGCGCCCCAACAGGCGGCCAACTGCCTTGAATCTTATGGCTGTTGACATGGAACCGGCCTCCACCGACCGCACCGTACGCGCCGCGTTCCCGCATCCTTTCCGGCACGTTCCTGCACGCCCCTTGGCTGGGAACCCTCCGTACCCAACACTGACCCGATGACGCAGCGCGTGGAACTCGCCACCGTGATGGACCGGTTGGCCATCGATTCCCTCATCACCGAGTACGCAGTGACCGTCGACGACGGTGACTGGGACGCGTACCGGCAGCTCTTCACCCCGGACGGACGCGCCGACTACAGCTCGGCGGGCGGTATCGACGCGAGCGCCGACGAGGTGGCCGGATGGCTGGCCGGGACGATGGAGCTCTTCCCGATGCGCCAGCATCTGATCGTCAACAGGCGGCTCCGGTTCGGGACACTCGAGCAGGACATCGGCGACATCGCGCAGGTCCAGGCCGACTTCGTGAACCCGATGCGCTTCGCCTCGCAGGAGGGCGAGGGTGCCGGCGCAGGCGTCGACGGGGAGGCGGGCGGCGCGGGATCGTCCGCCCCGGACTTCATCTGCGGCGGCCGCTACGCCTTCACGGCACTGCGCACGCACGAGGGCTGGCGACTGCGTCAGGTGACCGTGCACGAGAAGTGGCGCCGGATACAGGAGCGCCCCACGGCCCGTACCCCAGGCTGAGAAGACGCACGGCGGGCGCACTGTCCTAGATCGTCGGCGGCGCGCACACTGGAGGCACGACCGGCGTCGGGGACAGAGGGAGGCGCTGCATGGATCCACTCAGCGACGGCCGCAGCGGGCGCGACCGGGGGCGCGACCCGAGCCGGCGGTGGCCGCGCCTTTCGGCCGCGTCGGCAGCGGGGCTGCTCGCGCCGCCCTCGCCCCGATGGCGCGGCGCTCTCGCCGTCCTCGCCGGAGCGCTGCCCGCCCTCGCCTTTCCCGCCCCGGCGCTGTGGTGGTTCGCCTACGTCGCGCTCGTGCCCTGGATCCTGCTGGCACGCTCGGCCGACACGGGGCGCAGGGCGGCGCTCGACGGCTGGCTCGGCGGCCTCGGGTTCATGGTGGCGGTACATCACTGGCTGCTGCCGAGCCTCCATGTGTTCACCCTCGTCATCGCCGCGCTGCTCGGCCTGTTGTGGGCGCCGTGGGGCTGGCTGGTGCGGCGCCTCCTGGGCGGGGTGCTCACTCCGGGGCGGACCGCGGCCGCGCTGGTCGTTCTGCCGTCCGGCTGGCTGATGGTCGAGCTGGTCAGGTCCTGGGAGGGCCTCGGCGGGCCGTGGGGTCTGCTCGGCTCCAGCCAGTGGCAGGTCGAGCCCGCCCTGCGCCTGATGTCAGTGGGCGGAGTGTGGCTGGTCAGCGCCCTGATCGTCATCCTGAACACCGCCGTCGCGGCGCTCGTCGCGGCACGTGCCCCGCACTCGGCCCGTACGTCTCTTACGTCACGCCCGCCTCGTACATCACGCCCCTCCCCTACGTCACGCCCTTCCGGCACGTCACGCCCTTCCCGCACGGCCGCCGCCAGAGCGGTTCCCGCCACCGCCGGGCTCGTGGCGGTGGCCGCGGCGACCACATCCGCCTGGGCCTGGGCGCCGCCGCCCGAGCCCGCGGGCCGGATGCGCGTGGCCGTCGTACAGCCGGGGGTCATGGACGGGGTCGGCGGCGCCGACAAGCGGTTCGCGCGTGAGGAGGAGCTGACCCGCGGCCTGGCGGGCCGGGACCTGGACCTCGTCGTCTGGGGCGAGAGCAGCGTCGGCTACGACCTCGCGGAGCGACCGGACGTCGCCCGGCGAATAGCCACGCTGTCCCGGGAGGTCGGCGCCGACATCCTGGTGAACGTGGATGCCCGCCGCTCCGACAAGACGGGCATCTTCAAGAGCTCCGTCCTCGTGGGCCCCGAGGGCCCGACCGGCGACCGCTACGACAAGATGCGGCTCGTCCCCTTCGGCGAGTACGTCCCCGCACGCTCGCTCCTCGGCTGGGCGACGTCCGTGGGCAAGGCGGCGGGCGAGGACCGAAGGCGCGGCGAGCGTCCGGTGGTGATGAAGGTGGGGGACGGCCTGAAGGTCGGGCCGCTGGTGTGCTTCGAATCGGCGTTCCCCGACATGAGCCGACATCTGACGCGCGAGGGCGCCCAGTTGCTGCTCGCGCAGTCGTCCACCTCGACGTTCCAGTCCAGCTGGGCGCCCGAGCAGCACGCCTCGCTCGCGGCGGTGCGGGCCGCGGAGACCGGCCGCCCCATGGTGCACGCCACGCTCACCGGCGTCTCCGCGGTATACGGGCCGCGGGGCGAGCGGGTCGGAGCGCCGCTCGGTACCTCGGCGAGCACCACGGCGACGTACGACATACCGCTGGCCCAGGGCGTCACGCCGTACGTCAGGCTCGGCGACTGGCCCGTGCACGCCGCACTCGGTGTGCTGGCACTGCTATGCGCGGCCGAGGGCGCCCGTTCCCTGCGGGGGTCGGCGAGGGGACGGCTCAGGCAGCCTGCTCCTGAGCCGCACGAACCACACGCTCGCACAGCTCATGGGTCGCCAGCGCATCCCGGGCGCTGAGCACCTTGCCCGCGCGCACGGCGTCGAGGAACGAGAGCACCACCTGCTCGATGCCGCGCTGCCGGGCCACCGACACCCAGTCGCCGCGCCGCCGCACGCTGGGCTGGCCCTTGTGGTCGATGACCTCGGCGAGGTTGAGCACCTGCCGCTTGGTGTCCTGGCCCGACACCTCGAGGATCTCCTCGGTGGAACCGCTCAGCCGGTTCATCACGCCGAGCGCGGTGAACCCGTCCCCCGCCAGCTGCAGCACGACGTGCTCCATGAGCCCGTCCTGGATGCGGGCGCGCACGCCGACGTGGTCGATCGGCCCCGGCGCGAGGAAGCGCAGCGTGTCCACGACGTGGATGAAGTCGTCGAGGACGAGCGTGCGCACGTCCTCGGGCAGGCCGACGCGGTTCTTCTGCATCAGGATCAGCTCGCGAGGGTGCTCGACGCACTGCGCGTAGCCGGGCGCGAAGCGGCGGTTGAAGCCGACGGCGAGGCTGACGGAACGCTCCTCGGCCAGGCGCACGAGCCGCTCGGAGTCGGCGAGTTCGTACGCGAGGGGCTTGTCCACGTAGGTGGCCACGCCCGCTTCGAGCAGCCGCGTCACGATCTCCGGGTGGGCGGCGGTCGAGGCGTGCACGAACGCGGCGTCGAGGCCCTGGGCGAGCAGCGCGTCCAGGTCGGTGTGGCAGCGCTCGTCCGGGATGTGGTGGACGCCGGCGACGCGGGCGAGGGTCGCGGGCGTGCGCGTCTGCAGGTGCAGCTCGACGCCCGGCAGGGTGGTGAGCACGGGCAGATACGCCTTCTGCGCGATGTCACCAAGTCCGATACAGCCGACCTTCACCACTGTCCTGTTTTCCCCTCTACCGCAACACGAGTCCCGCCCAGCAGCATACTGCCGGGCAAACGGGCGGGTGGGCGGGCGAAGATCCGCCGCGAAGCGGCGGCCCCAAGCACAGGCAACCCGCAGACAAGACCAAACCCCCCGCCCCCCAATCCCCTCCGCTCCCCCGCCGGCCAGAGGCACCCTCACCCATGCGGGCCAACTTCCCCCCGTTCCCTCGCCGAAAGCACCCCTCACCCCGCAGAGTTGCGCGAATGCACCGAACCACGGCCACCGCCGCCACACTCCTGGCCTCCGTGGCGGTCACCGCCCTCTCCGGCTGTGTGAGCGTCGAGCGGCAGCCCGCGCCAGGGCCGTCCGCCGCGAGCGCCCCACCCCCGGCGCCCCGCGCCGACGGCGACTCCCGCCCCCGGATCGTGGAAGCCCCCGCCCGCGAGGCACTGGAGCTCGTGGGACCGCCCCGCGACCCGGCCCCCCGCGCCACCGGCACCGCACCGACCGTCCCTGCGCCGCAGCGCCCCACGGTGCTCCCCCCGCAGCGCTCGGACCCGCCCCCGCGCCGCCAGGGCCACCGGCCCGAGGCCGCCGCACCACCCGCTCGGCCCTCCGCGGTGCCCACGAACGCGGACCTCTGCGCCCTCGGCAAGCAGTACGGCGGCTGGCAGCCCGGCAGCCCCGAAGCAGTCATCTGCCAGGGCGCCTACGGTCATTGACCCCCACTGAGCACGCCCCTGCCTCCGCCCGGCCCCAGCCCCAGCCTCACTCCACCTCGCTGCCCTCCCCCAGCTGCAGCTCCAGCCTCCCGATGGCCGCTCGGACCCCGTCCCCGTACCCGTCGTCCCCCAGCGCCCCGACCGCCCCCCGCGCCCGCCGGATGTGATTGCGTGCCGCCTCGGGGCGCCCCAGCTTGGCGTAGTCCGCGGCGAGGTTCAGGTGCAGGGACGGATAGAAGCCGCGGACCGCGATCGAGCCCCGGTGTTCGTGCAGGCGCTCGTCCGTGAGCTCGTCCGCGGCTGACAACGCCCGCAGATCCCAGGCCAGTTCGTCCGAGGGGTCCTCCTGCGTGTCCGCCATGTAGTGCGCGAGCGTGCAGCGGTGCAGCGGGTCGCCCTCCTCGCCGATCTCCGACCAGAGACCGAGGAAGCGGCCCTGCGCCTCCTCGCGGTCGCCCCCGTGGTGCAGCATGACCGCCTGCCCGATCCGGGTCATCATGGCGTCTTCCGCCGCCTGCTCCTGCTGCTCCGCCACCGGGTCCTCCACGCTCGTACGCCCATCGTGCACACCGCTCTCGACGCTATCCGCCCCCACTGACAATCACGGTCAGGCGCGGTCCAGTGTCGATCAGCCGACCTCAGCCCAGGTCAGGAATGCGCCAGTCGATCGGCGCATGCCCCTGCGCCGCCACCGCCGCGTCGATCTGGGTGAAGGGGTGCGAGCCGAAGAACTTCTTCGCGGACAGCGGCGAAGGGTGCGCGCCCTTCACGACCACGTGCCGCTCCTCGTCGATGAGCGGGAGCTTCTTCTGGGCGTAATTGCCCCACAGGACGAAGACGGCGGGGTCGGGGCGGGCGGCCACCGCGCGGATGACCGCGTCGGTGAACTTCTCCCAGCCCTTGCCCTTGTGGGAGTTGGCCTCTCCGGCACGGACCGTGAGCACCGCGTTCAGGAGCAGGACGCCCTGCTGGGCCCACGGCATCAGATAGCCGTTGTCGGGCACGGGGTGGCCGAGCTCTTCCCGCATCTCCTTGTAGATGTTCCGCAGCGAGGGCGGGGTCTTCACGCCGGGGCGCACGGAGAAGCAGAGGCCGTGCCCCTGTCCCTCGCCGTGATATGGGTCCTGACCGAGGACGAGGACCTTGACCCGGTCGTACGGCGTGGCGTCGAGCGCGGCGAAGACTTCGTCACGTGGAGGGTAGACGGGGCCCTTCTCGCGCTCTTCCTCGACGAACTCGGTGAGCTCCTTGAAGTAGGGCTTCTGCAGCTCCTCGCCGAGGACTCCGCGCCAGGACGCGGGCAGCATGGCGATGTCGGTCACGTCAACAACCTCCGGTGTGCGGTCACTTCTCACCACAGAACCTACCGGCGGCCACTGACAATCGACCCGGCGCCCGCTGCCCGCGCCCTCCCGCTACCAGCTGGTCTTGCGCTGCAACTCCCACATCATCATGATCGCCGAGGGGTCCAGGGCCCGTTCGCCGCCCGCGATCTCCTCGCTCGCCATGATGAACTGCTTGCCCTGCCACAGCGGCAGCAGCCGCGCGTCGTCGACGAGAAGCTTCTGGGCCCGCTCGAAATCGTCGGCCACCGCGCCGCGATCGGCCTCACGGCGCGAGCGCGGCAGCACCTCGTCGGTGATCTCCCGTGACGGGTAAGGCGTGTTGAGCACGTTCTTCGTGCCGACGAACGGCGCGATGAAGTTCTCCGCGTCGGGGAAGTCGGGGAACCAGCCACGGCCGAAGACCGGGTACTCGCGCTTCTTGGTGCCCGCGTCGAACTCGGTCCAGGGGCGGCCCTTGATCGTGATCTTGAAGAGGCCCGAGGCTTCGAGCTGCCGCTTGATCTCCTTGAACTCTCCCTCGGTCGCCGAACCGTAGCGGTCGGTCGTGTACCAGAGGGTGAGCGGCACGGGCTCGTTGATGCCGGCGCTCTTCAGGATGTTCGCGGCCTTGGAGTTGCTGGGGTCCCCGTAGTCGTCGAAGAAGCCCGTGCCGTGCCCGGTGAGCCCCTGGGGGACCATCGAGTACAGCGGCTCGACGGTGTCCTGGTAGATCTTGTGGGCGATGGCCGGGCGGTCGATGACCTGGGCGAAGGCCTGGCGGACCGGCTTCTTCCTGGCCCAGGGGTCATCGGGGTTGAAGACCAGGTACCGGATCTCGGTGCCCGAGCCCTCCACGAGCTGGATTCCCTCGCGCGCGTGCTTGTTGGCCTGCATCTCGACGATGTCCTCGGCCGCGAGGCCGCGGAAGGTGACGTCGATCTGCTTGTTCTTCAGGGCTTCGACCATCGTGGCCGACTTCTTGAAGTAGCGGATCGTGACGGCGTCGTTCTGGCGGTCGGCCGCACCCTCGTAATGGGGATTCTTGACCAGTTCCGCCCGCTCACCGGCCTTGTACGACTCCAGGTCGTACGGGCCCGAGCCCGCGATCGAGGTGCCCTCGCGGAGCTTGTCCGCCGGGTACTCGCTGGGGTCGACTATCGACATGGCGGGGGTGGAGAGCACGAACGGGAAGGTGGCGTCCGGCTTCTTGAGCCGGAACGTGACCGTGCGCTCGCCCTTCGTCTCCACCTTGTCGAGCGACCCGAGCAGACCGGCGGGACCGCCCTCCACGTCGATGCGCCGCATGCGGTCGAAGGTGTACTTGACCGCCTTCGCGTCCAGCGCGTGGCCGTTGGCGAACTTGAGGTCCTCCCGGAGCTCGCAGGTGAAGACCTGGTTCGTGGCATCCGTGAACTTGCAGGAATCGGCCGCGTCCGGCTCCGGCTCGGCCGCCCCGCTGGGGAAGCTCAGAAGCGTCTGGAAGACGTTGCGGTACAGCTCCCAGGAGCTGTCCCAGGCGGCGGCCGGATCGAGGGTGCTCGGGGCACTCATCGTGCCGACGGTGATCTTCCGTTCCTCGTCGGACTCGTCGGAAGAGAAGATTCCGCATCCCGAGAGGAGGGATATCGTCACCAGCGCAGCGGCCGGCCGCAGGCCCCGGCGGGGCATACCGGCCAGGCCACGCAGACCCGCCGCCGCCACCAGGCGAACTTCACTGAACACGCGCACGCTCCTCGATCGGCCATGCCATGGGTCGGGAGACAATATCGCAATGCCCCGCCGGGCCAACTCGCGGCGCCGACGGGGCACTTGATGCGCGTGTACGTCCCTTTTGAAGGGCGTACCTGGCGATTACCGGGTCTTCGTCAGCTGACGCCCGCATTGAGGAAGATGCCGCCATCGACCACGAGTGTCTGTCCCGTGATCCAGTCGGACTGGCTCGACGTGAGGAACGCGGCGGCGCCTCCGATGTCCTCGGGCACGCCGAGCCGCCCCAGGGGATACGCGGCGGCGGCCTCCTCCTCACGGCCCTCGTACAGCGCCTGGGCGAACTTGGTCTTGACCACGGCGGGCGCGATGGAGTTCACCCGCACCTTGGGCGCGAACTCGTGCGCGAGCTGCAGGGTGAGGTTGACCATGGCGGCCTTGCTCATGCCGTACGCGCCGATGAACGGGGAGGGGGCGACGCCCGCGACGGAGGCGATGTTCACGATCGCGCCGCCGTTCTCGCTCTGCCAGGCCTTCCAGGTCTGCTGGGCGAAGCCGAGCGCCGAGATCACGTTGGTCTCGAAGACCTTGCGCGCCACGTTGAGGTCGAGCTCCGCCATCGGCCCGAACACCGGGTTCGTACCGGCGTTGTTGATCAAGAAGTCGACCCGTCCGAAGGCCTCCATGGCGCGCTCGACGGCGACCGCCTGGTGGGCCTCGTCGTGGGCCTTGCCCGCGACGCCGATGACGCGGTCGGCGCCGAGCTTCTCGACGGCCTCCTTCAGCGCGTCCTCGTTGCGTCCGGTGATGCACACGCGGTCACCTCGGGCGACGAGCGCCTCCGCGATGCCGTAGCCGATGCCGCGGCTCGCGCCCGTGATGAGCGCGGCCTTTCCACTGTCCTGCACTGTCATCTCCGCATCCCTCCGGAACAGAACTACCGGAACAGAACTAGTTGAGCGGGCCGCCGGCCACGTACATGACCTGGCCCGAGACGAAGCCCGCGGCGTCGCCCGTGAAGAAGGCGATGGCGTTGGCGATGTCCTCGGGGCGGCCGACGCGCTGCACCGGGATCTGCGTGGCCGCCGCGGCCTGGAAGTCCTCGAAGCCCATGCCGACACGGTCGGCGGTGGCCTTGGTCATCTCGGTCACGATGAAGCCCGGGGCCACGGAGTTGGCGGTGACGCCGAACTTGCCGAGCTCCTTGGCCAGGGTCTTGGTGAAGCCCTGGAGTCCCGCCTTGGCCGCGGCGTAGTTCACCTGGCCGCGGTTGCCGAGCGCCGAGGACGAGGAGAGGTTCACGATCCGGCCGAACTTGGCGTCCACCATGTGCTTCTGGATCGCGCGGGACATCAGGAACGCACCGCGCAGGTGGACGTTCATGACCATGTCCCAGTCGTCCGCGCTCATCTTGAACAGGAGGTTGTCGCGGAGCACACCGGCGTTGTTCACGAGGATCGTGGGCGCGCCGAGCTCGTCGGCGATCCGGGCGATGGCCGCCTCGACCTGAGCCTCGTCGGACACGTCGCAGCCGACGGCGATCGCCTTGCCACCGGCAGCGGTGATCTGCGTGACGGTGTCCTTGCAGGCGGCCTCGTCGAGGTCGATCACCGCGACGGCGCGGCCCTCGGCGGCCAGACGCACGGCGGTCGCCGCGCCGATGCCTCGCGCTGCTCCGGTCACGACCGCGACGCGCTGCTCAGTGGTGGACATGCTGGTTCTCCTCGCCCTTGGGATGCGGCTCTACGGTACGCCCCGATGGTGAGCGACCGCTTAGTACCTTCAGCTGAACGAGACGCTAGAAGCCCTGGCACCCGGTGTCAACGGCACACCGGGGCCTGTGATTCTTTACCTCACCAGGAGGTCGAGGAGTCGGTCCACCTCCGCGGCAGGATCCGCGGTGAGGCCCGTATGCACCGGCCCCGGCTGTACGACGGTCGAGCGCGGCGCGATCAGCCACCGAAAACGCCGTCCGGCATCGTCCCGCTCGGCCTGACCAGCGCCTTCGCCGCCCACGCAGATCCGCTCGACGGCGCCGAGCGCGGCCCTGATGCCCCCGAGGTCGGCTTGCGGGTCCAAAGCCCGCAGCTTGCCCTCGTCGAGATGCGTGCGGGCGGCCACGAAGGACTTGGCCCGGCAGTAGACCACCACGCCCGCGTTGAACTGCTCGCCGCGCTCCACGCGCGGCACGACGCGCACCAGGGCGTATTCGAAGACGTCCCGCGCGGTCGGCGTCGGCTGCTCGGTCACTTGGTGGCACCCTTCCGCTGCTGCCCGGTCGGGCTCTGCGGCAGCTGGATCCGTTCGTGGATGGTCTCGGCGCGCGCCAGCAGTGCCGTCACATAGGCGCGGCGCACGGCGTCGGGGTCGTCGAAGCCCGGCTCGTCGACCAGCCACGCGTCGGGCACGTCGGCCGCGGCGGCCGCGAGCAGCTCCTGGGTGACGAGCGGGGCGAGCTCCGCGGCGGCCGTGGCGATGTCGGGCCCGAAGGGGGCGAGGGCGTGGTCGGAGGCGTCGTACGGCTTGGCGGCCGCGGTCTCGGCGGTGCGCCAGTTGTGGTGCCAGATCATGCTCGCGCCGTGGTCGATGAGCCACAGGTCACCGCCGGTCATGAGCATGTTCGGGTTGCGCCAGGAGCGGTCCACGTTGTTGATGAGCGCGTCGAACCACACGACGCGGCCCGCCGCGGCCGGACCGACGTCGTACGCGAGCGGGTCGAAGCCGAGCGCGCCGGAGAGGTACTCCATCCCGAGGTTCACTCCGCCGCTCGACTTGAGCAGCTGCTGCACCTGCTGATCGGGCTCGCCAAGGCCGAGCACCGGGTCGAGCCAGATCTGCGCGAGGCCCGGCACCCGCAGCCCGAGGCCGCGCGCCAGCTGCCCGCAGATCACCTCGGCGACGAGCGTCTTGCGGCCCTGACCGGCCCCGGTGAACTTCATGACGTACGGCGCATACGTCCCCCGGCCGTCGACGGCCTCGACGAGGCCGGGGAGCGATCCGCCCTCCCGCAGGGGCGTGGCGTAGCGGACCGCGGTGACTTCGGTGAGCATCGCCCCAGGTTAATGCCGCTCCGAACTCGGCTCGCGCAAGAAGTGCTTGCGGGCTTGAACACAGCGGCGCGTGGCCTCGTACCACCGGACATGACCCTTTCGAAGGAACAGTTGCCCACCCCGTCCCGCCGTTCGGTCGTCACCGCGGCGGGCGTCGTCAGCCTGGCCGCCGCCCTCGCCGCGTGCGGTGAGAGCGACGACGGTTACGGCTCGGAATCGGCCGCGGAGCAGAAACCCGAGGAGGGCGACGAGGCCGCCGGTGGCGCCGCCGCCGGGGCCGCGCTCGCCAAGACGTCGGAGATCCCGGTGGGCGGCGGCAAGATCTTCAAGAAGGAGGGGGTGGTGGTGACCCAGCCGACGGAGGGCGAGTTCAAGGCCTTCTCGAACCGCTGCACCCATAAACAATGTCCGGTGACGAGCGTCGAGGGCGGCACCATCAACTGCCCTTGCCACGGCAGCAAGTTCTCCATCGCCGACGGGAGCGTGAAGGCGTCCCCCGCGCCGAAACCGCTACCCGCCGCGGAGATCACCGTGGACGGCGACTCGATCACGCTGGCCTAGGTCGTTTCCAGGCGCCGAGGACCTCGTCGGTGGTGGCGACGGTGGCCACCAGTGCGAGGGTGTTGCGGATCATCGCGGGTGCGTAGTCGGAGGGGACTCCCGCGATGGCGTCCGAGGGCACGACAGCGTTGTAGCCCAGGTTCACGGCGTCGAAGACGGCATTCGGTATCGCCACGTTCGCCGACACACCGGTCACCAGGAGGGTGCGGCAGCCCAGGTTGCGCAGCAGCGGGTCGACGTCCGTGCCCGCGAGGGGCGAGAGCCCGTGCAGCCGCCGTACGACGAGGTCCTCGTCGGCCACTTCGATGGGCGGCGCGATGCGCACGGCCCGGGTCCCGGAGAGCTGCTGCACGGGCAGCCGCCCCGCGGCCCGGAAGAGGCGGGCGTTGCGGTTGGCGCCGCGCCCGTCGGGCCGCCGTTCGGCGACGGCGTGCAGGACCTGGACCCCGGCCTGGTGGGCGGCGGAGACGAGCCGCGCGACGTTCGCGAGGCAGCCCGACGAGCGTGCCTCGTCGGCGAGTTCGGGCAGCGCGCTCTCCGTCCCCACCACGCCCTGCTGGCATTCGACGGTCAGCAGGGCGGTGGTGGCGGGGTCGAGGAGTTCCGTGAGCTGTTCGTACGACGGCATCGCTCCCCCTGTCCGGGTCTCTTGGCTCGGCCGGGGCCACCGGCGCCCGGGATGCGCGGAGGTTAGCCGCCATTGCGTCATGGTGGAAGAGGCCGCATGCTTTCCGGGCGCAGCTTTCTGACGGTCAGTCAGGCCGATGGGCCAGCTGGTCAGTTCCAGTCGCGCGCCCGCCTTTTCCCATGCCGCAGGAGGACCGATGGCCGCCACACAGCGCCGGGGCCGCAGGATCATGATGACGCCGGACGAGCTCGACGCGTACCTCGGCACGGAGCGCACCTGCCGGGTCGCGACCGTGTCCGCCGACGGCGCGCCGCACGTCAGCGCGCTGTGGTTCGCCTGGGACGGCACGTCCTTGTGGCTCTTCTCGATCACCCGCAGCAAGCGCTGGTCCGACCTTCGCGGCGATCAGCGGATCGCCGTGGTGGTCGACTCGGGTGTGGAGTACGGGGAGTTGCGGGGCGTGGAGCTCTCCGGGACGGCGGTCTTCGTCGCCGAGTCACCGCGGATGGGAGAGCCCTGCCCCGAACTCGACGCCCCTGAGCGCCTTTTCACCCAGAAGTACTTCGGGATGGACACCATGCCGTACGACGGGAAGCACGCGTGGATCCGGCTCACCCCCGATGCGATCGCGTCCTGGGACTTCCGGAAGCTCGCGGCTCTGCCGACCCGCCCCTGACCCCACCGACCCGGCACCGCTTCGCTAGCGCAGCCCCGCCCCCGCCACCTGGAGCGCCTCCACCGCCGCCCTGATCGAAGGGCGGCGGTCGGCGTCCGCGCGCCACACCACGTACACATGACGTCGCACCCGGTGGCGCACCGGGACCGTCCTGACCCCGGCCGGCATGGGATCGCGCCCCAACTGGGGGGCCACGCACACGCCGAGACCCGCGGCCACCATCGCGAGCTGGGTGTGGTGCTCCTCCGCGCGGTGTGCGATCCGCGGCTCGATGCCCTTGGCGCGCAGGGTGAACATCAGCCACTCGTGGCAGAACTCCCCCTCCGCCCAGGCGATCCACTCGTCGTCCGCGAACTCCTCCAGATCCACCTCGGAGCGGTCGGCGAGGGGGTGCGCCGCGGGCAGGGCGATGTCCGCGGGGTCATCCAGGAGGGACGCCTTGACCAGGCCTCCGGGCACCGGCAGCGGCTTGTTGTACCAGTCGAGGACGACCGCCATGTCGATGTCGCCGCGCACCAGGGCGGCGACCGCGGGCTGCGGCTCCATCTCCTGGGAGCGGACGCGCAGACCAGGGTGTCCGGCACGCAGCGCGGTGAGCGTGGCGGGCAGCAGTCCGCGCATCGCCGTGGGGAACGCGGAGATCCGGAGCTCTCCGACAGCCTTGCCCCGCTGCTCCTCCAGGTCTGACTGCGCGAGCTCCACCTGGGAGAGGATGCGGGCGGCGTGCTCGGCGAGCAGTCTCCCCGCGTCGGTGAGGCGCACCCCGCGGCCGTTCTTGGCCAGGAGCTGCTGGCCCACCTCGCGCTCCAGTTTGGTCATCTGCTGGGAGACGGCCGACGTGGTGACGTGCAGCCCGGCCGCGGCGCCGCTGACCGAGCCGTGCCTGGCCAGGGCGTCCAGAGTGCGCAGTCGCTCGAGGTTCAACATGTAAGCGATGCTACGCGGTACTGGGCAGCTAATTTCGCTTGTTCTACGAGGTCGGAGGCCTCAATGTGACCTACATGCACGTCACCACCTCCCCTCCCTCCGCCTCCCCTGCCACTCCCTCCCCCGCCACGGTTGAATCCGCTCGGCCGAAGCGTCGCGCCCTCGGCTGGCGCCTCCGCTTCGGCGTCCTCTCGCTGATCTGGGGCTTCAGCTTCCTCCTGATCAAGGTCGGCACCGAGGGGTACGCTCCGTTCCAAGTCACCCTGGGGCGCCTGCTGTTCGGCACAGCTGTCGTCGCGGTCGTCCTGGTGATGAAGCGCGAGCGGCTGCCGCGCGGGGCACGGACATGGGCGCACCTCACGGTCTCCGCGCTGCTGCTCAACGCCCTGCCGTTCTCGCTCTTCGCGTACGCGGAGCTGACGATCCCGTCCACGCTCGCCGGCATCTGCAACGCGACCTCGCCCCTGTGGGGCATGGCGCTCTCCATGGTCGCGCTCTCCGAGGACCGGCCGACGCGGCGCAGGGTCGCGGGGCTCGGCCTCGGGTTCATCGGCGTGCTCACGGTGCTCGGCGCCTGGCAGGGCTTCAGCGGCATCGACTTCCGCGGCACGTCGCTGGCGCTGCTCGCCTCGCTGAGCTATCCGCTCGGCTGGATCTACGTGCGCCGCACCCTGGCGAGGACCGGCCACTCGAACCTCTCACTGACCGGCGCCCAACTGCTGGTCGCGACCGTCGAACTCGCCGTCGTGACGCCGCTGTTCACGTCGCTGCCCACGCACTTCCCCGTCATGCCGCTCCTCGCCATCGTGGCACTGGGTGCCGTCGGCACCGGGCTCGCCTTCCTGATCCAGTACGGCCTGGTCTCCGAGGTCGGTCCGACGACGGCCCAGATGGTCACGTACTTCGTCCCGGTCATCGCCACCGCGGCGGGCGTCGCCGTGCTGGGCGAGTCCCTGAGCTGGTCGACACCGGTCGGCGCGGTCATCGTCCTGGCAGGCGCAGCCCTCACCCAGTCCCGCCCACGCACCTCGCCCGGCCCCACCCGCACACCGGCGGAGCCCCACCGCACGACAGCCGGTCCCGCCGCCCCCGCCGCCCCCGCCGCCCCGACGGCCGAGCCCACTCACTCGTAACGCCGCGCAGGCGCACGCCCGGTGGCGGACGCGATGGCGTCCGCCACCGTCTCGATGTCCTGATCCCCCAGCGTCGACACCGTGATCCGCACCCCGGGCCTCGCGCTCATGCGAAAGCGCGCCCCCGGGGCGACGGCCCACCCCGCGTGCAGCAGTCTGGCGACCGCCCCGGTCTCCTCCGGCACGGGGACCCACACGTTCATGCCGCTGCGCCCGTGCGCCGCGACGCCACGCTCGGCGAGCGCGGTGATCAGGCCGTCACGCCGCCTGGCGTACGAGGCGGCCACCTCGCCCGTGTCCACCGCCCCCTCCGCCCACAGACGCACGACCGCGCGCTGCACGATGTGACTGACCCACCCGGGGCCCAGTCGCTGCCGCCCCTGGACGCGATCGACGGTGACCGCGTCCCCGGTGAGCAGGGCGAGCCGCAGGTCAGGGCCGTACGCCTTGGCCGTCGAGCGGATGAAGGCCCAGTTGCTGGTCACGCCCGCCAGCGGGTGCAGCGCCAGATCGACGATGGCGTGGCCGTGGTCGTCCTCGACGAGCAGTACGTCCTTGTGCGCGGAGAGGACTTTTCGCAGCGCACGCGCGCGTGGAGCACTGATCGCGGCGCCCGTCGGGTTCTGGGCGCGGTCGGTGACGATGAGCGCACGCGCGCCGCCGCGCAGCGCCTCCTCCACGTCGGCGGGCAACGGCCCGTCGTCATCGACGCCCACCGGGACCGTACGCAGTCCGAGCACCGGCATCAGATCGAGCAGGCTGCCCCAGCCGGGATCCTCGACCGCCACCGCGTCGCCGGGCTTGAGGTGGGCCGCCAGCACACGCTCGATCGCGTCGAGGGACCCCGAGGTGACGGCGACAGGACCGTCCGGCACCCCGTCCTCGTCGAGGGCCACGCGCGCGTGGCGGGTCATTTCGGGGTCCACGGCCTCCTGCCCGTACAGAACGGGCCGCCGGTCACCCTCGGCTGCGGCCGCCGCGAACGCCCCTGCCAGCGAAGGCAGCAACGCCGTATCCGGATTGCCATTGGACACATCACGCACACCGTCCGGCACATCCACACGGATCAGCTCACGCACCGTCGTCGCCGGCTTGGGGCGTACGCGACTGCCGCGCCGTCCCGCCGTCTCGATGACGCCGCGTTCGCGCAGCGTGCGGTAGGCCGCGGCCACCGTATTGGGATTCACCCCGAGCCGCTCCGCCAACTCTCGCAACGGTGGCAGGAGTTGACCCGGCTCCAGGTCCCCGCCACCCACCGCGCGCTCCACGCTGGCAGCGATCTCAGCTGCGCGTTTACCTTCGATCCGATACTCTCCTAGCACAAACAAGATTATGCACTAGTGCAATGGAGTAAGCAATGAGCGTCGCATCCGAGTCCGGCATCGAGGCCGGCATCGAGACCGCCACCGACACCGCCTCGTACGCGCCGACCGACCTCACCGTCCCCACCCGCGGGCGGGACCGTGCCGCGTACGACCAGGAGCTGGTGCACGCGATACTCGACGAGGCCTACGTCTGCCACCTCGGCTTCGTGCGTGACGGCGCCCCCGTCGTCCTGCCGACGCTGTACGGCCGCGTGGGCGAGCGCCTGTACGTGCACGGTTCGACGGGCTCCAGGCCGCTGCGGATGGCGTCGGACGGCCGCCGGCAGGAGGAGGACCCGGGCCTGGCGGTCTGCCTGACCGTCACCCACGTCGACGGCCTGGTCCTCGCCAGGTCGGCCTTCCACCACTCGATCAATTACCGCTCGGTGGTGATCCACGGCACCGCCCACCAGGTCACGGACCCCGAGGAGAAGCGCGCCGCCCTCGACTCGCTCGTCGACCACGTCGTGCCGGGCCGCTCCGCCGACTCCCGCCCCGCGAACGCGAAGGAGCTCGCGGCGACCGCCGTACTCAGCCTCGACCTCTCCGCGGTCTCCGCGAAGGTGCGCACCGGCGGCCCGAACGACGACCCCGAGGACCTCGACCTCCCCCACTGGGCCGGCGTCGTCCCGCTCCGCAAGGGCCACGACCCGCTCGTCCCCGCGGCCGATCTCGCCCCCGGCGTCGACGTGCCCGACTACCTGATCGAGCTGTGAGGTAGATCCACCACTTCGGGCAGCTCTCGGTGAACGGCCTCGCGCATGCGCCCCGCAAGGGGCGCGGGGCTGAGAGGCATGCGGCTCCGCCGCGCGGGCGCGATCATCCCTCACCGGCCCGCGGTTCGAGACAACGGGGCCCGTCAGCCCCGCCGCTCACTCCAACCGCGCGCCGCGAGAACCCGCACCGATCGTCTCCGCGACCGCGAGGCCCGTCACCGCGGCCAGCATCAGCAGGGTGCCGAGTACCGTCGACACGGTGAGCTCCTCACCCAGCAGCACGACCGCGATGACCGCCGCGCTCAGCGGTTCGAGGAGCGTGATCACGGAGACGGTCGCGGACCGGATGACGGCGGCGCCCGCGAAGTACAGGGCGTAGGCGACCGCCGTCGGGATCACGACGATGTACAGCAAGTACAGGCCCATCCGCGCCGGCTCCGCGGTGTGCGGCACGAGCCCCTCCACCGCCGCGAGCGGCAGCAGGCACACGGACACCACGGCGAACGACCAGACCGTCGTATCGGACGAGTCGGCGGCGCCGCCCCGCCCCCACCACCGCGTGAGCAGCGTCATCGCGGCGTACGCGGCGGCCGAGAGCAGTCCCCATCCGACGCCCGCCGGACGCACGCTCGCGTCCCCACCGCCGAGGACGAGCACCACGAGCCCGGCAAGGGCCCCGGCCACCGCCACGACACCGGCGCCTCCGAGCCGCTCCCCCATGGTGAACCGCGCCCCGAGCGCGATGAGTACGGGCCCCGCCCCCATCGTGACCACCGTGCCGACCGCGAGCCCGGTCGACTCGACGGCCGCGAAGTAGGCGGTCTGGAACACGGCGAGGGAGACGCCGGTCGCCACGATGCGCGGCAGCCCGCGCCGCAGCGGCGCGCCGACGGCGGCAGCGGCCGACCGGCGGCGCGAGCGCACCAGACGGAGGGCGAACAGCAGCACGAAGCCGCCCGCGCAGCGCCAGAAGGAGAGGCTGACCGGCCCCATGTCGCCGGCCGCGAAGACCAGTGCGGCGGCAGCTCCCGCGGTGCCCCATGCCGTACCGGCGACGATCAGATAGAGGAGGCCTCGCCCAACGGACAGTCCCGAGACGGCCGTTGGCAGAGGGGACGCAGGGGACGCAGGGGACGCAGTGGACACATCGGATGCATCGGACACACTGGGTGCACTTGACACGTTCGACACGTGATTTCTCCGCAGAAAGAAAGGAAGATCCCTGGCTTCGTCTGCGGGCAGCGTCGTTCCACCCGGCCACCGGCCGGGTGTGTTCCAGGAGGTGCCCGCGCCTAGGCGGCCGGGGGCGGAAGAACGAGCGCGCGTGAATGCATGATCAACACCCTAGACGGCAGTGCCGGTTGACGACAACTGCCCTTCCGGCCCCCGCACCCCGCCCGCGGTCGGCCCCTGCCGGGGCTTGGCGGGCGTGGACGACTGCGCGATGAACGCCCCCGCGAGCACCACGGCGCCCCCGATGATCTGCGGCGCCGACAGGTGTTCACCCAGCAGGACCCAGGCGAGCACGGTGGCGATGACCGCTTCCAGACAGGCCACGACACCCGCCACCTGCGGCGAGAGCCGGCGCACCGACAGCACCCCGGTGACGTACGCCACGACGGTCGCGATGAGCACGATCCAGCCGATGAGCACCCACGCGGGCACGGCCGTGCCGTCCATGGACGCGCTGTCGGCGAGCACCGACCAGTCCATGCCCCAGGGCCGCGCCACGACGGTCAGCACGGCGGCGCCGATCAGCAGTCCGTACGCGATGACGCCGAGCGGATCGGGGGCCGCGTCGCCCGCGTCGCTGCCCTGGTCGGACAGGACGAAGTAGCCGACCTGGCAGCACGCGGCGCCCAGCGCGAGCAGCAGGCCCACCGCGTCGAAGCTCAGCCCGGCCCACACCTCGACGACGCAGGCGAGGCCGCCGACCGCGAGCACCACGCCGACCGCCGCCGCGCGCGTCACGGGCCGCCGCTGCACGAAGCGCACCCAGCCGAGTACGAGCGCGGGCGCCAGATACTCGACGAGGAGCGCGACGCCGACAGGGATGCGGGAGATCGCCGCGAAGTAGCAGGCCTGGACACCGGCCACGGCGAGCAGGCCGAAGCCGAGCAGGAGTGCGGGCCTGCTCCGCAGCAGGGCGCGGTGGCGCCAGGCGACCGGCAGCATCACCAGGGCGGCGCCCGCCACCCGCAGCCACACCACGTGGAGCGGGTCGAGGCCCGCCTCGATCAGCGGCTTGGCCGCGACGCCCGAGCCGCCGAAGGCGACCGCCGACCCCAGGGCGAGCCCCAGGCCGACGCCTCTTCCGTGGCTCTGCCGCGAGCCTGCCTGATTCCCCTGAGACGCTTGCACCGGCACATCATGACAGGACGTGTCATGAGCGTCACCCCCGATAGACCCTGTCTCAATCAGCGGACGTCCCGGCGTACGGGTCCGCGCAGGGGCCGGTGGAAGGATCGGCGTAGGGATCGGCGTACGGGCCCGCGTACGGATCGACGAACGCACCGGCGGACGCCCCGGCGCACGGGTCGTCCTCGATCCGCCGGAGGATGATGTGCGCGTCGGCCCCGGCCCGCCCCAGGACCTCGACCGCGCGGCAGTCAGGGTCGGCGACGAGCGCCGCGAGCAGGTCGACGCCCAGGGCTCGCGGTTCACCACGGCGGCCGGCCCGCTCGATGGCCGCCTCCATGGCGGCGCTCGCGGACGGCGACCAGCCCGTCTCCTTCGCCGTCACGACCGCGGACTGCCGCGCCCCCACCATCGGCACCGCTCCGGAGTCCTCGACCGTCCCCTGCCACTGCAGGCCGTACCCGATGCTGCGCTGGATGAGATAGCCGAGCAGCCGCACCACTTGCGCACCGTCGTCGAACGCGGCCCGCACACCGGGGTCGGTCTCAAGGAGGGAGTGCAGCAGATGCGCGGTGTCGATCTGCCGGTCCCCGTCCCGCACGGCACGCCGGCGCGCGCCGGCCACCACCGACGTCAGCGCTGCGCTCAGTCGGGAGTCGGTCTCTGCTCGGGTCGGGCCGGGCTCGGCGCCCCGCGGGGTACGGCTTTGCACATCTTCCACCCCATCAGCCCCCGAAGGCCGCGTCATCGGCGGCGGGAAGCATCTTTGCGTCCGACACAGGTTGGGTACGCATGAGCGGCTTCTCCTCCTTACGGATGAGATCAGGCTGTTCTTCCCCGAGGGGCGCGCGCCGCCTTGATTCGCGCCGGGCACGCAACCGCGGCGCACCGGCCACTCGTCTTTCAGGCATGGAGTGCGGGTGCTGGACGGTCGCGCTGCCCGCGATCGACGGAAGGCAGTACGTGTACCGGGTGTACGCACCCGAGAACGCGCTGCCCGCCGATCTCTTCTGGGAAGCCTGGCACTGCCACGACGAAAGCCCGCTCCCCAGGGCGTGCGACCTCTTCGACGCGGCGGTGATACGCAGGGTGGGCTGATGCGCTGCGTGGACCGCCGCCGGCCCGCCTACGCGGGGCGCGTTCCGGTGACGACCGTCGCGTACAGCTCCTCGTCGCTCACCGACCGCGGGACGAGACCACCGTCCGCGACCGCTTTCAGCGCGTACGGCACCTGCCGCTCACTGGTCTCGAACAGCAGCCGGCCGCCGGGAGCCAGCCAGCGCGCGGCGTCCGCGGTCACCCGCCGCAGGACGTCGAGGCCGTCCGCTCCGCCGTCGAGGGCCACGCGCGCCTCGTGGACACGGGCTTCCGTCGGCAGCAGCCCGACCTCCTCGGTGGGTACGTAGGGGACGTTCGCCAGCAGTATGTCGACGCGCCCCCTGAGTGCGTCCGGCAGCGGCTCGTAGAGATCACCCTCGTACACGCGGCCCCGCACACCGGCGACGTTGCGCCGCGCGCACCGCACGGCGGCGGGGTCGATGTCGGCGGCGTGCAGTTCGATTCGGTCGACGGACGCCCCGAGTGCGGCCCCGAGCGCGCCCGAGCCGCAGCACAGGTCGACGACGACGGCGCCCGGCCGGGCGAGGGCGGCGGCCTCCCGCACGAGGAACTCGGTGCGCCGCCGGGGCACGAAGACGCCCACGTCCACGGCGATCCGCAGACCGCGGAACTCCGCCCAGCCGAGGACGTGTTCGAGGGGCCGGCCGATGACGCGCCGCTCCACCATCGCGGCGAGTTCGGCGGGGTCACGCGCGGTGTCGAGGAGCAACTCCGCCTCGTCCTCGGCGAAGACACAACCGGCGGCACGCAGCCTGGCGACGATGGCGGCAGGAGCGAGGGCGAGGGGTGTTATGAGCGGTGACGCGGGCGACGCGGGGGTGGCTTGTGACGAAGGTGAAGCCGACATGGGAAGAGAAACCTTTCGGGACGCCTGTGGGGCTCCCTTCGGTCACCTATGCCGGGTGAACCGCGCGGTCGTGAAGGGGGAGCACCCGACCTGCTACAGCGGTAATGGGGCTCACCTCCTGGGTCCGTCGTCCCGCGTCGGTCGCGGGGAGGGCAACAGTACCCGACCCGCTTCCGGACGGCATCGCCGGAACGACCACGACATCTGACGGTTCATCAGTATTGAATGTTCCGGGCCCTGCGGCTACGTTCCGCGACACCGCAGCTGCGCCCCGCCGCAGCGCACGAGAAGAAGGGGTCGTCGCATGGCCGAAGTCAGCGCGGAAGCACGGATCGAGGCGCCCGCCGAAAAGGTCTGGGCCCAACTCACCGACTTCTCCTCGTACGGCGAGTGGAACGCCACGCACACGAGTTTCCCCAACGGAGCCCCCACGACGCTGGAGACGGGCGGCACGTTCGCGGAGAACATGAAGCTGATGGGCTTCCCCGCCGAGGTCAACTGGACGGTCGAGGAGCTGGAGAGCGAGCGCACCCTCGCGATCAGGGGCAAGGGCCCGATGGGCGTCACGGTCGGCACCCGCTACACCCTCTCCCCCGAGGGGGACGCGACGAACGTACGCATAGAGGGGGAGTTCACGGGCGCGGCGGTCTCCCTGATGGCGGGCAAGCTGAAGGACTCGGCGACGGCCGCGCTGAACGAGTCACTGCGGAAGCTGGCGGGCCTGGTGACCTGAGCACCGCCCGGCCCCCTCCGGCCGGCCCCCCTCCGACGGACTCCCTCCCCCCGGGCTCCCCCGCACGCGAAGAGGCGCCCCACACATGAAGTGTGGGGCGCCTCAAGAGCAGCGGGGGTCATCTGCCCCCACGGCCTCAGTCCTCATCGGCGAGGATCAGATACAGCTTCTTACGGGCGTCGTTGATGACCGTGAGGGCCTTGTCGCGCTGGTCCTTGCTGCCGGTCTTCCAGACCTGGCCGAACGCCTCCATCAGGCCGAAACCGGCCTGCCGGATCTCACTCAGGGCCTCCCAGTCGACCCCGCGCCCGGCCTCTTCCCAAGGCGCGTCGGGACCTTCGTCGGCCGCGGTGCGGCCGGCGTCGGTGAGCGAGAAGAGCTTCTTGCCGCCCTCGCTCGCGCTGCTGATCAGGCCCTCGTCCTCCAGGAGCTGGAGGGTCGGGTAGACCGAACCGGGGCTGGGCTTCCATGCCCCGCCGCTGCGCTCGGCGATCTCCTGGATCATCTCGTAGCCGTGCATCGGCCGGTCCTTCAGAAGGGCAAGGATCGACGCGCGTACGTCACCGCGCCTCGCCCTGCCTCGCGGACCGCCCCTGCCACCTCGGCCACCCCAGGGGCCGCCGGGCCCACCGGGGCCTCCGAAGCCGGGCCCAAAGGGACCGAACGCCGCGCGCCGCCCCTCGAAACCGCCTCGCCCCTCGTGACCGGGGCCGTACTTTCCACGTCCGTGCTCGTGTTCATAACCGTGGGAACGCATCGCAATCACTCCTCGTATGTCAGGATCAACCGTGTAGTCGTTGATCAGTCGCGATGCCTCAACGATATATCGGGACCGCTCGCCTGGCAAGCCCTTCTCCCTTCCATCGATGCCTGCGACCAGTCGGCGGGGCTTACTCGGAGCCCAGATCCTCACCCTTCATCCGCAGCCGGGCGGGTCCCCATGGGTTCCGGGGACGTGGGGTACCGGGGGCGACTACGGCTGGCCCCTGCTGGCGGCAGCCGCCGCGCGAGCCCGCGACGCCAGTCTTTAGCCATCCGTCACGCCCAGGCCGTCCGAAGCTGTCAGGTCACGTGCAGGGTGACGTGGCCGACGGCCCCGCCGGGCTCCCTCATCGACGAGCACCGATCTACCCGCACCCCGCCAGCCGCACGAACGGGCGCCCGCCACCCCACGCCGACGTCCCTCACACCAGAACCCACGCCCGCGGCAGAGCCGAGCCCCCCCCCCGTCACCATCAGCACGCGCCGGCCCCGCGTCGTAGCGCGAGGCGGAATCCACGAGGCCAATCAGGCCACCAACCCCCAATTGGCCTTGTCCCGCCCCGGGATTGGCCCGCTAACGTCGACGACATGCCGACTCCTCACCGCATCCGCATCGTCGACGCCTTCACCGACCGCCCCTTCGCGGGCAACCCCGCGGGCGTCCTCCTCCTCGACACCTTCCCCGATGACAGCTGGCTCCAGAACGTGGCCACGGAGGTCAACCACGCCGAGACCGCCTTCGCCCACCCCCTCCCCGCGGGCGGCGAAGCCGACTGGGCGCTGCGGTGGTTCACGCCCGCCACCGAGGTGGACCTCTGCGGCCACGCCACGCTCGCCACCGCCCACGTCCTGCAAGTCACCGGCTCAGCCGAAGGCCCCGTACGGTTCGCCACCCGCAGCGGCGTCCTGACGACCATCGCGCACGCCGACGGCACCATCACCATGGACTTCCCGACCGCCCCGCTCACCCCGGTCGAGATCCCCGACGGGGTGGCCGAAGCACTCGGCGCCGAGCCGCTCGCGGTGTTCGACGCGGGGGCGAACCTCGGAGACCTGCTGGTCGAGCTCGCCGACGAGAAGACGGTGCGCGCCCTGGCCCCGGACCACAAGGCCCTGATCCGGCACTCCGAGCGCGGCATCATCGCCACCGCACGCGCCGAAGACCCCACCCGTGGCCACGACTTCGTCTCCCGGTGCTTCTTCCCGCGCGTCGGCATCGACGAGGACCCGGTGACCGGCAGCGCCCACACCGCTCTCGCCCCCTTCTGGTCCCAGCGTCTGGGGCGCACGGAGCTCACCGGCCTGCAGGCATCGGCCCGCAGCGGCCTCGTCCGCACCGAAGTGCGCGGCGACCGCACCCTCCTGACGGGCCGTGCGGTCACGGTCATCGAGGGCGACCTCTACGCCTGACACCGCTGGGAGACGTACAACTGTGGGGACGTACGACGCGGTCGTACGTCCCCACAGAACCACCGCGGCGGCACCGCCCACCCGCCTAAGGCGTCGGAAGCCACCCCACCTTCCCCGCGAGCAGCGCGTATCCGACGAACGCCCCGATATCCAGCAGCGAATGGGCCACCACCAGCGGCCCGACCCGTCCCCACCGCCGGTACAGGAGCACGAAGACGACCCCCATCGCCATGTTCCCGATGAACCCGCCGATGCCCTGATAGAGGTGGTACGAGCCGCGCAGCACCGAGCTGCCGACCAGCGCGGCCATCGGCGTCCAGCCCAACTGCCCGCACCTGCGCAGCAGATAGCCGACGACGATCACTTCTTCGAGTACCGCGTTCTGCACCGCGGACAGCACGAGCACCGGGTACTTCCACCACACGTCGGGCAGGTCCTCCGGCACCACCGTCAGGTTGAACCCCAGCCCGCGCGCCGCCAGATAGAAGGCGATCCCGGTGCTGCCGATCACCGCGGCGATCGCCGCCCCACGCCCCAGGTCCGGCCAGGGCCGGCTCCGGTCGAAGCCGATCGTGCGCAGCCCGGCGCCCTCGCGGATCAAGAAGTGCGCGACCAGCGCAACCGGCACCAACGCGGTCGTGATTCCGAACAATTGCCACGCGAGATCAAGCCACGGCCGCCCCGGAGCGGCCGACGCGTTCATGGTCGCGGCCTGGTCCTTGAGACCACCCGGTTTGGTGACCGATCCGACAAAGCTGATCAGCGCGGACACACCGCTCGCGCCCAGCGAGAGCGCCAGGACGAGCAGCGTCTCGTCCCGCAGGATCCGTCGCGATGGCCCCTCGCCCCGAAAAGAACCGGCCAACGGCCCGGACTCCGCTTGCACTCCGCCTCCAGTTGAGTAATCCCGCCTCATCCCCACCCCTGCCCCGCTAGGGTCTCGAAAGAAGTTACGAAGACCGTGCGCGACAGGCCGAGGGGGACGGACGCCGATTGCGGTCATGCCGCCCCCTCTTTCCTTGCTTCATCGCTCAAGGAGGGGCACCACCGCCATGGGACGTCACAGCTTGCCCGATGAGTACGGGACGGACGCACCCGACCCTCGGCCACGGCCCCGCGGCCGCAGCGTGGCCATCGCGACGGCGCTCGTCCTGACGGTCGCGGCGGGCACGGCGGTCGCGGTCCGCAGCGACCTGCTGGCCTTCGGCGGTTCCTGCCAGGACACGGTGAGCCTGGACGTCGTCGCCGCCCCCGCCATCGCCCCCGCCCTGCGCGCGGCGGCCGACGACGCGCGCGAGAAGGACGTCACGTCCGACGGGGCGTGCATCGACGTACGGGTCTCGGCCCGCGATTCGTACAAGGTCGCCGACGAACTGCGCACGGGCGAAGGCGATCCCGGCTACGACGTGTGGGTGCCGGACTCCGAACTGTGGGTGCAGCGCGCAGGACTCGGCGGCAAGCAGAACAAGGTGTCGCCCGCGGGGAACATAGCCTCCTCCCCGGTGGGCATGGCCATGATCCCCTCAGCCGCCAAGACCCTGGGGTGGCCCAGAAAGACGTACAGCTGGCCGGAGTTGACCGGCGCGGCGATGAAGGGCGACAAGCTGCGGCTCGGCGCCGCCGATCCCGCGCGCAGCGCGACCGGCCTCCTCGCGCTCGCGAAGCTGAGCACGTCGGCGAAGAAGGCGGGCGGCAAGGACGGTGACACCCGGGCCGCCGGGATGGCCAAGGCGCTGTCCGCACGCACCTCCGACAGCGACAGCCAGCTCCTGGACACCCTGGCCCGCGACTCCTCCGGCACCGAGCAGGGCAACCCGCGGCGCAACCACGCGCTGATCCTCTCCGAGCAGGCCGCGTTCGAGCACAACGCGTCGGCGGGCGAGGAGAACAGCCTGGACATGTTCTATCCGAAGGACGGCTCGCCGCGCCTCGACTACCCGTACACGCTGGTCCAGGAGGACGAGCTGTCCACGGACCAGAGCCGGGCCGCCCTGCGCTTCATGACCCTGTTCAGCGACGAGGGCGGCCGCGCGATCCTGGAGAAGCACGGCTTCAGGACCGGCACCGAGGGCCCCTCGGAGAAACTCGTCACGGCGGCCGGGGGCCGCACCCCGCAGCCGTACGACGACGAGGCGAGCGAGCCGCCCTCCGAGAAGGAGGTCCAGGAGACGCTCGGCATGTGGACGATCACCGTGCAGAGCGCACGGCTCAGCACGGTCGTCGACGTCTCGGACTCCATGGGCGAGTTCGTGCCCGGCCAGGGCCGGACGCGGATGGAGGTCACCAAGTCCTCGCTGCTCCAGGCGCTCGCGGGGTTCACCGACGAGGACGAGATCGGCCTCTGGGAGTTCGCCACCCTCCTCGACGGCGAGCGCGACTACCGCAAGCTCGTGCCGACCGAGCGGCTCGGCGACCGGAAAGGCGAGGGAACCCAGCGCGACAGGATCTCGGAGGCCTTCGGCGACCTGACCCCCATCCCGGGCGGCGCGACCGGCCTGTACGACACCACGCTCGCGGCGTACAAGGAAGCCACGTCGACCTACGCGAGCGGCAAGTTCAACGCGCTCGTGGTGCTGACGGACGGCGCGAACCAGGACCCCGGCTCCATCGCGCGCAGCAACCTCGTCTCGCAGCTGGAGAACCTCTCCGACCCCAAGCGGCCGGTGCCGCTCATCGCCATCGCGGTCGGACCGAACGCGGACAAGGAGGAGGTCGTGCAGATCGCGGAGGCCACCGGCGGTTCCGGCCACCAGGTCGACGACCCGGCGCAGATCCACGCGGTCATCCTCAAGGCCATCATGGAGGCGGGCAGCCACGGCTGAGCCGGTCGCCGCACGCCTCCGCTCAGGTCACCTCAGCTCAGGACGGCGGGCTCGGGCAGCCCCACCGGCCAGGTGTGCACCGGGTCCCCCGCGTGCATCAGCTCGGCGTAGCGCCGTGTCGTCGCGGCGAGCGCGGCATCGCGCTCGAGGCCGGTCTCCAGGGCCTGGTGGTACGTCGCCGCCTGCCAGGACGCCCCGTTCACCCGGCGCCTGCACCGCTCCTCGATGACGCCGAGGTAGAAGTCGCGGTCGGCGGACTCGACACCCCACGCGTCGAGCCCGGCCGCGGCCAGCGGCAACAGCTCGTCGCGTACGAGAGCGACCGCCGGCACCTCCACGATCCCGCCGGAGCGACCGCGCCGCGGCCACTGCAGACGGGCCTCGATGCCGTCGCGGCACGCGGTGTCGAAGTTGGCGGCCGCGGCCTCGAAGGGCAGCCGGGTCCACACGGGCCGCGGCTCCTCGGCGAGGGCGCGTACGACGCCGTAGTAGAAGGCGGCGTTGGCGATGACGTCGGTGACGGTGGGGCCCGCGGGCAGGACGCGGTTCTCCACCCGCAGGTGCGGTACGCCGCCCGCGATGCCGTACACGGGGCGGTTCCAGCGGTACACGGTGCCGTTGTGCAGGACGAGTTCGCCCAGTTGCGGCACACGTCCGGCGTCGAGCACCTCCAGCGGTTCCTCGTCGTCCATGAGGGGGAGCAGCGCGGGGAAGTAGCGCAGGTTCTCCTCGAAGAGCTCGTACGCGTCGCTGATCCAGCGCTCGCCGAACCATGTCCGTGGCCGTACGCCCTGGGCCTTGAGTTCGGGCGGCCGGGTGTCGGTGGACTGCAGGAACAGCGGTGGGCGCGACTCGCGCCACAGCTCACGCCCGAACAGGAACGGCGCGTTGGCGCCGACGGCGACCTGCGCCGCGGCGACGGCCTGCGCGGCGTTCCACACGTCGGCGAACCTGCCCGGCGTGACCTGGAGGTGCAACTGCACGGACGTGCACGCCGCTTCGGGCGCGATCGACGCGGACGTGCAGGTGAGCCGCTCCACGCCCTGGATGTCCAGGACGAACTCCTCGCCGCGCGCGGCCACGATCTGGTCGTTGAGCAGTGCGTAGCGGTCGACGTCGGAGAGGTTTCCGGAGACCAGGTCGTGGTGTGCGAGTGTCGGCAGAATGCCGATCATCACGATGCCGGCGTTCACCTCGTTCGCTTTCCGGTGGGCATAGGCGAGGCCGGTGCGCAGCTCCTCGGCGAGTCGGTCCAGAACGCGTCCGCCCAATCGGTGCGGTGCGATATTGACTTCAAGATTGAACATTCCGAGTTCTGTCTGGAAGTCCCGGCTCGCGATCCGTGCGAGAACTTCCCCGTTCAGCATTCTCGGCATGCCGTCCGGCCCCGCGAGATTCAGCTCGATCTCCACACCCATGAGGTTCTTGGGCCGGTCGAACCGCTCCTCGTCCAACAGTCTCCGCAGCCCCGCCAGACACTCCTTGAGCTTGGCCCGGTACCGGTTCCGGTCGGCCAGATCGAACGATCCTGCTACGACCTTCTCCCCCATCGAAGCGTCCCCTCCTCGGATGGGCAGCCAATGATCCGGCCGCTGTGTCTCGGTGGATGATGCCCTGCAATGTGATCGATAACGCCCCGCACATGCCACCGGCCCAGTACGCTCTACGCCATGTACGCGCGGCACATTCACCAGGCATGAGATGCGCCCGGGAATCATCGCCTCGGAGCCTGGTGAAAAACACCGATGGGAATCGGCCGTCCGCTCCTGCGAAGAGAGCCGAGGTCACACGTCCGGGCCTCGTCATGAATCGGGTTAAAGCCCGCAAAATGGCGACCGAATAACGCCTTGCAGGCAATATCGGGTGCGGTTAGACGAAACACTGCCTGAACACGTGTCGTATAAACTCCGCGAACGAGGCAGAGAGTTGGCGCTCGCGGTCCCCTGCCCCCGCCCCTCTGTCTTCGGAGCAGACAGCGACGTCCGCACCTGTCCTCGTTCCACCGTGCCTGTCGAATGAGAGAGGCGACTCATCATGCCGCTGCAAGTCCCCCCGGCTCCCGCGCCCGCCCTGCGCAGCGTCCTCGCGGCACTCGGTTCACCCACGGCCGTACGCGAAGCCCGCACCCCGTCCCTGCGCGCCGTGCAGGGGCCCACGAGTCCCGAACTCCCTTTGCCGGTGCACGTACTTGACCGGATCAACCCGACGGACGCCTCGCCCACCCGGCTCACGGGGTGGCGCTTCTTGATCCGCTCCGGTGAGCGAGCCGTCGCCGCGGCGGAGACGATGCTGACCCCTGACGGGTGGACCTTCTCGCACTTCTTCGAAGGTCCGTACATAGCGTCCACCGAGCGCGCCCTCCGTCATGCCGAAGCGATGCCCATGCCGTACCAGCCACGACTGTTGTCCGTACCCGAGCTTTACATGCTGACACTCTGGCTGCACGGTGACTGCACCGCGGACGGCGCGAGCGGCCATCTCGCGCCCACCGACATCCTCGTGCCCCTTGCACCCGCGCCCCCGGGCATCGCCGCTCACCGCCCGCACCGCGCCGCGGAGCTCCTCAAGGTCCTCACGCATCGCATGACCCCGGCACCGCTGCTCGGCTCACCCGCCTGACCTCGCCGTACGTTCCCGTGCCCCGCCGCCGCCCTGGCCGCGGGGCCCGGCGCGTCCTGCGCCCATACGGACTAGCCCGGTATGACCACACCGAACCACCCGAAGGGACAGTGCAGTTGGGCTGAACCGTCCGGGCGGGTGATACGTCATTAAGCAGTAAGGAGCGCTGCCGCTAAATCCCTGCGGATTGACGCCCGTAGGGCAACACTGGGACCGACCGACTAAACGGGGGGCGGCCATGAACACCGCATCGAGCCGCAAGGCAGACGTCACAGCCATCACACCGCAGCGAAAGAACCCTTCCATGTGCCAGCACCAACCACCGTGCCCGACAGCCGACTCCGCCGACCGGGAAGCCGCGCTCCTCATGGCGAGCCACCCGGAGCAGGGCTGGAGCCTGCTGTGCAACGGCGTCCTTCTCTTCGAGGACACCGGTGAACTGCTGCCGGACGGCCAGATCATCGCCCCGCATCGACCGCTGGGGACCGACAAGATCATGACTGCCGCCTGACCGACGGCAGCACGGCACGGACAACAAAGGGGCCGACCCGGAGAGACACAACTCCGGACCGGCCCCCACGCATGTTCAGGGCCCCGATATCAGTCCTCGTACGCATCCAGCGGCGGGCAGGAGCAGACGAGGTTCCGGTCGCCGTACGCCTGGTCGATGCGGCGCACCGGCGGCCAGTACTTGTCCGCGGCCACCACACCCGCCGGGAAGACGGCTTCCTCACGGCTGTACGCGTGCTCCCACTCACCGCCGAGCGCGGCGGCGGTGTGCGGGGCGTTGCGCAGCGGGTTGTCGTCGGCGGGCCAGTCGCCGCCCACCTTCTCGATCTCCGCGCGAATGCTGATCATCGCCTCGCAGAACCGGTCGATCTCGACCAGGTCCTCGCTCTCGGTCGGCTCGATCATCAGCGTCCCCGCGACCGGGAACGACATGGTCGGCGCGTGGAAGCCGTAGTCGATGAGCCGCTTGGCGATGTCGTCGACGCTGACGCCGGTCGCCTTGCTGAGCGGGCGCAGATCGATGATGCACTCGTGCGCCACGAGGCCACCGGGGCCGGTGTAGAGCACCGGGTAGTGCGGCTCGAGGCGCTTGGCGATGTAGTTCGCGGAGAGCACGGCGACCTGCGTGGCGCGCTTGAGGCCCTCGCCGCCCATGAGGCGTACGTACGCCCAGGAGATCGGCAGGATTCCGGCCGAGCCCCACGGCGCGGCGGAGATCGGACCGACGCCCGTCTCGGGTCCCGCGGCGGGCTGCAGCGGGTGGTTGGGCAGGTACGGCGCGAGGTGCTCACGCACACCGACCGGGCCGACGCCGGGGCCACCGCCGCCGTGCGGGATGCAGAACGTCTTGTGCAGGTTCAGGTGCGAGACGTCGCCGCCGAACTTGCCGGGCTGGGCGAGGCCCACCAAGGCGTTGAGGTTCGCCCCGTCGACGTAGACCTGGCCGCCCGCCTCGTGCACCTGGGCGCAGATGTCGGCGACGTGCTCCTCGAAGACACCGTGCGTGGACGGGTAGGTGATCATCAGCACGGACAGCTCGTCGCGGTGCTTCTCGATCTTGGCGCGCAGGTCGTCGACGTCGATCTCGCCGTCGTCGGCGGTCTTCACGACGACGACCTTCATGCCGGCCATCACGGCGCTCGCCGCGTTGGTGCCGTGCGCGGAGGACGGGATCAGGCAGACGGTGCGCTGCTCGTCGCCGTTGGCGCGGTGGTAGCCGCGCACGGCGAGCAGTCCGGCGAGCTCGCCCTGCGAACCGGCGTTGGGCTGCAGGGAGACCTTGTCGTAGCCGGTGACCTCGGCGAGCCGCTCCTCCAGCTCACGGATGAGCGTCAGATAGCCCTGCGCCTGCTGGGCGGGCGCGAAGGGGTGCAGCTGCCCGAACTCGGGCCAGGTGACCGGCTCCATCTCCGTGGTCGCGTTGAGCTTCATGGTGCAGGAGCCCAGCGGGATCATGCCACGGTCGAGCGCGTAGTCACGGTCGGCCAGCTTGCGCAGGTAGCGCAACATCGAGGTCTCGGAGCGGTACTGGTGGAAGACCGGGTGCGTGAGGTACTCGTCCGCACGCAGCAGGCCCGCGGGAAGCGTGTCCTCGGTCTCGGCGTCGAGCGTCTCGATGTCGGCCTCGACCCCGAACGCGGTCCAGATCGCGGTCAGTTGCTTGCGCGTGGTGGTCTCGTCGCAGGCGAGCGAGACGTGGTCGGCGTCGATCTGGTGGATGTTGACGCCACCCTCGCGGGCCGCGGCGACGAGCTGCTCGGCCTTGCCGGGCACCCGCACGGTCAGGGTGTCGAAGTACGCGCCGTGCACGACCTCGACGCCGCCCGCGGTGAGCCCCGCGGCGAGCACGGTCGCGTAGCGGTGCGTTCGCCGCGCGATGGCCTTGAGGCCCTCGGGCCCGTGGTAGACCGCGTACATTCCGGCCATCACGGCGAGCAGCACCTGAGCGGTGCAGATGTTGCTGGTGGCCTTCTCGCGGCGGATGTGCTGCTCACGGGTCTGCAGCGCGAGCCGGTAGGCCTTGTTGCCGTCCGCGTCCACGGAGACTCCGACGAGCCGCCCGGGCAGGCTGCGCGCGAACTTCTCGCGCACCGCCATGTAACCGGCGTGCGGACCGCCGAAGCCCATCGGGACACCGAAGCGCTGAGTGGTGCCGACGGCGATGTCGGCGCCGAGCTCGCCGGGCGAGGTGAGCAGCGTCAGGGCCAGCAGGTCGGCGGCGACGGAGACGACGGCACCGAGCTCGTGCGCCTGCTCGATGAGGGGCTTTATCTCGCGTACGGCGCCGGAGGCACCGGGGTACTGGATCAGCACGCCGACGACACCGCGCTCGGCGACCTCGGCGGGGATGCCCTCACTCAGATCGGCGACGACGACCTCGACACCGGTCGGCTCGGCGCGGGTCTGGATGACGGCGATGGTCTGCGGCAGCGCGTCCGCGTCGACCAGGAAGACACCGTCCTTGACCTTGCCCATGCGCCGCGAAAGGGCCATGGCCTCGGCGGCCGCGGTCCCCTCGTCGAGCAGCGAGGCGCCGGAGGTCGGCAGCCCCGTGAGCTCGGCGACGACGGTCTGGAAGTTGAGCAGCGCCTCCAGGCGGCCCTGGGAGATCTCCGGCTGGTACGGCGTGTAAGCGGTGTACCACGCCGGGTTCTCCATGACGTTCCGCAGAATCACGGGCGGCGTGAAGGTCCCGTAGTAACCGAGCCCGATCATGGAATCAAGGACTTGGTTACGGTCCGCGAGGGACTTGAGCTCGGCGAGGACCTCGGCCTCGGTACGCGCCCCGGGCAGGTTCAGCGCCTCGGCGTTCTTGATCACATCCGGCACGGCGGCGGCGGTCAGCTCGTCGAGCGAGCCGTATCCGACCTGCGCGAGCATCTTGGCCCGTGCTTCCACGTCGGGACCGATGTGCCGCTGCTCGAAGGGAATGCCCTGTTCGAGCTGGGAGAGCGGGATGCGAGGAGTGGCGGTCATTGCGGAGGCCTCCTGGTCTGACGCGACCTGCGAGGGGCACCACGGCACGGGTACCCGGACGGCCTCCCCCTCTGTCATCTCAACCTGAGAGTTTCACCGGTCCGTGCCCCGTGAGAGGCGTCGCACCGGCTTTCACCGTCGGTGAGGAAGGGATTCGAACGTGCCCGCCCGACGCCCGCCCTACTTTCCAGAGTGACCTCGTCCGTGCGGTACAGGGGCCTGAGAGATTCCGGGGAGGAGTTGCTCCTTCGGCGCCTCCGGTGTCTCGACCGGAGAGCTCTCCCGCACGGGGTCGGCAGCCAAGCGCCAGCCTACCAGCGAGGGCCACGGCCGATCCCTCGAGTGGCCGCCTGCCCCGAAGTGCTCTTTCGTAGTGATTACGAACGAACGAGGATGAGTTACGCCCAACTTCGACACGCCTCGACCAGTTGGAGGGCCCGTGCAGACCGATATCGATCCGCGCAATCTGATCGGCCGGAAGGCGTTCGACCGGAACGGGGCCAAGATCGGCACGATCGACGAGGTCTATCTCGACGACGCCACCGGCGCCCCCGAGTGGGCGGCGATACGCACGGGTCTGTTCAGCCGGGACACGTTCGTCCCCCTGGAGCCCAGCGAACTCAGGGACGACGGCACCCTGCGCATCCCCTTCGAGCGCTCCCTGATCAAGGACGCCCCGGACTTCGGCGTCGGCCGCCACCTCTCCCCCGAGCAGGAACTGCAGCTCTACCACCACTACGGCCTGGACATCACGCCTCCCGAGACAGCTCAGCCGCCGGACCAGGACTTCGGCAAGATCGCGGGCAAGGGAGACTCCTGACCGGTCGGGATCACCGCCGCTCCAGCTCCTCAGGAGACGCCACCAGGGGCAGGGGCTCCGCGGGTTCCAAGGCCGGATCATCCGTACGGAAGGTCCGCACCCGCCCCGGCACCGACGACTCCGGCGTCTCGAAGCGCACCGTGACCCGCCCCAGGCCACTGCCCTGCACCCACCCGTGCCCGTACTCGGCGTGCCGCACATCGAGCCCGGCGGCCCACCGGCGCTCGACCGGAACAACAGGCTCCGCCGCCGTCTCCCCCATGGGCTCCGCCGCTGCCTCCCCGGCCCGCTCCTCCTCCGCCTCCCGCTGCGTCTCCTGCGCCTGGACGGCTTCGGCCTCGGCCTGCGCCTGCGCCTGCGCGAACAGGTCCTCCTGCGTGTAGTCCGCGAGCCCCGTGACCCCCACCCCGAGCAGCCTCACGCCTCCGGTGGTGTCCACGGCCTCCAGGAGCCGCGCGGCGGCCTCCCGCACCACCCCGGGGTCGTCCGTGGGCCCACGCAGCGTCTCGGAGCGCGTCAGCGTCGAGAAGTCGAATCGCCGCACCTTCAGGACGATGGTCCGCCCCGAGTGCCCCGCGGCCCGCAGCCGCTCCACACACCGGTCGGCGAGCCGAGCGACCTCGCCCCTGACCCGTACCCGGTCATGGATGTCCACGTCGTACGTGTCCTCGACGCTGACCGACTTGGATTCCCGCTCCGCCACCACGGGCCGCTCGTCGCGCGCGAGCGCCATCGCGTACAGCGCGCTCCCGTGCGACTTCCCGAGGAGCCGTACGAGCTCGTCCTCGCCGGCCTCCGCGATCTCCCCCACGGTCGTGATCCCGCCCCGCCGCAGATGGTCCCCGGTGGCCGGGCCGACACCGGGCAGGGTCCGGACCGGCATCGGCCCGAGCAACTCCCGCTCGGTCCCCGGCACTATCAGGCGCAATCCGTCCGGCTTGGCCTCCTCCGAGGCGATCTTGGCCAGCATCTTGGACGCGGCGAGCCCGACCGACCCCGCGAGCCCCGTCACCGCCTTGATGTCCGCCCGCAGCCGCTCGCCCACGGCCAGCGCGGACGCCTGGTCGTCGGCCACCCCGCCCGCATCGAGATCGACGAAGGCCTCATCCAGGCTGAGCGGCTCCACCAGGGGCGAGAGCTGCCGCAGCAGCGCCATCACCTGGTCGCTGATCTCGCGGTAGAGCCCGAAGCGTGGCACCAGATAGGCGGCATTGGGCGCCAGGCGCCGCGCCTGCCCCATGGGCATCGCCGAGTGCACCCCGAACTTCCGCGCTTCGTACGACGCCGTCGCCACCACACCGCGCGGCCCGAGCCCACCCACGACCACGGCTTTCCCACGCAGACTCGGCTTCGCGGCCTGCTCGGCAGACGCGTAGAAGGCATCCATGTCGAGATGCAGAATCGTGGGCGCGGTTCTCACACCTCTGATGCTGCCCTACGCCACTGACAATGCCCCGGCAACGACCCCGCACCTCCCGGTGCCCGGCCCGCTCAGACGGCTCTGTTGCGCCGCCTGGCGAGCTCGTCGGAGGGGTTCTGCCGCACCAGCGTCTCCCCGGTGTCGATCCGCTCCCCGTGCAGCTGCGAGAGTGCCGCGTCCACATCCCGCCATACGACACCCACGGCGATCCCGAAGACCCCCTGGCCGCCCTGGAGCAGGTCGTGGACCTCATCGGGCGACGTGCACTCGTAGACCGTCGCGCCGTCGCTCATGAGCGTCATCCGCTCCAGGTCACGGAAACCGCGGTCACGCAGATGCTGGACGGTGGTCCGGATGTTCTGCAAAGAGACGCCGGTGTCGAGGAAGCGCTTCACGATCTTCAGGACGACGACGTCCCGGAAGCTGTAGAGCCGCTGGGTCCCCGATCCGCCCGCGGCCCGCACACTGGGCTCGACGAGCCCCGTACGGGCCCAGTAGTCGAGCTGTCGATACGTGATGCCGGCTGCCGCGCACGCGGTCGGCCCGCGGTACCCGATCTGTTCCTGTTCGGACTGTCCGGACGTGGCGTCCCCGCTCCCCTGAACGCTCTCCTGCACCACCATCGGCCTCACGGGAGAGTGACCGGCCGTGCTGCTGTGCATCGGATACGGCCCACCCATCGCCGTACCGTCGCCGCTGCTTCTCACGCCGACCTCCGTCCTTGACCTGCCTTCACGACGGTAGGCAGTCGCCAGGGGCTCGTCAACGATCGCCACACTCGGCACGCCGAGTGATAATCACCCTAAGAGTGGTTTGCCGTTCCGCATCGCCGGGAAAGGCTAGCCGAATGGTCGGCAGGCCCCTCGGGAAGCGACGGCCTACTGGCTGTTGGTACCGAAGTCCTCGGGCGAGATCTGGTCGAGGAACTCGCGGAACTTCTCCACCTCGTCCTCCTGCTCGTCCGGAATGGCGATGCCCGCGTCGTCGAGTACACCGTCGCTGCCGTAGATCGGCGTTCCGGTGCGCAGCGCGAGCGCTATGGCGTCGGACGGCCGCGCGCTCACCTCGACTCCACTGGCGAAGACCAGCTCCGCGTAGAAGACCCCTTCTCGGAGGTCCGTGATGCGCACCTCGGTGAGCTCCTGACCCACCGCCTCCAGCACGTCCTTGAACAGGTCGTGGGTCAGCGGCCGCGCGGGCGCCATCCCCTGCTGTGCGAAGGCGATCGCGGTCGCCTCACCTGGTCCGATCCAGATGGGGAGGTAACGATCGCCTCCCACTTCACGCAGGAGCACGATCGGTTGGTTGGAGGGCATTTCCACCCGGACACCTACGACGTCGAGCTCGTTCACACAGCAACCCTAGGACGTGCCCGGCCGGTTTGGGTAGTCGGGCACCCTCCGAGTCAGGGCAACCGGACCCCGAGCGCCGTCTGCACCAGTGCAGAATGCAGCTTTCCGGTCAGCCCGGCCAGTTCCTTCGTACGGGCTTCCGCATGGGCTCTGGTCTGCGGATTACGGTGCCGGCGCAGCGGCGCGACGACCTGGTCGACCAGGCCGGCCTCCCGTTCGGCCGCCGACTTCATGGCGCGCAGATGCCTGGGTTCGATACCGAATCGCCCAAGTTCCACGACGAGCGCGGCGACCGTCACGGCCTCCGCGTCGTAACCCCCCTCGGGCAGGGGCACGATGAGCCCGTACGTCTCCCAGTCGGCGAGCTGCTCCGCGTCGATCTCGGCGGCGGCGAGCAGCTCCGCACGGCCCACACGGGCGGCAGTGGGCTCCCCGGCGTCGCTCGCGCCCCAGGCGTCACCGGGCTCGCGCGGCTGCCCCAGGGTGGGCGTGGAGACCCCCTCGCCGCGCTCCAGGGCGTCCAGGTGCTCCCGGATCACCTTGAGCGGCAGGTAGTGGTCCCGCTGCATCCTCAGGACGTGACCGAGCCGCTCGACGTCCTCCGGGCTGAACTTCCGATAGCCCGAGGGAGTGCGCTCCGGCTCGATGAGCCCTTCCGACTCCAGGAAACGGATCTTGGAGATCGTGACCTCGGGAAACTCGTCACGCAGCGCGTTCAGCACCGCGCCGATGCTCATCAGCCGACGGTCCTCGGCGGCGGTGCCGTTGCCGGCACCGCCCCTCGGTGTTTGAAGCATGGACCTTCCCTGCCGGATCAGATACCGATGCCCCGCTGGCTCGCGTAGAAGACCAGGCGGTACTTGCCGATCTGCACCTCGTCGCCGTTCGACAGCGCGACCGAGTCGATGCGCTCCCGATTGACGTACGTGCCGTTGAGGCTGCCCACATCGGCGACGGTGAAGGACCCGTCCCCGAGGCGACGGAACTCCACGTGGCGGCGCGAGACGGTCACGTCGTCCAGGAAGATGTCGCTCTGCGGGTGGCGCCCCGCCGTGGTCAGCTCGCCGTCCAGGAGGAAGCGGCTGCCCGAGTTCGGCCCACGGCGCACCACGAGGAGCGCGGAGCCGAGCGGCAGTGCGTCAACGGCGGCCTGGGCCTCCGGCGAGAGGGCGGGCGAGGCGGTCTGCCCCGTCACCTCCGCGTCGTAGGCCTCGAGGCCGGAGATGGAGATCGTCGAGGTCGTCTCGGACGGACGCTCCGGCGCGGCCCCGGCCCGCAGCGGCGCGCCGCAGTTGGAGCAGAACCGGCTCGCCTCGGCGTTGCGGTTCCCGCACCTCGTACACACCAGGGCCATGGACGGATCCTCCTGCCGCGGCTGCCCCGCGGGGGCATTCGATGCGTACGGATCGGGGGTAAACCCTCCACCCGTACTTGAGGTTGACGGTTCTCCGAAACCTATGCGGCCCGGACCGGCAGGGTCAACAGACGACGCGCCCTGCGCGCCCGAAATGTCACCGCCTGGCCCACCGACCTGGTCACGGAACATCGGGCGCTCGGCGCCCTGGTCCTCGGCATCTCCATGGCGCGGGGCACGGTGCCGGGCGGTGGCGGGATTGCCACTGTCCTCACGTGCGCTCTTGCCGAACAACTTCGCAAACAACTTCACGGGCGATTCCCCTTGACCGAAACAGACCCGCCCGTGGGGCAGGACGAACCCTGATTGCACACACCGGCGTACATCGGCAGCACAGACATCCTCACAACGTCCGCAACCGCCAAACAGTTTCCACCACGCACCACGCTTACGGTGCGCCGACCCCCCGCAACCTCTTGCCCTCGACCGGCGGCCCCCATGCGCCCCCGCCTCACTGGGACGACGACCGAGCGTAGTCAGGCCGCTTCGCCGCTCGCAAGGCGTCCACCACGATCTTCTCCGCTCGCGACACGGTGACGGTGGCCTGCTCCTTCTCCAGAGTCTGCACCACTCCACCTGGGATGTTCAGCGCCGGCTCGAGGTCCTGCGGCTTGCCGATGACCTTGAACCGGTAGGGCTTGCCGACCGTGCGGCCGTCCACCCGGACACCACCACTGTCCGTATCCGACAGATAGGTGCTGGCCACCACGCGTACATCATTGATCTGGATCGCCTCGGCCCCCGCGGCACGCAGCTCCTGAATGGCGTCGAGCAGCATGTCCGCCTCGACCGACCCCTTCTTGTCATCGATGGTCAGCGTGATTCCAGGACCCTGCGCCGCCACGGTGCCCGCGAGAATGCCGAGTTGACGCTCCTTCTCGACAGTCTGCTTGCGAGCCTCCTCGGCCTGGTCCGAGCTGTTCTCCAACCCGGTGCGCTGGTCCTCGAGACGCTGCTTCTCACCTTCCAGACGCTGTGTACGGTCATCCAGTTCATCGAGGATGCGTACGAGATCTTCCTGACGTGCGCCGCGGAGCGCGCTGCTGTCGTTGTTGGAGCGCACCTGGATGGCGAGACCGAGCCCCAGCACGAACAGCAGCAGGGCCACGATGAGTTGAGGACGCGTGACGCGAGGCGGCCACAGCCCCTCCCGCAGCCGCTGACGACCGCTGTGCGACGCCTGCTCGTCTTGCTGCTCGTCCTGCCGCTCGGCCTGCTCGGGCGCCGCGTTCTCCCCCGGCCCCCCGGGTTCCGCTGGTTCCGCGGGCACGCTCCGGACCTCCGCGGGCAGTTCCCCGCTCCGGTTCTCGCCTCCGCGCGTCTCTTCCGTACCCATCCGCGTCACGCCCTGAAGATGTGTCGGCGGATGGCGGCGGCGTTCGAGAAGATCCGGATGCCGAGGACCACCACCACACCGGTGGAGAGCTGGGCGCCCACGCCCAACTTGTCGCCCAGGAACACGATCAGGGCGGCCACGACGACGTTCGAGAGGAACGACACCACGAAGACCTTGTCGTCGAAGATGCCGTCGAGCATCGCGCGCAGGCCTCCGAACACCGCGTCGAGTGCCGCCACCACGGCGATCGGAAGGTACGGCTCGACCACCGCCGGAACCTCGGGCCGGACCAACAATCCGGCCACGACTCCCACGACGAGGCCCAGTACGGCGATCACGATGTGCCCTTTCCTGCCTTCGGCTCTGCTGTACGTACGGTCACACTCGGTGCTGCCGGCAGTCGGACATCATCCTGGACGGAAATGCTGGTCCTGACGCCGAAGTTCTCCTGCAGAGCATGCAGATACTGACCGTCTCGACTGTTCTGGAATCTCGTGCTCAAGCGCTGTCCGTCCCCCACGGCAAGCACCGTATACGGCGGCACCAGCGGCTTGTTGTCGACCAGTATCGCGTCACCCGCGGCCCTGATCGCCGACAGTGCCGTCAGTCGCTGGTCGTTGATGGCGATGGCCTCGGCGCCGGACTGCCACAGGCCGTTGACGACCCGTTGCATGTCGCGGTCGCGCACCCGTCCGGTGTCGGAGAATCCCGCGCTCTCGCGCGGCCCTCCCCCGCCCTGATCGGCTTGCTTGGCGTCGTCCACCACCAGCTTCACACCGGGCCCATGGGCCTTGGTGGCACCGGAGAGCAGGGACACCAACTCGGCCTGGCTGCCCCCGTGTTTCTTCAGCGCCTCACGCTGCCGTTCGCCCACGTCGTCACGGAGCGTCTCGACGTCCTCTTCGAGCTCGTCGGCGTCCGAGGTCGCCGACTCGATCCGGTCGATGAGCTCCGTGCGCTCCTTGGCGACGACCGGAGCCGCTATCCGCGCCTGCGCGGCGCCCACCGTCACCACCAGGGCCGCGAGCACAAGTCCGAGGGCAAGACCGAGCTTCGCCCGCAGCGGACGCGGCACTCCACTTGCGCCCTTCGCCTTCTTGCGGGCCGCCGCCTCGGCGTAGCCCTCGTCCAGGCTGTGGTCCATGACCGTGGTCAGCAGCGACATGGACGCGTCCGGACGCCGAGGGCGCGAGGGTGTGCTCCGAACGGGGGGCTGCTGCGGCATGCCGCACATCGTCGCACGTCGCGGGCCTTACCTCCGAATGGCCCCACCGGTGTGCCGGACGGCACCTCTCAAGGGTGCCGTCCGGCCCATGTCGCCGGTCAGCGACCGGCGCTGTCCACCACCGCGGACCACTCGTCGAGCAACGCCTGGGCGGAAGCGTCGTCGGGTCCTTCCGCCCACAAATGAGTGACGGCCTCGGCGGGGTCGGGCAGCACCAGCACCCACCGTCCGTCGGACTCCACGACCCGCACACCATCGGTGGTGTCCACCGAACGCTCCCCCGCGGCCTCCACCACGGTCCGCATCACGAGCCCCTTGACCGCCCACGGCGTCGCGAGGTCCCGCCGCAGCACATGGGCACGCGGGATACGCGCGTCGATCTGGCTCAGCGTGAGCTGCGTACGCGCCACCAGACCGATGAGCCGCACAAAGGCGGCCGTACCGTCGAACACGCTGCTGAACTCGGGAATGATGAACCCGGCCCGGCCATCTCCACCGAAGATGGTCGACTCGTCACGCCCCACGCGCGTCAGATCGTCGGGCGACGTCGTCGTCCAGTCGACCTGCGTCCCGTGGTACGCGGCCACCTGCTCGCCGATGCGCGTCGTCGTGACCGGCAGTGCGACCCGACCACTGCGGCGTTCCGCGGCGACCAGGTCGAGCATGACAAGAAGCGCGCGGTCGTCCTCGATGATCCGCCCCTTCTCGTCGACGAGCGAAAGCCGCTCACCCACCGGGTCGAACCGCACACCGAAGTCGGCACGCGACGACGCCACGATCTCGCCCAGCCGCACGAGGCCCGCCCTGCGCTCTTCGTGGGTCTCGGTGGGACGCGACTCGTCGAGGCCAGGGTTGATCGTCAGCGCGTCGACGCCCAGCCGCCCCAGGAGGCTCGGCAGCACAAGACCGGCGCTTCCGTTGGAGGCGTCGACGACGACCTTCAGATCCGACTCGACCACACCCGTGGTGTCGATGTTGCGCAGCAGCGAGCCGGTGTAGGAGTCGAAGACGCTGGAAGGAAAGTGCAGGTCTCCGATCTCCCCGGGGAACGCCCGCCGGTACTCCTGGCGCGCGAAGATCCGGTCCAGCTTCCGCTGACTGCCCTGCGAAAGGTCGGCTCCCCGCCCGTCGAAGAACATGATGTCGACGGAGTCGGGCACACCTGGCGTCGTCCGGATCATGATCCCGCCGGCACTGCCCCGAGCCGTCTGCTGCCGCGCCACTGGCAGCGGTACGTTCTCCAGGTCCCGTACGTCGATGGCGCTGGCCTGCAGCGCCGAGATCACCGCTCGCTTCAGCGCCCGCGCGCCTCGCGAGTGATCACGGGCCGTGGTGACGGTCGAGCCCTTCTTGAGGGTCGTCGCGTACGCCCCCGCGAGCCGTACCGCCAGCTCCGGCGTGATCTCGACGTTCAGGATCCCGGAGACGCCGCGCGCACCGAAGAGATGGGCTTGGCCCCGGGACTCCCAGATGACGGAGGTGTTGACGAACGCGCCGGCCTCGATCGTCTTGAACGGGTAGACCCGGACATTGCCCTGGATGATCGATTCCTCACCGACGAGGCACTCGTCGCCGATGACGGCACCGTCCTCGATCCGGGAGGCCCGCATGATGTCGGTGTTCCGCCCGACAACACAGCCCCGCAGGTTGCTGTGCTGGCCGATGTAGACGTTGTCGTGCACGACAGCCTTGTGCAGGAACGCCCCGGCCTTGACCACGACGTTCGATCCCAGCACCGTGTGCTCGCGGATTTCGGCGCCCGCCTCGACCTTGGCGTAGTCACCGATGTAGAGCGGCCCGCGCAGTGTGGCGTCGGGGTGCACCTCGGCGCCTTCGGCAACCCACACGCCCGGCGAGATCTCGAAGCCGTCGAGCTCGACGTCGACCTTGCGTTCCAGCACGTCGGCCTGGGCCTTGACGTAGCTTTCGTGCGTGCCGACGTCCTCCCAGTAGCCCTCGGCGATGTAGCCGTAGATGGGCTTGCCTTCCTTCATGAGCTGAGGGAAGACGTCGCCGGACCAGTCGACCGACACATCGGCGTCGACGTAGTCGAAGACCTCGGGCTCCATGACATAGATACCCGTGTTCACCGTGTCCGAGAAGACCTGCCCCCAGGTCGGCTTCTCCAGGAAGCGCTCGACCTTGCCTTCCTCGTCCACGATGGTGATGCCGAATTCCAGCGGATTGGGGACGCGCGTCAGACAGACGGTGACCAGCGCGCCCTTCTCCTTATGAAAATTGATCAGCTCGGTGAGATCGAAATCAGTCAGTGCATCACCGGAGATCACGAGGAACGCATCGTCCTTCAATGCTTCCTCGGCGTTCTTCACACTCCCGGCAGTGCCGAGTGGCTTCTCCTCATTGGCATAGGTGAGCTCCATCCCGAGCTCTTCACCATCGCCGAAGTAATTCTTGACCAGAGAGGCCAGGAATTGGACTGTCACTACGGTCTCGGTGAGCCCATGCCTCTTCAGCAGCCGCAGCACGTGCTCCATGATGGGCCTGTTGGCCACAGGCAGGAGCGGCTTGGGCATGCTCGAGGTCATAGGGCGAAGGCGTGTGCCTTCGCCTCCGGCCATTACGACGGCCTTCATGTCGGAAGCGTCCTCCTCGATAGGCGACGATCTGGCCGACTTAGCCCGCCAATACAGGCCCGTGTATGCGACTTACGGGACCGCAAGCCTTACAGCTGCCGGACCGGCAAGCTCAATCGGCCGTGGCGTCTGCACGGACAAGTCGGCGAACCTGGACCACGTAGAGGATCCCTGCCCACCAGTACAGACTTGTACCCCATCCTGCGAACGCCCATCCGAAAATAGCAGCGAGAGTACTGATCCAGCCACTTCCGTCGCTCAGGAGCAGTAGTGGAAAAGCGTACATCAGGTTGAAGGTGGCGGCCTTGCCCAGGAAGTTCACCTGGGGCGGCGGATAGCCGTGCCGCCTGAGGATCCCGACCATCACCAGCAGGACGAGCTCGCGCAGGAGCAGCACCGCGGTCAGCCACAGCGGAAGAATCTCCCGCCACGTGAGCCCGACCAGTGTCGACAGAATGTAGAGCCGGTCAGCGGCCGGGTCGAGCAGCCGCCCCAGGTTGCTGATCTGATTCCACCGGCGGGCCAGCTTGCCGTCGAGATAGTCACTGATGCCGCTCAGCATCAGCACCAGCAGCGCCCAGTGATCACTCTTGGGCCCGCCGAACTCCGGCCTGAGGATCAACCACAGGAAGAGGGGTACGCCAACGAGGCGCGCCATGCTGAGGATGTTCGGGATGGTGAGGACCCGGTCCGTCTGGACGCGAGTCTCCTGGACCTCCACCCGGGGGCCTCCTGTGGGAAACGAGCCGATGATGCCCCCTGACCTTACCGTCAGTTGTCAGCCGGCGGTGCAGAGGGGTGGCCGAGGGACGGAACACCAAGGGACAAAATGAACCCGGAAAACAAAAAAGCCGTGGTCCCTGGACAATAAATCCAGGGACCACGGCTATAAAAGAAGTTCGGCGGCGTCCTACTCTCCCACAGGGTCCCCCCTGCAGTACCATCGGCGCTGTGAGGCTTAGCTTCCGGGTTCGGAATGTAACCGGGCGTT